>NZ_JBVIRL010000035.1:0-71449 GCF_055576085.1 Kitasatospora sp. NPDC033851 | reverse complement strand
CGGGGCCCCCGCCGCCGCCCCCCCCCCCCCCCCCCCCGGGGCGCCCCCCCCCCCCCCCCGGGGGGGGGGGGGGGGGGCCCCCCCCCCCCCCCCCCCCCGCCCCTCCTCCCGCCTGACCCTCCTCCCGCCGGCACCCCCCTTTCCACCGGCACTCCCCTTCCCACCGCACCGCACTCCCCTTCCCACCGCACCCGAAGGGACGCGCAGCCATGTCCGTATCCGGATCCCCGTCACCCGCCGCCGCGGTGGCCACCGAGTTGGCCACCAAGCTGGCCACCGAGAGACTGGCGGTCGGCTCCTGGGGCGACGCGGCGGTCAAGTTCGGCAACACCTTCGGCGCCGTCGCGGGATTCCTCGGCATCCTGCTGGTGGTCTTCCTGGCCGCCGGCCGGGCCCGCGGCCGACTGGCCCGTCCGCTGGCCGTCGCGGTGTTCCTCGGCCCGGCGGTGCTGCTGCTGGCGGTCGGCCTGGTGGTGCCGCTGATCCGCACGGTCTACCTGAGCCTGCAGAACGACGACGGCACCCGCTTCGTCGGCGGCGAGAACTTCGGATGGGCCCTCACCACCGACTCGGTGCAGACGGTCCTGCTCAACACCCTGCTGTGGCTGGTGGTCGCACCGCTGGCGGCGACCGGGCTGGGGCTGGTGCTGGCGCTGCTGGTGGACCGGATGCGCGGCCAGTCGGTGTACAAGTCGCTGATCTTCATGCCGATGGCGATCTCGCTGGTCGGCGCCTCGATCATCTTCAAGTTCGTCTACGAGTCGCGTGGGCCCGGGCAGGCGCAGATCGGTCTGCTCAGCCGACTCGCCGTCGCGGTGGGCTGGGACGACCCGCCGAACTGGATGCTCTCGCAGCCGCTGAACACCTTCCTGCTGATGGCGGTGCTGGTCTGGGTGCAGACCGGCTTCGCGATGGTGGTGCTGTCGGCGGCGATCAAGGCGATCCCGGACGAGGTGGTGGAGGCGGCCCGGCTGGACGGCGCGAGCGGGGTACGCCTGTTCTGGTACGTCACCGTGCCGATGATCCGCACCACGGTGATGGTGGTGCTGACCACCGTCATGATCATCACCCTGAAGGCCTTCGACATCGTCCGCACCATGACCGGCGGCAACTTCGGCACCCAGGTGCTCGCCAACGAGATGTACTCGCAGTCCTTCGTGCAGTTCAACGCGGGGCGGGGCAGTGCCCTCGCGGTGATCCTCTTCCTCGCGGTGCTGCCGTTGGTGGCTTACAACATCGTCCAGCTGCGGAAGGAACGTGAGGTGCGGTGACCCCGATGCGGAAGATCTCGCTGCGGAAGACCTCCGTCCCGAACGGGGCCCCGAAGGTGGCGGGCGGGTCCCCCAAGGTGGCCGGTGGGTCCCCGAAGGTGGCGGGCGGTCCCGGTAATCCGGTCCGCAAGGCCTTCGGCAGCCCGCTGGCCTCGGTGTTCGTGATCGCGATGACGGTGCTCTGGACGATCCCGACGCTGGGCCTGCTGGTGACCTCGCTGCGGCCCAAGCAGGACGTGACCTCCAGCGGCTGGTGGACCGCCCTCCTCCACCCGGACTTCGGCCTCGGCAACTACCACTCGGTGCTGTTCGAGGGCGGTTCCGGCGCCTCCACGGGCCTGGTGCCGTTCATGGTGAACTCGCTGGCGATCAGCGTCCCGGCGACCGTCTTCCCGCTGGTGCTCGCGGCGATGGCGGCCTACGCGCTGGCCTGGGTGCGGTTCCGGGGGAGCGATGCGGTGTTCTTCACCGTGTTCGCGCTCCAGGTGGTGCCCCTCCAGATGGCGCTGATCCCGCTGTTACGGCTGTTCTCGAGCGGCGCGCACCTGGGCTCACTGACGCTGATCCCGGCGGTGGACCTGAAGGGCAGTTACGCGCCGGTCTGGCTGGCGCACACCATGTTCGCGATGCCGCTCGCGGTGTTCCTGCTGCACAACTTCATCGCCCAGCTGCCGCGCGACCTGATGGAGGCGGCGGTGGTGGACGGCGCGTCGCACTTCAAGATCTTCCGCTCGATCGTGCTGCCGCTGAGCGCCCCGGCGCTGGCCTCGTTCGCGATCTTCCAGTTCCTGTGGGTCTGGAACGACCTGCTGGTCGCACTGACCTTCGCGGGCGGCACGCCGGAGGTGGCGCCGATGACGGTGCGGCTGGCCCAGCTGTCGGGCTCCCTCGGCGGGCGCTGGGAGCTGCTGACGGCCGGGGCGTTCCTGTCGATCATCGTGCCGCTGATCGTGTTCTTCAGCTTGCAGCGGTACTTCGTCCGGGGGCTGCTGGCCGGGTCGGTGAAGGGGTAGCCCACGGGGTGTCACCGATGGGGCATCGACGGGGCATCGACGGGGCATCGACGGGGCATCGACGGGCTCTCCATGGGCTCTCGATGGGCGGCGAGGGAGTGTCGAGGGAGCAACCGGTGGCGAGCAGGTTCTGAACACGTTCAGAACCAACTTTTGAACTCGTTCAGAATGGTCTACAGTCGGCAGCGACGGCGGCGCTGAGCGCACCCGCCGGCGGACTGTCCCGAGGGCGGCTTCCGCATGCCCACCGACCACTGAGGGGGACCCATGTCCGGTCTGTCCACGCCCGCCTCGGCCGATCCGCCACCCGCGCCGGGGCCGCAGAACCCGGACGGGCCGCACGAAGCCTCGGGTCCGCAGGAACCGGCCGGACCGGACAGCTCCTGGGACCCGTACCGCCCGGCTGGTCCCTACGGCGCGGGTGGTCCGCACCACGAGGATGGTCGGTACGGCGCGGGTGGTCCGTACGGCGCGGGTGGTTCCCGCCGGTCGCCCGGCGCGCCCGGGCCGACGGGGGCGGGCTGGCTGCGCCGCAGTGACCCCGAGCGCCGGGCGGGGGCCACGCCCCGGGTCGTCCTGGCCGCCCTGCTCAGCGGCCTGCTCACGGCCTGGCTGCTGTACGACGGTCTGGGAGTCAACCTGTTGATCTGCGGCGCCGCCACCGCCGTCGGGGCCGGCTTCGCCGCCCGGGAGGCAGGCCGTCGGATCCGGCCCTGGACGGCAGCCTGGAGCCTGCTCGCCCTCGCCCTGCTCTCCGTCCCGGCCTGGTGGGTCGCCGACTGGCCCACCCTGCTGGCCGTCGGGGGCGCGTTCGGCCTGGCCTCGCTGGCCCTGCACGGCGGGCGCCGGTGGCCGGGCGTCCTGCTCGCCCTGCCCGGTCTGCTCTGGCAGCTGCTGCCCGCCGTGGGGTGGGCCTGGATCAGCATGGAGGGCCGCCCGCTGCCCGGCCGCGGCCGGGTCGTCCCGGTGCTCAAGGCGCTCGGGGTCGCCGCCGTCCTGCTGACCGTCTTCGGCCTGCTGTTCGCCAGCGCCGACGCCGCCATGGCGGACCTGCTGGGCAACCTCAGCCCGGACCTCGACCTCGGCCGACTCCCGGCGCGTGGGGTGCTGTTCGTGCTCGGGACGCTCACCGCGCTGGGCTTCGCACGGATCGCGGCCGGCCCGCGCCGCTGGGACCGGACGGTGATCCGGCCGGGCCGCGAACGGCGACGGCTTGAGTGGGCGCTGCCGCTGGTCGCGCTCAACCTGATGTTCGGCGTCTTCGCGGTGGTCCAGGCCGTGGTGGTGCTCGGCGGAGCGGACGCCGTACTGAGCAACACCGGGATGAGCCGCTCCGAGTACGCCCGGCAAGGCTTCTGGCAGCTGAGCGTGATCACCGTGCTGACCCTGGTCGTGGTGGCGGTCGCCAAGCGCTGGGCGCCGCGCACCACCGCCGCCGACCGCCGGGTGGCACGGATCCTGCTCGGGCTGCTCTGCGTGCTCGCGCTGGCCGTGGTCGCCTCCGCACTCGGCCGGATGTGGTTCTACGTGGACGCCTCCGGGCTGACCCAGCTGCGGCTCTGGGTGCTCGTGGTCGAGGTCTGGCTGGGCGTCGTCTTCCTACTGCTGATCACCGCCGGGCTGACCCGCGGCACCGGCTGGCTGCCGCGCGTCGTCGTCCTCAGCGGGATGCTCACCGTCGCGGTGTACGGCCTGATGGGCCCGGACGCGATCGTCGCGGACCAGAACGTCGCCCGGTACGAGCGGGCGCTGCGGGCCGACCCGCACACCGCGGCCATCGACCTGCGCAACGTCCGCCAGCTCTCGGCGGACGCGGTGCCCGCCCTGGACCGGCTGCCCGAACCGCAGCGGAGCTGTGCGCTGGAGCTGATCGGGCAGGATCTGGGCCGGGAGGCGCAGCCCTGGTACGCGACCAGCGTGTCGGTCGCCCGGGCCCGGCAGATCCTGGCTCAGCGGCCGCCGGTGGACTCGCCGATGGTCGGCCGCGGGTCCTGCGACCGGGCGGGGTTGGCGTACGAGGCGGCCTGGTAGTCGGGGACGGTTCGGGAGAGCGGCAAGGGCCGGTCGGGAGCAGTTCGCTCCCGACCGGCCCTCGCTGTGGTGCCGGCGTCGTCCCGGGGTCTGCGCCTTGCGGCGTCAGTGCATCCCCAGGTCATTGCATCCCGGGGTCAGTGCATCCCGGGTCAGTGCATCGCGACGGGGGCGGAGTCGCCGCTCGGCAGGTCACTGGCCTTGGCCTTGATCACGAAGACCGCGACCACCAGGGCGACCGCCGCGAGCGCCGCGCCCACGATGAAGCCGTGCGAAATGCCATGGGCGAGGACGGTGTTGGCGGCGTCCGTGCGCGGCGGGAACTCGTGGTGCTGCTGCAGGTAGGCCAGCTGATCCGGGCTCGCGCTCTGCATGAACTTCGGCAGCTGCGTGGCGGCCTCGGCCGTGGCGTAGTGCGCGAAGACCGTGGTCAGGATCGACAGGCCGAGCGAACCGCCGATCTGCTGCATCGAGTTGAGCAGGCCGGAGGCGGCGCCGGTCTCCTCGCCCGGCACGCCCGCGACGGCGAGCAGCATCACCGGGACGAAGATCAGGCCCATGCCGAAGCCGAATATCACCGTGGGGCCGAGCACCCCGTCCAGGTAGCCGCTGTCCTTGCCCATCTGGGTCAGCCAGCTGAGGCCGATGGTGACCAGCAGCGCGCCGCCCGCCATGAACGGCTTCGGGCCGTACTTGGCCTGGAAGTTGGACGCGATCTGCGCGGCGATGATGATCGAGACGCTGATCGGGAGGAAGGACACGCCTGCCATCAGCGGGCTGTAGCCGAGCGGGCCCTGCACGAACAGCACCACGTAGAAGAAGATGCCGAACATGGCCGCGGCCAGGCAGAGCATCATCACCAGGCCGCCGGTGCGGTTGCGGTTGGCGAACAGGTGCATCGGGGTGATCGGCTGGTCGGTGCGGCGCTCGACCACGAGGAAGGCGGCCAGCAGGATCGCGCCGGCCGCGAAGGAGCCGAGCGTGACACTGTCCGACCAGCCGTCCGAGGCGGCCCGGATGAACCCGTAGACCAGGCCGACCAGGCCCAGCGTCGAGGTGAACGCGCCGGGCAGGTCGAAGCGGCCCGGGTGGCGCTCGGACTCGGCGATGTAGCGCGGCGCGGCGATCGCGATCAGGATCGCGATCGGCACGTTGACGAAGAACACCCAGCGCCAGTTCAGGTACTCGGTGAGCAGACCGCCGGCCAGCAGGCCGATCGCGGCGCCCGAGCCGGCCACCGCCGAGAACACGCCGAACGCCTTGTTGCGTTCCGGCCCTTCCTCGAAGTTGGTGGCGATCAGAGCGAAGGCCGTCGGTGAACAGATCGCGCCACCGATGCCCTGGAGCGCGCGGGCGGCCAGCAGCAGGCCGCTGTCCTGCGCGAAACCGCCGAGCAGGGAGGCCAGGCCGAACAGCAGGGTGCCGAAGATGAACACCCGGCGGCGGCCGAGGATGTCACCCGCGCGACCGCCCAGCAGCAGCAGCCCGCCGAAGGTCAGGGTGTAGGCGTTGATGACCCACGACAGGTCGGTGGTCGAGAAGTTCAGGGCGTCCTTGATCTGCGGCAGCGCGATGTTCACGATGGTCGCGTCGAGCACCACCATGAGCTGGGTGGCCGCGATGACGGCCAGGGTGATGCCCTTGCCGTGCCCCTTCGCGCCGGGCGGTGGTGAGGTCTTGCTGAGCGTGTCGGTGACAGCCACGAATGTGCCCCCTGCTGGCTATGTGCGTGGTGCTCTGGACTCGGCGGGCCGCCGGTGTCCGGATGCGGCGCTGCGCCCTTGCGCAGACCGGGAAGGAACGGGATCGTTCACTAATCCGGACGATATCCTGGGCTGGATTGTGAACGCAAGCGTTCCTTAAGGATGGTGGCGATGGAACGGTTGGTGCGGCGACTGGTGGCGGACCGGTCCGGTCGGTCGCCGGGGCGGTCCACGGGCGCCTCGGGCGGCAGCTCCGGTGCCCCGGGCGGCGGCCCCGGCGTCTCCGGCGTCTCGGGTGCCTCGGGCGTCGAGGCGGGTGCGGTTGCTCCGGGCCGGGGTGCGGAGCCGGCCCTCTGCCGGGTGCGGGCCGCCCATCAGGCCCTGGCGCGGCCCGGGAGGCGGCGGGGGAAAGAGCTGGAGAACGCGATCTTCGAGGCCGCGCTCGACCAGCTCACCTCCGGCGGATACGCGCGGCTGACGATGGAAGGGGTCGCCGGCGCGGCGCGGACCGGGAAGGCCGCGCTCTACCGGCGCTGGGCGTCCAAGGACGAACTCGTCATCGACGCCCTGGACGCCACTCTTCCACGCCCTTACGACACCCCCGACCTCGGGTCCGCCCGCGACGAACTCCTGCAGCTCATCGAGGCGTTCACGGCCGCGTTGACCTCCCGGGCAGGCGCCGCCCTCCATGCGCTGATGGCCGAGATCGACCAGGAGCGGGCCGAGGTCTTCAAGGGCTTCATCAACGACCGGGTCATCGAGCCGACCACGCAGACCATCCTGGAGATCCTTCGCCGCGGCGCCGAGCGCGGGGACATGCGGCCCGGCGCGGCAACCCCGCTCGTGGCCGACGTCATCCCGGCGATGCTGCTCTACCAGGCCAAGATCCGCGGATTCCGGGACCTGGGGCCGGACTTCGCCGTCAGGCTGGTGGACGAGGTGCTGCAGCCGATGATCCGCGTCTGAGGGCGGGCCCGGGCGTGCTCGGTCATGCTCGGTCATGTGCGGGCGTGGCTGCCGGGGGCCTTCCCGCAGCGAGGGCGGCGGATCCGGCGGCCGCAGGGCGGGCTTAGGCTGGAGGCTGCCCCAGTTGAACGGAAGCCGCCATGCCCATCGTCCCGCCGACGCACTCCGTCGAACGCTCGCTCCGCCGGGCCGGCGCCAGGATCGTCGTCGGCCTGGACGAGGTCGGGCGCGGCGCCTGGGCCGGACCGGTCACCGTGGGCGCGGCCGTCACCGGCCTGCGCAAGGCGCCGGACGGGCTGACCGACTCCAAGCTGCTCACCGAACTGCGTCGCCGTGCCCTCGCCCCGGTCCTCGCCGACTGGGTCACCGCGTACGCCCTCGGGCAGGCCTCGCCGCAGGAGTGTGACGAGCTCGGCATGACGGCGGCGCTGCGACTGGCCGCCGTCCGCGCGCTGGAGGCGCTGCCGGTCGAGCCCGACGCGGTGATCCTCGACGGCAAGCACGACTACCTCGGCGGCCCCTGGCGGGTACGCACGGTGATCAAGGGCGACCAGTCCTGCGTCTGCGTCGCCGCCGCCTCGGTGCTCGCCAAGGTCCACCGCGACGGCCTGATGGGCGAACTGGGCGAGGGGTGCCCGGACTACGGCTTCGCCGACAACGCCGGCTACCCGTCCCCGGTGCACCGTGCCGCGCTGGAGGAACTCGGCCCCACCGAGCACCACCGGCTCTCCTGGGCGTACATGGACGGACTGTCGAAGTGGCGTCACCTCAAGCGCGTTCGGGAAGGCACGGGCGAGGCTCGGGGATCCGCCGACGAACAGTTGACGCTCGGTTTCTGACAGTCCGTCTGGAATTGCCCGGGGTGGGGCCGTGGGTGTTCGGTGCCCAAAGGGTGGGGCGCCCGTGCGCGTTCGACCGGCATTTGATAGATATCCGGGTATGCCTGTCTTCCCCGAGGAGCCGGAGATTCACGAGAGCCTCCCGGGCCCCGGCGTTCCCTTCCCCCGCGAGTCGGACGCACAAGCCCTCCACGCGCCTGCCACCGGCGGCGCACCCGCCACCGCACCCACCACCGTCGCCACCCCGGCTGCGGTGCCCGGCCCCCGCTCGGCGCCTCCGCGCCCGGCCCCGCCGCGCGCCGCCCGGCCCGGTCCGCCGGGGCTGATCCCCAAGCCCGGTCCGGCGCCGCGCCGCCCGGCCGCCACCGCGCCGCAGGTGGAGGTCCGGCGGATCGCCGCCACCCCGGCCCAGGCCGTGGAGCGCGCCGACGACGCGATCGACCAGCTGCTGGACTCCGGCCGCGACCCGGGTGACATCCTGGTGCTGACGGTCGGCGAGGCACACCCCTGGCAGCGGCACGAGCTGTCCTTCGGCGAGGAGCGCTACTGGGCGCAGCTCGCCGACGGCGGGGACGTGTTCTACGCGGACGCCGCGCTGACCCGTCCGGTCCACCGCGAGGTGGTCGTCCTGGTGGTCAACGGCGGAACGCCCGCCCTGGCCGCCGAGGCGTACACCGAGGCGCTCGGCCGCGCGAGTGCCCTGCTGGTGGTCTGCGGCGAGGCCGGCCCGACGACCGCCGGGGCTGCCGCAGCCGCGCCCGGGCACCCCGTCCACGTCTGACCGCAGCCCTTCCGTTCCGGGCCCGGTGCCGTACGGTGCCGGGCCCGAAATCCGTCCCGGGACGGGCGGGCGGGCGCGGCTCCGGAGCCCGTCCGGAGCCCCTCCGGCGGCAGGCGATGCCGGGGCATCGGACCTGCCCGCTCGGTGCCCGGCGGGGCCTGCACGCTCGGTGCCCGTCGGACCCGGGCGCCGGTGGTCCCGTCGGATCGATCCGTGCTCGGTGACCGTACGTCCGGCGGGTTCGGCGGGGTCAGCGGGTTCCGGTACGGCGGGTCGGCTCGGCCGTCGCGGCCCGCGCCGGGATCCACGGGGGCTCGGACTGCGGGGAGCGCTGAGCGTCGCCTCCGTGTTCGGCTTCTTCCACCGCCGGCCGGCGGGTGCGCTGGCCGTGCGGGGCGTCGAGCACCGAGCGGGGCGGCAGCTCCGTCACGGTGTGCACCGGCCCGTCCGTCCACGAACCCGCATGCGGATTTCGTCCGCTCCGCCCGTCCCCGAGGACCTGCCAGCCCGCCGGGGTGAGCCCGAGGTACGCGCCGCAGCGCAGCCCGTGCAGCCCGGCCGCGTCCCGCAGCGCCCACATCCAGGCGCCGTCCTGCTCCGTCCAGCCGGGCGCGCCGTCGCGGCAGCGCAGCAGCACGGCGGTGCGGGTCGGCTCGGGCAGCCGCAGGTCGTGCGGGAGGATCCGGCGCAGGTGCGTCAGCAGGGCGTTCCGGTGCTGCCAGCCGTCGGTGTCGCGCGGCCAGGGGATGAAGGAGGCCGAGGCGGCCAGGTGGTGGAGCGCGTCCAGGACGCCGACCACGACCGTGCCCGGCTGGGGCAGGTGGCGCTGGTGCAGCTCCAGGACGAACTCGCGGGGGTCGCGCAGCAACGGGATCCCCGAGGCGGCCCAGGTCTCCAGGTCCAGCACCCGTCTGGGCACCGAACTCCGGGAGAGGGGATGTGGACCTCGGTCGATACCGTTGATCACGATCCTCCTTCCTGACCCGTGGGCAGACGGGTGCCTGGGTACGCCGAAGCGTGGGTCCGGCGGACCGAGTTTCGGGTACCTCCCAATTCTCGGGGCATCGGGGGTGGAGCGGCAACGATGAAATGATGAACGCCATCCGATAGCCCATGGTCTGCCGGATATGTTCCACTGTCGCCCGGGCGCGGTCGGGATGCCGCAGCGTCTTGATCCGTGACGCTCGAAGTGCGAGGTGAGCCGTCGTCGGCATGGTGACCACTCCTTTCCCGCGTCCGTCGACCGGTGTGATCGAAATCGCTTGGCTTGATCCTTTTCGTTAGGCCATTCGAGTGAAGGCCGTTGTTCCCTCGACGGCCTTCTGCCGCCCCGTCACCCCTGCACGGCCAGTACCAGCGGCAGCACCGCGCCCGCCCCGGCCCGGCGCAGCAGCCGGGCGGCCACGGTGACCGTCCAGCCCGAGTCGACGAGGTCGTCCACCAGCAGCACCGGCCCGGCGGCCGCCGCCACCGCCTGCTCCACCTCCGGCGGCAGGACCAGCGCCCCGGCCAGCGAGTGCAGCCGTTGGGCGCTGTTGCTGCGGGCCCCGTGCGGCGGCAGCCCGCCGGCGTACTCGATCCGGCCGAGCAGCGGCAGCCGTCCGATCTCGGCGATCCGCGCGCCGAGGCTGCCGACCAGCTGGGGGCGGGTCGAGGAGGCCATGGTCACCACGCCGACCGGCCGCTCCAGCCGTGCGCCCTCCGCCGTCGCCGGCCCGGCCCAGCCGCCCGGACCGCGGGCCCAGTCGGCGAGGACCGCCACCAGCGCGTCCACCGCCTCGCCGGGCACCGGCACGTCCGGCGCCTGCTCGGCGAGCAGGCTGCGCAGCCGGTTGCCCCAGCCGATGTCGGACAGCCGGCCAAGCGCCCGGCCGGTCTCGGCCTGCTCGCCCGCCGGGATCCGCCCCTTGAGCGACACCCCGAGCGCGTCCATCCCGGTCGGCCAGAGTCGGCGCGGCTCGAAGCTCACGCCCGGGCGGCCGAGCGCGGCCCGGGCGGCGGCCAGCGTCTCGGCGGAGACGTCCGGGGTGTGCAGCGGCCCCGCGCAGTTGTCGCACCGCCCGCACGGCACGGCCTGCTCGTCGTCCAGCTGCCGGCGCAGGAACTCCATGCGGCAGCCGGTGCCCGCCGCATACTCGCGCATCGCCCGCTGTTCCGCCTCCCGGGAGGCGGCGACCTTGGCGTAGCGGGCGGTGTCGTACGCCCAGCTCTGCCCGGTGGCCGTCCAACCGCCCTTGACCCGGCGGACGGCGCCGTCCACGTCGAGCACCTTGAGCATGGTCTCCAGCCGGGCCCGGCGCAGGTCCACCCGGGGCTCCAGGGCGGCCGTGGAGAGTGGGCGGCCGGCCTCGGCCAGCGCGTCGATGGTGCGCCGCACCTGCTCCTCCGGCGGGAAGGCCAGCGAGGCGAAGTAGCGCCAGATCGCCTCGTCCTCGCGCCCGGGCAGCAGCAGCACCTCGGCCCGGTCCACGCCGCGCCCGGCCCGGCCGACCTGCTGGTAGTAGGCGATCGGCGAGCCGGGCGAGCCGAGGTGCACGACGAAACCGAGGTCGGGCTTGTCGAAGCCCATGCCGAGAGCGGAGGTGGCGACCAGCGCCTTGACCCGGTTGGCCAGCAGGTCGGCCTCGGCGGTGCGGCGCTCGGCGTCCTCGGTGCGGCCGGAGTAGGAGGCCACCGGGAAGCCGCGCTCGCGCAGGAAGGCCGTGACCTCCTCGGCCGCGGCCACCGTCAGGGTGTAGACGATGCCCGAGCCGGGCAGCCGGTCGAGGTGGTCGGCCAGCCAGGCGAGCCGGTGCGCCGGGTCGGGCAGGGCCAGCACGCCCAGGGTGAGGCTCTCCCGGTCGAGCGGCCCGCGCAGCACCAGGGCGTGCTCGTCGGTGGTGCCGGTGCCGAGCTGCTCGGCGACGTCCGCGGTGACCCGGGCGTTGGCGGTGGCGGTGGTGGCCAGCACCGGGACACCGGGCGGCAGCTCCGCGAGCATGGTGCGCAGCCGGCGGTAGTCGGGGCGGAAGTCGTGCCCCCAGTCCGAGATGCAGTGGGCCTCGTCGACCACCAGCAGGCCGGTGGAGGCGGCGAGCTTGGGCAGCACCTGGTCGCGGAAGTCCGGGTTGTTCAGCCGCTCGGGGCTGACCAGCAGGACATCGACCTTCCCGGCGGCGACCTCGGCCTGGACCTCGTCCCACTCGTCGGTGTTGGCCGAGTTGATGGTGCGGGCGTGGATTCCGGCCCGGGCCGCCGACTCGACCTGGTTGCGCATCAGGGCGAGCAGCGGCGAGACGATCACCGTCGGCCCGGCACCGCGGGCCCGGAGCAGGGCGGTGGCGATGAAGTAGACCGCGGACTTCCCCCAGCCGGTGCGCTGGACGACCAGGGCGCGGCGGTGGTCGACCACGAGGGCCTCGATGGCCGTCCACTGGTCCTCGCGCAGGGCGGCGCCGGGGCCGGCGAGCTCGCGCAGGACGGCTTCGGCCCGCGCCCGGACCTCGGCGCGGTCGGCGGTGGCGGTGATGTGGGTCTCGGGCTGCTGCATGGCGTCCATGTAACCCCGTACCGCCGACAAGCGGCGAATGCCGGGGTGGGCGGGAGGGGGAGGCGGGATGTATTTCATCCGCTGATCCGCTGAACGGCGGACAAAATCCACCCTGCGGAGGGAGTGTCGCTTGCTCCGAATGAGTTAAGGGAAATTTGGAGGCGGAGTTATCCACAGAAAGAAGACGGTTTCGGCGTCGTCCGCGGATTGCGTCCACTCTTGCGGCCATGAACGCGATGAACAACGAACACGTCATTCTGTCCCTCGGCCCGGCCTCCGAGCACCGGCCGGTCGTCATGCGCGGTCCGGCCGACATGGCCGAGCTGCTGCCCTACTTCCTGGGGTTCTACCCCGACGACAGCATCGTCGCGGTCGGTCTCCAGGGCCCCGACCTGCACCAGGCCGGGGTGATCCGGGCGGATCTGCCGGACTCGCCCGCGCAGTGGCCGGCCGCCGCGGAGGAGGCGGCCGCCCTGCTGGTCGCCCTCTCAGAGCGGCACGGCACCCGGCCGCTCCAGGTGCTCCTCTACCTCTGCCAGGATCCCGGCGCGCCGCACGCCCCGCCGGTGGTGGACGGCCTGCGGCCGCTGGCGGACGACCTCCGGGCGGCCTTCGGGCGTCGGGGCGTCGTGGTCAAGGAGTCGCTGTGCGTCTCGGACGGCCGCTGGTGGTCCTTCCTCTGCCGCGGCACCGAGTGCTGCGATCAGGCGGGCAACCCGGTGCGGCGCGGTCCCGGTCCTGGCCCGGCGGCCGCCGCCGCGACGGTCGCCGGCCTGGTGCCGCGCGGCAGCCGGAAGGCGATCATCGGCGGGCTGGTCCCGATCGGCCCGCCGGAGGACGACGTCCACCGCGAGGCGCTCGTCCGGGCCGAGGCGGCCGTCGGCTCGTTCTCCCGTGAGCAGGGCATCGGGCTGCTCGACCAGGCCGTCGCCGAGTTCGCGGCCGGGGCCCGGGAGCTCGACCCGGACCGGACGGCCCGCCTGCTGTTCGCCCTGCGCGACCGGATCGTCCGGGACCGAGGCGTCGAGTACGCCCGGCCCGCCGAGCTGGCCCCCGCCGAGCGGCTCTGGCGCTTCCTCGCCCGGCGCGCCGTGCCGCCGTACGAGAGCTGCGCGGTGGCTCCGCTGACCCTGCTGGCCTGGGCTTCCTGGGTCGCCGGGGACACGGCGACGGCCCGGGTCGTACTCGGGCACGTCCTGCGGCTCGCCCCGGACTACCTGCTGGCCGAACTGCTCTACGAGTCGCTCAACGACGGCATGACGCCCGGGGCACTGCTGGCCGCCGTCGAGGCCCAGCGTCGGCGGCGCGAGCAGCACGCGCCCGCGTCGGCCCCGGCTGACGACCGGCCGCCGCCCGCCGACGGCACGGGACCGGCACCCGAGGCCTCGGCACCCGAGGCTCCGGCGGGCGAGGCCCCCGGTGAGCGGCCCGGCCCGGCCTCCCGCGCCCGCCGACGTCGCCGGGGCGGCCGCCGGAAGGGCGCGTCCACGGCACCGGCACCGGCACCGGCACCAGCACCGGCACCGGCGCCGGACGGGAGCACCCCCGGGCCGGTGGGCCTGCTGTCCGCGCCCGGACGGGCTGCGGCGCCCGGGTGCGCCCGGCCGGCCGGGGAGCGGCCCGTCCGGCGCCTGCGGCTCGGCCGTGCGGCGGAGTGCGCGCCCGCCGGCACCCGCGCCGGGAGCGGCCTGCACCGGTGCCGCGGGGTCCGGCGGGCGGCGAGAGGAGGCCGCCGTGCCCACTGAGCCGCCCGCCCCCGCCCCGTACCGGTCTGCCGGCCGCTACGCCTCGCCGTGCGCCATCTTGATCAGGCGGTCCAGCACCTTGCCGCCGCTCGCCCGCAGGCCGTCGTGCTCCCACTCGTTGGTGATCCAGGTCCGCAGGCCGCGCACCGCGCGAGCGGTCTCCAGCGAGTCGGCGGTGTCCACGTACATGTCGTCGTGGTACACCGCCGCCACGACCGGTACGCCGTTGGCGGCCAGGCGCGCCCGGTCGTACAGGTCGGGCCAGTCGGTGCGGGCGGCGAGCAGCTCCGCGGTCTCCTTCAGCGGGCGCAGCGCGGGGTCGGTGTCGAACATCCAGGGGTAGATCATCTCCCCGGTGAACAGCACCGGCGCGTCCGACTCCAGCGCGGCCCGGGCGTCGAACCGCGGGAACTCCTTGCGGAGCCGCTCGGCCGACCAGGCGGTGCCGCCCTGGTCCACCGACCGCTGGCCGTAGATCGACTCGTGCAGCACGGCGTACAGCGGGCCGCCCGCGAAGGAGAGCTGGGCCTGGGCGCCGGCCAGGAAGGTGTCGGAGAGCTCGGGCCCGGCCGCGCCCTCCACCCAGGCCTCCTCCAGCAGGTAGTGCAGGACGCCGGAGCCGCTGCCGCCGCCAAGCAGCAGTCCGAGGGCCTGGAACGCCTCGACGGTGAGCAGCCCGCCGTCCGGCAGGGTCGCGGGGGCGTCCGCGAGGTGGGCGGCGATCCGCCGCACCGCCTCGACGTCCTGCGGGAACCGGGCGTAGTGGTCCTCGTTCTTGCGGGCCACGCGCGGGTAGGCGGCGCGGTAGACGTCGTCGGCCGAACTGCCGAGGCCGGCCAGGCCTCCGGTGATGAAGGCCTCGGTCAGGCCCTCGGGGGCGATGGAGAGGTAGGTGAGCGTGCAGAAACCGCCGAAGCTCTGACCGAGCACGCTCCAGCGCCGGTCGGCGCCGAGCAGCCGGGTGCGGATCAGCTCTGCGTCCCGGACGATCGAGTCCGCGCGGAAGCGGGCCAGGTAGTCCGCCTGATCCTGCGGGCCGCCGCGCCGGGCGAGGGTCTGCCGGGTCGCGGGCGTGGACCGCCCGGTGCCGCGCTGGTCGAGCAGGAGCACCCGGTAGTCGTCCAGGGCGCGCTCCAGCCAGGAGTCCCGGCTGAGCGGGCGGGCGGCCTTGCCGCCGGGCCCGCCCTGGAGGAAGAGCAGCCATGGCAGGTCGTCCCGCTCGCGGCCGGCGGCCACCACCTCCCGGGCGTACACCTCGATCTGCTCGCCCTGCGGGGCGGCGTGATCGAGGGGCACCTGGAAGACGTGGTCGGTCGTGACAATCCCGGGCAGCCGGCTGACGGTGGACATGGAACTCCTCGGTCTCTGCTGGTCACAACGGTGGTGTCGCGGTTCACGGGATCACCGGGTGCGGGGGCCGCGACCCCCGCACCGTATCCTGGCGGCGATCGAGCGCCGGTTCGACCGTCCCCGTCCATCCGGCCGGGCGGCCGACCCCGGCCGACGCCCGGTCCGAGCGGTGCGGACGACAGCCAGGAACGCCCGGAACCAGGCCTCGGCCGCAGGCGGCGACGGGCCCGTGGCGCGGTCCCGGTGATGCTCCGACGGACGCGGCACGACCGCCCGGCGGGGGCGGTCCCGACCAGCGGCGCTTCGGGCGGGGCGTGACCTGGCGGCGGTGCGCGGCGTTCACCCCGGGGGCCCTGCGCCGGACGGAGACCGACCGGGGCCCGGCCCGGCCGCCCCTGGCCCCACGGCGACCGCCGGCCACGCGCGGTACCGGGCCCGGTCGCCGCGAGGGGACCGGCCGGCCCGACGGGCGCGGGCCACGCGGCAGGGCGTCACCGGCGGGCCGGAATGGCGGACCTGACGGGGTGTCGGGCGCGGTGGCGGGCCCGACGCGACGGCGCGGCGCGCCGGTACCGGCCCGGTACCGAGCACCGCTTGGTACGACCCGCCACCGGGTACGGCCAGACACGGCACACCCGCCGACGGGAAACCCCGCCGGCCCGGCACCATCAGCACGCGATCGAGCATGCTCGCGGCCCACCGGCCTGACCCGGCCACCGGACCGCCGAGGGGAGGAGAGTCCGGTGACCGCCATGAGGCCACCACAGGCCATGCCGGCCGAGAGCGTGGTCGGCGCGCCGAGACCGGTCGGGCGCCCCGACCAGGTCCCGCCGACCGGCCCCGGGGGCGCACCCGCCGGTTCGGGTCGGCCCACCGCCGCGCCGCGCCCGCAGCCCCCCGCGGTCCACCACGCGGTGATCTGCGTCAATGCCCCGGCGATGGCTGCCTCCGGCCCCGACGGCCAGCTGCGCGGCCACGGCCTGCACGGCTTCTACCGCAACGGTGTCCGGGCACTCGCCCGGATGGAGCTGCGGCTGGGCGGCATGGAGCCGCTGCCGCTCCAGGGCGCCCTGACCAGCACCGCCCAGGCTCGCTTCCTCGGCGCCGTCCGCATCCCCGGCGACCTCGACCCGGATCCGGCGCTCACCGTCGAGCGGCTGCGCCACGCGGACGGCGTGGAGACTGTCGTCGTGCGCAACACCGGCCCGCGGCCCGCACGGCTGCCGCTGGAGATCGCCGTCGGCACGGACCTCGGCCCGGTCGCCGAGATCGCCGCCGGACACCGCCCGCCCGACCTGCCGGGCCAGGTGCAGTCCGCCGGGTTGCGCTGGACGGGCCCCGCGCACAGCGCCGTGGTCAGCGCCAAGCCCTCTCCGCACGCCGTACTGGCCGGCGCCGGGGTGCTCCGCTGGGACCTGGAGGTCCAGCCCGGCGCCCGCTGGTCGGTCGAACTGCGCACCGAGCTGGAGAGCGCCGCCACCGGCCCGCGCCCACCCGGCGGGCGCGGCACCGGTGTCCCGCTGCCCTGGTCCGAGCCCGAGGTCCGCAGCGACGACTCCCGGGTCGCCCCGCTGGTCTCCCGCTCCCTGGACGCTCTCGGCGGACTGCTGTTCGCCGACCCGGACCGTCCGACTGACCTCTACCCGGCCTCCGGCGCGCCCTGGCGCTTCGGCCTTGCCCCGGCCGACGCGCTCTGGGCCGCCCGGCTGACCCTGCCGCTCGGGACCCGGCTGGCCGCCGGCACCCTCCGGGCGCTGGCCCGCCGTCAGCAGCTCGCCCCCGCCCCGGGCCGCACCGAGGGCCTGCTGCCCGGCGGCCTGCGGCACGGCGGCCCGGAGCTGCCGCCCACCTGCACCGCCACCGAGGCCACCCTGCTGTTCGTCACGGTGCTGGCCGAGGCCTGGCGCTGGGGCCTGCCCACGGCGGAGGTCGCCGAGCTGCTCCCGGCCGCCGAGCGGGCCCTGGCCGCCCTGCGGGACGGACTGGTCGACGGCTTCGTGACCGACCTGAGCCGCCCCACCGAGGAGCGCTCCGCCCACCCGGTCGCCGCCCGCGCCGAGGTCCAGGCGCAGGCCCACCGCGCCGCCCTGCACGGCGCCGAGCTGCTGGAGGCCTTCGGACGGCCGGGTGCCGAGGGCTGGCGGAGCTGGGCTGCCGAGCTGCGCGGGAGCTTCCGCGAGCGGTTCTGGATCGACGACCTCTCCGGCGGCCGCCCCGCCGCCGGGCTGGCCCCGGGCGGCCAGCCGCTGCCCGCAGTCGCCTCCTGCCTGGTGCACCTGCTGGACACCGGGCTCGCCGTCGACGGCGACCGGCACGAGAGCCTACTGGACCGTGAGCAGACCCGGTTGCTCGCCCAGCGTCTGGTCGCGCCGGAGCTGGACAGCGGCTGGGGCCTGCGCACCCTCAGCGCCAAGTCCCCCCGCTTCAACCCGCTGGGCCACCGCGGCGGCACGGTACGGGTCCACGAGACGGCGCTGGCGATCGCCGGATTGGCGGAGGCAGGCCACGAGAACGAGGCCGGCACCCTGTTGGAGGGCCTGCTCGCCGCGGCCGCCCACTTCGAGGGACGGCTGCCGGAGATGTACGCGGGGGAGCAGCGCACCCCCGGCTGCCCGCCCGTGCCGCACCCGGCGGCCTGCCGCCCGGCGGCGGTCTCCGCAGCCGGCGCCGCGCACGCGGTGTTCGCCCTCGCCGGGGTGCGGCCCGACGTGCCGGGTGGGCGGGTCCTGGTCCGCCCGGCCAGCACCGCGCCGCTCGGCGAGCTGGAGCTGACCGGCCTGCGGGTGGCGGGCGAGCCCTTCTCGGTCCGGGTGAGCCGGATCGGGGTGGCGATGGTCGAGGAGGCCTCCGCGGACCTGCAGCTCGTCGCCCGCTGACCGCGCGCCCCGGGCCGGCCCGCCCCGGGCCGGTGGCGCCGCTTCGGCGACTTCGGCCCGGGAGTCCCCGCCCGCCCGTGCGCGAACCGTGCCGGGCGGGCGGGCCGACGGCCTCGGGAGGGCCGGGCGCAAGGCCTGTGCTTATCGTCAGAGAGACGACTATGATCGTCGCCATGTCGCGTTACGATCCGTCGGCCTTCCCCCCGTTCGCTGTCACGGTTGACCTGGTGGTGCTGACGGTGCGCGACCACGCGCTCTGCGCCCTGCTGGTCAGACGCGGCGAGCCGCCGTTCCAGGGGTACTGGGCGCTGCCCGGCGGCTTCGTCCGCCCGGACGAGGGCCTGGCCGAGGCCGCCTCCCGGGAGCTGGCCGAGGAGACCGGCCTGCGCGCGCACTCGGCCCCGGGCCACGACGCGGTCGGCCCCGGTGCGGCCGGGGCCCACCTGGAGCAGCTCGCCACCTACGGCCATCCGCAGCGCGACCCCCGGATGCGGGTGGTCAGCGTGGCCTACCTGGTGCTCGCCCCGGACCTGCCGACGCCCCGGGCCGGCGGCGACGCCAGCAGCGCCCGCTGGGCACCGGTCGGCGAGCTGCTCGGCGACAGCCCGGCCGACGGCGTCCCGCTCGCCTTCGACCACGGGCTGATCCTCGCCGACGGCGTGGAACGCGCCCGCTCCAAGATCGAGTACTCCTCCCTCGCGACCGCCTTCTGCCCGACCGAGTTCACGGTCGGGGAGCTGCGCCGGGTCTACGAGGCGGTCTGGGGCGTGGTGCTGGATCCGCGGAACTTCCACCGCAAGGTCACCGGCACCCCGGGCTTCCTGCTGCCCTCCGGCGGCACGACGACCCGTCAGGGCGGCCGCCCGGCCCAGCTCTTCACCGCCGGCGGCGCGTCCGCCCTCAACCCGCCCATGCTCCGCCCCGACTCCTGAGCGTCGGCCCGGTGCAGGACCGGCTGACCTCCCACGAGGACCAGCAGGGGAGGGTCGCGGACCAGGGCAGGGCCGCCGTCGACGAGTTCACGGGCGAGTGCAGCGACCACCACCTCCCGCCGCTGCCCTGGATCTCGGACTAGCCGCCCGGCAGGCCTGCAGCCGGCGGCACCGGGTGCGCGGCAGGGAACCCCAGGATCGGATTGTCCCCTGATCGGGTGAGGTGGGCGGCCGGTGGCCCCG
This sequence comes from Kitasatospora sp. NPDC033851, assembly GCF_055576085.1. Classification (NCBI taxonomy): domain Bacteria; kingdom Bacillati; phylum Actinomycetota; class Actinomycetes; order Kitasatosporales; family Streptomycetaceae; genus Kitasatospora; species Kitasatospora sp. NPDC033851. The sequence continues at coordinate 52,170 of NZ_JBVIRL010000035.1, read as the reverse complement.
TTCCGCTCCCGCAATGCCCGGAATCGCCGCCGCCGCCCCCTAGTGTGCTGGCGCGGGGCCGTGCGGGCACGGTCCCGCTCCGCGTCGAGCGGGTCGGCCGAGGGCACGGGAGCAGCCAGCGATGATCCAGATCACCGGACTGACCAAGGTCTATCGCAAGGGCGCTCCGCCCGCCGTGTTGGACCTGACCTTCGACGCCCGGCCCGGCGCGGTGACCGCACTGCTCGGTGCCGAGGGCGCGGGCAAGTCCACCGCACTGCGGCTGATGCTCGAACTCGAGCGCGGCCAGGGCGTCACGCTCTTCGACGGCCACCCTTACCGCCGGCTCCGGCGCCCCGAGCGCGAGGTCGGCGTACTGCTGCCCGGTCCGGGCGAGGGCGTGGCCGCGGTGGCCGGGCACCCGGGCCGCAGGGCGCGCGGCCACCTGCGGATGCTCGCGGCGGCCGTCGGCGTCCCGGCCCGGCGGGCCGACGAACTCCTGGAGCAGACCCGGCTGGCCTCCGTCGCCGGGCAGCGGCTGCGCGTCTTCTCGCCCGGCATGCACCGCCGGCTGGCCCTGGCCGCGGCCCTGCTCGGCGACCCCGGGACGCTGCTGCTGGACGCGCCGACCGAGGGCCTGTCGCCGCGCAACGTCGAGTGGTTCCACTCCTTCCTGCGCTCGTTCGGCGTCGCCGGCGGCACGGTCCTGGTGACCACCCGCACCCCGCAGGAGGCCTCGCAGCTCGCGGACCGGGTCGTCACCCTGGACCGCGGCCGTCTGGTGGCCGACCAGCCGGTCGCGGAGTTCCGGCGGACCAGGCTCAGCCCCGAAGTGGCCGTGCGGGGGCCGCAGATGGCGCGGCTGGCGGACCTGCTGGTCAGCCAGGGCGCCGAGGTCCGCCGGGACGGCAGCGTGGGCCTCGCGGTGGCCGGCGTCGACCGCACCGAGATCGGCGAACTCGCCTACCGTCACGGGATCCTGCTGCACGAGCTGGCCGACCGGGTGGTCGAGCAGCCTGCTCCCCGGGTCGTCCTGCCGGTCGCCTCGGGCCGCTCAGGCCACCTCCGGGTCCGCCCGGTACCGGACGCCGAACCGAGCCCCGAGCCGGCCCGGAAACCGAGCCCCGAGCCGGTCCACGAGCCCGCAGGGCCGCCGGCCGCCGGACCCGCCCCGGACGCCCCGGCCGACGCAGCAGACACCGACCCGGTCGCCGTACCGGCTGCCGCGCGATGCGCCGACCCGGCCGTCGCGCGGGCCACCGAGCCGGACTCCGAGGCCGCCACCACCCCGCAGCGCCGGGCGCCGCGCCCCCAGGACGACGCCTTCCTGCCCACCCGCGCCCTGCCCGTCGCCGTGGTCGCCGCGGGCCTCCCCGTCCTCGCCACGCCCGGTCCCCGGGCCACGTCGGCCCACCCCGGCCGGCCCGCCGAGCGCAACCGGCCCGCTGAGCGCAACCGGCCCCCCGAGCGCACTGGGCCCGCCGAGCGCAACCGGCCCGCCGAGCGCACCGTGCACGGCGAGTCGGCCCCCACCGTCGCTGTCGACCGGCTCTTCCGCGACGACCCGGCCCCGGCCGGGGAAGCCGTCCGGTCCAAGCCGCCGGGGCGCCGTGAGAACGCCGACCTGCTCACCGACGACACCGTCCGCCTCCGCCGCCTCGCCTCGGGCGCGACCGCCGCCTCGGCCCCCGCCACCACCGACGACCACCGGAGCGAGTGAACCGTGCCTGTCCTGGCCTACGAACTGCGCCGACTGCGCGGCCTGCGTTCCACCTGGCTGCTGCTCGCCGGCGTCCTGCTCGGTGACGCCGCCGTGGCCGCCGTCCTGGCGAGCCAGACCCCGGACGGCCCGCTGGCCGCGCTCGCCGGGGTGCGGCTGCTGACCGCCGCCGTCCCGCTGATCCCGCTGCCGTTCGCGGCCCTCGGCGCCGGAGTGCTGGGCGCGCTCTCGTACGGGCACGAGGTGTGCCACCCGGGGCTGCCGGCCTCGCTGGTGTCGTACCCGCGCCGGGTGCGGCTGCTGCTGGCCAAGCTGCTGGTGGTCGGCCCGGTGGCGGCGCTGCTGGCGTTGGCCACCCTGTTGCTCGACACGGTGGCCGTGCACCTCTCGCTGCCGGGCGGGGTGACGGTGGCGGCCTGGACGGAGCCCGGCGCACTGTCGGAGCGGCTGTCCGGGGCGGTGAGCGGCGCCGGGCTGTCCGGGCTGTCGGACCTGCCGGGCGTCTTCGCCCCGCTGGCGCTGGTGGCCGGCCACGGGGTGCCGGCCGCGCTGCTGGCGTTCGTCCTGCTGACCGTCGTGGCCGCCTGGACCGGGGTGCTGACCGCGTCGCTGACCCGCAGTGCCGCCGCCGGGGTGCTGCTGCTGTGCGCGCTGCCGCCGCTGCTGGAGTCCGGCGTCGCCCTGCTGCTGCGCCGGACCGGCCGGCCGTGGCCGGTGCGCGCGGCCGAGCTGCTGCCGTTCCAGTCCGGCATCGAGTGGGCCTACGGCTGGGTGTACGGCGGGGCGCACGAGGCGGCGGCCGGGAGCGCGGCGCTGACGGACCCGGCGCTGCTCGCGGCGGTCGGGGCCCCCGCGGCCGTCCTGCTGCTCGCCGCGCTGCTCGTCCAGGCCCGGCGCCGTGCGCTGTAGGGCCCGGCGCGGCGACCGGTAGGGCCCGGCGCCGCAAGCGGTGGGGCGTCGGCACCCCGAAGAACCAAGATCGACCAGCAGTGACCGTAATGAGCGGTTCTTCCTGATAAGAAGTCAATTATCCAGTCACGGGCGATCACCCTTTCGTGTGCTTTTCACGAGAATTCTCAAGCCGCGCCCGCCGATCGCCGACAAATGAGGCGTGAGTACCCTTGCGCACCCCACCATGACCCCCGCCCGTTCCGCCGATGGGCCGATCCACGGTTCCGGCGACCTGGACCGCTTCTCGTACGCCGACCGGCCGGCCCCGCCGGCGCCCCGCTGGGAGGGCGCCGAGTCCGACATCGGCCGGGTCGGCCGCAAGACCACCAGCAGCCGCGGTCGCGGCCTGCACGGCCAGCTGGTCCAGCAGCTCGGCCAGATGATCGTCTCCGGTGACCTCGGCGCCGACCGCCCGCTGGTCCCCGAGGAGATCGGCCAGCGTTTCGAGGTGTCCCGGACCGTCGTCCGCGAGTCGCTGCGTGTGCTGGAGGCCAAGGGCCTGGTCAGCGCCCGGCCGAACGTCGGCACCCGGGTCCGCCCGGTCGGCGACTGGAACCTGCTGGACCCCGACATCATCGAGTGGCGTGCCTTCGGCCCGCAGCGGGACGAGCAGCGCCGGGAGCTGTTCGAGCTCCGCTGGGCGATCGACCCGCTGGCCGCCCGGCTGGCCGCCGGCCACGGCCGGGAGGACGTCCAGCAGCGGCTGGTCGAACTGGTCGAGATCATGGGCCACGCCGCCGCCCAGGCCGACCTCTCGACCTACACCCGGGCCGACGCCGAGCTGCACGGCCTGGTCCTGCAGATGGCCGGCAACCGGATGCTGGAGCACCTGTCCGGGATCGTCGGCTGCGCCCTGCACGTCTCGGGCGGCCCGGCGATCTCGTGCGAGCGGCCCTCCGAGTCCTCGGTCAGCCTGCACGCCCGGCTGGTGGACGCACTGGGGGCCGGCGACGGCGCCGCGGCCGAGGTCGGGATGCGGGCGCTGCTCACCGTCCACCCCGAGGTCGAGCCGTCCGTCCCCGCGCCCCGGGAGCACTGAGCGGGCTGTTCCGACGAGCGGAGGCGCCTGGCCCGGCGGTCCGCTCCGCCGAGGCCCTCCGGCCGCACCGCGTGGCGCAGCCGGAGGGCCTCCGCATGCGGAGGCCCGGACGGCTCTCGCAGGACCGGATCGCCCAGGCCTCCACGATCTGCCGTGGCTGCCACGATCCGCCCAGACAACGACGTCCGCCCAGGCCATGACAAAAGCTTTCGGCGCGAGTGCGCGATGATGGAACCCGGCCCCGTGGCCGCGGCCGCCGAGTGGTGTGACCCGCGACACGAAGGCCATGCGTAACACTTGACGAGTAGCAGCGATGTCTCCTGAGCGGGAGCAGCTCCGGAATACTCCAACATGTCAGAATGCTGTGTTGGTCCGCGGCGCTGCTGCCGTCCTGCAAACCCAGTCCTCAAGCCCGAGTCGGTCGGAATCGACACCGCGCGTCCGACGCGCGATTTCCTTCCCCGCCCGCTCGGGCGGCCGGTACGGGTTCGAGTCCACTCATCGTCCGAGAGGTTGTTCGTGTCGGCCAGCACATCCCGTTCGCTTCCCCCCGAGATCGCCGAGTCCGCGGCTCTGCTGGCGCTCATCGAGCGGGGCAAGGCCCAGGGGCAGATCGCCGGTGACGACGTGCGCCAGGCGTTCGAGGCGGACCAGATCCCGGTCACCAAGTGGAAGAACGTCATGCGCAGCCTCAACCAGGTGCTGATTGAGGAGGGGGTGGACCTCATGGTCAGCGCGGCCGAACCGGCCGGCGCCAAGCGCAAGAGCGTTGCTGCCAAGAGCCCCACCAAGCGCACCGCCACCAAGGCTGTCACCACCCGGAGCCCGGCGGCCCCGACCAAGCCGCCCGTCCGGATCGCCCCCGGCGCCCCCGTCGCGGCTCCGGCCGTCGCGGCCGCCGCCGCGGCCCCGGTTCCCACCGTCTCCGCCGACATCACCGTCGAGGGGGCGACCGTCGGCATCGCCGAGGTGAAGGCCCCGGCGAAGAAGGCCGTGGCCAAGAAGGCCGCGGCCAAGAAGACCGCCGCGCCGGCCAAGAAGGCCGCCGCCAAGAAGACCGCCGCCAAGTCCGGCAAGGGCGACGAGGAGCTGCTCGGCGAGGAGGAGCTGCTCGAGGAGACGGCGACGCCGGGCGAGAAGGCCGAGGCCGAGGGCCCGGAGGAGGAGTCGGAGGGCTTCGTCCTCTCCGACGACGACGAGGACGACGCGCCGGCCCAGCAGGTCGCCGTCGCCGGTGCCACCGCCGACCCGGTCAAGGACTACCTGAAGCAGATCGGCAAGGTCCCGCTGCTCAACGCCGAGCAGGAGGTCGAGCTCGCCAAGCGCATCGAGGCCGGCCTGTTCGCCGAGGACAAGCTCTCGGCCGCCGACAAGCTCGCCCCCAAGCTCAAGCGCGAGCTGGAGATCATCGCCGAGGACGGCCGCCGGGCCAAGAACCACCTGCTGGAGGCCAACCTCCGCCTGGTGGTCTCGCTGGCCAAGCGCTACACCGGCCGCGGCATGCTCTTCCTGGACCTGATCCAGGAGGGCAACCTGGGTCTGATCCGTGCGGTCGAGAAGTTCGACTACACCAAGGGCTACAAGTTCTCGACCTACGCCACCTGGTGGATCCGCCAGGCGATCACCCGCGCCATGGCCGACCAGGCCCGGACCATCCGTATCCCGGTGCACATGGTCGAGGTCATCAACAAGCTGGCCCGCGTCCAGCGCCAGATGCTCCAGGACCTGGGCCGCGAGCCCACCCCGGAGGAGCTGGCCAAGGAACTCGACATGACCCCCGAGAAGGTCATCGAGGTCCAGAAGTACGGTCGTGAGCCGATCTCGCTGCACACCCCGCTGGGCGAGGACGGCGACAGCGAGTTCGGTGACCTGATCGAGGACTCCGAGGCGGTCGTCCCGGCCGACGCGGTCTCCTTCACCCTGCTCCAGGAGCAGCTGCACTCGGTGCTGGACACCCTGTCCGAGCGCGAGGCCGGCGTGGTCTCGATGCGCTTCGGTCTGACCGACGGCCAGCCGAAGACGCTCGACGAGATCGGCAAGGTGTACGGGGTCACCCGTGAGCGCATCCGCCAGATCGAGTCGAAGACCATGTCGAAGCTGCGCCACCCGTCGCGCTCCCAGGTGCTGCGCGACTACCTGGACTGATCGATAACGATCGTCGACGTGAAGGCCCGGAGCCGTACGGCTCCGGGCCTTCACGGCTGTCCGGCCCCGGGTGTGTCAGCGTCCGGGTGCTGGTTGTCGCTCGTCCGGGTGGCGGCGTGTCCGGAAGCGGACGCACAGCGTAGTTGAACACCTACGCTGTGCCGGTTGCCTGCTGCCGAGCCTTCTGGAGTCACGGTGCCGACCGAGCCGGACCGCACTGACCTGCCGACCCCCGTCCCGCCCCGGGCCGACCCGGCCGCCGCCCGGGCGGACCGCCGTCGCCGGGCTGCCGTGCTGGCGCTGCTCGCCGCCGTACCCGTCCCGCTGGTCGCCCTCGGTGCGGCGGCGCCGGCCGAGGCACAGCGCCGGGTGGTCGGCGGCAACGCCGCCAGCACCGTCGACCACCCGTGGATCGTGGCGCTGGCCAGCCGCCAGCAGTTCGGCAGCGGCCGCTCCGGTCAGTTCTGCGGGGGCGCGCTGGTCGGCCCGACCAAGGTGGTGACGGCCGCGCACTGCTTCTACGACGAGGGCAAGGGGCGGGTGGAGCGGCCCGGACTCAAGGTGATCGTCGGCCGGGACGACATGCGCGGCACGTCCGGCCGCGAGGTGGCGGTGCAGTCGGTCTGGATCCACCCCGACTACTCCTTCGCCGCCAACATGAACGACGTCGCGGTGCTCACGCTCGCCGAGTCCCAGGGCTCCCGGCCGGTGGTCGAGCTGGTCGGCCCGGGCGAAACGGCGCCGTACGCGGCCGGGACCAGGGCGCAGGTGTACGGCTGGGGCGACACCACCGGGCGGGGTGCCTACTCGCCCGTGCTGCGCGGGGTGGACGTGTCGATCGTTCCGGACCAGACCTGTGCGCACGCCTACCCGGGCGGGCAGGACGGCAAGTTCGACGCCCGGGGCATGGTCTGCGCGGGCGAGGAGAAGGGCGGCAAGGACGCCTGCCAGGGCGACAGCGGCGGCCCGCTGGTCGTCGACGGGCGACTGGTCGGCCTGGTGTCCTGGGGGACGGGCTGTGCCGAGGCGGCCCACCCGGGCGTCTACACGCGGGTGTCCACGGTCGCGGACGCGGTGCACTCGGTGCTGTGAGTGGCGGGGAGCCGCCGCGAGCCTCGCGGTGAGTGATGCGTCGGTCACGTTCTGACGCAGCGTCGAATCACCGAGCCCGCAGCGGGTGAACGCGGGAGAACCGTCCGGAGAACAACGGAGCCGGGCGACCGGCCCCCGAGGGGGTCAATCGCCCGGCTCACCGGTCGCGCGCAGTGCGTGACCGGACACAGCTCGACGCTGGCTGCTGGTGGCGGCGCCTGGAATCAGCGCTCGTCGTCGGTGGCCGTCGCGTTGGGGCTGGTGCTGAGACGGCCGCTCTCGTCCTGTATCTCCACGGCGATCTTCTTGAGCTCGGGCTCGAACTTCCGGCCGTGGTGGGCGCAGAAGAGCAGCTCTCCGCCGCTGGCGAGTACGACGCGCAGGTAAGCCTGGGCGCCGCATCGGTCGCAGCGGTCAGCCGCGGTGAGCGGGCTCGCAGGTGTCAGAACAGTAGTCACGTCGCCTCTTCTCTAGCTCGACGAGCTGTCGTACCAGGGTCAACATCCAACCAGGCCGAAAACGTTCCCGCTCGTGGCTTTTCTTCTCTGAGGATTCTGCATGTGTTGATGAGGACGTGCCCCGGGCGCCGGTGGTTCATGCGTGCCGAGTCCCGGGATCCGTCCACCGCTCGAACGTCCGATCGGGATCGGGTCCGAGGTCCGCGTAGCATAATCCTCTGCCGGGTTGGAGCATAAGCCCCGTCCCGGGCCCCGGTAGCCTGCATAACGGCAGTTCCGGAGCTTGCGCCGGTCCCACGATCCGCCAGGACCGGTGCTATCGGGAGGAGATGGCGCCCCCGGGGGCCCACGCCCCGGCGCGGTCCTTGTTCGCGCAGCGCGTACAAGCTGCGCGGGGCCCGGCCGACGTGCTGCACACCCGACGGAGGGGTGTGGGCACGCAGAGCGACGGATGTCGGTGCGGCGTGCTGCACTGGCGTTTGGTCCGGATCCGTCCGGATGTGACCGATGAGACAGAACTTCACCGAGGAGAGTGCCGCGTGAGTGCCGAAACGACCGTGCCGTCCGCGCTGCTGGCCGGCGACGACGGTTCCAACTACACCGCGCGGCACCTGCTCGTCCTGGAGGGCCTTGAGGCGGTTCGCAAGCGCCCCGGCATGTACATCGGCTCGACCGACAGCCGTGGCCTGATGCACTGCCTCTGGGAGATCATCGACAACTCCGTCGACGAGGCGCTCGGCGGCTACTGCGACCGCATCGACGTCGTGCTGCACCCGGACTCCTCGGTCGAGGTCCGCGACAACGGGCGCGGCATCCCGGTCGACGTCGAGCCCAAGACCGGACTGTCCGGTGTCGAGGTCGTGATGACCAAGCTGCACGCCGGCGGCAAGTTCGGCGGCGGCTCCTACGCGGCCTCCGGCGGTCTGCACGGCGTCGGCGCCTCGGTGGTGAACGCCCTCTCCGCCCGGCTGGACGTCGAGGTCGACCGCGGCGGCCACACCCACGCGATCAGCTTCCGCCGCGGCACCCCGGGCATCTTCACCGAGACCAGCCCGGACGCGCCCTTCGAGCCCGCCAACGGGCTGACCAAGGCCCGCAAGGTGCCGAAGACCCGCACCGGCACCCGGATCCGCTACTGGGCCGACCGGCAGATCTTCCTCAAGGACGCCAAGCTCTCCCTGGAGACGCTGCACAGCCGCGCCCGGCAGACCGCCTTCCTCGTCCCCGGCCTGACCATCGTCGTGCGTGACGAACGGCTCACCGAGAGCGAGCAGATCGACGAGTCGGTCTTCCGCTACGACGGCGGCGTCGCCGAGTTCTGCGAGTTCCTGGCCCCCGACAAGCCGGTCTGCGACGTGCTGCGGCTGCGCGGCGAGGGCACTTTCAAGGAGACGGTGCCGGTCCTGGACGAGCTCGGCCACATGACCCCCACCGAGGTCACCCGCCACCTCGGGGTGGACATCGCGCTGCGCTGGGGCACGGGCTACGACACCACCCTGCGCTCCTTCGTCAACATCATCGCCACCCCCAAGGGCGGCACCCACGTCACGGGCTTCGAGCGCTCGCTGGCCAAGACCGTCAACGAGGCGCTGCGGGCCGGCAAGCTGCTGCGCGTCGCCGAGGACGACGTCACCAAGGACGATGCCACCGAGGGCCTCACCGCGGTGGTCACCGTCCGGCTCGCCGAGCCGCAGTTCGAGGGCCAGACCAAGGAGGTGCTCGGCACCTCGGCGGCCAACCGGATCGTCGCCGCCGTCGTCGCCAAGGAGCTCAAGGCCTTCCTCACCTCGGCCAAGAAGGACGAGAAGCTCCAGGCGCGGGCCGTGCTGGAGAAGGTCGTCGCGGCCGCCCGCACCCGGGTCGCGGCCCGCCAGCACAAGGAGGCCCAGCGCCGCAAGACCGCGCTGGAGACCAGCTCGCTGCCCGCGAAGCTGGCCGACTGCCGCAGCGACGACGTCGACCGCAGCGAACTGTTCATCGTCGAGGGCGACTCCGCGCTCGGCACCGCCAAGCTCGCCCGCAACTCCGAGTTCCAGGCGCTGCTGCCGATCCGCGGCAAGATCCTCAACGTGCAGAAGGCCTCGGTGAGCGACATGCTCAAGAACGCCGAGTGCGCCGCGATCATCCAGGTGATAGGGGCCGGCTCGGGCCGCACCTTCGACATCGACCAGGCCCGCTACGGCCGCGTCATCTTCATGGCCGACGCCGACGTCGACGGCTCGCACATCCGTACCCTGCTGCTGACCCTCTTCCACCGCTACATGCGGCCGATGGTCGAGCAGGGCCGGGTCTTCGCCGCCGTGCCGCCGCTGCACCGGATCGAGCTCACCAACCCCAAGCGCGGCCAGGAGAAGTACCACTACACCTACTCCGACGCCGAACTGCGCTCCACCCTGCTGGAGTTCCAGCGCAAGGGGCTGCGTTGGAAGGACCCGGTGCAGCGCTACAAGGGTCTGGGCGAAATGGACGCCGACCAGCTGGCCGAGACCACCATGGACCCGCGCCACCGCACGCTGCGCCGGATCAACCTGGGCGACCTGGAACAGGCCGAGAGGATCTTCGACCTCCTGATGGGCAACGACGTCGCCCCGCGCAAGGAGTTCATCGTGGACTCGGCGGCCACCCTGGACCGCTCGCGCATCGACGCCTGACGCACCCCGTCCGGCCGGGCCCTCCACCCACGGGTGGAGGGCCCGCGCGCTTTCCGTTCCACCCGAGGTCCACCCCCGCTCCGATCAGGGGGAACGGCCCGGTCCGTAGCGTCGGAGAGGTCAGCACAAGCCCTTCCGTCGGGACGGAGAAGTTCGATGAGCGCCCTTGCCAACCTCCTCGTGATCGCGGTGGTGATGGTCGCGGTGGTCCAGCGCCAGATGCGTGTCCAGCGCCTAGACACCGAGCGCCGCTTCTGGCTGCTGCCGCTGATCCTGGGCGTGCTCGCACTGCGCGACCCGCAGATCATCGACCATCAGCACACCGGGCTCTCGATCGCCCTGCTGGCCGCCGGACTGGTGACGGTGCTCGCGATGGGCTCCGTCTGGGGCTGGACCGTCCGGCTCTGGCGGGACGCCGACGGCACCGTCCTGGCCAAGGGCACCAAGGCCACGATGGCCGCCTGGGGCGGGATGATCGCCGTCCGGGTCGGCCTGTACGGGATCGGCTCGGCGCTGCACGTCCACCAGTCGGGCAGCGCGCTGATGCTGGGCATGGCGGTCATGCTGCTGGTCCGCTCGCTCGTGGTGAACTGGCGGGCCCGGATGCTGGAGCCCGTCGAGCGGACCGCCGTGCTGCGGTGATCTCGTCGAGACCCTGTCGAAGGACCGCAGTGATCCCCCGTCGGTGAGCCCTGAGCCCGCCGTGAGCACCGAGGAGGCACCCGTGGCCGCGTGGTACCGGACCCGCTGGCCGTCCCGCGAGGGGCTGGAGCGTGAGGCCGAGAGCCGGCCGCGGCGGGTCCTCAGCGTGTTCGGTCGGATCGTCCTGCTGGCCGTCGTCGGCTGGGGGACCTTCTCCGACGGCAAGTACGCCGGCTGGGCGGCGGTGGCCGCGGCGGCCGGGCTGGTCGCGGCCGTCGCGCTCTGCGCGCTCTACCTGCGGGTCACCCGGGAGCAGCGCCCGACGGCCTCGTACCTGCTGTCGGCCGCCCTGATCGGTGCCGCCTGGCTCGCCAACCGGGGGCTGGCCTACACGCTGGCCGACTTCCTCTGGATCGGGCTGGCCGTGACGGTGCTGATCCGGCTGCCGCCCGCGCCCGCGCTGCTCGCGGCGGTGGCCGCGCTGGGCTCGTACACGGCCGCTTCCCCGGCGAGCTGGCTCAGTATCTCCGCCACCGTCGGCGGTTCCGTCCTGCTCGGCTACCTGCTGCGGCTGGACGTCGAGGCGCGCGGCACCGCGCGCCGACTGCTCGAACAGGAGCGGGCCGCGCGGGCCGCCGAGGCGGAGAGCGCGGCGCTCGCCGAACGGGCCAGGATCGCCCGGGAGATCCACGACGTGCTCGCCCACAGCCTCTCCGCGCAGCTCGTCCACCTGGAGGCGGCCCGGCTGATGCTGGAGCGCGACACCGATCGCGAGCAGATTCGCGAACGGGTCGTCGCCGCCCGGCGGATGGCGCAGGACGGGCTGGCCGAGACCCGGCAGGCGCTGTCCGCGCTGCGCGGCGAGTTCACCCCGGTCGGGGACTTCCTGGTCGAGCTGACCGGCCGGGAGCGGGCCGCCCTCGTCGTCACCGGCACACCCCGGCCGCTCGCCGCCGAGCCGGCCCTCGCGGTGCGGCGCACCGCGCAGGAGGCGCTGACCAATGTGCGCAAGCACGCGCCCGGCGCCCGCTGCTCCGTCGAACTGCGCTACCTGGACGGAGTCGTGGAGCTGGAGGTGCGCAACACCCGCCCGCCGCGCGGCCAGTCCGCGGGTGAGCTGTCGCCGGGTGAGCTTTCGCCGGGGGAGCTGGCCGGCAGCGGCAGCGGGTACGGTCTGCTGGGAATGCGCGAACGCGCGGAACTGCTCGGCGGCACGCTGCTGGCGGGCCCGGAGGACGGAGGGTGGCGCGTGCTGCTGCGGGTGCCGGCATGACGGCGGCGATCACCAGGGTGCTGGTGGCGGACGACCAGACGGTGGTGCGCGAGGGCATCGTGATGCTGCTGGGGCTGCTGCCCGGCATCGAGGTGGTCGGCGCGGCGGGCGACGGGGAGGAGGCCGTCGCCCTGGTGGAGCGCCATCACCCGGACGTGGTGCTGATGGACCTGCGGATGCCGCGCTGCGACGGCGTCGAGGCGACCCGGCGGATCCGGGCGGCGCACCCGGAGACCGAGGTCGTGATCCTCACCACCTACGCCGACGACGACTCGCTGTTCCCGGCACTGCAGGCCGGGGCGCGCGGCTACCTCACCAAGGACGCCGGCGCCGAGGAGATCGCCCGGGTCGTCGCGGACGTCCGCGCGGGCGCGGCCGGGCTCTCGCCGCAGGTCCAACTCCGGCTGTTGGAAAGGCTGTCGGAGCAGCCGGGCCGGTCCGCGCCGACGGCCGAACGGCGCGCCGTGCGGCCGGGGGAGCTGCCCGACGGGCTGACCGTCCGGGAGGCCGAGGTGCTGGCGCTGATCGCGCAGGGGCTCTCCAACGCCGAGATCGCCCAGCGGCTGTTCGTCAGCCAGGCCACCGTGAAGACGCACATCAACAACCTGTTCGCCAAGACCGCGGTCCGGGACCGGGCGCAGGCGGTCGCGTACGCGTTCCGACACGGAATCACCGGTACGCAGCAGTAGTCGTATGAGTGTCTGTCGGATGATCGATCACCTCATCGAGTGAACGTATCTACGGTGGTCGGAGGCGCTGTCCGGCGGCCCCCATCATGGTTCGGGTCAGAACGTCCGGCCGGGCCCAGGAGCAGCAGTGCCACAGCAGCAGACGAGCAGTCCCGGGCAGGGACAGCGATTCGACTGGTGGGCCGCTCCGGCTGCCGCCACCCTGTCCGCCACCCCGTCCGGCAGCCCGGCCGACGTCCCGTCCGGAGCCACGTCCGAGCCGTTCGAGCCGTCGGCACCGCACCGCCGATCGGCCGTGCCGACGCAGCCCGCGCCCGCCCGTACGGCTCCGGCGGGCACGGCTCCGGCGCGTACGGCTCCCGCCCGTGCGGAGCGGTCGGCACCGGTCGCGGCCGAGCCCGCCGCCGCGCCGGCCGACCGGGCCGCCGTCCCGCCGATCTGCCCGGACGCCCCGGTCGTCGACGCCGCTCCGGAGGCCGCCGACAGCACCAAGGTCTACCGGGCGGTCCAGGCCAGCGCGGCCTTCCAGGACATTCGCCGCAGCTACCGGTCGTTCGTCTTCCCGGTCACCGGTGGCTTCCTCGGCTGGTACCTGCTGTACGTCGCCGCCCAGGCGGCCGCCCCCGACCTGATGCGCACCCAGGTGGCCGGGCCGTTCAACGTGGCCTGGCTGCTCGGCCTGCTGCAGTTCGCCTCCACCTTCCTGCTCACCTGGCTCTACGCCCGCAACGCCCGGACCAAGCGCGACCGCGCCGCCCTGGGCCTGCGCTGGGACACCCAGGACCAACTGCGATGACGAGCGTGATGACCACACTGATGACCGGCCCGGTGAGGAACGCGGTGACGACCGTGCTGACGACCGCCACCCCGCCCCCCGTCGCCCCCACCGGCGACCACCACTCGCTCGCGATCGTGCTGTTCGCCGTCGTCGTCCTGGTCACCCTCGGCATCACCCTCTGGGTCGGCCGCCAGGGCAACGCCGCCGAGGACTTCTACGCAGGCGGCCGCGACTTCACCCCGCTGCAGAACGGCTTCGCCCTCTCCGGCGACTACCTCTCCGCCGCCTCCTTCCTCGGCGTCGCCGGGCTGATCGCCCTGTACGGCTACGACGGCGTGCTGTACAGCATCGGCTTCCTGGTCGCCTGGCTGGTGGTGCTGATGCTGGTCGCCGAACTCGTCCGCAACGCCGGCCGGTACACCCTGGCCGACGTGCTCGCGCTGCGGCTGCGCCGCCGCAAGGTGCGCGCCGCGGCCGGCGGCGCCAGCGTCGTCGTCACCCTGCTCTACCTGGTCGCCCAGATGGTCGGCGCCGGCTCGCTGGTCGCCCTGCTGCTCGGCACCGACAGCCCGCAGGCCCGGACCTGGACCATCATCGGGGTCGGCGCCCTGATGATCGTCTACGTGACGATCGGCGGGATGCGGGCCACCACCTGGATCCAGATCATCAAGGCCTTCCTGCTCACCGCCGGCTCGGTGCTGCTCACGGTGCTGCTGGTGGTCCGCTTCCACGGCGACCTCGGCGAACTGATGCGCCAGGCCGCGCAGCACAGCGGCGCCGGACACCGCTACCTGGAACCCGGGCTCAAGTACGGCCGCACCTTCACCAGCCGGCTGGACTTCTTCAGCCTCGGCCTCGCCCTGGTGCTCGGCACCGCCGGCCTGCCGCACATCCTGTCCCGCTTCTACACCGTGCCCACCGCGCGCGCCGCCCGCCGCTCCACGATGTGGGCGATCGGCCTGGTCGGCGGCTTCTACCTGATGGCGATCGTGCTCGGCCTCGGCGCCACCGCGCTGGTCGGCTCGGCCGAGGTGCGGCACGCCAACTCGGCCGGGAACACCGCCGTGCCGCTGCTCGCCCTGGTGCTCGGCGGCGGCAACGGCAGCACCGGCGGGGTGGTGCTGTTCGCGCTGATCTCGGCGATCGCCTTCGCCACCATCCTCGCCGTGGTCGCCGGACTGACCCTGGCCTCCTCGGCGGCCTTCGCCCACGACATCTGGGCCGGGGCCTGGCGCAACCGGCCCCGGCGGCGCCCCCGGGCACTTCGCGACCGGGGGCGCCGCCGTCGGGCCGAGGCCGTCCCGGCGTCCCGGTCGTCGGAGGGCGTCGCGGCCTCCCGGGCTGCGGAGGAGCCCGGGCCCGGGGCCGGCGAGCGGCAGGAGATCGTCGTCGCCCGGATCGCGGCCGTCGGGATCGGCGCGGCGGCGATCGTGCTCAGCCTCTACGCGCAGCAGCTGAACGTCGCCTTCCTGGTCGGCCTGGCCTTCGCCGTCGCCGCCTCCTCCAACCTGCCCGTGCTGCTGTACAGCCTGTTCTGGTCGCGGTTCACCGTCCGCGGCGCGGTCTGGTCGGTGTACGGCGGTCTGGTCCCGGCGATCGTGCTGGTGTTCTTCTCACCGGTGGTCTCCGGCACCAAGGTGGCGCTGTTCCCCGGCGTCGACTTCCACTGGTTCCCGCTGGAGAACCCCGGCATCGTCTCCATCCCGCTCGGCTTCCTGGCGGGCTGGATCGGTACGGTCACCTCGCCCGAGCCGGCCGACGCGGACCGCTTCGCCGAGCTGGAGGTGCGTGCCCTCACCGGTGCGGGCGCGGCCTGAGCCGTCGCGCCCGGGGAACCCCGGGCCTGGGGCCGCCGGGGTTCCCCCATATCCGGGGCCCTGCGGCGCCGGGCCCGGTGCCACCAAGCCGGGACTGCTGCCACCCGGCCCGGCCGGGACTGCTGCCACCCGGCCAGGACCGGGGCTACGCCCGAGCCGCTAGCCCGTAGCGGTGCTCCGGGCGGCCGGTGTCGCCGTACCGCAGGGTCAGCCGTAGCCGACTGTCCCGTTCCAGCTGCTTGAGGTAGCGCTGCGCCGTGGAGCGGCTCAGCCCGGTGGCGTCGGCGACCTCCTGGGCGGACAGCGGCCGGCCCGCCCGGCGCAGCACGCCCATCACCAGGTCGGTGGTCGGCGCCGAGTGACCCTTGGGCAGGGTCCCGGCCGGGGCGGCGGCGCTGCGCAGGGTCGCGAACAGCCGGTCCACCTCGTCCTGGCCGGCCTCCCGGGCCGGTGCGGCCAGCGCGTGCCGCAGCTGCGCGTACGCCGCCAGCTTGTCCCGCAGCCCGGCGAAGGTGAACGGCTTGACCAGGTACTGCAGCGCGCCGTGCTGCATCGCGGCATGCACCGTCGACACGTCCCGGGCGGCGGTCACCATCATCACGTCGCAGGCCACCTGGCGTTCCCGCAGCCGGCGCACCAGGGCCAGGCCGGTCTCGTCGGGCAGGTGGTGGTCGAGCAGCAGCAGGTCCACGGGGCGGCGTTCCAGCGAGGCCAGCGCCTCCCCGGCCGAGTGCGCGGTGCCGGTGACCCGGAAGCCCGGCACCTTGGCCACGTACGCGGCGTGCACGTCGGCGACCCGGAAGTCGTCGTCCACCACGAGTACGTCGATCATCAGGCCTCCACGAGCCGATCGGTGAGCAGGGCCTCGGGCAGCTCGACCGTGAACCGGGCGCCGCCCATCGGCCCGGCGTCGAGCACGATCCGGCCGCCGGTCCGTTCGACCAGCCGCCGCACCATCGCCAGTCCCAGCCCGCGCGGACGGTGCGCGGGTGCGTCCTTGCTGGTCCACCCCTCCTCGAAGACCTGCTCGCGCAGCTCCTCCGGCACGCCCGGGCCGCTGTCCGCGACCTGCAGCAGAAGGGTCGAGCCGGCCGCCGCCAGGCTCACCTCCGCCCGGCCGCCCCCACCCGGCGTCAACGCGTCCACCGCGTTGTCGATCAGATTGCCGAGCACCGTCACCAGCGCCCGGGCGTCCACCACCGCGTCCGGCAGGTGCGCCGCCGGGGCCAGCACCAGCCGGACCCCGCGCTCCTGCGCCACCGCCGTCTTGCCCGCCAGCAGCGCCGCGACGTGCGGATCCTGCACCTGCTCGGCGATCCGGGCGGCGACCACGGCGTGCGAGCCGGACTGCTCCGAGATGAACGCCACCGCCTGCTCGTGGCGGCCCAGTTCCAGTAGGCCCAGCAGGGTGTGCATCCGGTTGGCGTGCTCGTGGTCCTGGGCGCGCAGCGCCTCGGTCAGGCTGCGGGTGGTGTCCAGTTCGCGGACCAGCGACTCCAGCTCGGTGCGGTCGCGCAGTGTGACCACCGCGCCCCGCTCGGGGGTCGCCATCCGGTTGACCACCAGCACCCGGTCGTCCCGGACGGCCGGCAGATCGGCGCCGGTGATCCGCCCGGTCAGCACGTCGGCCAGCCGGCCCGGCGGCAGCACCTCGGCGATCGGGCGGCCGGTGCAGTCCTCGGGCAGGCCGAGCAGTCGGACCGCCTCGTCGTTGGCCAGCCGGATCCGGCCGCGCTCGTCCAGCGCCACCATGCCCTCGCGGATGCCGTGCAGCATCGCCTCCCGCTCCACCAGCAGCGCGGAGATGTCGGCCAGCGCGATGTTGTGGGTGCGGCGCTTGAGCCGGCGGGCCAGGGCGAGCGTGGCGACCGTACCGGCGGCCAGGCCGGCGCCCGCGCACAGCAGGATCCCGGTGAGCATCTTCAGCAGCCGGCGCCGGATCGAGTCGTCGCTGATGCCCACCGACACCTCGCCGACGATCCGGCCGTCCGTCATCCGCAGTGGCACCTTGCCGCGCGCGGTGCGGCCCAGGGTGCCCTGCTGGATCGCGGTGATGCTGCGGCCGCCCAGCGCCGGCTCCGGGTCGGTGCTGACCCGGTGGCCGATCCGGCCGGGGTCGGTGTGCGAGAGCCGGATCCCGTCCAGGTCGGTGACCACCACGAAGCTGGCGCCGGTGGCCAGGCGGATCTGTTCGGCGTTGCGCTGCGCGGTGACCACGTCGCGGGTGTCGGCGGCCCGGGCGATCGTCTCGTCGGTGGCGGTGGCCTGGGCGATCGACAGCGCCCGCTGCATCGCGTCGTGGTCCAGCTCGCTGCTGACCGGGGCCAGGAACAGCCCGGCGGTCACGGTGGTGACACCGACGGTGACGACGGTCTGGCTCAGCAGCAGCTGGGCGAAGACCCGGCGGGGCCAGTGGGGGAGCTTCATCCGGGCCTCCTCTCGGCAGCTTCGGGCGGTTCTGCGGGGGTGGGGGCGCAGGGGCGGGTCTGCGGGGGTGGTTCTCGGGGTGGTTCTGCGGGGTGGGGAGCGTCCTCGGGAGGGGCGGGACACGGGGGTCGGGACACCCTACGTTTCCGGCGTGTTTCTGTCAGCCGCGTCCCCGCAGTTGTAGCGGAAGCAAAACGAGCAGAACACCCCTCTATGCGGAGAAGTCGCAGTACGCGGAGAAGGCTCCCGCCGGGGCCGGGGCCGCTCCTACCTTTCCGGGGCAAGCACTGACCCGGGAGGATCGAATGAGCACAACCCCGGCGATCGAGCTGACCGGCGCGACCAAACGGTTCCGCACCCCCTCCGGGGCCCTGCACACCGCCGTCCGCGATCTCGATCTCACCGTCGCCCAAGGCGAGTTCGTCGCCGTTGTCGGGCCCACCGGCTGCGGCAAGTCGACCACGTTGACCCTGGTCAGCGGCCTGGAGGAGCCCACCGAGGGCGAGGTCCGGGTGTACGGCGAGCCCGTCAGCGGGATCGACCCGAAGGTCGGGTTCGTCTTCCAGCAGGACGCCGTCTTCCCCTGGCGCACCGTCCTGTCCAATGTCATGGCCGGCCCGCGTTTCCGCGGCGTGCCCGCCGCCGAGGCCAAGGAGCGGGCCCGGGACTGGCTGGGCCGGGTCGGCCTCGCCGCCTTCGAGGACCGCTACCCGCACCAGCTGTCCGGCGGCATGCGCAAGCGCGTCGCGCTCGCCCAGACCTTCGTCAACGACCCGGCGATCCTGCTGATGGACGAGCCGTTCTCGGCGCTGGACGTGCAGACCCGCGCCCTGATGTCGGACCAGTTGCTGGAGCTGTGGGCCGGCACGAGTTCCTCCAGGGGCGCGGCGTCGGTCGTCTTCGTCACCCACGACCTGGACGAGGCCATCGCGCTCGCCGACCGGGTCGTCGTCATGACCGCCGGACCGGCCACCGTCAAGGAGATCTTCACCGTCGACCTGCCACGACCGCGCAGCGTGGAGGCCGTCCGGCTGGAACCGAGGTTCGTCGAGCTGTACCGCGAGATCTGGGCCTCGCTCGGCGAAGAGGTGCGCATCACCCGGGAGAGAGGAGCGGGTCGTGCCGCTTGAGACCGCGTCCGCCGTCGCCGGGAAGTCCCCGGCCGTCACGACGAGAACCGAGGCCCGCGAACGGGCCGCCCGCAACCGGAAGTTGGGTGTCTACGGCGCCCGGGGGGCGGTCCTGGTCGCCTTCCTCGGGCTCTGGGAGGTCTGCGCCCGTACGGACGTCATCGACCCGTTCAACTTCTCGCAGCCGTCGAAGATCTGGGACCAGATCTGGCAGTGGATCACCCACGGCACCGCGCAGGGCTCGCTCGGCGAGCAGATCGGCTACACCCTCTACGAGGCCCTCACCGGCTGGGTGATCGGCGTCATCGGTGGTGTGCTGCTGGGCATCGCGCTCGGCCGGATCCGCTTCCTGGCCGACGTGTTCGGGCCGTACATCAAGGTGCTCAACGCCATCCCGCGCATCGTGCTCGCGCCGATCTTCCTGATCTGGTTCGGCCTCGGCCCGGCCTCCAAGGTCGCCTCCGCCGTGGTGCTGGTGTTCTTCCCGGTGTTCTTCAACGCCTTCCAGGGCGCCCGCGAGGTGGACCGCAACCTCGTCGCCAACGCCCGCATCCTCGGCGCCGACAACCGCAAGGTCACCCTCCAGGTGGTCATCCCCGCCGCCACCACCTGGATCTTCACCAGCCTGCACGTCAGCTTCGGCTTCGCGCTGATCGGCGCCATCGTCGGCGAGTACATCGGCGCCACCAAGGGCCTCGGCCTGCTCGTCGCGGCCGCCCAGGGCACCTTCAACGCGGCCGGCGTGTACGCCGCCATGACCATCCTCGCCGTCGTCGCGCTGCTCACCGAGGGGCTGCTGACCTTCGCCGAGAAGAAGCTGTTCCGCTGGAAGCCCGCCGACGCGGGCGACGGCCGCTGACACCCCCCGCCGGCAAGAAGAGAGAGGCACCCCCCACCCATGCGCCCCAACCCGACCGGCAGAGCCGCTGCCGCCGCCCTCGCCGCCGTCCTGCTCCTCCCGCTCTCCGCCTGCGCCAACGACGCCGCCACCGCCGGCCACGGAGCGGTCGCCGCCCCGGCCGGGCAGCAGGTCGACGGGCCCAAGGTCAAGATCATGGTCGGCGGCCTGGACAAGGTCATCTACCTGCCCGCGATGCTCACCCAGCGGCTCGGCTACTTCGCCGAGGCCGGCGTCAACGTCGAGCTGATGACCGAGCCCGCCGGCGTCAACGCCACCACCGCCCTGCTCGCCGGGGACGTCCAGGGCGCCGTCGGCTTCTACGACCACACCATCGACCTACAGGCCAAGGGCAAGAACGTCGAGTCCGTGGTGCAGTTCGCCCAGGCGCCCGGCGAGGTCGAGGTGGTCTCCACCAAGCAGGCCGACGCCGTCAGGTCCGGCGCCGACTTCAAGGGCAGGAAGCTCGGCGTCACCAGCCTCGGCTCCTCGACCGACTTCCTCACCAAGTACCTCGCGGTCAAGAACGGCACCGCCGTCAGCGAGTTCAGCCCGATCGCGGTCGGCGCCGGCCAGACCTTCATCGCCGCGCTCCAACAGGGCAGCATCGACGCCGGGATGACCACGGACCCGACCGTCGCCACCATCCTGGACAAGGGCCTCGGCAAGGTCCTCTACGACATGCGCACCCCCGAGGGCTCGCGCCAGGCGCTCGGCGGGCTGTACCCGTCGTCCTCGCTGTACATGAACATCGACTGGGTGGAGAAGAACAAGGACACCACCCAGAAGCTCGCCAACGCCTTCGTGAAGACCCTCAAGTGGATGTCCACCCACACCCCCGAGGAGATCGCCGCGAAGATGCCCGCCGACTACGGGCAGGGCGGCGCCGACCAGTACGCGGCGGCGATCAAGGCGACGCTGCCGATGTTCACCACGGACGGCGTGATGCCGGCCGACGGTCCGAAGACCGTGCTCTCGGTGCTCGCGGCGTTCCACCCGGACGTCAAGGGCAAGGAGGGGTCGATCGACCTGTCCAAGACGTACACCACCGAGTTCGTCGGCAAGGCCACCGGCTGAGCCCCTGCTGCCGCGGTCCCGCGCTCACCCCCACGGGCGCGGGGCCGCTGTTCGTTCGCTCGGACCCCTTGCCGGAACCCTGGTCAGACCCCTTGTCGGGCCACTTTTCGGACTCCGGGTCGGGCCGATTTTCGGACTCCTGGTCAGGCTCCTCGTCAGATCCCCCGTACGGACAGCACGTCCATGCGGGACGGCGTCCCCGCCGCCTTGCCGCAGCTCTCCGGACGCGGCGGCTCGCTCGCCGACTCGATCACGTCCACCTCCCAGGCCCGGCCGTCCTGGTGCAGCACCGTCACCAGCCAGCGGCCCGCGCCGTCCGGCCGCTGGCTGAGCGTCAGCGCGTCCACGCCGGTCTCGCCGGTCGCCAGCCGCACCGCGTGCTCGGCCGCCTGGCCCGGGCGCTCCCAGCCCGAGCAGCCGCGCGACCACGCCGGCACCATGTGCCCGGACGCCGTCGCCGCCAGCACCTCCTTGGCGCTCTCCGCCGTCAGCCGTCCGTACGCGTAGCCGTACGGCAGCACCAGCATCGTCGGGGAGAAACGGTGCCCGCCCAGGTGGGTCACCTCCCACACCTCGCTGTGCCCGGCCGCCGCCAGCTCCGCCGCGAGTGGACGGCCCAGCAGCGCGCAGCAGCGGTCCCGCCGCCCGTTGGTGCACACCAGCGCCACCGGGCCGCCGACGTGCTCCGCCCCGAAGCCCGTGTGGTCACCCGCGCCGAGCGCCGCGAAGTCCAGCCCCAGCAGCTCCGCCGGGTCCGTCACCCCCGCCCGGCGCACCCAGCCGCGGCCCGGCACCGTGTGCGCCACGACCACCTCGTGCCGCGCCGTCGGCAGGCAGTCCGCGTGCCGCCCCGGCCGCCGGATCAGCGCCACCCGCACGCCCGTCCCCGCCGCGGCCTCCTCCAGCGCCTGACCGAGCGCCGCGTCCAGATGGCTCTCGCGCAGGGCCTTGGCACCCCACGGCCCGTTCTGCTCCACCAGCAGCCAGGTGCTCGCCACCGCCGCCGTCGCGGCCAGCGGCTCCGAAAGTTCACGCGACAACGTCGCACAGGTGCTCACCCGGGCAAGGCTACCCTCACCGTCTGCCGCGGCCGTCGAGCCCCGGAAACGGCGGAGGGAGGGACACCCCGCGCGGCATCCCTCCCCCCGTGCGCCGCTACGCCGGGCCGGCGACCACCGCGATGGGCGTGGTGACCGGGATGCCGGAGCCGTCGCGGCGGGGGTCGCGGTCGGGCAGGTCGACCGGGGCGCCCTTGGCGGTGGCGGCGCGGGCCGGGGCGGCGCCGGCCCAGGCGAAGGCCAGGGCGTCCTCGCCGCGCAGGAAGCGCTGGCAGCGGACGCCGCCGGTGGCGCGGCCCTTGCGCGGATACTGCTCGAACGCGGTGACCTTCCAGGTCGTCTGCTCGCCGTCGGACAGCGTGCCGGAGGTCGTGGCGACCGAGACCACCACGGCGTCGGTGGCCGGGTCCACCGCCGTGAAGGACAGCACCCGCGCCCCGTCGGACAGCTTGACGCCCGCCATGCCGCCGGCCGGACGGCCCTGCGGGCGGACCTGGCCCGCCGGGTAGCGCAGCAACTGCGCGTCCGAGGTGATGAAGACCAAGTCCTCCTCACCGGTGCGCAGTTCGATCGCGCCGACCAGCTCGTCACCCTCCTTGAGGGCGATCACCTCGAACTCGTCCTTGTTCGCCGGCCACTCGGGCACCACCCGCTTCACCACACCCTGCAGGGTGCCCAGCGCCAGCCCCGGCGAGGACTCGTCCAACGTGGTCAGCGCCAGCACCCGCTCCCCGGCCTCCAGCCGCAGGAACTCGCCCACCGCGGCCCCGCCCGCCAGCGTCGGCGACGGCGTCGGCGGCAGCGCGGGCAGGTCGATCACCGGCAGCCGCAGCACCCGGCCCGCGGACGTCACCACGCCCACGTCGGCACGCGCCGTCGCGTGCACCGCCGACACGATCACGTCGTGCTTCGCCCGCTTCTCCGACAACTCGAACGGCTCGCCGTCCGCCGTCCGCGCCAGCAGCCCGGTCGAGGACAGCAGCACCCGGCACGGGTCGTCCGCGACCTCCAACGGCACCGCCAGCGCCGCCGACGGCGCCGCCCCCGCCTCCAGCAGGACCGTCCGCCGCTCCGTGCCGAACTGCTTCGCCACCGCGCCCAGTTCGGACGACACCACGCTGCGCAGCCGGGTGTCCGAATCCAGGATCTCGGTCAGCTCCGCGATCTCCGCGGTCAGCTTCGCCTTCTCCTGCTCCAGCTCCACCCGGTCGAACCGGGTGAGCCGGCGCAGCGGGGTGTCCAGGATGTACGCCGTCTGCGTGTCCGACAGCGAGAAGCGCTCCATCAGGCGCTCCTTCGCCTGCTGCGCGTTGTCACTCGACCGGATGATCGCGATGACCTCGTCGATGTCGAGCAGGGCCACCAGCAGGCCCTCGACCAGGTGCAGCCGCTCCTCGCGCTTGCGGCGGCGGAAGTCACTGCGCCGGCGCACCACGGTGAAGCGGTGGTCGACGTAGACCTCCAGCAGCTCCTTCAGACCCAGCGTCAGCGGCTGCCCGTCCACCAGCGCCACGTTGTTGATGCCGAAGGTCTCCTCCATCGGCGTCAGCTTGTAGAGCTGCTCGAGCAGCGCCTCCGGCACGAAGCCGTTCTTGACCTCGATCACCAGCCGCAGCCCGTGCTCGCGGTCGGTCAGGTCCTTGACGTCCGCGATGCCCTGCAGCTTCTTCGCGTTGACCAGGTCCTTGATCTTCGCGATGACCTTCTCCGGGCCGACGTTGTACGGCAGCTCGGTGACCACGATGCCCTTGCGGCGGGCCGTCACCGCCTCCACCGTCGTCGTCGCCCGGATCTTGAAGGTGCCGCGGCCGGACTCGTAGGCGTCCCGGATCCCCGACAGGCCCACGATCCGCCCGCCGGTCGGCAGGTCCGGACCGGGGACGAACCGCATCAGCGTGTCCAGGTCGGCGTTCGGGTGCTTGATCAGGTGCCGGGCCGCCGCCACCACCTCGGACAGGTTGTGCGGCGGCATGTTCGTCGCCATGCCCACCGCGATGCCCGTCGCACCGTTCACCAGCAGGTTCGGGAACGCGGCCGGCAGCGCCAGCGGCTCCCGCTCGCTGCCGTCGTAGTTCGGGCCGAAGTCGACGGTGTCCTCGTGGATCGACTCCACCATCGCCATCGACGCCGCGGTCAGCCGCGACTCGGTGTAACGCATCGCGGCCGGCGGGTCGTCGTTGCCCAGCGAACCGAAGTTGCCGTGCCCGTCGATCAGCGGCAGCCGCATCGAGAACGGCTGGGCCATGCGCACCACGGAGTCGTAGATCGACGCGTCACCGTGCGGGTGCAGCCGGCCCATCACCTCGCCCACCAGGCGCGCGCACTTCACGTGCCCGCGCTCCGGGCGCAGGCCCATCTCGTTGGCCTGGTACAGGATCCGGCGGTGCACCGGCTTCAGACCGTCCCGCGCGTCGGGCAGCGCACGCGAGTAGATCACCGAGTAGGCGTACTCCAGGAAGGAGCCCTGCATCTCGTCCACGACATCGACGTCGAGGATCCGCTCCTCGAAGTCTCCGGGCGGCGGGGTCTGCGAACTGCGGCGGGCCATCGCGGCGGGGCTCCCTTACGTGTCGCTGGCTGTGTCTAGGTCGGTCGTCGGTCGGCCGGTGCCGTCCTGACGCCGAACCCGTCAACCAGGTGTGGTCGACAGGGCACGGCGCCCCCATTGTGGACCCTCGCGCCGACACTCCCGGTCAGCGGCCCTCTTCCGCCCCTGGCGAACGACCCCGTCCGCGCGGACACAAACACGGCTCCCGCACGTTGCACCACAATGGGGGACGCCACACGAACCCCGACATCGACGACGGGAAGGACCCGAGCGCATGGCCAACCCGGCCCCCGCCTCCAGCCGAGGCATCGCCATCACCGAGCACCGCCTGGCCAACGGGCTGCGCGTCGTCCTCTCCGAGGACCACCTCACCCCGGTCGCCGCCGTCTGCCTCTGGTACGACGTGGGCTCCCGCCACGAGGTCAAGGGCCGCACCGGCCTCGCCCATCTCTTCGAGCACCTGATGTTCCAGGGCTCCGCCAACGTCTCCAACAACGGCCACTTCGAACTGGTCCAGGGCGCCGGCGGCTCGCTCAACGGCACCACCAGCTTCGAGCGCACCAACTACTTCGAGACCATGCCCGCCCACCAGCTGGAGCTCGCCCTCTGGCTGGAGGCCGACCGCATGGGCTCGCTGCTCGCCGCGCTCGACGAGACCTCCATGGAGAACCAGCGCGACGTCGTCAAGAACGAGCGCCGCCAGCGCTACGACAACGTCCCGTACGGCACCGCCTTCGAGAAGCTCACCGCCCTCTCGTTCCCCGACGGCCACCCGTACCACCACACGCCCATCGGCTCCATGGCGGACCTCGACGCGGCCACGCTGGAGGACGCCCGGACGTTCTTCCGCACCTACTACGCGCCCAACAACGCCGTCCTGTCCGTCGTCGGCGACATCGACCCCGAGCAGACCATCGCCTGGGTCGAGAAGTACTTCGGCTCCATCCCCGCCCACGACGGCAAGCAGCCCCCGCGCTCCGGCGAACTCCCGGACACCATCGGCCGCGAGATCCGCGAGGAGATCCACGAGGACGTCCCCTCCCGCGCCCTGACAGCCGCCTACCGCCTCCCGCACGACGGCACCCGCGAGGCCGACGCCGCCGACCTGGCCCTCACCATCCTCGGCAGCGGCGAGTCCAGCCGCCTCTACAACCGGCTCGTCCGCCGCGACCGCACCGCCGTCGCCGCCGGGTTCGGCCTGCTGCGCCTGGCCGGCGCCCCCAGCCTCGGCTGGCTCGACGTCAAGACCTCCGGCGACGCCACCATCGCGCAGATCGACGCCGCCGTCGACGAGGAACTCGCCCGCTTCGCCGCCGAGGGCCCCACGGCCGAGGAACTCGAGCGCGCCCAGGCCCAGATCGAGCGCGAGTGGCTGGACCGGCTGACCACCGTCGCCGGCCGCGCCGACGAACTCTGCCGCTTCGCCGTCCTGTTCGGCGACCCCAAGCTGCTCAACGACGCCCTCCCCAAGGTCCTCGACGTCACCGCCGAGGAGGTCCAGGCCGTCGCCAAGGCCCGGATCCACCCCGACAACCGGGCCGTCCTCGTCTACGAGCCGACCGCCGCCGAGACCGACGCCGCTTCCGCCGCCGCCGACTCCGCCGCCGACTCCGACGCCGCTTCCGAAGAGGAGGGTGCCGCCGTATGAGCACCGACTACGTCCCCGCCATGACCTTCCACCCCCAGCCCCAGCCCGGCACCCCCAGCCCGTGGGCCTTCCCCGCCCCCGAGCGGACCGCCCTCGGCAACGGCATCACCGTCCTGCACTGCCACCGGCCCGGCCAGCAGCTGGTCGCCGTCGAGGTCCTCCTCGACGCCCCGCTCGCCGCCGAACCCGAGGGCCTCGACGGCATCGCCGCCATCCTCGCCCGCGCCCTCAGCGAAGGCACCGACACCCTCAGCGCCGAGGAGTTCGCCGGCGAACTCGAGCGGGCCGGCGCCACCCTGGACGCGCACGCCGACCACCCGTGCATCCGGGTCTCCCTGGAGGTGCCCGCCTCCCGGCTCCAGCGCGGCCTCTCCCTGCTCGCCGACGCCCTGCGCGCCCCCGCGCTGCCCGAGGCCGAGATCGAGCGCCTGGTCGCCAACCGCCTGGACGAGATCGTCCACGAGCAGGCCAGTCCCGCCCGGCGCGCGGCCAAGGCCCTCTACGCCGAGCTCTTCGACGCCGCCGACCGGCTCTCCCGGCCCCGCGCCGGCACCGCCGACACCGTCAAGTCGATCGACCGCGCCGCCGTCAAGGCCTTCTACGAGGCCCACGTCCGCCCGGCGACCAGCACCCTCGTCGTGGTCGGCGACCTCACCGGCGTCGACCTGCCCGCCCTCCTGGAGAGCACCCTCGGCACCTGGACCGGCTCGGCCGCCGAGGCCTCCGTCCACGCCCCGGTCGCCGGCGACGACCACGGCCGTGTCGTCATCGTGGACCGCCCCGGCTCCGTCCAGACCCAGCTGCTCATCGGCCGGATCGGCCCCGACCGGCATGACCCGGTCTGGGCCGCCCAGACCCTCGGCACCTACTGCCTGGGCGGCACCCTCACCTCCCGCCTCGACCGCGTCCTGCGCGAGGAGAAGGGCTACACCTACGGCGTCCGCTCCTTCGCCCAGCCGCTGCGCTCCGCCGCCGACGGCAGCGGGCGCTCGCTGCTCGCCATCAGCGGCTCGGTGGACACCGCCTCCACCGCCCCGGCGCTCGCCGACACCTGGACCATCCTGCGCACCCTCGCCGCCGAGGGCCTCACCGACGCCGAGCGCGACGAGGCCGTGCAGTTCCTGGTCGGCGTCGCCCCGTTGAAGTACGAGACCGCGGGCTCGGTGGCCGGCACCCTGGCCGACCAGGTCGAGCAGTACCTGGCGGACGACTACCAGGCCGAGGTCTACCGGCAGCTCGCCGAACTGCCCACCGCCGCCGCCACCGAGGCGGTCGTCGCGGCCTTCCCGCCGGACCGGCTGGTCACCGTCCTGGTCGGCGACGCCGCCACGATCGCCGACGACGTGCGGGCGCTCGGCATCGGCGAGGTCACCGTCGTCAGCTGACGACCGCTGCGGTTCCGTCCGGCCCGGTGGAGCACCCGCTCCACCGGGCCGAACGCGTTTTTAAATCCCTTGCGGGCCCCGTCCGGTCCGTGGATAGATATCCCCGGCACACACGTACGAACTCTGACGAACGAAGGGAGGCGGTCACCATGCGGGTCGAGCGAGCCATACGACGACGCTCCCCAAGGCCGCATTCCCTCTGTGCCGCCCCGGGCGCCTGAGCCCCACCCCTGAACTTCCCCGAGCCCCGCCGGGATCCTTTCGCGCGGCACCCCATTTCTCGTGAACCACCCGACCCATGGAGGTCGTTCAGCGATGACGTACACCGAGGTACCCGGCGTCCGGGTCCCGATCCGGATGTGGACCGATCCGGCGACGGTCGAGAGCCAGGCCCTGCAGCAGCTGCGCAACATCAGCTCCCTGCCGTGGCTGCACGGCCTCGCCGTGATGCCCGACGTCCACCTGGGCAAGGGCGCGACGGTCGGCTCCGTCATCGCCATGAAGGGCGCGGTCTGCCCGGCGGCGGTCGGCGTCGACATCGGCTGCGGGATGAGCGCGGTGAAGACCTCGCTCACCGCCAAGGACCTCCCGGACGACCTGTCCGGCCTGCGCAGCAAGATCGAGCAGACCATCCCGGTCGGCCGCGGCCTGCACACCGACCCGGTCGACCCGGCGAAGCTGGACGGCTTCCGGGCGGCGGGCTGGGACGACTTCTGGCAGCGCTTCGACGACATCGCGGAGGACGTCAAGTGGCGCCGCGAGCGGGCGATGCAGCAGATGGCCACGCTCGGCGGGGGAAATCACTTCATAGAAGTATGTGTTGATACGACCGGTGTGGTCTGGCTGATGCTGCACTCCGGATCCCGAAACATCGGCAAGGAGCTGGCGGAGCACCACATGGGCGTCGCCCGCTCGCTGCCGCACAACCAGGGCCTGGTCGACCACGACCTCGCGGTCTTCCTCGCGAAGACCTCGGAGATGGCCGCCTACCGCCAGGACCTGTTCTGGGCGCAGGAGTACGCCAAGAACAACCGAGCGGTGATGATGGCGCTCTTCCAGGACGTCGTCCGGCGCGAGTTCGCGAAGGCGAAGGTCACCTTCGACGAGGTCATCAGCTGCCACCACAACTACGTGGCGGAGGAGCGGTACGACGGCGTCGACCTGCTCGTGACCCGCAAGGGCGCGATCCGGGCCGGCTCCGGTGACTTCGGGATCATCCCGGGGTCGATGGGGACGGGCTCCTACATCGTCCGCGGCCTGGGCAACAAGGCGTCGTTCAACTCCGCCTCGCACGGCGCCGGCCGCAAGATGAGCCGTAACGCCGCGAAGAAGCGGTTCACCACGCGGGACCTGGCCGAGCAGACCGCGGGCGTGGAGTGCCGCAAGGACAGCGGCGTGGTGGACGAGATCCCGGGCGCCTACAAGAACATCGAGAAGGTCATCGAGCAGCAGAAGGACCTCGTCGAGGTGGTCGCGCACCTCAAGCAGGTCGTCTGCGTCAAGGGCTGACCTCGACGGGCGAAGGGCCGACCACAGCAGATCGGGGTGCCGCCGGAAGTCCGGCGACACCCCGATCGGGCGGTTGCGAGGCCTCAGGCCGCGGCGGGGAGCTCGTCGAGGCCCTCCTGGACGAGCTTGGCGAGGCGGTCGAGCGCGTCGTCGGCGTCGGCTGCGTCGGAGGCCAGGATGACCTCGTCGCCGCCCTGGGCGCCCAGGGCGAGGAGGCCGAGCATGGAGGCGGCGTTGACCGGGTTGCCGCCGGGCTTGGCGATGGTGATCGGCACGCCGGTGGCCGTCACGGCCCGGACGAAGACGGAGGCGGGACGGGCGTGCAGGCCCTCGGCCCAACCGATGGTGACGCGGCGCTCGGCCATGAGACGTGCCTTTCCGGTGAAGCTGGTCACGGCCGTGCTCGGGGAGCGGGGGAAGCGGCCGTGTTGTCTAGACCAGTGTCGCACGCAGGCAACCCCTGCGGGCCGCTGCGTTCAGGACTTGTGATTGTTTCTTTTCGGGGCATAAACCCCGGCCACTGGTCCTGTCCGCCCTGCCGTGAGCACGCACCCGGCGCCATCCGGCCCGCCGCCGGATAACCTGACGAATGTGGACGACTCCGCGGTGCCGAACCCCGAGCAGCAACCGGACTATCCGCAGCACTGGGAAGCCGACATCCTGCTGCGCGACGGTGGCACGGCCCGGATCCGGCCGATCACGCCCGCCGACGCAGGGCGCCTCGTGGAGTTCTACGAGCAGGTCTCGGACCAGTCCAAGTACTTCCGTTTCTTCGCTCCTTATCCCCGGCTCTCCGCCAAGGACGTCCGCCGCTTCACCCACCACGACTTCGTGAACCGGGTCGGCCTCGCGGTCGTCATCCGGGACGACTTCATCGCCACCGTCCGGTACGACCGGATCGACGCCGAGGGCCGCCCGTCCGCCACCGGGACCGACGCCGAGGTGGCCTTCCTCGTGCAGGACGCCCACCAGGGCCGCGGCGTGGCCTCGGCACTGCTGGAGCACATCGCGGCCGTCGCGCAGGAGCGCGGCATCCGCCGCTTCCAGGCCGAGGTGCTGCCGGAGAACCGGAAGATGGTGAAGGTCTTCACCGACGCCGGCTACACCCAGCGCCGCAGCTTCGCCGACGGCGTGGTGCACCTGGAGTTCAGCCTCGAACAGACCGACCGCTCGCTCGCCGTGATGCGTGCCCGCGAGCACCGCGCCGAGGCGCGCTCGGTGCAGCGGCTGCTCACCCCGCGCTCGGTCGCGGTGATCGGGGTCTCCCGCACCCCGCAGACGGTCGGGCGGGCGATCCTGCGCGACCTGCTGGGCGGCGCCCCGACCGAGTGCCCGGTCTACGCGGTGAACCGCAACGCCCCGCCCGGCACCGAGCTGGACGGCATCCCGGTGCACCGTTCGGTTCTGGACATCCCCGGGCCGGTGGACCTCGCGGTGATCGCCGTCCCCGAGGGCGCCGTCCCGGCCGCCGTCGCCGAGTGCGGTGCCCACGGCGTGCAGGGCCTGGTGGTGGTCACCGCCGGCTACGCGGAGACCGGTCCGGAGGGCCGGGACCGGCAGCGCGCCCTGGTCCGCCAGGCCCGCGCGGCAGGGATGCGGGTGATCGGCCCGAACGCCTTCGGCCTGATCAACACCGACCCGGCGAACCCGCTGAACGCCTCGCTCGCGCCGCGCCTGCCCGGCCGCGGCGGCTTCGGGATCTTCTGCCAGTCCGGCGCGATCGGCGTGGCCCTGCTGGAGGCCGCCCACAAGCGCGGCCTCGGCGTCTCCTCCTTCGCCTCGGTGGGCAACCGCGCCGACGTCTCCGGCAACGACTTCCTGCAGTACTGGGCCGAGGACGAGGCCACCCGGGTCGTCCTGCTGTACCTGGAGTCCTTCGGCAACCCGCGCAAGTTCACCCGGATCGCCCGCCGCCTGGCCGCCGCCAAGCCGATCGTGGTGGTCAAGGGCGCCCGGCACACCGGCAGCCTGCCGCCCGGCCACGCCGTCCCGGCCACCGCCACCGGCCTGCGCGACGCGACCGTCGACGCGCTGTTCGAACAGGCGGGCGTCATCAGGGTCGCGACCATCACCGAGCTGTACGACACCGGCGAGCTGCTGGCCCTGCAGCCGCTGCCGCCGGGGGACCGGGTCGCGGTGGTCGGCAACTCGGACTCGCTCGGCCTGCTCACCTACGACGCCCTGCTGGGCGCGGGCCTGCGCCCGCGGACCCCCGTCGACCTGACCACCGCCGCGACCGGCGAGAACTTCCGGATCGCGCTCGACGTCGCCCTCGCCGACCCCGCCGTGGACGCGGTGATCGCCGTCGCCATCCCGCCGATCGGCACCTCGGCGCACGCCTTCATGGGCGGCCGGCTGACCGGCGAGGACGACCCCGCGATGGGTTCCGACGACCCGGAGATCGCCGCCGCCCTGCTCGAAGCCGGTCAGCGTGCCCAGGAGTTGGGCAAGCCGCTGGTGCTCGCCCACCTGGCACTGACCGACCTGCCGGTCCGGCTGCGCCCCGGCGGCATCCCCGCGTACGCGGCGCCCGAGCGGGCCGTGCACGCCCTCGCCAACGCCGTCCACTACGCGCAGTGGCGCCGCCGGACGGCCGAGGCGGAGGAGACCGCGCGCGTCCCCGAGCTGGACCGGATCGATGAGCCCGGCGCCCGCAACCTGGTGGCGGCGGCGCTGAGTACCCGAACCGCGATCGCCGCGCGCACCCAGCCCGGCGGCGCCCGGATCACCCTGTCCGACGCCGAGGCCCGCGACCTGCTGGTCCGCTACGGCATCGACGTCTCGTCGACGCGGCCGGCCCCGGACGAGGAGACGGCCGTCGCGGCGGCGGCCTCGCTCGGCTACCCGGTGGCTCTGAAGGCGACCGCCCCGCACCTGCGCCACCGCCCCGACCTGGGCAGCGTCCGGCTGGACCTGACCGACGAGCCGGGCCTGCGCCGCGCCCACCGCGAGTTGGACGCGCTGCTCGGCGGCGCCGCGCAGGCCGAGCTGGTGGTGCAGCGGATGGCGCCGCGCGGTGTGGACACCGTGATCGGCGCCACGGTGGACCCGGCGGTCGGGGCGATCCTGTCCTTCGGCCTGGCAGGCGCACCGGCCGAACTGCTGGGCGACACGGCGCACCGACTGGTTCCGGCCACCGACCAGGACGTCGCCGGGCTGATCCGGGAGGTGCGGGCCGCGCCGCTGCTGTTCGGCTGGCGCGGCGCGGAGGCGGTGGACACCGCGGCCCTGGAGGAATTGCTGCTCAGGGTGTCGCAGCTGGTGGACGACGTCCCGGAGATCGCCTCGGTGGATCTCGAACCCGTGGTCGTGGCCCCGCACGGGCTGGCGATCCTGGGGGCGCGGGTGCGGGTCGCGCCCCTGCCGGTCCGCAGCGATCTGGGCCCGCGCGCGATGAGCACGCTGTAACCTTCCTTGGTTGCGCCCTGCCCGGGCGCTGTTGTCCGAAGCTCGGCGCCGTGCCGCCCGCTTCGTCGGCGGACCATGCCAGGATGGAGATATGGCGAAGACCGGTACCACCACCACTCAGGACCTGCGCTCGGCGATCGAGCGCAGCGGCTACTACCCAGCCCTGGTGTCCGAGGCGGTCGAGTCCGCGGTGGGCCCGGAGCCGATCGGCTCCTACCTGGTGCACCAGGAGACGACCTTCGACGCCAACGAGGTCCGCCGGCACGTGACGGTGCTGGTGCTGACCCCGACCCGGTTCGTGGTGAGCCACACCGACGAGCAGTCCGGGGCCGAGGGCAGCCCCTCGGTGCCGTTCGCGACGACCTCGACGGAGAGCGTCCGGCTGGACCGGATCGGCTCGGTCGTGGTGAGCCGGATGGTGGCGAACCCGGAGACGTACACGCCGGGGACGCTTCCGCGCGAGGTCGTGCTGACGATCGGCTGGGGCGCGGTGCAGCGCCTGGACCTGGAGCCGGCCGGCTGCTCGGACCCGAACTGCGAGGCGGACCACGGCTACACGGGCTCGGCGACCGCCGACGATCTCTCGCTGCGGGTGAGTGAGGCCGGTGACGGCCCGGAGACGGTGGCCCAGGCGCTGGTGTTCGCCCGGGCACTGTCCGACGCGACGATCGACAACGGCCCGCGGGTCTGATCGCCGCCACCGAACGCTACGAATCCGGTTCCATGTCCTTCGTTCCTGCCGACGGCTACGACGCCTTCGAGATCCTTGACCCGGCCGCGGCCCCCGCGCCCCCGTACGGCAGCGGTTCGCTGTGCGACCTGCTGCCCTCGGTGGCGGCGGGGCTCGGCGTTCCCGGGTTCACCGCGACGCTGCCCATCGCCCCGGCGGACCGGGTGGTGGTGTTCCTGGTGGACGGCCTGGGTTGGGAGCTGCTGCTTCGCCACCCCGAGTACGCGCCGTTCCTGTCCTCGCTGGCCGGGAGCTCGCTGGGCGGCAGCGGCCGTCCGCTGACCGCGGGCTTCCCGTCCACCACGGCGACCTCGCTGGCCTCGGTCGGCACCGGGACGCCGCCGGGCCTGCACGGCCTGGCCGGGTACACGGTGGCGGTGCCGGGCGCCGGCTACCTGATGAACCAGCTGCGCTGGCAGCCGCCGACCGAGCCGCACGCCTGGCAGCCGTACCCGACGGTCTTCGAGCGGACGCACCAGGCCGGGGTGGCGACCGCGCAGGTCTCGTCCCCGCTGTTCGCGCAGACCCCGCTGACCCGGGTGGCGCTGTCCGGCGGCACCTTCCTCGGCCGCACCACCGGCGAGGAGCGGATGGACCTGGCGGCCTCCTGGCTGGCCGAGCACGACCGGGCGCTGGTGTACACATACGTCAGCGAGCTGGACGGCGCGGGCCACCGTTTCGGGGTGGACTCCGACGAGTGGCGGATGACGCTGGACGCGGTGGACCGGCTGGCCCGCCGGCTGGCCGAGCAGCTGCCGCCGCGTTCGGCGATGTACGTGACGGCCGACCACGGCATGATCGACATCGCGCCGGAGGACCGGATCGACTTCGACGAGGACTGGGAGCTGGGCGCTGGCGTGGCCCTGCTCGGCGGTGAGGGCCGGGCCCGGCACGTGTACGCGGTGCCGGGGGCCGCGGCCGACGTGCACACGGTCTGGAGCGAGGTGCTGGGCGACCGGATGTGGGTCGCCACCCGGGACCAGGCGGTCGCGGCGGGCTGGTTCGGCCCGGCCGTGGACGAGCGGGTGTACGGCCGGATCGGCGACGTGGTCGCCGCGGCGCGCGACGACATCGCGATCGTCGCCTCCCGCAACGAGCCCGGCGAATCCGCGATGATCGGCCTGCACGGCTCGATGACCCCGGTCGAGCAGTTCGTGCCGCTGCTCGAAGTCCGCGGCTGAGCCGCTCCCTTGACTCATCCGTGCCCGAACTCCCCTGATCTGAAAGGCCCCTGCTCCACCCATGGCTGAACTGGTGTTCTTCTCGGGCACGATGGACTGCGGCAAGTCGACGCTGGCGCTGCAGATGGACCACAACCACGCCGCGCGCGGCCGGCAGGGCGTCATCCTCACCCGCAACGACCGGGCGGGCACCGCGACGATCTCCAGCCGGCTGGGCCTGCAGGCCGAGGCGGTCGAGGTGACCGACGACTTCGACTTCCACACGCACGTGGTGCACCGGCTCTCGGCGGGTGGCCGGGTGGACTACCTGATCTGTGACGAGGCGCAGTTCTTCTCCGCCGGGCAGGTCGACCAGCTGGCCCGGGTGGTGGACGAGCTGGACATCGACGTCTACACCTTCGGCATCACCACCGACTTCCGCACCCGGCTGTTCCCGGGCTCGCAGCGGCTGATCGAACTGGCCGACCGGGTGGAGGTGCTGCAGGTCGAGGCGCTGTGCTGGTGCGGGGCGCGGGCGACCCACAACGCCCGTACGGTCGGCGGGGTGATGGTGGTCGAGGGCGCCCAGGTGGTGATCGGCGACATCTCGGTGCGCGACGACGAGGTCGGCTACGAGGTGCTGTGCCGCCGCCACCACCGCCGCCGGCTGACCGCCGCGACGGCCCGCGCTTCGGTGCTCTCCCCGGACGTGCTGCCCTTCGAGGAGCAGCAGGCCTGACCGGCGCCGCAGGCCTGAGCGAGGCTGCAGTCCTGGCCGGGCCTCTGCAGGCCTGACCAAGGCTGCAGACCTGACCGAGAGCAGGCCTAACCGAAGGTCTGCAGCACCGAGAAGTGCCCGCCCTGCGGGTCGGCCAGCCGGGCGGCGCGGCCGCGGGTGGTGTCGTGCGGCTCGACCAGGATCCGGCCGCCGAGCTCCACGGCGTGACGGGCGGTCAGGTCGGCGTCCCGGACGGCGAAGTGGGTGCGCCAGCGCGGCGGGTGGCCGCGCAGGTCGGCGCGGTGCCGGATGCCGGCGACCGCCCGGCCGTGTACGAGCAGCGCGCTCTCGTCCGCACCGGGCCGGACCGGTCGGTCGAGCACGGTGGCGTAGAAGACGGCGGCGCCCTCGGTGTCGGGGGTGAGCAGTTCGGCCCAGGTCGGTCCGCCGTGCTCGGTGCCGGCTTCCCGGCCGAGGTGCTCCTCGCCCTGCCAGAGGCCGAAGACGGCGCCGGACACGTCGGAGGCGATGGCCATCCGGCCGGCGCGCTCGGCCTGCAGCGGCCCGACGGCGACGGTGCCTCCGCATTCGCGGACCAGCTGGGTGGTGCGGTCGGCGTCGTCCACGGCGAAGTAGGTGGTCCACTGCACCGGGAAGCCGGTGGCGGTGGAGAGGCCGAGGCCGGCGACCGGCGCCCCGTCGAGTTCGGCCCGGACGTAGTCGCCGAGCTGGCCGGGTCCTGGGGTGTACGTCCAGCCGAGCAGTACGCCGTAGAAGGCGCGGGCGCCGGCCAGGTCGTCGGTCAGCAGGCTGACCCAGCAGGGCGTGCCCTGGGCCAGTCGGAGTTCCACCGCGGGCAATGCGGGCCTCCTCGTGGGTGGTTGGCGCACGGAAACCTCGGGCGCGAGGGTGATGCTTCCACCCTGGCGGGCGCCCAACCCTCGGGCCGCGCGGAAAATCCGGCAAAGTCCGCACAAAGAGCGGCGGGTCGGCGGTGCTGCGCGACAATGGCCGCCATGACCACCTACAACGACGGTTCCCCGCTGATCTCCGCGGTCGAGCTGGCGGAGGCGCTCGCCTCCGCCCGTCCGCCGGTGCTGCTGGACGTGCGCTACCAGCTGGTCGGTGCCGCGCCGGGCGGCCCGACCGCGGCCGAGGAGTACCGGGCCGGGCACCTGCCCGGCGCCCACTTCGTCGAGCTGGACCGGGACCTCGCGGCCCCGCCCGGTGCCCCCGGCCGGGGCGGGCGCCACCCGCTGCCGGACCCGGAGGAGTTCGGCGCGGCGATGCGCGGCTTCGGGGTGAGCGCCGAGCGCCCGGTCGTGGTGTACGACGGCGCGGCCTCGATGGCGGCGGCCCGCGCCTGGTGGCTGCTGCGCTGGGCCGGGCACCGGGACGTCCGGGTGCTGGACGGCGGCTTCGCGGCCTGGCAGGCGGCGGGGCTGACGGTGACGGCCGAGCTGCCGGAGCCCGCGGAAGGCGACTTCAAGCCGGTGCCCGGCCGGCTGCCGACGGTGGACGCGGACGGCGCCGCGGCCTGGGCGCGCGGCGGTCTGCTGCTGGACGCCCGGTCGGGGGAGCGCTACCGGGGCGAGACGGAGCCGGTGGACCCGCGGGCCGGGCACGTCCCCGGCGCGGTGTCGGCGCCGACGGCCGAGAACGTGGGCCCGGACGGGCGGTTCCGTCCGGCGGCCGAGCTGGCGGCCCGGTTCCGGGCGCTGGGCGCGGGGGAGCGGGAGACCGCGGTGTACTGCGGCTCGGGGGTGACGGCGGCGCACCAGATCCTGGCGCTGGAGGTGGCGGGTCTGCCGGCCACGCTGTACCCGGGGTCGTGGAGCGAGTGGTCGAGCGACCCGGGCCGCCCGGTGGCGGTCACCGACCAGCCGGGCTGAGTCCGGGAACGCCGAAGGGCGGGAGGCCCGGCCTCCCGCCCTTCGGCATCGGTACTACTCCTGCTTCTTGCGCCGGCTGCCGAAGACGATCTCGTCCCAGCTGGGCACGGTGGCCCGGCGCCCGGGCCGGACGCCGTCCGCCTCGGCCTGCCGGTCGGTGGTGCCGACCAGGCGCTCGCGGTGCGGGGCGACGGCGCGCGGCATCAGGATGTCGGCGTAGGCCGAACCCGCGCCGACCGCCGGGGCGGCGGCCGCGGCCGGCTCCTCGCTCTCCTCGGCGACCTCGGCGGGCACCGGCTCGATCGGGGCGGGGCTGCCGACGGCGAGGTCGCCGCGGAAGGCGGGGACCACGTCGAGCAGGCTGGTCAGCGAGTCCCGGGACTCGGCGGTGGCCTCCCGCGATTCGCGGACCTCGCGGGCCGACATGATGCGGTCGGCCGAGGGCCGGTCGATCATCGGGCGGGGCGGCCGGTCCTGGGGGAGCCGGGCGATCCGCGGGATGAACGGGAAGATCGACTCCTCCTCGCGCTCGACGTTCTCGCCGATCAGCGCGCGGGCCTCGTCGTCGTTGGGCTGGACCAGGCGCCGGGGCGGGTCGTACGTCCACGAGGCGCTGCGGCCCTCGCCGTCGGCCCGGTAGGAGAGGATGACCTCCCAGGTGCCGTCGTCGCGGCGCCAGGAGTCCCAGCGCTCGGTGTCCTTCTCGGCGCCGCGCAGCGCGAGCCGCTCGGCGACGGCCTCGCCGAGCTGCGGGCCCGGGGACTCGCCGTTGCGGCGGATGGCGGTCTTGCGGGCGCGCTCGGCCATGAAGGCGCGCTCGGCGAGGACCGGACCCTCGAAGCGACGGACGCGGTCGACGGAGATCCCGGCGGCCTGGGCGACCTCCTCGGCGGAGGCACCGGCTCGTATCCGGGCCTGGATGTCCCGGGGGCGCAGATGGCTCTCGACCTCGATCTCGATCTGGCCGAGGCGCGGCCGGTCGCCGCGGATGGCGGCGCGCAGCCGCTCGTCGATGGGGAGGGTGTACTCCGTGCTGTCGGCAGCCTTGAGCACCAGCCGTGTGCCGTCGTTGCTGACGGCCACAACCCGCAGTTCGGGCACGGTTACCTCCCGGGTGGTGCCTGCCGACGTCACCTGCGTCGCTGCTCCCGTACTGAGTGTGGCCTGCCCGCTCGCGACTGGCCACAACCTTGCTGAGTTCCCCGGCGTGTCGGGCTTACGCCCCGCCACGCCGCTGTGGCACGGTTGCCTTTTTGCCACGCCATCCGTCGACGTCGCGCCTGGGTGTCCCGGCCGTCCTCGCACGCGGAGTGTTCGCGACGATCCGGGACCCGGCGTCGCCGTGCGTGCCTGTTCCGTGGCTCCTCGTCAAGCTGCCGGTGTAGAAGCAGTCGACAAGTCGACCCAAGGCTCAGGCTTTACGAACAGTACTCCATTCGTGGCATCCAAAGGGGCGGCTCGCCGCTCAAGTCTCCCGCGATTCACGGGAATCTCAAGAGCGCGCTCCCCCGATGGCGGACCACCAGTGGGTGAACGGTGATCATCTTCACACAATCCGGGCGCGCAGAACCGCATTTTCGTCCCTTGTGTCCTTCTTTGGGCAAGATGGAGTGGCTTGTTCGAGGAACAGTCGTACGGACCGAGGGATGTTGATGTCGGAGCTGAGCCCCGCCGAGGAGGGCGGCAAGGAGGAGCGCAAGCGGATCGATCTGAGTGTGGCTCAGGTCGCGGCGGGTGCGCTGGCCGCCGTGGTGGGCGCGCTGTTGGCCTCCGAACTGGGCGTGTACGGGACGATCATGGGCGCCGCGGTGGTGAGTGTCGGGGCCACCACCGGCGGCGCTGTGCTCCAGCACGTCTTCAGGCGGACCGGCGAGCAACTGCGCGACGCGGTGGACCGGGGGCCGATCCAGACCGCGAACACGCTGCGCCAGGTGCCGGCGGAGCACGAAGCGCCGCCGCGGCCTTCGGTGATCACCGCGGAGTGGAGCGAGCCGCAGGTGGTGCGGGCGCGCCGGCGGTGGACCTGGAAGACCTACGCGGTGGTGTCCGGGCTGGTGTTCGTGCTGGCGATGACGCCGATCGTGGCGTTCGAACTGGCGACCGGGCAGCCGGTGTCGGCGACGGTCAAGGGCGAGTCCGGCAACGGCACCTCCTTCGGCGGCTCGGTGGCGCCCAAGTCCTCCCAGCCGCAGGACGCTCCGCCGGAGCGGCCGGGCCCGGGCGACAGGCGCGCTCCGGAGGCCACGCCGTCCGGCGGCGCCTCGGCCCCGGCGACGACGCGGCCGAGCCGGGAGCCGAGCGGCACCCCTGGTACCGGCCCGGGTACGGCTTCGCCCTCGGCGAGTCCGAGCGCGACCCCGTCGGCCGGTTCCTCCCCGTCGGCGGGGGGCGGGAAGCCCACCGGCGAGGCCACGACGCAGCCGCCCGTGCCGGGGAACGAGCCGACGGGGTCGACGACGGTGGCCCCGCCGCCGGCGGCCGGGACCCCGGCGAACTGACGAGCCCGGGCGGACCGGCGAGTCCGGGCGGACCGGGCCCCGTGGATCAGGCCCCCAGCACCCGGCGCAGGTAGTCGTTGCCGAAGATCCGCTGCGGGTCGACCTCGTCGCGCAGGGCGGTGAAGTCGCCGAAGTGCGGGTAGACGCCGGCCAGGTACTCGGCGTCGCGGGTGTGCAGCTTGCCCCAGTGCGGGCGGCCCTGATGGGCGGTCATCAGCTGTTCGACGCCGGTGAAGTAGCCCTGGTCGGCGGTGCCCCGGTAGAGGTGGACGGCGATGTAGGCGCTGTCCCGGCCGGAGGCGGTGGAGAGCCAGAGGTCGTCGGCGGGGGCGAAGCGCACCTCGACCGGGAAGCTGACCTTCCAGTCGGAGCGTTCGATCAGGGCCTTCAGCTCGCGCAGCACCTCGCCGACGGCCGCGCGTGGCACCGCGTACTCCATCTCCACGAAGCGGACCTTGCGCGGGCTGGTGAACACCCGGTACGCGGTGTCGGTGTAGCTGCGGTCGGACCAGGCGCGGCTGGCCAGCGCGGCGATCGAGGGGATCGAGCCGGGGAAGCGCCGGCCGACCCGGCAGGCGCCCTCCCAGACGGTGTTGGAGAGGAAGTCGTCCTCCAGCCACCCCTTGAACCGGGGCAGCGGGGCGGCCGGGCCCTGGCTGCGGTTGTTGCGCTTGGTGGAGCAGCGGTCGGTGTGCGGGAACCAGTAGAACTCGAAGTGCTCGTTGACGGCGGCGAGGTCGTCGAGGCGCTCCAGCACCTCGTCGAACGCCATCGGCTGCTCGTGCGCGGTGAGCAGGAAGGCCGGTTCGACGCCGAAGGTGAGCGCGGTGATCACGCCGAGGGCGCCGAGGCCGAGCCGGGCGCCCTGGAAGAGCCGGGGGTTCTCGGTGGGGGAGCAGCGCTTGAGGGAGCCGTCGGCGAGGACGATCTCCAGCGCGCGGATCTGGGCGGCGAGCGAGCCGGAGTCGCGGCCGGTGCCGTGGGTGCCGGTGCTGGTGGCGCCGGCGACGGTCTGGACCTCGATGTCGCCCATGTTGGTGAGGGAGAGGCCCTCGGTAGCGAGGACCCGGTTGAGTCGGTGCAGCGGGAGGCCGGACTCGACGGTGATGGTGCCCGCCTCGCGGTCGATCTCGCGGATGGCGGTGAGCGCGTGCGGGCGGATCTGGACGCCGTCGCCGGCGGAGGCGATCGAGGTGAAGGAGTGGCCGGAGCCGACGGCCTTGACGGTACGGCCCTGCTCGGCGGCGCGCAGGATCTCCTTGGCCAGTTCCTCCGCGGTGCCGGGGGCGGCGGCCCGGGCGGGCTCGGCGCTCTGGTTGCCGGCCCAGTTGGTCCACCGGGTGCGGGTCGCGGTACTGGCCTGGGGCATTGCGCTGCCTCCTGCTCCGTGGCACCGGGGTCGGCGCGGTCCGGGACGGCGCGGCCGCCCTACCCGCGGGTAGGGCCACGGGTAGGGCGAGAGATTAGTCAGTTCACCGTTCGGCGTCTACGGGTCGATCGGCGTCCGCGGCGGGCTGCTCGGCGGCCAGTCCGGCGCGCAGCCGGCCGAGTCCGCCCAGTGCGGCGACCACGCCGAGCATGCCGGCGGCCAGCGGTACCCAGTAGCCGGCGGCGGCACCGGAGGCGTCCACCACCCAGCCGCCGGCCGAGGAGCCGACCGCGACGCCCAGGGCGAGGCCGGTGGTCGTCCAGGTCATGCCCTCGGTCAGCTGGGACGCCGGCACGAGCCGCTCGACCAGGGCCATCGCGCTGATCAGGGTGGGGGAGATGGCGATGCCCGCGACCAGCAGGGCGCCGCCGACCGCGGCCAGCCCGCCGACGCCGTGCACCGCGTGGGCGACCAGCAGCAGCGGCACCATGCTGACGGCCATGAACACCACGCCGAGGAAGAAGCGGGCGGCCAGCGAGCCGGTGAGCTTGAGGGTGCCGTAGACCACGCCGGCCAGGCAGGAGCCGAGCGCCCACAGGGCGAGGATCACGCTGGAGATCGACTTGTGGCCC
The DNA here is from genome assembly GCF_055576085.1 of Kitasatospora sp. NPDC033851. NCBI lineage: Bacteria > Bacillati > Actinomycetota > Actinomycetes > Kitasatosporales > Streptomycetaceae > Kitasatospora > Kitasatospora sp. NPDC033851. The sequence continues at coordinate 10,849 of NZ_JBVIRL010000035.1, read as the reverse complement.
TGGGCCTCGGAGAAGGCGACGGTGACGACCTCGACCGAGCCGAAGATCGCGCCGGTGGCGACGAAGGTCAGGATCAGCACCTGGAGGCCGTGGTTGAGGATGACCGAGTGGCCGTCGTGCCGGGCGGTCGGGTGGACCGGCGGCTCGGTGGAGCGCTGTCCGGCGAACAGCAGGACGCCGACGGCGAGGAAGATCCCGGCGAGCAGCACGCCGGCCTCGGGGAAGACGGAGGTGGCCAGCCCGATGGAGAGGATCGGACCGACGATGAAGCAGACCTCGTCGACGACGGCCTCGAAGGAGTACGCGGTGTGCAGCTTGGGGGCGTCGTCGCGGTAGAGGTGGGCCCAGCGGGCGCGGACCATCGCGCCGGTGCTCGGCATGACGCCCATGCCGGCCGCGAAGACGAACAGCGTCCAGTCCGGGGCCTTCAGTCGGGCGCAGAGCAGCAGGCCGACGACGGCGGCGATGGTGAGCGCCATGGCCGGGATGATGATCTTGCGCTGGCCCAGCCGGTCCACCAGCCGGGAGACCTGGGGGCCGAGGACGGCGGCGGAGATCGCCAGGGTGGCCGAGACCAGGCCCGCGACACCGTACGAGCCCCTCAGCTGGGAGAGCATGGTCACGATGCCGATGCCGGTCATGGAGATCGGTAGCCGGGAGACGAAACCGGTGGTGGAGAAGGCCAGAGTGCCGGGGGAGGCGAATATCCGGCGGTAGCTGGACAGCACGGGAGAACTCCGGACGGGGGTGGGGTAAGGAACAAGGCAGGTGAACACAGCTTACGTACGTTGGCAAACGGTATTTTCCGGACACCTGCGCGGCCCCGGCGACAGCGCCCGGCCCCTCAGTGGCAGGATCGGTGCCATGTCCGACGCGCGCAAACCCTCCCCCTCCGGCGCCGCTCCGTACGACGCCCTGCTGCTCCTGTCCTTCGGCGGGCCCGAGGGCCCCGAGGAGGTCGTCCCCTTCCTGGAGAACGTCACCCGCGGCCGCGGCATCCCCAAGGAGCGGCTGAAGGAGGTGGGCAAGCACTACTTCATGTTCGGCGGGGTCAGCCCGATCAACGAGCAGAACCGCGAACTGCTCGCCGCGCTGCGCAAGGACTTCGCCGAGCACGGGCTTGACCTGCCGGTCTACTGGGGCAACCGGAACTGGGCGCCCTACCTGGTCGACGCCCTGCGGGAGATCGCCGCCGACGGCCACCGCCGGATCGCCGTGCTCGCCACCAGCGCCTACGCCGGCTACTCGGGCTGCCGCCAGTACCGGGAGAACCTCGCCGACGCGCTGACCGCCCTGGCCGAGGAGGGTGTGCCCGCCCTGAGGGTCGACAAGCTGCGGCACTTCTACAACCACCCCGGTTTCGTCGAGCCGATGATCGACGCCACCGTGGCCGCGCTGGCCGAGCTGCCCGCCGGGGTACGGGACGGCGCCCGGCTGGCGTTCACCACCCACTCCATCCCGGACGCCATGGCCGAGTCCTCCGGCGCCCCGGACGACCCGGCCCGCGGCACCCCGGGCGGCGCGTACGTCGCCCAGCACCTGGACGTGGCCCGGCTGATCGCCGCCGCCGTCGCCGAGCGCACCGGCGTCGCCGACCGACCCTGGGAACTGGTGTTCCAGAGCCGCAGCGGCGCCCCGCACACCCCGTGGCTGGAACCCGACATCTGCGACCACCTGGAGGCCCGGCGGGCCGAGGGCGCGCCCGCCGTGGTGATGGTCCCGATCGGCTTCGTCTCCGACCACATGGAGGTCAAGTACGACCTCGACACCGAGGCGGTCGCCAAGGCCGCCGAACTCGGCCTGCCAGTGGCCCGCGCCGCCACCGTCGGCGCCGACCCCCGGTTCACCGCCGCTGTCCGCGACCTGGTCCTGGAGCGGGCCGCCACCGAGCGCGGCGAGGGCGTGACCCGCTGCGCCCTCGGCGCGCTCGGCCCCAGCCACGACGTGTGCGCGATCGCCTGCTGCCCCAACCCGCGCGCCCCGCGCCCGGCCGCCGCCGAGCACTGACCGCCCGTCCCGCCGCTCACCGCCGCCCCGGAGGAGAATCCCGTGACCGCCCCCGCCCAGCCCGACGACCGGCTCCTCGACGACCTGCTGGACGTCGCCCTGGACGCGGCCCGGCAGGCCGGCGTCCTGCTGCGCGACGGCCGCCCCGCCGACCTCGGCGTGGCCGGCACCAAGAGCAGCCCGGTCGACGTGGTCACCGAGATGGACCTCGCCTCCGAGAAGCTCCTGCTGGAGCTGATCACCGACCGCCGCCCGACCGACGGCTACCTCGGCGAGGAGGGCGCCGAACGGTCCGGCACCAGCGGGGTCCGCTGGGTCGTGGACCCGCTCGACGGCACGGTCAACTACCTGTACGGACTGCCCTCCTGGGCGGTCAGCGTGGCCGCCGAGCTGGACGGCCGGGCGGTCGTCGGCGTGGTGTTCGCCCCGGCGCGCGACGAACTGTTCCACGCCGTCCTGGGCCGCGGCGCCCGGCTGAACGGCCGGCCGCTCTCGGCCCGCCCCGCCCCGCCGTGGGGCCAGGCGCTGATCGCCACCGGCTTCAACTACGTCCGGTCGGTGCGGGTGCGCCAGGCCGAGGTGCTGCTGGCGCTGATGCCCGAGGTGCGGGACATCCGCCGGGGCGGGGCGGCCGCGGTCGACCTGTGCGACGTCGCCGCCGGGCGGCTGGACGGCTACTACGAGCGCGGCCTCGCCCCCTGGGACCGCGCGGCCGGCTGTCTGATCGCCGCCGAGGCCGGCGCGCTGACCGGCGGCCGCCCCGGGCACGGCCCGGACGGCGAGCTGACCGTGGCCGCCGCCCCGGGCGTGTACGAGCCGCTGCAGGAACGCCTGGCCACGCTGCGCGCCTGGGCGGACTGACCGGTTCCGGCCCGGCCGGGCGGGTTCGCACGCCCGGGACCGCGGCTCGGCCCCGGGCATGCGAAGAGCCCTGGCATACGGGGGATGCCAGGGCCTGGGGTTTCGCACGGCCCCCGCAGGGCCGCAGGTGCCGGAGGACCGGCGACGGGTCGGTGGTGCCGGACGGGTCAGGCAGCGGTGCGGTGGCGCTCCAGCACCGTGTCCACGCCGTGCTCGGCGGCGAGTCGGCGGAGGTCGTCCAGCTCGGACTGCTCCACCTCGGCGAGGAACTCGTCCCCGGCCTCGATCGCGCGGTGCAGGTCCTGCTCGGCGTTGGCTATGCGCTGCAGGATTCCGGCCTTGAAGGCGTCCATACGGGCCCCCTTACTGTGTCGGACGTGCACGGTCGTGCGTTCTCCGCCCTGAGGAAGGTCCAGCCGGTGAAAGCGCCCCGGCCGGCAGTGGTGGATCGCCGGTCGGACGCGGAGACGGCCTTCGGCCGCTCCCGGTGATGTCCCAGCCCCAGGGCCGGCGCGGATGAACGCACGGCGGGTGGGTGCGACCGGCCAAGGGCCAGATCGCGGGTGTGCAGCTGTCCTCCCCGCCGGGGCGGCCGGGAAACCTCCCGGCGAAAGAAAGTTGCCCGTGTCACAGTCCAAGCGGAGTGGTGCCGACACGAACGGTCATCGCCGCGGACCCGGACCCCGTGCCCGAGGGGCAGCTTATCGCTGCTTTACCGCAGGACCAGGCAGGATGGAGCCACCGTCGGAGCCGTGCGTCCGCTTTCCGGGGCCGGCCTGGAGAAGGGACAACGACCGTGCGGGTTCTCGTCGTCGAGGACGAGCAGCTGCTTGCCGAGGCCGTCGCGACCGGCCTGCGCCGCGAGGCGATGGCTGTCGACGTGGTGTACGACGGGGAGGCCGCGCTCCAGCGCATCGCGGTCAACGACTACGACGTGGTGGTCCTGGACCGCGACCTTCCGCTGGTCCACGGCGACGACGTCTGCCGCAAGGTGGTCGAGCAGGGCCTCGCGACCCGGGTGATCATGCTGACCGCCTCCGGCGACATCAGCGACCGGGTCGAGGGCCTGGAGCTCGGCGCGGACGACTACCTTCCGAAGCCGTTCGCCTTCAGCGAACTCGTCGCCCGGGTCAGGGCGCTGGGCCGCCGCGCGACCGTTCCGCTGCCCCCGGTGCTCGAACGCGCCGGCATCTCGGTCGACCCCGGTCGGCGCGAGGTGATCCGCGACGGCCGCACCGTCCAACTCGCCCCCAAGGAGTTTGCCGTCCTGGAGGTGCTCATGCGGGCCGGCGGCGCCGTCGTCTCCGCCGAGCAGCTGCTGGAGAAGGCCTGGGACGAGCACACCGACCCGTTCACCAACGTCGTGCGCGTCACCGTGATGACGCTGCGCCGCAAGCTCGGCGACCCGCCGGTGATCGTCACCGTGCCGGGCTCCGGCTACCGGATCTGACCCCGGGATCCCTTCGACGAAGGGCCCGGATCCCGGGAATCCACCACCCCGCGCCCGCCCCGGCGGACGCCCCGAGAGGACGATCATGACCACCCCGCCCCCGGCCGGCGGGCCCTCCGGCGCGCCCGCCGGCGGCCCGCGCGCCGTACCGCCCAAGCCTCTGCACCCGCCGCGCTCGGCCCGGTCGAACCAGACCTACGTCCCCGGCGACGGCGTGCTCGCCTGGCTGCCCTTCCGCCCCACCATCCGGATGCGGCTCACCCTGCTCTACGGCGGGATGTTCCTGATGGCCGGCGTCGTGCTGCTGCTGGTGATGTACTTCTTCGTCCAGCAGGCCCTGCAGGAGGTCGGCCAGCCGCACCTGGTGCTCAACGGACCGGGCATCTCGGTGCGGACCCCGGACAACCTCACCCTCAACAGCCAGTCCGCGCTCGACCAGTGGCTGAACGACTACAAGGCCTACCAGGCCAGCCAGGCGCTCAACACCCTGCTGCGCAAGCTGCTGACCGTCCTGGTCTGCCTCGCCGTGATCGCCTTCGCGGCCGGCTACGCGATGGCCGGCCGGGTGCTGCGCCCGCTCGGCCGGATCACCCGCACCGCCCGCGACGTCGCCTCCTCCGACCTGCACCGCCGGATCGAGCTGGACGGGCCGGACGACGAGCTCAAGGAGCTCGCCGACACCTTCGACGACATGCTGGACCGGCTGGACCGCTCCTTCGACTCCCAGCGCCGTTTCGTCGCCAACGCCTCGCACGAGCTGCGCACGCCGCTGGCGATCAACCGCACCCTGCTGGAGGTCCAGCTCTCCGACCCGGCCGCCTCCCCCGACCTGCAGCAGCTGGGCAAGACCCTGCTGGCCACCAACGAGCGCAGCGAGCAGCTGGTCGAGGGCCTGCTGCTGCTCGCCCGCAGCGAGAACGAGCTGACCGACCGCCGCCCGGTGGAGCTGTCCGAGGTGGCCACCCGGGCGCTGGAGCAGACCCGGGCCGAGGCGGACAAGCGCGAGGTCGAGCTGCGCTCGAAGCTCGATCCGGCCGTGGTCGCGGGCAACGGCGTGCTGCTGGAGCGGCTCGCGCTCAACCTGCTGCAGAACGCGGTCCGGTACAACACCCCGGGCGGCTGGGTCGAGCTGGCCACCGCCGAGGTGCCGGGCGGCGGCGAGCTGGTGGTCTCCAACACCGGCCCGATGGTGCCGGGGTACGAACTGGAACACATCTTCGAGCCGTTCCGCCGGGTCAAGGGCGCCGACCGCACCCGCAGCGACAAGGGGGTCGGGCTGGGTCTGTCCATCGTCCGCTCGGTCGTGCGCGCCCACGGCGGCACCATCGAGGCCACCCCGCGCGCCGGCGGCGGCCTCACCATGCGGGTTCGCATCCCCTCGCCGTAGGCAGACCGGCTGCCGTCGGCTCGTGGAACAGCAAGCCGCCCCCGTCAGGCCCGTCAAGACGACATAAGGCCTGGCGGGGGCGGCTTGTCTTTTGCGGCCCCAGCAACTTACGGTGTCGTAACCTACGCAACCGTAAGTGCGAGTCCGCCGGCGCCCCCGCCGGAGTCCGCACGACGTGTGCCCGCCCAACGCGCCGGTCCCCGCGCGTGCCGTCCCCCAGGAGCAAACCGTGACCATCGCCCCTGTGCAGCGCAGCACCGTGCAGAGCAGCACCTCGCTCGGATCGAGCGGCTGGACCGACGCGCGGCTGATCCTGGCCCTCGAGGAGGTCGTGGAGAAGGAACTCGACCGCCACCTGAGCGTCGCCAAGGAGTGGATGCCGCACGAGTTCGTCCCGTGGAGCCAGGGCCGCGACTTCGACGGCGTGCTGGGCGGTGAGGCCTGGTCGGTCGAGCAGTCGCAGGTGACCGCGCTGGGCCGGGTGTCGCTGGTGGTGAACCTGCTGACCGAGGACAACCTCCCCAGCTACCACCACGAGATCGCCAGCATGTTCGGCCGCGAGGGCGCCTGGGGCACCTGGGTGCACCGCTGGACGGCCGAGGAGGGCCGCCACGGCATAGCCATCCGCGACTACCTGCTCGCCACCCGGGCCGTCGACCCGGTGGAGCTGGAGCGGGCCCGGATGAGCCACATGTCCGAGGGCTTCGAGTCCGACAACGCGCACAGCATGCTGCAGTCGGTCGCGTACGTGGCCTTCCAGGAGCTCGCCACCCGCATCGCGCACCGCAACACCGGCAAGTACGCCGGCGACCCGCTGTGCGAGCAGCTCCTGGCGAAGGTCGCCAACGACGAGAACCTGCACATGGTCTTCTACCGGAACCTGCTGAAGGCCGCCCTGGAGATCGCCCCCGACCAGGCCATGCGGGCCATCGCCGACGTGGTCACCGACTTCCGGATGCCCGGCCACGGCATCCCCGGCTTCGAGCGCGCCGCCGCGCAGATCGCCCTCGGCGGGGTGTACAACCTGCGCATCCACCACGACGACGTGCTGCAGCCGGTGCTGCGCCACCTCAAGGTGATGGAGATCGGCGGCCTCGGCCCGGAGGGGGTGCTGGCGCAGAACGAGCTGGGCGTCTTCCTGGACGGGCTGGACTCGCAGGCGCGGAGGTTCGAGGAGCGCCAGGCGGCGATCATGGCGCGTCGGGCGGCCCGGCGGAGCGCGGAGTAGGGTGCTCCCGCAGGCGGTCGGAGTGGGTGGATTTTCCGTGGTTTGCCCCGGAAGATTCTGAACGTGACCAAGCTCACACCGTGTCGCTCCATGGTTTCGGCCAACCCCGGAGAGTGATCACCCGTTCGGGGGTGTAGATCGCCGTCCGTGACCGGATTTCGCCCCCGGGCGGATCCGCCGGATCGGTCGTCATCCCTGAGAGGCAAGGGATTCGGCGGGTACCCGCACCTCCGGTGCTCACTGTGCGTGGCTGGCTCACCGGGCCCGGGAAGGGTCGGCGATGGCCCAGCGTGAGGCCTTTTGCGGCCCCGAGGATCACCCCGATGGACCCCGGGCTGAGTGTCGATTGAGTAACAGGGCTTGAAGTAAGGCAAAATCTCCGCCTCGGGTCGGGCACAAGACCGGCCCCCCATGCGTTACGTGCGCTGGAGATACCCGCACACACCGCACAACCCGGAGGGGGAGAGCGACAAATGGCAACCGACTACGACACCCCACGCAAGACTGACGACGAGCTCAACGAAGACAGCATCGAGGAGCTCAAGGCTCGGCGGAACGACAAGGGCGGCGGCTCTGTCGACGTCGACGAGTTCGACGCCGCCGAAGGCATGGAGCTCCCCGGCGCCGACCTCTCGAACGAGGAGCTCGCCGTCCGGGTGCTGCCGAAGCAGGCGGACGAGTTCACCTGCATGAGCTGCTTCCTGGTCCACCACCGCAGCCAGCTCTACAGCGAGAAGAACGGCAACCCGATCTGCCGGGACTGCGGCGCCTGAGCACCGCGGCAGACAGGGCCCGGTGCCCGCGGCTCCCGCGGGACCGGCACACCGCTCCTTCCGGCCCCGGGCAGCGGGGCCGGACGGCAGTTTCGGAGCCCGTCCGAACGGACGGGCCCGGCAGGACGGAGTCGGCCGACGCGTCGGCCGGCACAAAGTCGTAGGGACGGTCCCGCAGCAGCGGAACCGTCCCTCTCCGTTTTCCGGTCCTCGGACCCTTCAGGTTTCCGGTCCTTGGACCCTTCAGGTTTCCGGTCCTCGGACCCTTCAGGTTTCCGGTCCTCGGACCCTTCAGGGCCTCCCAGGGCCTCCCAGGATCTGTCAGGACCTGTCACACGACCCTTCGGGGCCCTCGCGGCCCGCGCGCTCAGGTACGGGCGCCGCGCCGGGCCTCCTCCAGCGCCTCCGCCAGCTTCATCGGCGAGCGGGTCGACAGATAGAGATACGGCGTCGGGTCGGCCGGATCGCTCACCTCGACCCGCAGCGCCGTCGGGACGTAGCTGCGCAGCAGCATGAAGGCGCGCGGATCGGCCTTCGGACCGCGCCAGGCCGCCGCCTCGGCGGGGCTCAACGCCTGCGCGGCGCCGAGCGCGTCCACCGGGATCCGGGCCGGTCCGGCCACCAGCGAGCCCTGGACCACACGGATCCGGGCCGAGCCGTAGCTGCTGATCCCGACCGCGCCGGCAGCGATGCCGACCACCAGCCCGACCAGCGCGGCCGGGCCGCTGACCCGGATCAGGATCAGCGCGAGCGTGAGGCCCACCGCGACCGGGAGCAGCCACCAGGAGCGCGGCACCGTGAGGCGTTCGTCGTACATGCCCTCCATTGTGGGCGCCCTGACGCCTGGCGCGGGACGCCACCCCCACCGGGGGCCTACCTACCCCTGAGTAGGGTTGGGCTCCGTGACCGGTACGACAGCCCCCACCACTCCCACCGACCGGCCGGCGCCCGCGGTGCCGCCGTCCCCGACCACCCCGCCGCCGGACGCCGTCCTGCCGCCGCGCGCCCCCGAGGCACCGGCCCCCGGCACCCGGCTCGGCTCCCACTACGAGCACTGCTTCGGCTGCGGCCCGCAGCACCCCGGCGGCCTGCGGATCGACGCGATCGCCGGCGAGGGACTCGACGTCACGGCCGAGTTCACCGTCCGGGACGTCCACCAGGGCGGCCCCGGGCTGGCCCACGGCGGCGTGCTGACGACCGCCATGGACGAGACCCTTGGCACGCTCAACTGGCTCCTGCACGCCCCCGCCGTGACCGGCCGGCTGGAGACCGACTTCCTCTGCCCGGTGCCCGTCGACTCGGTGCTGCACCTGCGCGCCTGGGTCACCGGCGTGCACGGCCGCAAGATCTACAGCGCCGCCGAGGCGCGGATCGGCGGGCCGGACGGACCGGTCGCCGTGCGTGCTCAGGCGCTCTTCATCCAGGTGAAGCTGGAACACTTCACCACGCACGGTCGAGCCGAGGACGTCGGAAAGGTCCTCGACGACCCGGATCTGATGAAGCGCGCACGAGCCTTTGAGGTGAACCCTTGAGTGACACCCCCCGCCCGCAGCTGGACGTCCTGATCAAGCGCATCGACCCCGAGCTGCCGCTGCCCGCGTACGCGCAGCCCGGGGACGCCGGCGCCGATCTGCGCACCACCGTCGATGCCGAGCTGGCCCCCGGCGAGCGGGCGGTCCTGCCGACCGGCATCGCCGTCGCCCTCCCGGACGGCTACGCGGCCTTCGTCCACCCCCGGTCCGGGCTCGCAGCTCGTTGCGGAGTTGCTCTCGTGAACGCCCCGGGGACCGTCGATGCCGGGTACCGTGGAGAGATCAAGGTGATCGTCGTCAATCTGGACCCGCACGAGGGGGTCAGCTTCCGCCGAGGGGACCGGATCGCCCAGCTGGTGATCCAGCAGGTCGAGAAGGCCCGCTTCCACGAGGTGGAGGAGCTGCCTGGGTCGGCACGCGCCGAGGGCGGGTTCGGGTCGACCGGCGGCCATGCCGCGGTCTAGCATTCCCGCGGCCTCGCAGGAAGCCGAGCAGGTATTCGCATCGGTCTTGGACCGGGAAGGACAGTGACCGTGTTCCGTCGTCGCCAGAAGAGCGAGGACGCTGTCGAGCAGCTCGCCGACGACGCCATCAGCGCCGACGAGACGGCCGATGACGTCGAAGGTTCCGCCGAGAGCGAGAACGTGACCGAGCTGGACCCGGCCGACAGGGTCGGCCTGCCGCCGGCCCCCCGGCCGGACGGTCCGTGGGACCACTCGGAGCTGGAGAACCCCGAGGAGGGACGAGTCGACCTCGGGGGTCTGCTGGTCCCCGGTGTCGAGGGAATGGAACTGCGCGTCGAGGTCGCCGGTGACGCGATCGTGGCCGCCACCCTCGTGCTCGGCAACAGCGCCATCCAGCTCCAGGCCTTCGCGGCCCCGAAGTCCGAGGGCATCTGGGGGGAGGTCCGCGAGGAGATCGCCAACGGCATCACCTCGCAGGGCGGCCTCATCGAGGAGGAGGAGGGCCCGCTCGGCTGGCACCTCCGTGCCCAGGTTCCGGTGCAGCTGCCCGACGGCACCCAGGGTGTCCAGCTGGTGCGGTTCGTCGGCTGCGACGGTCCGCGCTGGTTCCTGCGCGGCGTGATCTCGGGTCAGGCTGCGGTGCAGCCGGAGATGGCCGGGATCCTGGAGCAGGTCTTCCGCCAGACGGTCGTCGTCCGTGGCGAGTCCCCGATGGCTCCCCGCGACCCGATCGTGCTGAAGCTTCCCGAGGACGCCCAGATGGTGGCCGACGGTGGCGGGGCGGCCGCCACCGCCGGCGAGGGCGACAACCGCTTCGGCGGCGCCTCGATCGACCCGTTCGCGCGCGGTCCGGAGATCACCGAGGTTCGCTGATCGGTCCGTGATCGGCCCTGATCGCCCCTGCCCGGGACCCCGGGCAGGGGCGATTTGCATGTGGCGGGCCCGTCCCCGTACAGTTCCGGAGTCGCCGCGGGAGACCGGGGCGGCAAAGCGGAAAGCAAATCCGATGAATGAAACTCCGGAAAACGGAGCGGAAAACATCTGATAAGCTTGAAACACGAAAGAACGAAGCCCGGAGGGTCCGCTGGAAGGCGGTCCGAAGGAAGCGTCCGTTCCTTGAGAACTCAACAGCGTGCCAAAAGTCAAC
>NZ_JBVIRL010000034.1:69678-71711 GCF_055576085.1 Kitasatospora sp. NPDC033851 | reverse complement strand
GACACGGACCCCCAAACCATGGTTTAATTGTCTCATCAAGGCGGGGAGGGCAACCCCCGCCGAGACCCCCGGCCAACCGGCCGGAACCACCAACACGAAGGAGCACCGCAGATGACCGTCAAGCCCCTGGCGTTCACCCCGTCCGGCGCCGCCAAGCTCATCAAGGCCGCCGAGAAGGCCGGGTGGACCACCGAGGTCGAGACCCTCGGCGACAGTGATTGCCGCATCTACCGGCTCACCGGCGAGGGCGCCCACGGAGCCTGGTTCACCGCCACGTGGCGGGGCCGGGACGGCGGCCGGTGGCGCCTGTTCGAAGCCCCCACCGTGCACCTTGGCGACGAGTGGGAGAGCGTGAAGCTCGCCGAAGTGCACGCCGTTATCGCGGACTACCCCGTTGAGGCCGAGCCCGTCACGGTCCTGTCGATCGGCCCCGCCTACATCGGCCGCTGCGACGCCGTCGAGCAGGCTCACAGCCAGAGCCCCAGCGCCGCCATCGGCGTCCGCCTGTACTACGTCTACCAGGGGACCGACGCCGACTCCATCGGCATCTGCGCGGCGTGCGCCGCCGTCCGCAGCGGACGGCCCGTCAGCGACTTCCGCGAGTGGGCGCTGAGCGACAACGACCGCCGGACCATCATCGTCATGCTCGCCGAGCACATCCGGGAGGCCCGCCGGAACGCCGCCGCCGAGTGGGCGAGCGCCACCTACTGGAACAGCGACCAGGAGCACCCCCACTCGGTTCCCACGGCCTTTGACGAGTGGTACGCCTGCACCAGCCACATCGACCCCGCCGCTGCCTACGTTCGCTGGCGCGAGCAGCAGAGCCGCCCCCTGACCGCCGATGAGTATCCCGCCATCGGCCTGCCCGCCCCCGCCGCCGTCGAGCCGGAGGAGGCCGAGGAGGCCACCGGGGTCGAGGTCGAGGAGCCGCCCTGCACCGTGCCCACTACCGCGCGCGTCGCCGCCGCGTGGTCGAAGGGTGTGTTCGGGTATGCCCGCATCGGCCAGGGGGTGTGGGAGTACACCGGCCGAGGCGAGCTGTACACCATCACCCACGAAGGGCCGTTCAACTACGTCGTCCGCCACGCCACCCCCTCCGGCATGGTCGTCATCCCCAACGGCGACGGATGGGGCGGCCTGCACGCCGCCGCCCAGGCCGCGCGCAACCACGCCAACCGGCTGACCGGCTTCCCGGTCCGCTGACCGGCCGCCGGTCCCCGGGCACCCACGCCCGGGGACCGGCCCCCCGGCCCCGGACGGCAGGCCGGGCCGGGCGGCATCGAGCCGCCCACCCCGGGCTGACGCTCCCTCAGGCAACCCGCCGGATTCCTTCCGGCCCCCAGACCCCCGCGCGGGAGGGCAACCCCGCGCGGCCCCGGCCCGGACCCCCGGGCCGGACTCCACCAACACCAGAACGGACACACCATGACCACGTTCGACGTCGCGCAGACCGCCCAGGCCATCCGGAACAGCCTCGAATCCCAGCTCGCCCCGCTGTTCGCCGCGATGGAGTGGGCCGAGGAGGAGATCGAGGCCGCCCAGCGCCGCCACCGGGAGAGCGGCCGGGGCCCGATCTGGCGCTCCGGGTTCATGCTGGTCCGGGCGACCCACCACGACCGGCTGCAGAACTCCGAGATGCTGTTCCGCGCCAACGCGGCCGAGCTGCTCGACAGGCTCGCCACCGGCGCGGACACCCGGCCCGCGACGGGCGCCGAGATGATCGCCATCCTCATGGAGACCAGCACGCACGCCCCGCTCAACTCGGCCGCTACCTGCCTCTACATGCGCCTGTTCGCGCGACTGTTCCCGCAGCACACCATGGAGGTGTTCGGCGGCCACATGGACCTGCCCGCCTACGAGAGCGTCCACGGGGCGCGGGCCGATGAGTACGCCGCCGAGCTCAGCCGGAAGGCCGCCCAGGCGTGGCGGGTGCCGAAGGCGTGACACACACCCGCCCCGGGGCCCGGCCCCGGGGCGGGACTCCGGCCCGGGCGGCATCGAGCCGCCCGGGGCCGGGCTGACGCGCCGCAGGC
>NZ_JBVIRL010000034.1:57002-69581 GCF_055576085.1 Kitasatospora sp. NPDC033851 | reverse complement strand
GGCCTCCGGCCGGATTCCTTCCGGCCCCCAGACCCCCGCGCGGGAGGGCAACCCCGCGCGGCCCCGGCCCGGACCCCCGGGCCGCACCCCACCAACGAGAGGAAGCCCCGTGAACACCAGCCACCGCCAGGTCGACGTCAACGACGCGACCACCGCGCGCACGCTCGCTGTGGCCAGCGCGTCGGACTTCATGTCCCTCGCCGCCACCATCACCGGGGGCCAGCTGTACACCCTCGCCCACGCTTGGACGACCGAGCCGCCGTCCACCACCACGCAGCACCGCGCATGGCGCCTCATCGAGGAAGACCAGGCCTTCCACATTTGGGACACCATCGGGGACCAGGTCCTCAGCCGCGTCCACTGGACGGCGCTCATCAGCGACGGCCTCATGGCCATGCGCACGGCGGCGGTCGCGGCCGCAGCCCGGCAGGGGCTGACGGCGGAGGAGTACGCCGAGCTGGTCGGCCCGTGGGAGTCCGTCGCGGGCCCGATCGGCTGACCGGGTGCCGGTCCCGGGCTGACGGCCCGGGACCGGCCCGGCCCCCGGCGCGGCCCCCGGCGCGGGTGGCCGGCCCGGGCGGCATCGAGCCGCCCGGGGCCGGGCTGACGCGCCGCAGGCCTCCGGCCGGATTCCTTCCGGCCCCCAGACCCCCGCGCGGGAGGGCAACCCCGCGCGGCCCCGGCCCGGACCCCCGGGCCGCACCCCACCAACACCGAGAGGACCAACTGACCATGACCAGCACCACCACCCCCGCCCAGCAGCACGCGGCGCGAGCCCTGGCGGCCGCGCTCACCCGCCACGGCCTCCCCGCCCAGCCGGTCACCACGAAGCACTGCGCGGTGACCGAGATCGAGATCACCACGGAGGGCTACTACGAGGTCCTGACGCTGGAGATCGTGACCGGCGCCGACGTCGTCCGGTGGACCACCCTCAGCGCCTACGCCGACGTCACCGGCCAGGGCGAGTGGGTGGTCCCGGCCTCCGGCGCACCGCTGCTCGGCAGCCGGCTCTACCACCGTCGGGTTGCCGCCCGCGTCCGACGCGAGCTTGCCCGCTGGAACGCGGTCCCCGGCCGCCCCACCCCCGGGACGATCGAGGAGCTCATCGGCGACGAGGCCGACACGTGGACCCGGTGGCACACCATCGTCACCCACCACTACGCCGGGGCCGTCGCGGACGGCCGGGCCGATGCCACCAGCACCCCCGACCACCTGGCCGCCCTCTTCCCTGAGCTGACCGCCCGGTTCAACCTCGCGGCCGAGGACGGATGGGAGATCCCGATCGGCATCCTGCGCCAGCTCGCCGACGGCCAGGTGGTCGAGGACCACGAGGACTACGAGCCCGGCACCGCCCTGGTGCTGAACAGCCCCCTCGCCAACCGGTTCGGGCCGGACGCCGTCGAGCGTCTGCGGACCGCGTTCGGCGGCGACCTGGCGGCCGCCGCCCGGACCTTCCTGGCCCGCCGACCCCAGTAGCCCGACACCGGAGCCGCACGGGCCACCCGTGCGGCTCCGGCCCCCGCCCGCCGGCCCGCACCCACCACCGAAGGGAACCACCGTGAACGCCAGCCCCAGCCCCGACGCCCCCGCCGACGCCGGTCCGCTGCTCGCGGCCGCCGAAGCCGCGAACTGGGAGACCATCGTCACCACCGCCGTGTCGCGCGACGGCACCCGGCACTACCGCCTCCAGGCCGCCAACAACGGGTTCGACCCGTTCGAGGGTGCCTGGTTCTGCGTCGACTGGTCCAGCAGCGACGGCGGCCCGTGGGAGCTCGGCTACATGCCGCCCTACCTCATGCTCTACAGCGAGATGGTGTTCCCCGAACCCGACCTGCCGCGCCTCGCCGAGGCGTTGAAGCAGTTCCCCGGCCGTCCGGCCCAGCCGGCCACGCCGTACGGCGAGGACCCGGAGACCCCGTCCAGCCGCTGACCGCCTCCCGGCCCCGGGCGCTGTGCCCGGGTCCGGTGCGGGTGGCCGAGGGCCGGCGGCATCGAGCCGCCGTCCCCCGGGCTGGCGCCGCGGTGGCCGGCCACCGCGGCCAACGGCCGTGAAGCCGACGCCCCTTCGGGGCGGCCGCCTCTGCCCGGCGCGTTCACCGCCGGGCCCGTGGCCGGCCCGGCGGCCGCCGGACGAACCCGCGCCGCCCGTCCCCTTCCGACCTTCCGTCCGCAGCTGCGGACCCGCCGACCTCCCCGCCCGTGACCAGCGGGCGGCTCCACCGCCGGAGCGAGGGCAACCGCCCCGGCCCCACCGACAGAGGAACCACCGTGCTGAACCTCCCCCCGCTGTGCCAGGCCACCACCCAGGACCCCGCCGAGGCCGGCCATCGGATCACCACCACCAGGCCCTGCCGGGCCGACGCCACCCACCGGGTCGTCGGCTACTCCCTCACCACCGCCACCCTGACCGCCGTCCACCACGAACTCGCCTGCGCCGAGCACGCCGAGCCGCTCGCCGAGCAGTGGAGCGACCGGGGCGTGCGCATCACCGGCAAGCGCCGCCCGGTGATCGCCCGGGCCCACCCGTACCGGCCCGGCGCCCTGTACCCCACCAGCCTGCAGCCGACGTTCGACGGCCTGCCGTCCTACGTCCCGCAGGCACGCGCGGCCGCGCCCGCCGAGCACCGGCCGAAGCGGCGGCGCACCCCGGTCCCGCGGCAGGCCCCGCTGTGGACCGCCGCCGCCCAGGTCGCGGCCGCCGCCACCGAACCCGCGGCCGCCGACGTCGTCGCCGCCGAGCCGCCCGCCCTGGTGCTGCCCCCGTGGCTGCGGGTGGTGTCGCAGAACCTGGCCGACGACCGGTGGTCGGTCGAATGCTCCCGGCACACCGGAGCCTGGCAGCGCGTGCGCCTGGTCGACGGAGACCGGATCGAGGCCGAGGACTGGGCGCACTACCACGCCCTGGACCACGTCCAGGAGCACCAGCTGGTCACCCCGGACGAGCTCGACCTGGCCGAGGCCGCCGGCTTCTCCCGCCTCCAGTCCGAGGTGATGGGCTGGGCCGAACGCGGCGAACTCGCCGAGGACCTGAACGGCTACTACGTCCCCGACGGCGGGAACTGGCAGCCGAAGGCGATCGACGCCCGCCGGGTGCGGACCCTGCTGGCACGCGGGTACCTGGTGTGGCAGGCGGAGAGCACCGGCTACCGCCGGGACGTGCCGCTGTCCGCCGCCGGGCGGGCCGCGTGGTCGGCGTGGGCCCGGGCCCGCCGCCTCGGCCTGGTCGACTACGCCGAGACCGACACCGAGACCGGCGTCACCGACCGCAGCCGCCGCCAGTTCGTGATGCTGCGCGAGGAGTTCCCCGCCGAGCGGGAGGCCGCCAACCGCCGAGGCCCGGCCGAGGCGCCCGAGCGGCCGCCGACGGTCCGTACGGCGGTCGACTGGCACCACCCCGCGGACGGCGCGCACGTGCTGGTGCGCGAGCGCCTGGTCGAGTACGGCGAGCACCGGTACACGGTGCGGCGGATGGGGGAGGGGGAGCCGATGACGCTCGCCCGCGCCGACGGCGGCCCGGTGCTCGCCGAAGGCCTGCGCTGGTGGTCCGAGGTCGAGCAGGCCGTCACCGAGCACGCCCAGGCCGGCGGCCGCGGCGGCGCCGACGAGCTCGGCCCCCGCCCGCCCGTCCCGTGGGAGCTGTCCGCGCTGGACTGCCCGGTGACGCTGCACCAGGTCGGCCCGCGCTGGCTCCGGGTCGCCTGCTCCGACTGCGACCGGCTCGACATCGAGGACCGACTGGCCGGCCTCGGCGAGCACGACCACCAGGCCGACGCCGTGCACGCCGCCGCCCAGCGCGCCGGAGCCCACGAGTGCGTGATCCGGGCCTACATGGAGGCCGGCCGCCGCGAGGACGCGGCCAAGGACCTGGCACCGCACTTCACGGTCGAACTCTGGGCCGTCCTGGCGGCCGCGCACGTCCGCGCGGGAGGGCTTACCTGGGACGGCCGGCGCTACCGGGCGATCCCCGCCGACGCGCCGAGCGACACCGCGTCGAAGGGCCGCCCGGTGCGGCGCGAGCTGGTCGAGCTGCTGCAGCGCGGCGCCTACCTGTACGCCCGCAAGGACGCCGGGCCGATTCGCCCGACTCCGGACGGCGTGCTCGCCGTCGAGGCCCTCGCCGGGGTCGAACTGCCGCCGACCTGGCCCAAGGGCCGCAAGGCCCCCGAGAACCTGCCGCTGCTGCCACACGGATGGGCGCACAAGCGCCGGATGGACCGCATGTTCGCCGAGCTGCACGAGTGGGCGGCCGAGGCGGAACAGCGCCGGGCCGCCGCGCCGGAGAACGCCGGCGCTTCCCCCACCCCCAGCCCTCTGGTTTAATTGTCTCCTCACCCTTGGGGGTCGGCTTCGGCCGGCTGTCCCGGGGAACGACGAAGGCCCGCCGAGTGACGCGGCGGGCCTTGCCGAACCGGACGGCGTAGTTGGCAACAGGCCGGCCGGTTTGTGCGTCTCCCACCAACAAGTGAAGGACACCGACGATGGTACCCGAATCCCCGTTCCCGGTTGAGCAGCCGGACGACGGCACCCCGTGGCCCGGCGACCTGGTCGTGCTGCGGCCGGCGACCGCCCGCACCGCCCCGACGGCGGACCACTTCCTGATCGCCGACTGGCACGGCGACCCCGACAGCGGCCTGTTCGAGATCAACCTGCCCGCCGACCACCCGCTGTGGGCGGACTGGGCCCAGGTGGTCACCGCCGACGACCTGGCCACCGTAATCCGGCACAGCCCGGACGGCGTCCAGACGTGGGGTTGGCTGTGACCCGCGGCCCGCTGCCGGCACCGCAGGCCGCCACCGACCCCGTGGAGACTCCCGTGACCCCCCAGAAGCCCACCGCCGAGCAGCGCGACGCCGACCAGCTCGACCAGGCCGTGGACCTGCTCGCCCACGCCCCCGACACCGGCACGGCCGAACTCGCCCGTGCCGCCCACGCGATCCAGCCCGGCACCTCCGAGAAGGCCTGGCGCTCCGTCATCGACGGCGCGCGCGCCCAGCTGTGCGACCGCCCGACCCTCGCGGCCGAGACCGGGCTCAGCACCCGCACCCTGCAACGGCTGTGGGTCGGCCGTGAGGACAACGACCACCCGCCCGCGGTTGTGATCGGCGGAGTGATGCACTGGTGCGTGCCGCAGTGGCGGCACTGGCACGAGGACCTGGCCGCCGCCACCGCCGCCGAGCAGAACGCGAAGGCCGGCCCCGCCGATGCCTCGGCGGACGAAGACCCGGACGAACTGCTGCCGATCAACGCCCTGGCCAAGATCATGGGCCACAAGGACACCAGCACCGTCCTGGGCTGGCGCAAGAACCCTCCGGCCGGGTCCATCGGCGACCTCATCCGCGACGAGCCGGATGGGGAGGTGCTCTACCGGGGCCAGGTAGTTCCGGCCTACCGTCGCAGCCGGTTGCGGGAGGCCGCCGCCCAGGCGCCCGCCCGCGGCCGCGGCGGCGCCGGCCGGGGAGCCGGCCGCAAGCCCAAGGCCCACCCGTGGGCCGGCGACCCCAAGCTCGACCTGGCCCGCCGACTGCTCGCCGAGCACCCCGACGCCAGCACCTCGGAGCTGGTCCGCGCCGCCCGCCGCGGGGACGGCGAGGGCACGTCCGAGCCCACCTGGCGCCAGATCATCGAGACCGCCCGCACCCATCCGGAGGCACCGTGACCACCACGCGCTGCCCCGCCCACCGGGCCCAGGAACCGCCGGCGCCGAGGAGGCCGTTCGTCACCGCCCCGCAGCCGTACAGCTGCAAGGGGTGCGGCGCCCGGCTCGGCACCCCGGACGAGGCCGTTCACCACCACTGCCCGTGCTGCGGGGAGCGGCTTGAAGGGTGCATCCGCAACGGCGGCTCCGTCTGCCCGCGATGCGGCCGGATCGGCCGCGACGGCGAGTTCACCGCCGAGGTCGACCACCTGGCCGAGCTGCTGGCCGGTCGCGGCCAGCCCGACGCCCAGCAACTCGCCGCCTCCGCCTTCCGCCGCGTGATGGGCGAACAGGTCGCCCACTACGCCCGGTGGATCCACCAGAACCACGGCTACGTCCACGGCGTGCTCGCGCGCGGGTCCTCCCGCGTCGACGTTCGCGTGCTGGTCGAGGCCAGCCAGGTCGAGGCCGCCTCGGCGTGCGGCCGGGACGGCTGCCGGGGCAAGGTCTGGTCCCCGGTCGCCGATACCACCCAGCTGCTGGCCGTCCACCAGCGACACCCCCAGCGCCCCGGCGCCTGCGACCGATGCGACCGGAGGACAACGACATGACCACCCCCATCACCTGCCCGCGTTGCGCGGGCCCCCTCGTTGAGCCGACCGCGCGCTCGCGGACCACCATCGGCCGCGCCAGGGTGATCTGTTCACCCTGCGGGATCAACGAGGCCGGGCGCGACCAACGAGGCTTGGCGCCGATCCCTCCGACGGACTGGCCCATCGGGTGGTAGCACTCCCCGCGGGTTTCAGATTTCGGCCCCCGATGAGGAGGCAAAAGTAGAACCACGTGGCCCCGGCGCTCACCGCGCCGGGGCCACGACGCGTTCGGCTCCGCGCCCGGGACCGGCGATCTCCGGAAGTGCCAGGATGGTGACCTTCCTGCAGTCGGCGGATCCGGGGGAGTGTCATGGACGAACGCGCGAAGCGGGCCCTGGCCTATGTGGCCGAGCGCAGCATCCTGGTGCCCCACGGATGCCGCTACTGGACCAGGGCGCTCACCAGCGACGGGTACGCCAAGGCGACCCTGACCGAGGACGGCCGCGAGCGCACGGTGCGGGTGCACCGCTGGTTGGTCGAAGAGATGCGCGGTCCCCTCCGGGCCAGCGAGAAAATCGCCCACGGATGCAACGAGGTTCTGTGCATCGAGCTGGACCACCTGTCCGCCGGATCCCAGCTCGCCAACCTGCGGCAGATGGCCGCCCAGGGCCGCTCGGCCGGCCGAGCGCACGTCGGCATCGCCGACAGCCGGGGCCCACTCGGCCGGGCCCAGGCGATCCAGGCCGCGCTCCGCGACGGGCTGGACCTGGCCGAGCTGGCAGCCGCGATGCTCGCCGGCGAGGTGCGGCCCCTGGTCCGCGAGGCCCTGGCGGGTGGGTACGACGCCGAGGCCTACCTGGCCGCGGTCGAGGCGAGCGACCCGAGCCGCGCACAGCTCCCGCTGTTCTGACCGCCGCCGGCCCGAGCAGCACGAAGGCCCCGCCCTGGCGGATGGGTAGCCATCCCGAGGACGGGGCCGACGCACGTTCAGCAGGTCACACCGCCGCAGTTCCTGGCGGTTGGGTGGCGCCCACCGGGCCGTAGGCCGGGGCGCTCTCCTGCTCGGGGATCGTAGCCGACGGAGCCGGAGCTGGCTCCACCTTCTTCTCCGCTTCCACCTTCGTCTTCGCGGCGGCGGTCTTCACGGTCGCCGTGTGGCGCTTGCGCGCAGCCTTGACCTCTCCGTCCGTCATGCCGCACCGCTCGGCGGCTTCGGTGACGTCCACCCCGGTGTTGAGGAGCTGGACCACCAAGGCGTCGGTCGCCGCGTTCTTTTCGGCCCGCTTGCCGGCCCGCTCCAGCTCCAGCTTCTCCAGCAGCTCCTCCGTTTCCTCGTCGTACGCCTCCATCAGCTCCAGGCCCAGGATGATCTCGCCGGCGAGCTTGCGGCGGTCGGCCGCCAGCTGCTCGAACTTCGCGGCCTTCTCGGCCGCCTCGCGGCGCGCCCGCTGGCGCGCCGACAGCTGGCGCGCCCCCCTGCTCTCCTCAGCCATCCGGCCACCCTCCTTGATCGTCAAACGGTGGTGCACATTGTGCCCCGCCCGCCCGTCGGCCGCGCCGAAAAGGCGGGGCGGAGCGTCGAGCGCCATCCGCCTTCCGCGTCGCCGTACGCAGGAGCGCCGGCTGACGTCCGCGGAAGCCAGCCCGCGCGGAGCCTCCCGCGCCGCCGTACGCCGTAGGAGTCCTGGCGGTCAGTCGTCTGCGGGTCGGTGACGCACCGTCTCCCGGCTCTCCCCATGACGCGCACACAAGGTGCGTCCTGTGTGCGGTTTTCCACAGACCTGCTCGGTGAGCAGATCTGTGGAAAACCGCCTCGCAAGCTCGTGACCGTATCTGATCTTGAAACACTCGGCCGACGATTCGACTGTGTGCCTCGCAAGCTCGCACACAGGTCTCTCGTCAAGCCTCGCTTTTTCAAGATCAGATACGGTCACACCTCAGACACTTGAGTGACCATGGGGGTACGATCGCCAAATGATGACCGTCCACCGCCTCAGTGCCGGGGACGGGTATGCCTATTACATTCGCGAGACCGCCAGTGCCGACGAGCGCCGCGACCTCGGCCGGGAACTCGGCGACTACTACACCGCCCAGGGCCAGCCTCCCGGCCTGTGGATGGGATCCGGGATCCAGCTTCTCGGCGTGTCGGGCACGGTCACCGAGGCCCAGATGAAGGCCTTGTTCGGCGAGGGGCTTCACCCCGACGCAGAGCGGATCATCGCCGAGCGGATCGCCGCCGGCGACAGCCCCAAGCGTGCCCTGGTCGCCGCGAAGCTCGGCCGGGCCTTCCCGCAGTACAAGAACCGCGACACCGAGTTCGGCCGCCGCTTTGAGGGGGAGCTGGCGACGTTCGACCGGCTCAACCGCCGCTCGCCGGACGCCACGGAGCGCGCCACCCTGCGTGGCAAGGTCGGCGCCCTGATGTTCCGTGAGGAGCACGGCCGGGTCCCCGCGTCCAAGGAGGAGCTGGGCCGCTTCATCAAGAAGGCCGAGGGCGGGAAGCGGCAGGAGGCCGTGGCCGGGTTCGACCTGGTGTTCTCGGCCCCGAAGTCCGTCTCCGTGCTGTGGGCGCTGGGAAACGAGGAGGTGCGCCAGGCCGTCGAGCGGGCCCACGAGCAGGCCATCGCCGACACTCTTGCGTGGCTGGAAGCCGAGGCCACGATGACGCGCACCGGCACCGGCGGCGTCGCCCAGGAGCACGTGCAGGGCGGCCTGATCGCCACCCGCTTCCGCCACTACGACAATCGCGAGGGTGAGCCCCTGCTGCACGACCACGTGGTGCTCGCCAACAAGGTGATGGGCCCCGACGGCAAGTGGCGGAGCCTGGACAGCGCCTTGCTGTACGCGCAGAACGTGCCCGCGTCCGAGTTGTACAACGCCCGGGTAGTCGAGGCGGTGTGCGACGCGCTCGGCCTGCGCGCCGAGGCCCGCGAGGTCACCGCCGGCAAGCGCCCGGTGATGGAGATCGCCGGAGTCGGATCCGACCTGATCGAGGGCCACTCGGCCCGCTCCAAAAGCATCAAGGAACGCACCGCCGAGCTGGTCGAGGAGTTCCGCCAGCAGCACGGCCGCGAGCCCTCCAGCAAGACCCTGCTGCAGCTGATGCAGCAGGCCACGCTCGCCACCCGCCCCGACAAAGGGCACGCCCGGGCGCTGTCCGAGCTGCGGGTCGAGTGGCGCGCGGCCGCCGTCGACGCCTACGGCGCCGAGCGCGTGGACACCCTGCTGCAGAGCGCCCGGGCCGCCGCCGACGGCTTCCGCGAGGACTCGGCCGCCGTCCGGATCGACGTGGAGACCGCCGCCCGCGAGGTGATCGACACCGTCTCGGAACACCGAAGCGTGTGGGGCCGGCGCCAGGTTCTGGCCGAAGCCCGCCGGTGGGTGATGGCCGCGACCCGTGGAACGCGGCCCGGTACCGAGCTGGCCGAGCAGATCGCTGAACTGGCGCTCTCCCGCGAGGCCATCAACATCACACCGCCGGACCCGAACCCGGCCTTCGCGCCGCTCACCCGCCCCGACGGGACGAGCATCTACCGGCGCCGGGAAACCGAGCTGTTCACCTCGGCTGCGGTGCTCGCCGCCGAGGACCGGATCGTCGGCGCCGCCCGGACCCGCGTCATCCCGGCGGCGTCCGCCGAGGCCTACGAGCGCGTGCTGGCCGCCTACCAGCAGGCCAACCCCGATCGCCCGCTGGACGCCGGACAGCGCGCCCTGGCCCGCCGCTTCGCGCTCGGCGAGCACCTGGTCGAGGCTGCGATCGGGCCCGCCGGTGCGGGCAAGACCACCGCCATGGCCGTGGCGGCCGACGCCGTGCGCGCCGCCGGCGGCCGCGTGATCGGCCTCGGCCCCTCCGCCCGCGCCGCCGCCGAGCTCAGCGCCGGGATCGACGCACCCGCGTACGTGCTGCACCAGTGGCTCGGCCAGCGCGAGCGCGCCCGCCAAGGCGAGGCAATCCCGGCCGAGTTCGAACTCGCCGCAGGGGACATGCTGATCGTCGACGAGGCCGGGATGGCGGGCACCCGCCGCCTCGCCGACGTCGTCGTCGAAGCCGAGCGCGCGGGAGCCGTGGTCCGCCTGGTCGGCGACCCCGGACAGCTGGCGAGCGTCGAGGCCGGCGGCGCCCTGCGGCTGCTCGCCAACACCACCGACGTGGTCGAACTTGAGCAGGTCCACCGGTTCCGCGCACCCGGAGAGGCGGCCGCTTCCCTCGCTCTGCGGGCGGGTGAGCCCGAGGACGCCTGGGCCTGGTACCTGGACCAGAACAGGATCGTGGCCGGCAGCCGCGAACAGATGCTGCAGGCCATTTTCGGCGACTGGCAGCACGACGTCGAGCAGGGCCGACCCGCCCTGATGATGGCCGACGACAACGCGAGCGTCGCCGAGCTCAACAGCCTGGCCCAGGCCTACCGGCTGGGCGCCGGCCAGCTCGACACGACGCACACCGCCCACCTGCGCGACGGCCTGGACGCCCACCGCGGCGACCTGGTCGTGACCCGCCGCAACGCCCGGAAGAACCTGGTGCGTGGCGGCCGAGACTTCGTGAAGAACGGCGACCAGTGGTCCGTCATCGCCGTCAACGACGACGGCTCCCTGGTCGTGCGGCACACCGACCACGGCGGCCGTGCGACCCTGCCGGCCGACTACGTCAGCCGGTACGTGGAGCTGGGCTACGCAAGCACCGGCCACCGCGGCCAGGGCGCCACCGTCGTCATTGGGTCCGGCCTGCTCAGCAGGAAGACATCCAGGGAGGCCGCCTATGTCGAGATGACGCGTGGTCGCGAACAGAACCGCGGCTACGTCATCCTGGACGACGGCGAGACGATGGCCGACGTCCTCGCCGCCATCGCCCGCAACACGCAGGCGTCGATCTCCGCGACGGAGACGATCCGCGAGGAACAGGACCGCGCGTTCGGCATCCGCCAGCTCGCCAACGAGTACACCGACGTCCACGCCCGCGCCCTCTCCCTGCGCTACCAGAGCATGCTCCGCTCGGTGATCGGAGAGGAGGCCGAGGCGTTCATCTCCGCCGACGCCTGGCAGGCCGTAGTCCGTGCCGTCCGCGACGCCGAGCGCGAAGGATTCGCCCCCGAGCGGATCCTGCTCGCCGCCTACCGCGAGCGCGATTTTGACGACGCCGAGGATGTCGCCGCAGTGCTGAGCTGGCGCATCGACAACCACGTGGACGACGCCCGCGAGCTCATGCAGAAGCTGCAGGCGGAGAACCCCAACCGGCCCCTGGCCGACCTCACCCCCGAGCAGCTCGAAGGCCTCGTCCAGCGCGCCGCCGAGCACCGCGCGCAGGCGCTGGAGAGCCTGCACCGGGCCGACGCCCGCGTGGCCAACCAGCCGCGCGCCGTCAAGGTCGAAGGCCAGCCGGTCCCGGCCTGGCCCCACCGTGCGTACGGCGACTTCACCCGTGCTCAGCTCGCCGACGCGATCGCCCGGGCCCGCCGCCTGAGTCGGAGGAGCGACCTCGGGGAGGAGTCTGCACGCGAGGCGGTCGCTGACCTGTCCGCGCTGCGGTACGAGCAGCGGTTGCGCGCCCGCATGGCGCCGATCGACCGCATGCGTGAGACCTGGCAGCGCGAACCCGGCACCGGGCGCGCCGCCACCGCCGGACAGGACGGCGTGGTCGTCGCCGCGACGATGCGCGCCAACTTCCAGGGCCAGCATGAGGCCCGCCAGCGAGTGGAACAGGCCGAGGTCATCACCGCTCGGGTGCGCGCCGAACAGCGCCTGCGCCAGCTGCTGCCCGACACCGCCCCCCTGGCCCCGGACAACACCGGTCCGCTGCCCGAGTGGCTCGCGCCGCGCGAGGTCGAGCGCGACGAACACACCCCGCCAGCGTGGATCGAGCACCTGCAGGCCCGCCGCGAGGTGATCGAGGAGCGCCTGCGCCAGACCGGCCGTACCCTCGCCCAGGACCCGCCCGAGTGGGCGCGCCCGCTCGGCCCCGTCCCGCCGGTGGACCACGAACTGCGTGAGGCATGGGAGCGCACCGCCGCGCTGGCCGACGCCTGGCGGACCCGCCGCCAGGCGCGCGACAGCGAGCCCGGAATCGGCGACCGCCCGGGTGCCGACCGTGACGCCGATGCCTGGCAGACGCTGCAGGACCAGGTGACCCAGGTGGGCCGTCGTGCGCGCGCCGTCGAGGCCGCCGCTCGCCGCGGTGACGTCCTCTACCCGGTCGCCGAACTGGTGGGCCGGGACGCGCTGGAGTCGGCCACCGAGTTGGAGCCGTCCGCCGTGGCCGTCGCCGAGGAGACCCCGGTCATCGAGGCCGACCTGGTCGAGCGGGCCGTCGAGGACGTCGCCGTTGTGGACGAGCCGCAGGCCGAGGTCGAGGTCGAC
>NZ_JBVIRL010000034.1:0-56906 GCF_055576085.1 Kitasatospora sp. NPDC033851 | reverse complement strand
GGACAGTGCCGAGGCGGAGCTGCACGAGGACCTGGCCGTCGAAGAGCCGGCCGAGGTCGAGCGGGCCGTCGAGGACGTCGCCGTTGTGGACGAGCCGCAGGCCGAGGTCGAGGTCGACAGTGCCGAGGCGGAGCTGCACGAGGACCTGGCCGTCGAAGAGCCGGCCGAGGTCGAGCGGGCCGTCGAGGACGTCGCCGTTGTGGACGAGCCCACCAACGAGGAGAGCTGGCAGGACCTGCCCTACGCCATGCTCTCCGACGCTGAACTGACGGCAGCCCTGGCCTACGCGGCCGAGGCCGCCGAGGCCGCTCACGACCAGGCTGCCGCCCAGGAAGCCCGCGTTGGCGAGCTTGCCGAAGCTCTCGCCCCGGGCGGGGAGATCGAGCAGCGCATCACCGCGCGGGCCGAGCGCGTCGAGGCTATTCAGGAGATGCGCGCGACCGTCGTTCTGGTTATGGAGCTGGCCGCTGGCGTCGAGTACGACCGGCGTCTCACTGCCGACATCGAGGCCAGGCTGGCGGAGACCGGCCGGTTTGGTCGGCCGACCGTACGAGGCCCTGAGCGTGAGCAGATGGAGCGCCAGTTGCTCGACCTTCGCGTGTCCGTCGACCGCCGGGACCAGGAGCTTGCTGCAGCACGGCAGCGACTGCAGGACAGCACTCAGCGCGCCGGAGACCCGGCCGAGCACGAGGAGCGGCTGGCCGCGTGGAAGCGCGCCGGCGGCAGCCGCGAGGCAGTGCTGGCGCGGACGACCGCGTCGCGCGAGCGAGGTCTGCAGGCAGCCCGCACCGAGGCCACGGCCTCCCGTGACCGGGTCACCGAGCTGGATGCCTCTGCGGCGACGATCCGCCAGGAGATGCAGCGGCGCGATGCCCAGCCGTACACCGAGCGCCTCGCGGAGGAGGCCCGCCGGATCCAGGCCACTCAGCACGCCGCCGAGCAGCAGCGCCAGCAGAACCAGCAGCAGCAAGGCCCCGACCAGAACCGTGGCGGCCGCGGCCGAAGCGGCCCCGAACTGTAGAACACCACCTTCGTGGACGGTTCACGGAAGCAGCGTCAGCCGCCGTCCCGGTCCCGCTAGGCTCCGGGCCATGTCGATCCCGAACCAGCACCAGACGCCCGCGCCTGCCCCGAGCGCGGCAGCAATTTCGGCGGCGATGGCCGCACTTGGGGCCTACGCCCAGCCGCCAACGGCTGGCGAACTGGAGCAGCAGGCCCGGTCCGTGGGCGGCGAGCACGTCCTGGCCGCCGTCCTGGCCAACGCACTGTACGGCGCCGCGATCGGCACCGGGATGCTCACCGAGGGGCACATGCTTGCGCAGGGCGCGGGCGCCGCGGAGATGACACTGGCCCGCCAGCAAGTGATCAACGCATCCGGCGCCGAGGGCCCCGGCGTCATGGGAGTGCTGCACTGGCAGGCCGGGCACCTCTCGCACCTACTCAAGGGACTGGACAAGAGGGGCTGCGGTCCAGTGGTCGCGGCAGCCGCCCGTACGGCCAGTGCGCTGCTGGCGTTGCTCGCCTGCTCGGCAGTGTTCTCCACGGAGGACGAGCGGGCCGGGCAGATCCCCGACGAATTGGCCCGCGCCCGGCGCGAACTCTCCGAGGCCCTGGCCGAGCTCGATGCGCTGCCGGCCACGGCTGCGGCGATGTTCCTCGGTGCCGTGCCCGGAATGTAGCCGGACTCCGCTCGGAGCGAGCCCGCGGGTGGCGGCCGGTGATCCAGCCGCCACCGTTCAGCCCAGCGTGATGGACAGCGGGCCGCCGTTCCGGTATGCGTCCATCACCGCCGCGATCGTCGGCATCAGCTTCGGCAGCCGATCGATCGGCGACCATTCGGCCTGCAGGAGATGGTCCGGGTTCGTCAGCTCGCCGCTCCACCGCCCCGCGCGGAAGACCAGCAGGACGTACGGCTGCGAGCCGTAGCCCTCCCACCCTGCGGCTGCCGTCACGACCCGGTCGAGTACGAGATCGGCCACGGCGACGTCGAGACCGGTCTGCTCGCGCACCGCGCGTGAGGCCGCCGCGACGGCGTGCTCGGAGAACCGCTTGGCGACGGGCAGGGAGTCCTCGCGCCGCCGCCAGTCGGTGTTGTCGCGGACGGTCACCACCTGGTCGGTGGCCTGGTCGTGCACGATCACGCACGCCGCCACGCTGACAGGGCCGGAGGTGGAGTCATTCATCGGGTACCGCCTTCGAGTGGGGTGTCCAAGGTGAGCGGGTCTTCCTCGGCTCGGGCCGCTGCGTCGGCTTCCTCGGCCGCCCGGGCCGCCTGCTGCTGGGCAGCTACCTTGACCATCGGATGGTCGGCGAAGCCACCGCGGTCCCGCTCGTACCCCTTGCCCGCCCGGCTGTTCTTCGACCACCGGCCGTGCTCGTTCGCCGCGGTCTCCGAGGCCCCGGCCACCACCGCCGCGGACCGGCCGGACGCCCGCCAGCCGTGCGCGGTGAAGTCGCGGCCCTGCTCGTCCCGTTCCAGACCGACCGCCGCCACCAGCTGCTTGGAGATGTCGTTGACCGAGCCCGTGTGCAGCTTCTCGGAGACGTTGCCCCAGCGGTCCACCTTCCGCAGCAGCCGGCCCTCGGTGATGCCCAGTGCGGCGAGCACCGCCCGCCAGGCCAGCAGCGCGAGCAGCGGACACAGTGCGTCCCCGCGGGCGGGCAGCAGAATCCGCTCGCCCTCCCCTTCCTGGTCCGTCTTGGAGGAGCGGAAGAGCACCCACACGCCGGGCTGCTCGGGGTCGGTGCTCACCTCGCAGTCCACCAGGTTCAGCGCCACCAGCTCGCTCCGCCTGGTCCAGGCCGCGAAAGAGAACGAGGCGATCACTCGGTCCCGGCAGCCGGCCAGAGTGGTGGGGTCGATCGCCTCGGCCACCATCAGGGCCTGGTCCGCCGTGATGATGGCGGACTTCTTCTCCTTCCGTCCGGCGTTGGAGAGCTGACGCCCGTGCGCTCGGATCAGCTGGCGGGCCTGCCGGGTGCCGGGCATCCCGTCGAATACCCCGGTCTCCGAGTGCACCCAGCGGACGGCGGCCACCGCCTGGTCGAGCGAGGCCACACCCAGCAGCCTGCCGGTACGGCTGGACACAGTGTCGGTCAGCACCCGCACCCACTCGGTCAGCGTCTCCGGCGTCATCGGCAGCGGCACCCGGCCCGAGGCCACGCACCAGGCCGCTGCCCGGTTCCACCACCGCTCATAGGCCCGGGCCGTCTCCTCCGGGACCGCCTCCCGCAGCTTCGCCAGGGTGCGCGGGGAGAGCGTGAAGTCGACCTCCGTCCAGGCGGAGACGTCCGCGACGATCTGCACCCCCGCGCCCGGGCGCCCGCGCTCCGGATCGGCGGCCGGCGCCAGGTCGGCGCTCACCGGGCCTCCCCGGAGGGGCAGTCGGCCAGGGTCCGGCCGTCCCAGAGCAGCACCTGGTCGAACCCCTCGGCGCGCAGGTCCGCCTCGGCCGCGAGGGCGTGCTGCCAGCGGACGACGTCCTCGGGCACCCGGCTGCTGCCGGTGCGGCCCGCGTTGCGCGCCAGGCAGTCGGCCAGGCTCGCCGTCAGCCGGATCGCCACAGCGGGACGGCCGTGGCGGCGGACCCGCTGCAGGAACTCGGCCCTCACCCGCTGTTCCACGTTGGTGGAGTCCAGCAGGACGCCCGATCCCGCCTGCAGCAGCGCGTCCAGGCGCGCGTTCTGCAGCTCGACCGCGGCGGCAGTCGCCGCCTGGTCCCCGCCGTCGCCGCCCGCCTCGCGGCGCAGGGCGTCGAGTTCGAGGACCGTGAAGTGCTCCCCGAGGGCGGCGGCCAGCGTCGACTTGCCCGCCCCGGCCGCGCCGACCAGCGCCACCGCCGCCCCGTCCGGGATTTCGTGCGGCGGCCCGGGCTGCGGCTGGCCGCAGTCGACCAGCAGGTCCTTGGGCACGCCGTGCTGCAGCCACTCCAGGGCGACCGGCCCGGGGGAGAGGAGTGGTCGGTCGTGGTGGGCCATCAGGTTCGCGGCCGCGCGCGGGTCGAGCGGAACGCCGAGGTAGGCGTCCGCCGGCGGGGTCCAGGTCGGATCGAGCGCGTCGGCCCGCCCGGGTGCGGCACACCAGGCGTGCTCGGTCTCGAACCACCGCCGGTCCCAGGCGAAGCCTTCCACGTACGCCCACCCCTCGGCCTCGGCCAGGACCGCCGACTCGGAGAAGCAGGCCCCCGGGGTACCCGGGGCGGAGCCGCCAGGCCACGGCGCCGGGGTGAACAGTCGGCCGACGTCGAGCAGGAGCCGGGCCATCGAGTCGTACCGCCAGCCCGGCGCGGGCGGCCGGTGCGGCAGGCGGCGGAGGAAGTTCACCAGCTCCGCCTCGGCGGTGGTCACCGGGCTACCTCCTCGGTCGAGGAGGAAGGCGCGTCGTGCCGCAGAGAGCCCTGCCTCGGCGGCGCCCAGTGACCGGCCGTCTCCTCACGCCATGCCCGGTAAGAGCCGATCGCCTTGAGGGCGTGGTACGGGTCGCAGTCGAGGTGCGGTTCGAGGGCGGCGCGGTCCATCGAGCCGCGGTCCGCGAGGGCGTAGGCCAGTCTCAGGGTGGCGCGCCACCGGTGCTTGAGGATCCGGCCGGCCCCCTCGATGGCGTCCTGGGCGTGGGCGTGGGGGAGCAGGCGTCGGCACGCGTCGGCACACCAGTTGAGGTCATCGCCGGCGAAGCAGTTCAGCGCTTCGTGGTACGGCTCTGCGTTGCCGTCGATGCCCCGGCCGTCCAGCCACAGGTAGGTGGCCTGGAAGCCGGCCACCTTCACGGCCAGCATGTCGGGCAGCGGGATGATCCCGTCGCTGTTGGCGACCCAGTCGAATCGGACGTGGTCGCCGCCGAGGCCGATCACCTCGTAGCTGGTCACCGACGCTTCGATGACCGGGCTGCCCAGGGTGGAGGCCACGACGGCGTGGCCAGCCTCGTGTACGGCGCTGAGCAGTCTCCGCAGCCGGGGCTCCAGGCCCATGGCGGTGGTGGAGTCCTGTGCCAGCCGGAGCTTCTCGGCGGCGTGCCGGACCGTCCCGGACGGGTCGTCAATTTGGGTCACTTTGTCTCCCATGGTAAGGAGCATTATCACGAGTGAGCCGAACCTTACCAGGTCGATCCGACTTAGTGTCAGCATTTCGCTGACGTTGGGTCGGCGTCAGTGAAATGCTGACACTGGAGTCCGTTTGTCAGGCTCACCCTGACGGGTTGAGCTTGTCAGGTTTCACCTGACAGATTGGAGTTGTCAGGTGTAGCCTGACACCATGGCAGACATCGAGTACGACCCCGACACCGACCGGCACGGCTACAGCCGGACCGCCCTCGCCCGGCTCGCCCTCTCCGACGAACTCGCCGAACTCGCCGACCAGGCCGCCGCCCACATCCCCACCGTCAGCGACTTGTTCAGCAACCGCGGCGAGATGGTGGGCGAGGCGGCCGCCCTGGTCGCGCTGGCCGAGGCGGTGCTGGCCCGGGCGGTGGTCTACGAGCGGCAACGCGGCGCCAGCTGGCAGCAGATCGGCGACCAGCTCGACATCACCCGCCAGACCGCGCACGAGCGCTTCCGCGAGGCCGAGGAAGACTGGGAGCTCGGCCTGGTGGAGCCGCTCTACCCGGCCCGCCCCGCCAACATCAACGGCCAGGTGCCGCCCCGCAGCGTGCGTTTGCATGACGCGGCCTACTCGCCCACACCGGCCGCCGAGCGACTCGACCGGTGGGTGCGCCAGCACGTCGAGCGGTACCGCGACACCGAGCGCCCCGTCTCCGGCCACCTGTCGAAGCTGACCACCGCCGAAGAGCTCTCCCAGGTCCTGGACGCCATCAACCACGTGCACCGCAACGGCGCCGACCCGGCTGAGCGCGCTGCGGTCATCGAGCGCAAGGCCTCGCTGCTGGAGCGGATCGCCGCCGAGGAGGGCAAGCCCGAGGCCGCCCAGCAGGCCGTCGAGGCCCGCGCCTACGCCGCCCAGCTGCGGGCCGAGGCCGCCGCCGAGGCCACGTCGTGACCCGGGTCGGCCCGGCCCTGGCCTACCAAGACGCCCCGCCGCAGCCCGCCGAGCTCGGCGAGGTCATGCGCGGCCTGGCGCTGTGGATCGAGGGGAAGCTGACCCCGGCCGGCGTGCGCGAGCACAAGCTGCGGGCCGCCGCGGCCGCCGACCGCAGCGCGCTGCTGGCCGCCGAGAACGTCACCTTCTATCGGGGACAGCGCAGCGCGGCCGCCCGCGAGGCCCGCGCCCTGGTCGGCGAGTGCGCCGACGACGCCGAGAAGGCCGCAGTCGAGCTGATCGAGCACGACCGCCAGCACCGCACCGCCCTCGCCCCGCCGGCCGGGCTGACCGGCCGGGACTACGTCCGCGCCGAGTACCTGGCGTGGCAGGAAGCGGCGAAGGCCGC
This sequence comes from Kitasatospora sp. NPDC033851, assembly GCF_055576085.1. NCBI lineage: Bacteria > Bacillati > Actinomycetota > Actinomycetes > Kitasatosporales > Streptomycetaceae > Kitasatospora > Kitasatospora sp. NPDC033851. The sequence goes on along the minus strand of NZ_JBVIRL010000034.1, from coordinate 50,527 downwards.
CGAGAAGGAGATTTGATGACCCCCGGACAGATCCTCGCCGACGTCGCCCACCAGGCCGTCGAGTGGCAGCACCGCCTCGGCATCACGTTCCGCCCCGACCGTGACGACCTCGGCGTCTACCTCGGCGACGACCACCTCGGCACCGTCGCCATCCTGGACGGCCGCCGGGTGTACGTGGTCGCCCTCGGCCAGGGACGAGTCACGGCGATGCCCGAGGGCGACCTGCCCGAGGACCCCATCGCCCTGGCCGATGTGGAGCGCTGGCGCGCCCAACAGGTCGAGGAGACCGGCCAGATCGCCGGCCAGCCCGGCGAGTTCCAGCTGCAGCGCATCCGGTCCGAGGCGGACCAGCGTCGCCGGCTGGAGCGCGCGGCCCGCACGAACCAGCCGAAGGAGCCCGTGCTGCTGGTCGATGAGGCGTGGCTGCTGATGAAGGGAGGCAGGTGATGTCGGAGCCGACTCCCGCGGACGAACCGACCCCCGCCGAACTGCTCCCCGGCGGCCGGCTGATTCCGCTCGGTGAAGGGGAGTAGCGGCATGGCGATGGTCAGGCTCAAGTGGGTATCACCCCTGGTCTGGTGGCGCGCGCGGGCCATGGCCCGCGCGGCGGGGCTGCCCTTGCGGCGCCACCGGGCGACGGCCGTCACCCTCGGCGGCGTGCAGTACCGGATCAAGCGTGCCGAAGACTTCACCGACTGCCCGATGGTCTGGTGGGTGCATGATCACCATGCGCTCAGGCTGACGATCCAGCGAAGCCCCGGTGCCCCGTCGAGCCTGTGGCCCGCCCTGGTGTGGGGGGCCGATCTCAACGTGTCGCCGCGTAGGGAGGTGGTGGTCCACCCGACCGCCGAGGCAGCGGCGGCCGACCTGGTGACCCGCTACAAGAGCCCCGACGGCTCGGCCGCGGAGGCCGGCTTCCTCGTAGCAGCGTTCGGTGGGGCGTCGCCGGAGCATCTTGAAGCGCGCGCCCGAGCAGTGCTGGAGGAGGCCGAGGAGGACTAGAAGGCACCCCGCCAGCAACGCGAAGCGCCCCCGCCGTTGGTGGGGGCGCTTCGCGTTGCTGGCGCCGGGGCGGGTCGCGCCGCTTCGCTCGGCCTTCGCTTGTGGTCCGGGCTCCTACGCCTCGCCTTGCAGCATGCCGAGGAAGCCGGCCCAGCTCTCGCCGGGAAACGTGAGCACCGGCCCGTCCGGATCCTTCGAGTCGCGCACGGCCACCGCGCCGGGCTCCGTGCAGACCTCCACGCACGCGAACTCCTTGTCGTCGCAGTACGAGCTCTTGAACCACTGAGGCATCGGGGATCCTTTCCAAGGTGGCACCGGCGGCGACCGCTGCCGTCGAGTATGGAACTCAACTGTAGGTCGGCCCAGTTGGCGGGAAGGGGGATAGGTTGAGTTCATGTCTGGAGCCATCGACCCCGACGCCGCCGATATCGCCTACGACCTGATCAGCGCCATCATCGCGGAGTACAGCACGCTCATCGCGGGTGCCGAGCCCGCCGACGCCGACCGGCTGAGGTCCGAGAGGGCCCGCTACATTGAGGAGCGCCAGAACCTGGGGAAGGCCGACCCGGACCGGCTGCGGGCAATCCTCGCGGAGTACCCGACCGTCCTCGCCTCGGTGAGGGCCGGCGGATGACGCCACCGCCCCTGCCCAACGCCGAGCAGATCGAGGCGATCTGGGAGAACGACCTACGGCCCACGCTCACCGCCCCCTCCCAGGACAACCCCCGGATGGTGATCCTCGGCGGCCCGCAGGGCTCGCGGAAGACCACCCTGCGGACCGCGGTCCCGGAGCAGCTTGGGATGGCCGACCCGGTGGTGCTGGACGGCGACGACGTGTTCGCGTACCTGCCCGGGTACGCCCGCATGGCCCGGGAGGAGGGCATGCTCACGGCGATGCGTCATTTCAGCCCGGTGGCCGGGGAGCTCACCGAGCACATCCGCCAGCACGCCATCGAGCATCGGCAGAACATCGTCCTGGTGGGGCCGCACACCGGCGTCGAGTACACGGCCGGCGTCGTGCAGAAGTTCACCGAAGCCGGCTACCGCTGCGAACTCGCCTACACCGCCATGCATCCCGCGATGAGCGAGCTGGGTGTGATGCACCGCTACCAGGCGGCGATCGGCCCGAGCGGGATCGGTTACGCGATCCTGCCGCCCCTGGAGATGCAGGAGACGGTCTACGCCAACGTCGGTAGGGTGCTCGCCGCCGGGAAGGAGTGGCCGGGGGTCGACGCGGTCCACGTTGCCGACCCGATCGCCGGCCAGATCGCGGGCACCGTGCGCCGCTTGGAGAGCGGGGAGTGGCCTACGGAGCCGGACATCCAGCGTGTCCTGGAGCAGACGCGCCACCAGCTCTGGAGCGAGTCGACGCGCGAGCTGTTCGACCGGTGGCGGGCCGCCGCGGCGGACGGCGACGGCTACCAGTGGGCCGAACGCCTGGCCTCCGTGGACCGCAAGGCGGCCGCCCAGCTGGCCAGCTACCGGGACGTGCCGGACGCCGACCTCGCTGCAGAACTCGCCTACGCCGTCGAGCAGGCAGGCGCCGCCCGACAGCAGGCGACGAAGGCCGACGCCAAGGCGGACGAGATCACCGCCTCGCTCGCCCCGGGCGGCGCCGTCGAGCAACACGTCGCCGCCCGCGCCGAGCAGGTCGACGCCATCCTGCAGAGCCGCCAGGACGCCGTCCTGGTCGAGCACCTGGCCGCCGACGTCGACCGCACCCGGCACCAGGCCGACGCGGTCGAGCAGCAGCTCGAAGAGCGGGGATTCCTTGGCCGGCCCGCGGTGCGCGGCGACGAACGGGAGGCCCTGCAACAACAGCTTGGTGACCTGCGCGCCGCGACCCAGGACGCCGAACTCCACCTTGCCGCGGCGCGTGAGCGGCTGGACGCGAGCATGCGGATTGCCGGACCCGCTTCCGAGCACGATGCCGTCCTGGCGGCCTGGCACGAGGCCGGCGGCAGCCCGGAGGAGGTCCTGGCCCGTACGACCGCCGCCCGTGAGCGAGGCCTGGGAGCGGCCCGGTCGGACGCCTCGCAAGCGCACCAACGCGCGTCCGACCTGGACACCGCGACGGCGCTGATCCAGCGGGAAACGGCCCGCCGCGAAGCCCAGCCGCCGGCCCAGCGTCTCGCCGAGGATGCCCAGCGCGTGCAGGCGGCCCAGCGCACGGCCCAGCAGCAGAGCCAGCAGTACGGGCCGGGGCCCGGACGCGCCCAGCGCCGCGGTGGGCCATCCCGGTAGGGGATGGCAGCGAGCAGGAACACCGAGGCGCCCGCCGGTACATCCGGCGGGCGCCTCGGTCGCTGTGGCGGTCAGGGTTTTGCGCGGCTCGCGGCCTTGCGCTGCTCTGCGGCGAGCAGTTCGTGGGCCAGCCGCGTGGCTTCGGCCTCGGCCGGGTGGTAGGGGCCTTCGGTGATCCGGTCCGGATTGGTGTCCAGCCAGTCGGACAGGGCCTCGCCGGTCGGTCCGGGCCGGGGCGGCGGCGCCTGGTGCCCGGCCTCGCACGCCGGGGCCGCGAGGGCCGGGGCCAGCAGGTGCAGTTCCTTGATCCAGGCGATCTCGCCGAGCGTGGTCGCCTTGCTGGGGTCGCCCGCGTAGGTGCGGACCCAGCCGAGGTAGAGGGCGGTGAGGATCTCCACGACGGGTTCGTGGCCGTCCCGGTACCAGCAGCGCGGGATCTTGCGGTGCAGGTGGTGGTGGTCGATCAGCCAGTCCACCCACTGCCCCAGTTCGCCGAGCCGCTGCTGGCGGTCCTCCGGCGTCATCGCGGTCCACACCCACCGCCGCGGCGGCGGGGCGGTGGGAGCGGCTGCCTGCGCGGGGACGGCGGGCGCGGGGGTGGGGTCAGACATCGGTGGCCTCCTTGGCCCGGTCGAGCGACGGAGAAGGTCCCGGGACCGCCGCCGTGGCCGGTGGCCGGGCCAGCCAGGCCTTGACATCGGGGTCTCGCCAGGTCAGGCGCATGTTCACTCGGATCGGCGGCTGGTTGAAGTAGAGCGCGATGGCGGTGTGCTTGGGGATCTCGCGCAGTTGGTGGACCGGTAGCAGGTCGGTCTCCACCACGTTGGTGGAGGTGGATTCCCGGCCGTCGCCGCTGGTGTGGTTGGTGCGCTCCACCAGTTCCTTGCCGAACAAGAAGCTCATGTAGCGGAGCGTCTCGTCGTCGGCGAGGCCCGGCAGCAGCAGCCGCAGGGTGGACGCGGAGATGATGGTCCTGGCGCCCTCGCGGCCCATGCGGGAGACGAGCTGTGAGTAGTCGTGCCAGATGCTGAGCACCGCGATCCCCATACCGCGGCCGGTGGTCAGCACGTTCGGCAGTTTCGGGTACCGCAGGAAGTTGCCGGCTTCATCCACGAACAGGCCGAGCGTGCGGTCCGGGTGGCGGCCGACCCGCTCGTACCGGACCTCGGCCGCGTGGAGGATCGAGGCGATCAGCGAGGTGAAGTACGGCGCGAAGCGCTCGGCCTGGCTGGGCGCGGCGATCAGCACCAGCGTGCCGTTGCGCTCCAGCAGTTCCTCGGCCCGGAAGTCGGTACGGGCGGCGGCCTGCCGGATGCCCTCGCTGCGGTAGGTGGCCGCGAGGACGTTCAGGGTGAACTGCACGCTGCCCTTGCCGTCGTCGTGGAGGTTCGCCCAGGGCTGGGCGTAGTCCAGGGCCGCCTCGGGGTACCGGGCGTCGAGGATGGCGCGGACGTGGTCGACGGCCGCCTCGCCTTGGGTGAGCCAGCGCCGGAAGGCCTTGATCCCGCCGTCGGGGGCGATTCTCGCGCCGAGCAGCAGGCCGGCGACGATGGCGCGGGCCTGGATCATCCAGGGTTCGGCGCGCGGGTCGTAGGTCTTCTGGCTCGCGTCGGCCATCCACTCGGCCATCCGCTCGGCCGCTTCCTCATCGGTGGCGTAGTCGACGGGCGACCAGTGCGCGGTCTTCCAGGGGCCGGAGGGGATACCGGCCGGGGCGATCACCCACACGGGGCCGACGTGGCTGCGGGCGGCGTAGATCTCCTGCAGGTCGGCGGCCTTGGTCGTGGTGACGACCGCCGGGCCCTGCCATTCGGCCGCGTTCGGGGCGAGGAGACCGCTGGTCTTCGCGGAGCCGGGCGGGCCGAACGCGATGGCGGAGGCGGAGCGTTCGATGACACCGACGACCTTGCGCGTCTGCTGGCCCCGCCCCGCGGTGATGCGGTCCGGACGCTCCTTCGGGTCGTCGGGCAGGGCCATCTCCTTCTCGGTCCTTGCCCCGCCCCACGTCGCCCCGCCCGCCAGTGAACGCCGCCGCCGCTTGCCCAGGTGTCGCACGACGACCCCCGCGAGGACGGCCAGGAGCACGACCAGCAGGCCGAACACCGTGTAGAACAGCCAGGTGGGCGGCGCCGGCTGGTAGACCGACGCCGGGCCCTGTGCCACCGACAGCAGCAGGGTGACCGGCAGGGGTTCGGTCATCTTGGGCGGGGCGCCCTCGGCCAGCATCCCGGCCAGCGCCCCGGCCGCCAGCGAGGCGGCGCCCAGCGAGATGACCGCCCCGGCCGCGAGCCCGGCCAGGAACGTGCCGTCGTCCACCCGGTTGTCGGATGCCACCTCAGATCACCATCTTCTCGTCGGTCTCGAACAGCTGCTTCTCGGTGCGGGAGAGCAGCAGCTGCACGGCGTGCGACCCGCCGCCGCGGCCGACCTTCCACAACGCTCGGCCGCGCTGCCCGGCGCCCCAGCTTCCGATCAGGTCGCATTCGGCGTCGGTGAGGCCGATCGCCTCGCGGGTGAGGTTCAGCGGCTTGGTGTCCTGCGCGAGCTGGATGCGCGTCTCGCAGCTGGCGATCAGGTCCTTGGCGATGGCCACCGCCTCGGAGCCGGCCGCGCCGACCGCTTCGAAGTCGCTCAGCCGGTGGGTGGCGAGGACCTGGATCGTGCCGGTCGCGCGGCTCAGCCGCAGGTCCGCGTCGATCTTGCGGACCATGGAGGAGCCGCCGGACTGCATCTGACGCCACAGCTCGTCGCGGATTACGATCCACGGGCGGCCCGGCCGGTCGATCGCTGACTGGGCCCAGGACGAGACGCAGGTGAGCACCATCGCCACCACTTCGTCGCCGTACTGCTGCAGGGCGGAGATGTCGACGCTCTGGATCGGGGCGTCCCAGTCCAGCGACACCGACGTCTTCTCGTCGAACAGGCCGCCGAGGTGGCCGCTGATCATCGATCCGAGGGCGGAGCGGATGCTGGCCATCTGCTCGCGGGCGGTCTGCACGTCGTCGCCGCGCACGCGCAGTTCCCGCGCCATCGCCTGCGTGGGGTCCTTGAGGACCTGGTAGACGGACGGCAGGGTCGGGGTGTCGAGGCGGGTGTGCCCGGCCCCGCCCAGCGCGCCGGTCACCTCCCGTACGGCGACGTCCAGGCACTCCTCCTCCTGCGGCTGCAGCGTCCGCTTGAGCTGCAGCTCAAGCAGGGCCTTGCACAGCGTCAGGCGGCGGCGGTGGATCTCGGTCAGCCGTGCCTGCAGCTCGGCGCCGTCCTTGATCAGGTTCAGGTCCGCGCCGAGCGGCCCGGCGTCCAGCGGGTTGAGCCGGCCCCGCAGGCCGGGGCCGAGCCGCACCGGCTCGACCCCCAGGTGACGGCACAGGGCGGCGTACTCGCCCTTGACGTCGCCCGCGATCAGCGCCCTGTGCCCGAACGCCATCAGCCGGAACGCCAGCGCCTTGATGTGCGCGGACTTCCCCGAGCCGGGGATACCGGTGATGATCACGTTCGGGTTGGTCGCCAGCCCCTCCTTCACCCACACACTCGGGTGCGCGGAGAACGCCTGCATCGTCAGCGTGTTGAACCCGATGTAGGCGCCGACGGGCGGCAGCGACGCCGCGTGCAGGAACGGGTAGATGCCGCTCGCCCGGCCGGTGTCCGCCCTGAACACCTCGGCCTTGGCGTGCGAGGCGGCCCGGCCCGCGTACGGCTGGTGCCACCCCTTCCTCGGGGCGATCCGCATCGCCGCCGCCGGGTCCTCCAGCAGGCGGGCCCGCCGTAGCTCCCGCGCGGTGGGCTGACGCTGCGCGGGCAGTGGCTCGGCCGGGTCGAAGAGGTCGGCGACCTTGGTCGCTTCGAGGGCGGTGTCGCCGCGTTCACGGCGGAAGGGGAATGCCATCAGATCGCCATCCTTCGCGGCGGCAGGCCCATGCCGAGCGGCAGCGCGGCCGCGGCGAACGCGTCGTCCTGCGCGCCCCAGCAGCGCCGCAGCTCCAGGCCGGCGTCGCTCGCGTCGGCCTGGAGCTCGGCGCACGCCGTCTCCAGTTCCTCCAGGTCGGTGACGGTCACGGCGATCAGCGCGACCATGCGCACCACGCCCTGCCCGGCGGCGCGGGCGATGTCCTGGGATTGCGCGACCTGCGCCTCGCGCCGCTCGTCCTCCGACTCGGTCCGGCCGGTCTTCGCCCTCAGTGCCCGCGCCGCCTGGCGCTTGGTCTTCTCCTTGCTCAGCTCCTTGCGGGCCCTCGCCGGGCCGACCGGCTCGTACACCAGCGACATCGAGCGGCGGGCGTTGGTCCGCGGCCGCAGCAGCGGCTGCAGGAACGTCGCGTAGACCTGGGACTGGGGGAAGTTGCGCACCTGGTAGGTGACCGTCCACGCCCCGTCGTGCCGGTACAGGCCCCAGGTGTACTCGGCGGCGGCCGGCCCGGCCAGCGCCGGGTCGACGCCGGGCAGCACGCCCTGGTACGAGGCCTCGCCGGCGGCCGCGCCGCGGGCGGCCAGCATCTGCTGGGCCTCGGGTTCGTACGCGGTGCGGATCGTGGCGGCCACCCGGCGCGGGTCGAGCAGCTCCACCACCTGCAGGCCCGCGGAGGACAGCGAGCCGTGCATGGCGGTGAACTCCCGCACCAGCACGGCGGCCGCGCCGACCTGCCCGCCGCCGGCCCCGCGCACTGCCAGGCGCGCGCGCGTCGCCGACAGCGTCACCGACAGGTACGTCTCGCGGATGGTCGCCGCCGGACCGGCGGAGACCATCAGCTCCTCCAGCGCCTGCACGGCGGCCGCCGGGGCGTCGGAGGCGGCGTGCCGTACGGTCCACGACCGCAGAGCCTCGCCGTCGTCGGGGAGGGAGCGCTGGTGCACCTGGATGCGGACGATCGCCCCGTCTTCCTTGCACTGGCCGCGCAGGAACGCCGCCCACTGGCGCACCCGGGCGTTCTGTCGGTCGGTGTCCACGAGCGCCAGGCCCGGGAACGAGACCTTCGCGATCAGGGTGTACGTGTTGTCGATCGGGTTGTGGACGACGCCGAGCGTGCCGCCCTGGCCGTCGGGCGCGTTGAGGATGCGCAGGCGCGCCAGCACGCCGGGCAGGTCCATCGGCTGGTTCCCTTCATCGTCGGCGGGGGCGAAGACCCCGCTGTAGAAAACGTTTCTCTTGGTGGCGACCGCGATCTGGTGACGGACGGCCAGCAGCACCCACTCCTCGGCGGCCAGGCCCATCACCCGGCCGTAGGCGAGCAGCAGCAGGACGCCGGCCAGCGGTAGCGCCACCACGGCGGTGCCCCAGCTGTGCGCGTAGACCGGCACGAGGGCGACGACCGAGGCCGCGGCCAACAATGCGAAGCCGGTACCGGACAACTCGCCGATGAACCCGCTCTTCTCGCGCTGCCACCCGCTGTAGGTGTCCGGCTCGCTGTGGGTCAGGGACATGGGTCAGCTCCCCTCGGACGTCGGCGGCTGCGGGTCGGGCCGCTGCCCTCGTGCGCCGTAGTTCAGGGTGTTGTGATCGGGCATCCACGTGGGCGTGCCGTACGGCGGGGTGTCGGAGCCGGAGGTGCTCGCGGGCGCCGGGGGCGCCTGTGCGGGAATGCCGGGGGCACTGGCCTCCGGCACGGCTGTCCCGGCCGGGGGAGCGGCGGCCTCGGCGACCGGACCGCCCGCCGCCGCCTGGACTGGGACCTCCGCCTCGGGCGAGCCCGCGGCCGGGCTCTGCGACTTGGCGGCCGCGTCGGCGCCCTCGCCTCCCTGCCCGCCGGCGGCCTGCCCGGCACCCCCACCGGTGCGGGGCGGCACCACGGTGGAGTGGCCGCTGCCGGGAGCGCCGAGGCCGGCGTTCGCGGCCGCGTTGGCGCCCGCGCCTTCCAGCGTGCCGGCGCCGGCGGCGGCGAGCTGGGCACCGAGCCCGACGGCCGCGCCCAGCTTCGACTTGAAGCTCCGGTTCGGGTCGCCCTTCCAGAACCTGGCGCCCCCGGCCTGTTCGGGCAGGGAGGAGCCGCCGGACGCGCCGTCGGACGCGGCCGGGCTGGTCTCCTGCTCCAGGGCCTTGGTGTAGCCGGACCCGCCGCCGACCGATCCGGCCCCGGCCGCGGCCAGGCCGCCGCCGGCGAACCCGCCGAACATCGCGCCGACACTGGAGCCGACCGTGGAGACCATCCCCGCGGCAACCGAGTTGCCGCCGCCTGCCTGCACCATCGTCAAGAAACGGGCGAGCACCGGCCAGGCGAACACCGCGAGCAGGAACACGATCAGGCCGATGATGACGTTCTTGACACCCTGGGAGTCGCCCATGGCGCTGAAGCCGATCGCGAAGCAGGTCACGATCGCCAACTTCGAGAGCGCGATGGCGGTGAACGCCCGCCGGGCCGTTGGCCACCACTCCTGTGTCTCGTCGCTGAGCTGGCCGGCCAGGGCGATCGGCATCGATGACATCAGGACCATGATCCCCGCCTGGCGGACGAACATCTCGATCCACAGCGCGCCGATCACCAGGATCGACAGGATCCCGAGCACGATGACCACCCCGACGGCCTGGCTCAGCACGCCGCCGCCGGTGATCAGCGCCCCGCCGGCGGCCCCGGCGCCGCCGGTGCCGACCAGTCCGGAGAAAAGGGTGCCGAGCTGCGTCTTCATCGCGGTCGCGGCATCCGCGCCGGTCGAGCCGCCATCCTTGAACGAGAGGTTGATGATCCAGGCCGACACCTGGTCGATCCAGTTCAGGATCACCTGTGCGGCGCCCGCGTAGACGCCCAGCACGACGGCGTACTTGCCCAGGCCCTTGAGGACCGTCGCCAGGGGGGCGCCCTGCTGGCTCACCGCGACTTTTGCGAACTGGATGAGGGCCAAGAACGTGGCGATCAGCACTGACAGCAGGCTCATGATGCCGGTGACGGTGCCGATTCCGACCTTGCTCAGGTCGATGGTGCTCGCGTCGTTGAAGCTGTCGGCGAACTGCTGCAGCAGCCACACCACGCCCTCACCGATGGCGCCAGCAGCTTCCTTCAACGCGTCGGAGGCCAGTTTGCTGATCTTGCCTTCGACCCAGGCCACCGGCCCACCGTCCGGCACCATCAGCTGGGCGTTCAGCTGCCGGCAGTCGTTGAAGAGCTGGCCCCCCTCGATGCACTTCCTGACGGCGTCGTCCATCTTCTGGTAGCCGAACGCGCCGTGGTCGGTGGCCTTCTCCCACTCCGCGAGCTTCGCGAGCTCCCGCGTCTTACGCTCCTCGGTGATCTTCGGGTCGTCACACCCGACCTGGTGCTCCTCGCAGGAGTCGTAGGTGTCGGGCTGCTTGTAAAAAGTGCAGTTGTTGGCCTCGGGCATCATGCACCAGTGGCCGTTTGTGTCGACGCCCCAGTTGCCCTCGGACCGGTCGTTCCACTGCTTGAGCCACTCCGGATCCGGTGGGGCCGGGGGGCTGTTGGGGGCGTGTGCCTTTGATTCGTTGCTCGGGTCGTCGGCCACCGCGCTCGGGGCGGCCGCCACCCCGAACGACATCAGCGCGACGAGCAGGACTGTGAGCAGGCGGAGGAGTCTGCGGTTAGTCACGGATCACCACCAACCACCCGTCCTTCGCGGACGCCGGCGAATCGGGGTTGTAGGGCATCGGGTTGCCCTTCTTGGCCGTCCACTTGGGGTCCGTGGTGATCTTCCAGTCGCCGTCTTCCCACTGCAGGATCATGTTGGCCAGCTGGTCCTTGAGCGGGCTGTCGTCGGGGCCGCCCTTGGGCAGTGTGGCGGTGCGGCTGTAGTGCATCCACACGGTGATCACGGTGCCCTCGGGGTTGAGCGCCCAGGCCTGCGCGGCGTCCACGTTCGTGGTGATCGTCAGCCCGGCCGGAGTGCCGCCGGAGGGCGGCAGGCCGACCTGCTCGCGGAGCTTGCGGACCTCGCTGACCGCCTTGTCGATCGAGTCCTCACTGCCCTTGGCCGTGATGACGGTGAGCTGACGCCGGACCATGTCGTCGTCCAGCATCGACAGCTCGTCCAGGTGGTAGACCGCGGCTGCCATCGGCCCGTAGCCGTAGCGGGGGAAGCCGATCGAGGCGCCGTCCTTCTGCCCGGTCGGCTTGGGCAGATGTGCGGGCTTGGCGGTGTTCGGCGTGAGCGTTCTGGTCGCGGTGGGGCTCGGCGGCGAGACCGGCCCGGGGCTCGGCGGCGCGGTTGTGGCCGGAGCCGCGTTCGGCTTCGGGTTGTCGCCGTCGGAAAGGCCGTTGACGAGCGCGACGCCGCCAGCGGCGAGGGCGGCGGCGGTCACCACCCCGATGGCGATCAGGCGAAGGCGCGCCCTGCGGGCCGCGCGGTCGTGTCGGTCCGCCATCATCAGGACGCCATCGAGTACGCGGCGAACACGAGCCCGCTGGTGCAGGCGATGCCGATGCCCGCGATCAGGCTCATGATGATGGCCTTCTTGCCGCGTGCCGCCATGCCGCCGCGCTCGCTGTTCTCTCCGATCGCGATCGCCCCCCAGCCCAGCAGCCCGCCGAGGACGGCGAGCGCCAGGCCGCCGCCGGCGACCCAGCCGAGGATCGTGCCGGTCGGCCCGGAGACCTGTGCGGGCAACTCCGGCTTGAACGACGGGATCGGGTTCGGGACCCCTGTCGGGTTGTCCGCGAGGATGTGGACGTGCGGGTCGCTCAGCAGGGCGTCGGCGACGTGCAGGAACTGGCTCACGGCAGGAGCACCTTCTCTTCGGGGTGTACGTGGGACGGGATTGGGACGACTGGGGCGGGCTGCGCGGCCACCGGCAGTGGGTCGCCCCAGCTTTCGCGGGCGGAGGCGACGACGGCCTGGACGAGCAGCTCGGCGGCCTGCACCGAGCGGGAACCGAGGCGCGCGGCGTCGCGCAGGCCGCGCGCCCGCAGGTCCGGGTCGTAGGGCACCCGGACGACGGCCGCCACCCGCGGGGCGAGCATCGTCTCGCCGGCCCGCACCGGGGCCGGTGCGCGGCCGTCGCCGGTCGCCACCAGGGCGACGACCATCCGCTGCAGCGGCAGCCCCTCGGCGGCCGCCGCCGACATGGCGGTCTGCAGCGCTGCCATCCCGGAACCGGTCGCGGCCGCGCACACGACCGGCACACTCACCGGCAGCGCGCACCATCCGGCGGTCAGGCCCTGGCCGCCGCTGGTGCGTGCGGCGACGAGGTCGTGCGCCATCGGGTGGCACGTGTCGGCGACCACGGCCGGCCAGCCGCCGACGGCGGCCAGCTGGTACCAGGCGGCGGGGGACTCGACCGCGGGCAGCGGCGGTGCGCTCCACTCCCGGTGGTCCGTCAGGACCTGCCAGGAGGAGCCGCCTGGGCCGGCAAGCCGGGCCGCCGCGGCCTGCGCCTGCGAGCGGCTGACCGGCTGGTCGGGCGGGATCGACACCAGCCCGGTGCCGGGCTCCGCCGCCCAGGCCGGCCACGGCGAGGCCAGCCGGGGCGCCAGGTCGAGCACCACACTGGGCGCCGCCTTGGCCAGGGCGGCGCCCAACAGGCCAGCCACCGTGGACCGTCCGCTGCCGCCCGCGGCGGCCAGAACGGGCACAACAAGCCGGCCGTGGAGAGGCAGCTCCACGGCCGGGACTACAGGTCTGCGCGCCACTGTTCCCCCGACGTTCTCGTGTCCGGCATGGTCAGGCTCCCGAGCAGCGCCCGGCTTGTCATGAGTACGTGTACTCATGACAAGCCAGGCACCAGCCCCGTTGGATGGGCCGCGTTGGCCCTGGTCACCCCCCAGTCACCGTGCGTGTCGGCCGCAGTCTAATCTCGGCACCTGACAGATGTCTCAGGGCTTTTGTTCCTGACCATTCGTCACATCTGTGGCAGCCTGTGAGGTCACGGGGAGGGCTTATCCGGTTTAACGGCAGAATGCGCTGGTTGGCACGCGCCTTGAAGGCGATGGTGTCCCCACCAGCGGCGATGCATGCCGTGGCCATGTCTTAACCGAATGTCAAAATGGCGCTCCCGGAGCCCAGAGCCCGGGAACGCTGTGAACTCGCGCCTTGCCGCAGAGGGTTCTTGACCGAGGGGGGTCTGGTGGGGATCAAGCCGGGGATGGTGGCCGCCGTCGGGGCGGTCGCCGTGAGCCCGCTCGCGCTGGGCGCCGGGCTGGTGATGTTCATCGCGGTCGCGGCGCAGGACCAGGACAGCACCATCGGCGGCGGGGTGGCACCGGTGGTCTCGTCCGGCACCCTGCGCGTGGGGCCCGGAGGGGTGCCCGAGCAGTACGCGCAGTTCATCAAGGACGCCGCCGCAGCCTGCGACCAGGGACTGAGCGCCGGAGTGCTGGCCGCACAGATCAACGCGGAGTCCGCCTTCGATCCCCGCGCGAACAGCGGCCAGGCACAAGGAATCGCACAGTTCACCCCGGAGACCTGGGCGAGCTGGGGCAACGGCGGCAGCGTTTGGGAGCCGAAGGACGCCATCGCGGCCCAGGGCCGCTTCATGTGCAGCCTGCTCAAGATCGCCAAGCAGCACCCGGACTACAACGGTTCCGTGGTCGAGCTAGCCCTGGCCGGATACAACGCCGGTTGGGGGCGCGTTGATCAGTTCAAGGGCGTGCCGCCAGCGTCGTTCGCGCAAGGGCAGACGTACAACTACGTCAAGAAGATCATGGCGGACGTTCGGAAGTACACGACCACCGACGACACCGTGACCGTGGACCTGCCCCCGGACTACCAGCTGCCCGCCGACACCCCCCCGCAGATCAAGACTGCTGTCGCGTGGGCCCTCGCCCAGCGCGGCGGCTGGTACCAGTGGGGCGGCGACTGCACCGACCCGCTCGGCACCAACCCGCAAGGGCACTGTGACTGCAGCTCGCTGATGCAGCAGGCCTACGCGAAGGCCGGAGTGGTCCTGCCCCGGACGACGTTCGAGCAGGTCAAAACCGGTACCAGGGTGGGGGTGGACGACGTCAAACCGGGTGATCTGGTCTTCAATGCTGGGAGCGACGGCAGCGATGACTCTCCCGGCCATGTCGGCATGTACGTGGGCAACGGATGGATCGTGGAGGCGCCGAGGACCGGCGTCCAGACCCGGACCGTCGCCTACAGCGGCTGGCGCAACAGCACATCGGCAATGACCCGGATCACCCACGTCGTGCGTGTAGTTTCTCAGTAGATCTGTCGGAATCTCACCGGTTTGTCGAAGACTTGTCGCTGGCGACAAACCAGTGAGAAACCCCAGCTCAGCGCCGCTGTCTCGTCCCAGGTGTCCGCGTCTCAGCCCAGTTGGGCGACAGAACGCCGACACTGCGCGAGCGGCCGACCAGGACAAACCGGTGAGACAGCCAGGTCAGAACCGGCCCGCACGACAAGAACGATGAGAACCTACAGTGCGCGTGGTCCAGTGGTGACCGGCAGGGAGGCAGCAGTGTTGCAGGACGACGAACAGGCCCGCCCGTGGGGCACTGTGACACCCAGCTACTGGGCCGCACCGGCCACGGAAGCGGCCCCGGCGGCAGCCGGGGACTTCGAGCAGGACGACGACCTGCGGTACGAAGAGCCAGCCGTCGTCGTCGTCGCGCGCACCGGCACACCGCAGTATCCGCCACCGCCCGAGGCCCAACCCGCCCCTGCGGGAGCCGACTACGCCGGGCGCTTCGCCGTGCTGGCGGAGAAGCTCGCCAGGCCCCAGACCAACCTCACCCTGCTGCTGGCCGCCTCGGAGGCCCTGCACCTGGACCAGGAGCTCACCGCCGCGGCCGCCCCCGGCGACCCGAACGTGGTCAGCGTGCGGGAACTGCGCGCGCTGATCGCCCACCTGCAGGGCCAGCGCGCCCAGGCCGCCCGCCTGTACCTGCACGTCACCGGACTGCAGGCCACGACCGTTGGTGTTCGCCACGACTCCACCACAGCCAACGCCCGCAGGGCGTATGCCGAGTGGCGGGCGATCACCGATCCGGTGGAGCGCGCCGAGGTCGGGCGGGAAATCCTGCCCATGCTCACGGCGGTGGCCGGCCCCAAGGCGAAGTCCACCGGGGAGGTGCAGGCCTTCCTCGCGCCGTGACCGGCGTACCGCCCCGGCCGCGGTGCGAGGCGGACGAGTCAGAACGGCGAGTCCGGGCCGCCGTCCGGCAGCTCCCAAGCCCTGCTGCTCTTGCGGTCGGGCCAGATCCGGGAGGCCACGTCTTCGTCCTCGGGGACCGGCCCGCCGGTGTAGGCGATCGGATACTGGCCCTCGGGGCGGAGCCCGCCGTCCCGCAGGATCGAGCGGGCCGCGTCGATTAGGTGGGCGTCGGCCTCGCTCTGCCCGCGGCCCACCATCCGGCGCGCGGCGGCCAGGAACGCCGAGCTCATCCAGCGCAGGATGTGCCGGTCCAGGGACACCAGGGCGGAGACGTCCACCTGGCGGGGTGGCAACGTCTTCTCCGGGTCGGTGTGCGGATCGCCCCAGTCCGGGGAGCCGCCCACGTTCACCACCGGGGCGCCGCCAAAGTCGCTGTTGAAGGTCGTTGAGGCCAGGCTGCGGCACATCTCCGACACGGCCAGCACGTCGAGAACCGGGCTGTTGTGGAAGAGCCGGCCCGGGTCCAGCGCGTAGGTGCCGCGCCCCGGCTCCCCCCGGATCAGCCCGGCCGCCTGCAGCTTGGCCAGCGCCGACGCGGCGGTGCCCATCGCCACCCCGTACGCGGCCATGAGCGCGGTCTGGGAGGGGAGTTTGCCTCCCGGGGCGATGAGTCCGCGGTGGATGGCCAGGGCGAGATCACCCGCGATCCGCTCAGCGGGCGTATCGGTCGAAGTCGTCATGGCGACAAACCTATCAGGCAATCTAGATCGGTCGATAGGATGGCCGCGCCAAGGAGGTCGACATCGCCGCCGCGGAGTGCCCCGAGCGGGTGAATTTCCCCTCGCGTACGCGGGCGCAGTAGGAGGTAGGTGCCCAACTTGCCCTTATTTCAGGCCTCTTGACGAGATATCTGACGATGTGTCAGTTTCTGTCGCACCCAGTCCCGGGCACCGAGAGAGGACCACCTGATGACCCAGCACCACCCCCAGCCGGTCGACGTGCGGCTGATCGGCGGCGACGTCGCCGTCCGCGCCCTGGCCGAGTCGATCGCCGCCACGCCCGGCAGCACGCCCGCGTCCTACGCCCCCAGCCACCGGGGAGCCGGTCTGCGCGCCTACCTGTCCGTGGTGGTCGACCCGGCCGCCCTGGCCCAGCCCGGCGGCCCCGAGGCGAAGGCCTCGCCCGCCGCGCGGGCCGACCAGGCCAAGCGCCGCCGCGACCTCGGCGCCGAGGTCGGCGCCCTGATCGACGGCGAGCGGGCCCTGCGCACCGCACCGTGGGCCCCGGCGCGGGCCGGCGACCTGCTGCACATCCACTTCGAGGGCGCCCCCGGCGTGCCGGAGTTCGGCGAGACCTACCTGGTCGAGCGCGACGGCTCGGGCGACCTGGTGCTGCGGCTGCTCACCGCCACCCCCGAAATGGCCGGCGCGGCTGGCGCCTTCGCGCCCGGCGACCTGCCGGGCGACCCGCTGTTCGGCCCGTGGATGGAGGCCGGCCCCCGCCAGCTCACCCTGGTGCGCGCCGGCCGAGTCGTCCACGACGGCCCCAACACCATCTGACCAGCGAAGGAGTACAGGCCATGACCCGACTGACCGAGTACCGCGAGGACCAGGCCGCCAGCCGCCTGCGGGTGCCGATCGCCGCCTTCCGGTGGGCCGTGCGCGCCGGACTCGCGCCCAAGCCCGACGTCGGCCCGGGCCGGTGGTCCCGCGCCGCGGTCGAGGCGATGGACCGCGCCGCCATCGCCTCGACCACGCCCTACACCCTCAGCGGCAGCCAGGCCGCCGACCGGATCGCCCAGGCGATCGGCCGTCCCAACGAGCCCAGGCAGCGCGCCAGCGTGACCGCGTTCGTGGTGCGCCGGCTGATCGACCGAGGGCTGCTGGTCGACCTGTCCGGCAATCCGGACGGCTCGCTGCTGCACCCCGAGCAGCTCGCCGAGGTGTGCCGGCGTGAGGACCTGGTCCAGCTGGTCGCCGACGAAACGCCGCTCGGCCCCGAGCAGTCCGCCGAGCACCTCGGCATCCGCCGCGCCGATTTCGACCACGTGGTCCGCCTCGGCTGGCTCAGGCCGGCCGAGCACTTCGAGGTGCGGTTCGGCACGTCGAAGGCCGGCGCCGTCTACGTCCCCGCGTTCCGGGCCGTCGATGTCGAGCGGCTGTTCGCGGCGCATCCGGAGGTGGATTGGCAGGCCGTGCGCTCCCTCGGTAAGGGCGCGCGCTCCCCGTTGGCCAAGCTCAAGACGGCCATGGCCGCGAGCTGAAACCGTAGGTCGGAGCCGCTGTCACCGAGTTGAGAACGAGCGGTTGGCGTGCTGGCGCGTCAGCGCGCAGACATGCTGACGCGCTGTCACTCTTGCGCTACTGCCCTAACTATGCGCATAGTTGGGGCGTTGGAAGGCGCCGGGAAACCGGACCAAGACCGGGGCCCGGCGTCCTTCCGGCGCGACTCGCACACCCAGTTGCGGGCCACGCCGGCCCGCCGACCGACGGAGCACCCGCACCATGGCGACCCGAAGAAAGCCGGCCGACGAGCGACGACAGCGACCCGCCGGCAGCACCGTACGACGCAACCTCACGCTGACCGAGTCCACCGTCGAGACCGCGGAGAAGCTCGCCGGGGCTCGCTCGCTGTCGCTGATCGTGGACCAGCTTCTCGCCGATTGGGTCGAGAGACAGCGGGCGCCGAAGCAGCCCGCCGGGATGGGAGAACCGCCCGTGCGAGTCGAGCACGCCGTCCCGTCGATCGACCGCTGAGACCAGCGTCACGCGGTGGCTGCCCACTGCTGGGCAGCCACCGCGGCCGGCACAAGGAAGTCTGATCAGCACGCACACGCCACGCCAGCGCGCTGGAACGCCAGCGCGCCAGATTGGAGAACGGCACCGATGACCACCCTGCCGAGCCAGATGACGGCCGACCAGCTCACCACCGCCGCCGCCGAACTGCTGGACAAGGCCCACCAGCACCACGAGCCGGCGGAATCCGCCGCCCTCGCCACCGGGCTGCTCGCGCTCGCCGCCAGCCTGCGCAGCCTGCCGGGCGCCGACCACACCGCCACGACCGCCGACTCGGCCACGGGGCAGAAGTGCAAGCACTGCGGCGCGACCGTCCGGTGGCTTGCCGGCAGCGGCCGCCCGACCTGGCGGGGCGAGCACGGCACCGACTACTGCAGCCTCGCCCCCCAGATGGCCGGGTCCTGCCACGACGTCTGACCCGACCCCCGCCCACCTTCGGCGGCCCAGACCTCTCACAGCCGGGCCGCCCCCGACCCCCGAAAGGACCCGAGATGCGGACCCTGAACTGCGTCTTCTGCGACATCGTCGCCGGCATCGCACCGGCCGACGTCGTGCGCGAGTGGCCCGACGCGGTGGCGATCCGCCCCCGATCCGGTGGCGTCCACCCCGGGCATCTGCTGGTGCTCCCTCGTGCCCACGTCGCCGACGTGGGCACCGACCCGGCCGTGTCCGCGGCCACGATGGCGCGCGCCGCCGAACTCGCCGCCTCCCTGCCGGCCGCGAACGTCATCACCAGCAAGGGCACGGAGGCGACGCAGACCGTGTACCACCTGCACATCCACGTCGTGCCCCGCGCCGGCGGCGACGGCCTGCCGCTGCCCTGGACGCCCCAGCACATCGCCCGCACCCGCACCGAGAACGGAGACCAGCAGTGATCAATCTGGTGATGGCCCGCGAGCCGTTCCCCGTCGCCGGCCCGAGCGTCTTTTTGGCCGGCCCCACCCCCCGACTCGGCGGCCCGGTCGAGTCCTGGCGCCCCGCCGCCCTCGCCGAACTCGCCGCCCAGTGGGACAGCGACCTGCCGCTGACCGTCTACTCGCCGGAGTCCCGCGGCGGGAAGCGGGCCGAGCACTACGACGACCAGGTCGGATGGGAGACCGCCGCCCGCGAGGCCAGCGACGTGGTGCTCTTCTGGATCCCCCGCGACTTGGACCACATGCCGGGCTTCACCACGAACGTGGAGTTCGGACTGGATGTGACGGCGCGCCAGGTGGTGCTGGGCTGCCCGCCCGACTGCGCCGCCCCGGACCGGAACCGGTACCTGGTGTGGGTCGCCCGCCAACACGGCGCGCCCGTACGGGAGACCCTCGCCGACACCGTCGCCGCCGCCCTCGCCATCACCGCGGCCCGGTACGAGGCGGTGGTCGAGCGCCGCCCGGCCGACGCGCTGCCGGTGCCGATCAGCAGCACCGTGGTGAGCACCGGCGCCGAGGCCGACGACGGCCAGCTGCACGAGGACCTGCGGGTGCTCGCTCCGGCCGCCACCGCCGCGCTGCGGCTGCTGGCCGACGCGATCAGCAAGCGCCGCGCCGACCACTACGACGTTGTCGACGCCATCAAGGCCGCGGGCCTCCCCGACGCGTTCGCCAGCGTCTTCGACGCCGCCGCCGATGCCGCGTGGGCCCGGCACGACGCCGAAGGCGGCGACCCGTACGACGTCGACGTGCGCCTCGCCACCGAGAACCTGTCCGGCGCGGCCAGCGACATCCGCGGTGCCTTCACCTGGATCTGAGAGCACAGGCCCGAGGTCAAAGAGGAGACGACGATGGCGAACGGCACGGCCAACAACCCGCCCGAGGGCGAGTGCCGGCAGTACTGGCGCCACGCCTACGCCACCCGAGGTGCACGCGCACCTCGGGTGGCGCGAGGACCGCCCCGAGTGCGTGGACCACATGGTCAACGGCCACCCCGAGGCCATGATCGTGCAGTGAACCGAGCCGGCCCCGCCGGGGCCTGACTGCTCCCAGCAAGCGCGCCAGCGCGCCAGCGCGCCGTCACGGGCGACCGCACCACCAACCAGCAACCGCAAGGAGACGCAGTGTTCGACACCACCCCCGACCCCTCCCAGTCGGCCGACGACCTGGCGACCGGTCCCACCGAGCAGGACCAGGCCGAGGAGTACACCGAGGACCTGGAGGTCATCCGCTACACCGCCGACGTGGTGTGCATCCGCACGGGCCAGATCCCCTCGGTGCTGGTGATCGAGCGCCGCTGGCCCCCGTACGAGGGTCAGGACGCTTTGCCCGGCGGCCACGTCGACCGGCGCGAGACCGCCCGGAAGGCCGGGGCCAGGGAGTTGCTGGAGGAGACCGGCGTCAAGGTCGACCCCGCCGAGCTGATCGAGATCGGCATCTTCGACGCCCCCGACCGCGACCCGCGCGCCCGGTACGTCAGCGCCGCCTACGCCGTCGTCGTCCCGGCCGGCACGCAGGCCACGCCCGGGGATGACGCCGCGACGGCCCGGTGGATCCCCCTGGAGGAGACCCGGGACAGCTACGGGCTCGCGTTCGACCACGACCAGATCCTCGCCGCCGCGCTCCGCCAGCTCCGCTAACCGCGTTCACCCGCACAACCCCAGCGCGGGGCGGCCCCGACCTCTCAACAGCCAGGCCGCCTCGCCCCAACTCCCGGAAGGACCACCACCGATGAACAACTCCACCTCCCGCGCCGCCCGCTTCGCCGCCGTCCTCGGCCTGCTGCGCGCGGCCGGCGACATCGCGGACCACTGGGTGCAGTCCGACTACTGCGCCCAGGTCAAGGGAGCGACCGACGCCGCCCCGGTCGTCTACCGGGACGAGCGTACCCAGGCGGAGACCACCCACGGCACCGCCGACGGCATCAAGGGATGTGTCTGGCACTGCTGCACCTACACCGCCACGCAGGGCCTGGTCCTGCTGGCCGGAGCGAAGGTGCTCGGCCTCAAGCTCCACCCGGCCGCCGTCGTCGGCGCCCTCGCGATCTCGGGTCTGACCCACTACGCCGCGGACCGCCGGGTGCCGGGCGGTCTGCTGCAGCGGCTCGCCGAGGGGACCGGCAAGAGCCGGTTCTACAAGCTCGCCGACTTTGGCATGAATGGGTCATATGCCCTTGATCAGGCCTGGCACCACGGAGCCGAGACCGTCGCCGCGGCCGTCGCCGCGATCTGACACCTGACCAACCCACCACACCCACCGCAGCAGTGGGGCGGCCCAGACCTCTCACAGCCGGCCGCCCCACCTGTCCCCGAAAGGACGTTCCAATCATGACCGAGACCGACATCACCACCGACACCCGCCCCGCCCGCGCCATCGCCACCGACGCGCTCGCCGAGAACGCCAGCCCCCTGCAGGTCCAGCGCGGCATTCTGGCCGCCCTGATCCACCTCGGGGACCTGCTGGTCGAGGAGGGCGACAAGACCACGGCGAACGCCGAGGAGGAGCTGGAGGACCAGGCCCTCGCGGTGCTGGAGTCCGCCGGCCCCGAGGGCGCCACCGACCCCGCGTTCGCCGAGCTGCTCGCCGAGCACGGCCTGACCGTCACCCGCCGCCAGCGCCAGAAGTGGCTGGAGCGCTGGAGCTGGGGCATCAGCGCCGTCAAGCACATCACCGAAAGCGGCCTGTACGTCTTCGTCCACGCCACCCACGCCGGCGCCCAGGCGTAGAACCGACCTGACACCCCGAAGCGGGGCGGCCCCGACCTCTCACAGCCGGCCGCCCCGCCCAACTCCCGGAAGGACCACCACCGATGGACTCCAACACCCCGCCCGAGTGGCTCGCGGCCGCCGAAGCCGAGTACGACGCCCTGCCCAGCACCGACGAGATCCAGCGCCAGGCCAGCGAGGTGAACGCCACCCTCACCCGCCTCGGCATCACCCCCATCAGCCCCGCCACCGCCGGCACCGGCGGCGTGATCGCCGCCGAGCTGCTGGCCGTCGACCCGCAGCGCGAACTCTGGGGCGTGGCCGCCGCCTACGAGGACGGCGCGGTCGTCCTGCAGGCCGAGGGCTGGGAGTACGACGACGACTTCAACCTCGGCGAGGCCCTGACCAGCCGGGCCCAGGTGATCCACGTCCACCGCAACGGCATCCCGGTCCCCCCGCCGGTGCGCAACCTGCGCAACGAGGCGCTGCGGTGCGCCGGGGCGGTCAGCGAGACGATCGACCCTGGCCTGTACGAGGTGGCCGTCCAGATCCGCGGCCTGACCCTGGCCGTGCTCGCCCTGGCCAGCACCCGGGCCTGACCGTCCCGGTGACCGAACTCCCCGCCGTCCCGGCCGCTCTGGCGGTACGGCGGGGTCCTCGGCCACCAGGCCGGCCGCCCGGCCCGGGCGGCAAGCGCGCGAGAAGAGGCACGATGCAGAACCCCGAACCGGATCCCTTCGGCTTCGGCGCCCCCGACCCGGCCAGCGCCTACGACGACGCCCCCGACCTGCTGGACGAGGCCCCGCTGGTCCTGGCCATGGCCGGGGACCTCCTGGCCGACCGGCTGGACCCGGACGACGAGCGCGAGTTCAGGCTGCGCCAGGCCGCGCTGTCCGACCGGACACACCTGGCCGCCGTCAAGGAGGGCCAGGCTGCCGAGCTGGTCGAGCGCCTGGCCCGGGTGGCCGCCCGGGACGCCTACGACTTCATGCGTGACGACGCCCTGGCCAGCGGCGAGGAGCTGGCCGAGGCCGGCCCCTGGCTCGGCGAGCACGGCCCCACCTCCCCGCACTGGGAGGCGCCCGGAGGCATGGCCGCCTACGTCCGCACCGAGTACCTGCTGGCGCGGCGGAGCCGGCCGTGAGCCTGGGCCCCCACGTGCACACCGTCCACTGCGACACCGACGGGTGCCTGGCCGCGTTCTCCGTCACCATCCTTCCGATGGCCCCGGACGGCACCGCACACGACCAGGCCGAGCGGGTCGGGTGGAAGGTCCACAAGTTCCGGCCCTTCGACCCGCTGGACGACCCGTTCGCCCCGCCGGAGAACGATGACCGGTGCCCGGCCTGTCAGGCCGGCCGCGGCCCGGTCACCGCCACCGGCACGTGCGCCTACTGCGGTGGCCGCACCACCGTGCGCACCGGCACCTGCCGCTGGTGCGACCGCCCGCAGCCCGACCCCACCCGAGACGACCAGGAGGTGCCCGAGTGACCGCCGCACCCACGCCGGCCGACCAGACGCACGCCCACGCCGCGACCCTGGCGGCGCTCGCCGCCCACCAGGGCGCGGGGGCCGAAGTCCGCTTCCGCGCAGGCCAGATGATCCTCCGGCAGGGCGACCTCTCCGACCACGTGCTGCTGCTGCACGCCGGACTCGCCAAGGTCACGCTGCGGAACAGCACGGACGAGGCCGGGATCGTCCTCGCCCTGATCAGCGCGCCGGACGTCCTCGGCGAGCAGGCCGCCCTGCACGGCACGCCGCGGTCGGCGTCGGTGACCGCCGTGACCGACGTGGTGGCGCTCGCCGTCACCGGTGCCGGCTTCCGGGCCCTGCTGGAGGAGCACCCCGCAGCCGCGGCCGCGCTGGTCGGGATCGTCGGCCAGCGGCTGCGCGCATCCGACCAGGCCCGGCTGGAGGCGGCCACGCACACCGTCGCCCAGCGGGTCGCGTCGCGCCTGGTGGCCCTGGCCCCGCAGATCGGAGACGTCGACCCGGAGAGCGGAGCGGTGCGGTTCCCACTGACCCAGCAGGACCTGGCCGACTGGGCGGGCGCCTCCCGCGAGGCGATCGTGCGAACCCTGCGGCTGCTGCGGGACCAGGGCGTCGTGCTCACCGAGCGCCGGCAGATCGTCGTCCAGGACCTGGCCGTGCTGCGCGCGCTGGAAGGGGTGCCCGGTGGCGACTCCCGCGCGTAGACACCGCTGGCTGCTGGGCATCCGCGAGCAGCTGACCACCGGCGTCGACCTGCTCGACATCGAGGTGGAGGAGGAGGTGCGGCTGTGGCTGGAGACCCTCGCGGACCCGGAGTTTGCCGCCGTGCTCCGCTTCGCCGAGCTGCTGGCCGTCCAGGGGCGCGAGCTCACCGAGCCGTACGCCAAGCGGCTGGAGGGTGGCGTGCTGGAGTTGAGGCCCGGCCCGTATCGGATCACCTATTGGTTCCCGCCGGACCGGGGCGCGGCGGTGCTGCTGACCGCGTTCAGGAAGCGGCGGGACAACGACCGGCCGGCGAAGGCGCGGGCCTACGCGGCGAAGGCGTCGTGCGAGCAGCACCACCAGGCACCCAGGGGGCATGATGTATGGAGCCGCAGCGTGAAGGAGGGCCGGCGATGAGCAGGGCCAGCGACGTGCACACCCGGTGGTCGATGGCGACCGACGGATGGGAAGAGCACCCGGCCTACGTCGCCGCCAGCTGGCGGATGGCCCTGGCCGGCGCCGTCTACGAGCAGCGCACCGCCCGCGGCTGGTCGCACGGCCAGCTCGCCGAGGCGGCCGGCCTGGCCGCCGATGTCGTCGAGGACATCGAGGACTCGGCCGTCGACCCGACCGTGCCGATCCTGCAGGCCCTCGGCCGCGCCTTCGAGGCCGACGCCCAGCTCGCCCTCGCCCAGCCCGACCCCGACCTGCGGTTCGTGCCCCGCGCCGCCTGAGCACCCCGACGGAAGCCCGCCTCCCTGAGCAGCAGGGAGGCGGGCTTCGCCGCGTCTAGGGCCCGCCCGCCGGCGCGCTGACGTGCGGACACGCCAAAGCGCCCGCACGCCCGAGCGGATCATCCGCCCAGGTCACAGCCGTCTCCGAGTGACGGCGCCGGTGTGGGCGCAGGCCCGCGTGTGGCATGGTGTCCACGGCGTACGGCCACGAGAGGAAGGTGCGGGATGGTCCGCAGGACAGTGCGAGGGACCGGCCGCCGGCGGCGCAGGGGCTTGCGCATCGCGGTGTGCAACAACAAGGGCGGCAGCGCCAAGACCGCGCTGGTGGTGAACACCGCGGCCGCCCTCGCCGAGGCTGGCGAGGACGTCGACGTCTACGAGCTGGACCCGCAGGGCAACGCCAGCCGGCGCCTGGCCGCCCGTCCCACCATCACGGACGTGTCGATCAGCGAGGCGATCAAGGCCGAGGATCCCGGTTGCGTGATCGACGCCCTGCGCCCGTGCGGCTGGGGTGTGGAGGAGGAAGAGCAGCCGGACGGCACGGTGCGCCGGGTGGAGAGCATCTACAGCCGGCGGATCCGCGTGGCAGGCGCACGATTCGACTTGGAAAACAGGATCACGGAGCTGGAGGCCGGTGCGCACCTGCGGTTGAAGACCGCCATCGGCGACGTAGACGAGGGCCGCATCTCCCTGCTCGACACCCCGCCGAACCTGGGCCACCTCACCCAGCTGGCCCTCGCCGCCGCCGACATGGTGATCCTCGCCGTCGAGACCGAATACGACGGGGTGGAGGGCGCCATCCGCGTGTCCGACTTCATCAAGCGCAAGGCCGAGGCACTGGGCAATCCCGACCTGGCCGTGGGCCTGGTCGTCCCCACTCACTACCGGCCCGGGCTCAAGTCCCACGACTTCCACCTCGGCACCATGCCCGACCAGTTCCCCGGCCTTGTCTGGTCCGCCTCGGGCCCCGACGGAGAACCGATCAGGGCCATCCACGAGCGCGCTGTCATCAAGGACGCCTGCGACGTCGCCCTGCCGCTGCGCCTGTACGGCACCGGCCCCGGCAAGGAGATGGCTGCGGTCTTCGACCTGCTGGCCGCCCGCGTCATCAAGTTCAGGAAGGAATTCGCTGCGTGAGCCAGCGTCACCAGAAGACCCCCGCCGGACGGACACCCCTCACGGCGAACCCCGAGGAGCTTGACGTCGGCGGAGCCTCGGGCGCCAAGCCGCCTCGCAAGACTGCGGCCAAGCGGGCGCCGGCGGCCAAGCCCGCGCCGACGGCCGAGTCGGAGCCGGAGGCCGATGGGCTGGACTGGGACACGTTCTCGACCTACGCGCCACGGACCCTGCAGAAGCAGTTTGGTGCGGTGTGCGAGTTGCGGGGCATTGAGAAACGCGAAGGGGTCCGCCAGGCGCTGTTGCTCTTCCTGGCGAAACACCCGCTGGAGAAGTTGCTGCGAGAGCAGCTCGGCGGCCGCTGAGAGCGGCACGGCGAAGGCCGTCACCACCGAGGTGGTGACGGCCTTCGCCGTTAGCCCGCCAGCCCGTGGGCGCGCTGGAGGCCTGGCCCGCTGGTGTGCTCGCCTGCTGGTCCGTGGCCCCGCGGGCAAGCAGGCGCGCCACGCCCTGGGAATGTCAGCGAAATGCTGACACCTGGGGCTTGTCAGTGGAATGCTGACATCATGACGACGAATCCGGTCAACTCCTACGAGTTGCGGCGCGCGGCACGCGACCTCCTGGCCGCCCGCGGCAACCACGACTCCTACGTCCCCGTACACCGGCTGCTCCGGGACGCGGTGAACGAGGGCTATGCCGCCCACACCAGTTCCAGTTCCGGCGCCGAGCCGCTCCCGGACGAGGTGCTGCTCGCGGGCCTCACCCTCGTCGGCGAGGCCCGCGAGGATCTGGACAACACCGAGCGGGCGCTGCTCGACTACGCCCGAAAGCAAGGGATCAGCTGGGAGCGCATCGCCCGGGCCCTCGCATTGAAGAGCCGGCAGAGCGCCGAGGTGCGCTACCAGCGGCTACAGGGAGGGGGCAGCGGTCGCGACGTCGCAGACCGCCGCCGGCAGGTGCTGCGCGAGCGCGCAGAGAACGAGTGGATCCGCGAGAGTGAGGAGCAGATGCGCGAAGTGGCCGACCGACTGGTCGACTCCTCCGGCGCCTGGCCGCAGGAGGACGGCCAGTACGGCACCCTGCACATCCACCTGCAGACCCTGGCCGGCCAGCTCGCCACCGGATCCGGACCCGAACAGCTGCACACCACGCTGTCGCTGGTTCGCTGGGAGCTGGCCCCGCCGGGTCGCCCGGCTGATGGACCGACGCCGACCGGTCGGGCGGCCGTCGACGCGGAGGAGGCCCGCGCCGCGCTGCTGGAGCTGATGAGCGAGCGTTTTGCCGCCGGCCAGCAGGCTGTCAATCAGCGCCAGCGGGTCAACGCGGCCAAGCGGGCCGCCGCGAAGGCTGGGCAGGCGGCGAAAGGCTGACGACCCTGGTTCCCGTTCGTCCCCCAACGCGGCGTCAGCGTTTCGCTGACGCCGCGTTTGGCGTGCCAGCGCGCCAGTTTGCTGGCGCGCTGCCGTGCCCTTGCCGGAGCCGGTCACTCGGTCAAGCCCGGGTTAGAGCTTGAAGCCCTGCCGCCGCAGCGTCTCCCGCATCGTGCCGAGGTTCTTCCGCGTGGACTTGAGGTTGCGGTCGGCGAACTCGATCGTCCTGACCAGGGTGTCCTGGTCGATCTCGGAGCGGTTCACCAGGTTGAGCAGGTTCCCGGCGACCAGCATCGCCGGGCCAGCCACGTCGGTGAACATGCGGCCCTCGCCGTCCACCGCCTCATGCAGCTCGACGGCCGTGCGGTTGATCCTGTCGTTCAGTACCACCGCCCAGCCGCGCGCGGCGCCGCGCACGTCGCCATCGGCGTAGGTCATCATCACCGACAGGAAGCCCTCGGTCGCCTTCGGCAGCTCGGTGCGTTCCAGCTCGCGCGAGTGCGTCTCGACCACTGCGAGCAGCGCGCCGAGCAGGAACACCGGATCGTTGCCGCCGGGGTGGTCGTCCATGCCGGTGAAGCCCAGAGCGGAGAGCGCGCCGCGCAGTTGCTCCGGCGTGGCCAGCGGACGGTCGTCGTGTGTCATGGCCGCCCATCCTGGCAGAGGGCGGCTTCCCGACGCTGGCCGTTCGCCCGGTCTGCTGACGAAGCGGGCGCCGTGTTGACGTTGCCCTGATGTGGGTGGCGGTGGCCGGTCGGGCGTGGCACGGTCGAGGTATGGACCGCGAGCGGCTGGAGGAGCTGACGCCGGCGGCGCGGGCGGCCGGTGCCCGGTACGCCCACCTGCTCGACCTGGTGCAGCGCTGCGCGGGCGCGATCAACGGTGGAAGCTGGGCGTACCTCGCGGAAGTCGCCGGCGAGCTGTCGACCACGGCCGACGAGCTGTCCGCCGCGGCGAGCGCGCTGACCCGCGAGGCCCGGGCGTCCGGGCCTCGGGACGTGCTGGGCGCCGCCGTCGACCACGTGACCGGCGTGCGGCACGAGGAGCTGGTCGCCCTGCTGCACCGGCCTGCTGGTGGTCACCAGGGCGTTGACGATGAGGACGGCCGCGGTGTCGACGCCGCCCGCGGGTGACCGGTCACCACACCCGGGTGACCTCGGAGGTGGGCCCGCCGCCGTGGTGGTAGCGCAGCACCGCCTCGGCCAGGTGGGCCCGGGCCTGGCGCAGCCGGATCTCCTCCGCCCGCCCGGCCTCGCGGGCCTGGTCGCACGGCCCGGCTTCGCCGGCCACCGCGGTCACCCCAGTGTGGAGCTCGCCGAGCGCCTGCTCCCAGCGGGCCAGGGCCCGCAGTGCGGCCCGCACCCGGGAGGTGACGCCGATCGCCGGCTCGGTGCCGGCAGCCTGCGCATCGGCGGCGGCCTGCTGCAGGGCGTCGGCATCGAGGCCGTCGAGGAGCTCTCGCCACGGCTCGGTGCGCGCGGTGTGCCGGGCGACGAGGACGAGCTGTTGCGTGCGGGTGTCGGGCCGATCCTCGGTCGGCACCCACGGCGGCGTGCGGGGCGCCTGGACGGGGGAGCGGGGCGTCAGCGCGCCCCGGGGGCCCAGGCCCCGGGGGGTATTCACGGGCACGGGGCGCCGACGGGCGCCGGGTCGAGCTCGGCGACGGCCCGGTTGGGGAAGGACACCGGTTCTCCTCTGCTGGGCTCACCAGGATTCCACCCCAGGTCAGGCCCGGGAAATCGGGCCTCGCGGAAGTCGGCGCGCTGGCGCGTGAACGTGTCGGCGGGCCAGCGCGCCGACCGTTCGCCCGGACAACTTCACCACCCCAGCCAGACCGGGCCCGCTGTTCCAGGTAGCGGCGCGAAGCGCCTTGTTGCCTTGAGGCCAGCCGTCGAGCGGGCCGCGCCCGGCACCGCTCGCGAGGCCGCCCCGCGGCCGAGGGGGCGGTGCCGGAGCAGCGCGGACCGCACAGGCCGCACCCGGACGCGAGGCCGGCCCCGTGCCTGCGTTCGGTGTTCCTCTTTATCTTTGATCCCAGCCAACATCGGCGCGGCGTCCCGGCATGGACGGCTGGGGACGGCAGACGTGGATGCCGCGCGGGGTTGTGCACGGGGCCTCACCGGCCCGGCACGGGCCCGCAGGCCAAGGTAAAGAGGCTCGCCACCGGCCCCGTGTGCGGCCCCGCTCCGCTTCGGCCGCCCTCGGGCGGCCTTCTAAGCCACGTTTATCTCCGGAGATAAACGTGGGGCAGGGTCGGCTCTCCGGGCCCCGGTTTATCTCCGTTGTTTCTTCTTATCCCGTCCGATCATCACCTCAGTACCTGTTCACATGTGGTTGCGGTCCAGAGCCCACCGGGGCGGGGGTGCCCGCTGATTTCCGTTTCTTGTCTATCTCCGTAGAAACTTCTTCCATGGGAATGACGCAGCTCGCCCTTGAGGCCGAGGACCTGGCGGCCTACAAGGCCGCCGTCAAGCGCCACCGCACCGAAGAGGAGCGCTGGCTCACCGAGGCGCGCAAGGAGGCCGACGCCGAGCCAACCAGGACCGCCCGGGCCGAGGCCCGCAGGGCCGTCCGCGCCGAACTCGCCCGCCGGCGGGAGGCCGGCGAGCTGCTCGGCACCAGCGACATGGTGCTCGCCGCCGCTCTGCACCGGGTCCTCGCCGAGCGCGGGATGGGCGGCGAGTACGAGCCGCTCCCGCCGGGCACCACGTCGCGCGGCCGGCCAGTGGGGGACAGCGACAGGCGGCACGGCCACGTCCGCGGGTCGGGTGGCTACCCCAAGAAGAAGCTGCGGGTGGAGCTGCCCGAGGAGCTCGATCAGCAGTTGCGCCGGGCCGTGTACTGGGAGACGTGCGAGGTGATCAAGCAGCTCTTCTCCTGGCAAGACCGGTGGGGCGACGCCCCGGAGGTCCGCTACGAGCGGGCCATGGCCAAGGGGGTGCCGGCCGCCTTGGCGGTGTTGTCCGCCGCCCTCGCCCCGCGCGCCACCCGGGAGGCCCTGAGCGAGCGCGAGCGGCTGCGCGCCCGGATCGTCACAACCGGCGACCTGCTGCGGGCCGCCGTCAAACGCGCGGCCGCCGAGGCCCAGGAGCTCCCGCTCGACCTGAAAGCCCCGGAATCGGCGTCAGCGAAACGCTGATGCCCGACAAGTGAAGGTCCGCCACCCCGACCGGGGATGGCGGACCTTCGCTATTCGATGGAATTATCCCAACCCATAGCGCATATGTACGATTTTGGGATCAGGATTCGGGCGCCATGTCGACAAAGCGGGAGTAATGGCCCTGGAACGCCACGGTGATCGTCGTCGTCGGGCCGTTGCGGTGCTTGGCCAGGAGCAGGTCGGCCTCGCCGGCGCGGGCGCTCTCCTTCTCGTAGGCGTCCTCCCGGTGCAGCAGGATGACCATATCCGCGTCCTGCTCCAACGATCCCGACTCCCGCAGGTCACTGACCATGGGCCGCTTGTCGGTCCGCTGCTCGGGGCCGCGGTTGAGCTGGCTCAGCGCGATCACCGGCACCCCGAGTTCCTTCGCCAGGAGCTTGGTTCCCCGGGAAATCTCGCTGACTTCCTGCTGGCGGTTCTCGGCGCGGCGGCCGCCGTACTGCATGAGCTGCAGGTAGTCGATGATCACGAGGCCGATGCCCTCGCGCTGGTGAAGACGTCGCGCCTTCGCCCGGATCTCCATCATCGACTGGTTGGGGCTGTCGTCCACCCAGAGCGGGGCTGCCGTCACCTCGGGCATCCGGCGCGCGACCCGGGCCCAGTCGTCATCGGTCATGTTGCCGGAACGCATGTGGTGCAGGGCGACCCGGGCCTCGGCCGACAGCAGCCTCATGTTGATCTCGTCCCGGCTCATCTCCAGCGAGAACAGGGCGACGCCGATCCCATTCCGGATCGCTGCCTCGCGGGCGACATCCAGGCCTAGCGTGGATTTGCCCATGGCCGGACGGGCAGCAATGAGGATCATCTGGCCGGGCTGCAGGCCGTTGGTGACCCTGTCCAGGTCCACGAACCCGGTCGGCACGCCGGACAGCTTGCCCTTCTCTCTCTCCCCCCACGCCTGCAGCAGGTCCATGGTGCCCTCCATGCTGTCGGAGGTCCGGACCACCTGTTCCTCGGTGCGGACGTTGGCGACGGCCGTCACCTCGGCCTGCGCCGAGTTGACGATCTCTTCGACGTCGCCCTCGCCCGCATACCCCATGCCCGCGATGCGGGTACCGGCCTGCACCAGGCGCCGCAGCACAGCCTTCTCCGAGACAATCTGCGCGTAGTAACCAGCGTTCGCAGCGGTGGGCACCGAGTTGACGAGGTCGTGCAGGTAGTGCGCGCCGCCGACCTTGGCCAGCTCACCGCGCTTGGTGAGCTCGGCCGCCACTGTGACGGGGTCGGCGGGCTCACCGGCCGCGTACAGGTCGAGGATCGCCGAGTGGATCATCTCGTGCGCGGGTCGGTAGAAGTCGGCGGGCTTGAGGATCTCCACCACGTCGGCGATGGCGTCCTTGGACAGCAGCTCGCCGCCCAGGGTCGACCGCTCGGCGTCCAGGTCCTGCGGGGGCACTCGCTCGAAGCTGTCGGTCTGTCGGCCACGACGACGAGCCGAGGCCTCGCTGGTGTCGCTCCAGTCGAGCGGCTCGGGCTCGGGCCCCTCGGTCGGCTCCGGCGAGTACTGCACGGGTACGCTGGTCATTGATCGTTCCTGTTCGAGAGATGGGTGTGATCGCTGGCCGCCGGGGCCTGGCAGGGCTTGCCGGCGGCCTCATGCTGTCCGGAGGGGTTCAGTTCCCGGCACGCATGAGTTCTTCGAGGGCCGCGAGAGTGTCGGCGCGGTCAGCCGCGTCGAGTTCGGCGTCCTTCGCGAGCTTCTTCTGGTAGCCGGCGGCCCGGCCGCCGCGCTGACGGCGGCGGGCGTCACGGCTGGCCGGGATCGCGTTCCGTGCCGTCTTGGTGAACAGCTCCCTCACGGCCTGCGGCACCTCGGCCCCGGTCGGGCCGTCGGCGGACTCCACATCGTCCAGCCCGGTCGGGTCCTGCTCTGCTGCGTAGTCCGGCCCGGCCAGGCAGATTGCGCAGGTGCTGGCCTCGCGCCGGGGGTGGTACTCGCACGGCTCGGAGGGACCGGTCGATCCGGGGTCGGCGTCCGGGCTGCTAGCAGCAGGCCGGTACCGGGGAAGGTGACCAAGCCGATACTGCAGGGTCTTCGGGTAGCTGTCGATCGGCCGAGCACCGGGCTTCTCCTGAGTCAGCTCCGCCACCAGCTCCGGACCAAACGGCCAACCCTGCTCCAGGTGGACCTTGACCAGCAGGCCGGCGGACCGGTTCGCGGCCGTGATCCCGCACTCCCAACGCCCCGGCAGGCTACGGAGGAACTCGCGTGCTGCCTGCTTCAACTCCGCCATCTCAGCGCGCGAGGGGCTCTTCGTCTTCGCGAAGCGAATCCCTCCCCCCGGTCCGGCCTCAGCCCCCACAGGCGGAACCGTTGTGGTGTGAGAGGTAGCAGGGGGGGTTTTAACCTCCGGGGGGGTGTGGGGGGGTGCAGACTCACCGCTTCCCGGCACCCGGTAAGCGGTCTGACCTGCGGGAATGGACCGCTCACCGCTTACCGGGTAGCCGGATGCGGCTACACCGCTTCCCGGCACCCGGTAAGCGGTCTGAACTGCGGAAACGTCATTTGTCACACTGTCAGCCTGCACCGCTTCCCGAGACCCGGTAAGCGGTACGACCTGGGCCTTCGCGCGGGCCACCGCATCGGCCTGAGCCTGTGCGCGGGCCAGCGTCTCGGCCGACGTAGTGGCCTGGCCGTGGTCCGGGTTGTCCGCGGGGTCCTCGTACGCGAGGTAGACCACGCGGCCCTTGCGGCCGCCGCCGTCCTTGTGCGGGAGCTGGACACGGTGGATGTAGCCGGCTGCGATGATCCGGGCGAACGCCTCGTAGACGGACCCCCGGCCAACCAGCACCGACTCGTTCTTCGCCGAGCGGATGCCGAGGGACTGGAGCCGTTTCCAGACGATCTGAGGCGTGATCTCCTCACCGCTGGCGATGGCGAACAGGAGGTGCGTGAGCACCAGGTGGTCGAGGGCGTGCACCAGGACCCCGCCGAAGGTCATCCCCCGGTAGATCGTGACAGCCTTGGCCGGGGCGCCACGTAGGATGGCGCCGGACTCTTCGATGCCGAACGCGGCCCCGGTCATCGCGCTACCCCGGCCGCGGTCTGGTTGGCCGTCCGCGATTCGGGGCGCGACACGCCACCCAAACGGCTGATCACGGTCCTGCCGCGTCTGGTGGTCCCGGTGCCAGTGCTGACCGGGGTCGGGCAAGTAAACGAGTGCATGCGCCAGTGCCTCCGATGTCGCAAAACTGGCGCGTCCTATTTCAAGTGCGGTTTTCCCAGGGCTGTGCTGCCGGTAGCATGGAGGCAGCGCTGGGAAGCGGGTGAGGTCCCAAGGGGACTGCACACCGCAGCTCGCAGCCGAAAAGGTCGTCAGCGCCCAGTGCGACGACTTATAAGGGAACTCGGCCAGTCCGCCAAGATCGAACGAGTCCCGGGTTGTACCCCCCGCAGCGGGATGCAGCGGGGGGTTCGGCCTTTTTCAGGCCCTTCCCGGCCGCCTGGCCGGGCACAGCAATGGGTAGTGAGCTCCGGTTACGCAAAGATCACCGGCAGCCACCATACCGGGTCGCTCGGCTATTCACCGAGACGATCGGTTACCAGAGCATAGACCCGGCGCGTCGTCAGCAGACCCGCCTCGGTGAGGTCCTGCAGCGCGTCGGTGACCATCCGACGGCTCAACCCCACCGCAACAGCCAAGTCGCCGACCAGCGGCATCGGATCCAGGCCATCCCCGCGAGTAGCTCGCTTCGCCAGTTCCGCATACACCCGTTCGGCGTTGACGGAGCACTCTTCCAGGCGATCGGAAATCGTCATGCTCACGGGCGATGGTCTCCTGGATCTCGGTGGGGTTGTTGCCGATCAGGATGCTGTCGGCGAAGGGCGGACCGGCGCAACCGGCCACCGGGCCGTACGGTCCCGCCGCAGAGTGGAAACGAGCTCCACCCTGTCCCCAGGGATGATTCGAGCCGAGGCCTCGGCCACGACGCCCGTCTCCGCCGAAACTCCTACGGTGATCACTTGGAAGACCGGCATCACGACTGGGATCTCCAGCAGCTTGGCCTCTTCCTTCGAGGGCAGCCGGACAATGGTGTACTCGGTCCACTTCAAAGGGCCATAGCCGGCCTCTTCGATTCGGTCGAGGTACCCGCCCGGGCCGGTCACCGGCTCCGCCGCCTGCGGGGCCTCGGCCACCACGGCCGGGGGAATCCAGGCGTCGGCGATCTGGAAGGGCCCCTCCCCGGCCGGCGAGGTGACCCGTCGTCGGCGAGTCGCCAGCGTTCCCGGGGGGAGACCGAGGTGCCCGGCCACGTCGTCGGGGAGCGACTCGGTTGACGTCTTCGGCCGACCGTGGACGACCCAGGGCTCGCCCGGGCTGGAGGCCGCCGGGAAGACGTACCCCCTCCGGGGGTCCCGCATGACCACACTGCCGCGCCGGACCCGCCGGCGCTCGCCCGGGATCCGCACCACCAGGCCCACCCGCTTCACCGGGCGGACAAGGCCCTTGGCCTGCAGAACGTCGATGGCGTTGGTGATCGTGACCCGCCCGACCCCGTATTCGCTGGTCAGCGCGTCGTAGTCAGGCAGGGTGGACCCTGCCTCGAACTCCCCCTCGCTGATTCGCCTCTCAAGATCGACGGCGATTTCCTCGTAGCGGCTAGCCATGTCGACTCCTTTCGTTGGGCAATTTATACCTCAGCAGTACAGGACTAAGCCAGCCTACGCGCCTCATCAGTACTGGACTGTTGTCGATGCGACACGCGAACAGTACTGGACTGTTGACACGGGATTGCCTGGAGTGCCAGAGTCATCACATCGCCGGACGACGGGATCGCACCCCGGACGGAAGGCGTAAAACCGCGCCACCGTCATGCCCAGACATGGCGCTGCGGACCTCGGGATCGCACCCCGGGCCCGCAGCATCGGCGGGGCAGCCTCACAGCAACTGAGGATGTGATCCACACCGTGCCCACCATCATGCCCGGTTCCGCCCAGCGGACCGAATCCGTCCCCACCTCGTTGGCCAGCAGCAACGCCGTTCAGGCCCTCTCCATCGTCCTCGGTGTCGACCTCTTCGTGTTCGCCGACGACCTGCTCGGTGAGACCGACAAGGGGCGGGCCGCCCGCTTGGACGCGGCCCGCGACATGCTCGCCTCCGACCCGGCCGGCCTCTACCTCGGCGTCCAGGTCGCGGCCGTCCGCGACGAGGACGCCGTCGTCCCGCTGCTCAAGTACCTGATGGCCCGCCGGAACGTTGGGCGCGCCAGCGTTCGAACGGGCCAGCACGCCAGCGTGCTGGAGACCGCCGGTAACGCGCTGGACCGAGCCGGCCTGTGCCGGCTCTCGCGGGGCGACCGGTGAGCGCGGACCCTGCGGCCGCCGCCGACCTCGCCCGGCAGATCGCCGCGCACCAGGCCCACCTGGACCGCATCGCCGAGCAGACCCGCGCCCTCGCCGCCCAGTCCGCCCAGCAGCCCATCCTGCAGCCCGTCCTGACGCAGCCCGGGAGCCCCGAGTGATCGCCATCGGCCGCCGCATCCGCGTCCTCCTCGCCGCCAACCTCATCACCAGCACCAACAAGGCCCTCGGGATCGCCGCCGGGTTCGGCATCCTGTGGTCCGCCGACAGCCTGGTGGGCGGCCTGCTCAAGATCGAGCCGGGCCCCGCGGTCATCGTCCTGCTGGTCGCCGGCGCCGCCGACCTGTGCGCGCTGACCTGGTGGCGGTACTACGCCCCCGAGGTCCCCGCCTACGCCACCCGCGAGGAGGCGATCGAGCACCTGGTCGCCTGCGGGATCGACCCGGTGGAGCTGGAGCTGGCGCTGCTCGACCACACCACCCCGGTGGTTGGACCGCCGCCCGAGGACGTCACCGGGCCGGCCTGGTGAGTGTCTCCGGCACCGCCGGCGACACGCCGGGCGGCCCGCCTGACCCGGTGACCGCCCGCGTGATCGAACGCGCGAGGATCATGCACGAGGCAAAACGGACCGGAGCCATCGACGTGATGCGTCGGACCGCGCTCTGTCTGCGAGCCAGCTTCCCTGAAATCCCCCCGAGGAGCACCCCCCAATGAGTGGGACCCGCGAGTACCGCAGCTACACCCAGATGGCGGCTGACGCCGAGAAGACCAAGGCCGAGGCGGCCGCCCTGGCCGCCGACTCCGAGGTCAAGAAGGCCGAGGCCGCCGCCCTGACCGTCGAGGCCGAGGTCAAGGCGAAGCAGGGCGAGACGGCCCGGCTCGCCGAGCAGATCAAGCAGACCAAGATGCTCGGCCACCTCGCCGAGGTCAAGGCCAAGCAGGCCGACGCCGCCGCCGAGCGCGAGCAGCTGCGGAAGGCGGCCGCGGCGGACCGCGGCGACACCGTCCGCCGCCTGATCATCGCGCTGGTGACGCTGACGACCCTCGGCGCCCTCCCCGCCCAGGTCGGGTACTTCCTCACCCTGCACGAGCCCGGCAAGCCGGGGCCCGCCAACTGGACCGAGTTCTCGTGGGCCACCAGCTTCGTCCCGTTCGGGCTGGAGCTGATGGCGTGGGGCATGGTCCTGCTGGGCAATTGGGCCCATCGCAAGGGCCTTCCCAAGTGGCCGTTCTGGATGGGCACCGCCGCGCTGGCCGGGTACGCCGGCTGGATCAACCTCCAGCACGGCGCCGACTCCTACGGCCCGACGGCCGGGTGGGCCCTGTTCGCCTGTAGCTTGGTCGGCCCCCTGGTCTGGGAGGCGTACGAGTACGTCGGAGACCGGCCCAAGGTCACGCCCCCGACGGACAAGGAGCGGGTCGAGCAGCGCAAGGAGGCCGCCGCGGCCAAGGCCCTGGCCGCCCTGGAGAAGCGCCGGCGCCAGCAGTTCCCGACCGAGTGGCAGCTGTTCACCCAGATGCTCGCCTCCCACCCCGAGGACCGCCACCCCCGCGAGCAGCTCTGGCAGGAGGCCCGGCGGGCGGTGCACTTCCCCGACGTGCACGCGCGCTTCGAGGAGCGCCTGCTGGCCCTCGGCGACGTCACCGGCCAGGCCCGGATGAAGGTCTGGCACGCCGCCTGGTACGACGTCCACCGCGCCGCTGTCGGTGACACTGCGTCGACATGGCGTCGCCGGGTCGAGGCCGACAATGAGCTCGAATCCGTCCTCGCGGAGGCCAGGGACCACAGCGTCTACCGCGAGCTCGACATGCTGACGATGGACGTCCTGCGGGAGGAGGACGAGGTCCTCGGCGGCGACGAGGAGGACGGCGGAAGTGCCGCCTCGGCGGTCGGCGCGGGTCCCTCCGGCGGGCCCTCCAGCACCGCTGCAGCCCTTGGGGGTATTGGGCGACGCGCATCCGGCAGGGCTCCCCGCAAGGACCTTGTCGAGCCCCTCAAGCCCGCCGACATCGAGAAGGCGAAGACCTTCGCCCGCGCCATTGAGGGGACCATGCGCGAGTTCAGCACCCCCGAGGTGGCCAAGCTGCTCGGCCGCTCGCGGATCTACTCCAAGCGCGTCCGCGACGAGGTGGAGAAGCAGCTCCGCAAGAACAACAACGACAACGCGCAGTAACTGGGGCAACGCCACCCGACGACGCCGGCAGCGGCACGGGAAGGCACCCCGGAACCGACGACCAGCACGACCGAGGAAGGCAGCGAGATGACCGAGAACGACACCACCTCGGGGGCCGAGACCCCCGACGGCGCGGCCGCGACGGCCGGCGCCTGGCTGGCGAAGGCAGACGCGCACTACCGCACCGCCGCCACGCTCAACCGGGAGAACGGCGCCGTCAGCACCCGCAAGGCGGAGCTGGAGCTGGGACTGGCGCACTACGCCATGGACCGCGCCGACCAGCTGGGCGGCCTCGCCCAGCGCGCCGGGGCGTCCAGCGGCCGGCCCTCCGACACCCCCGGCTGATCCCCCTCCAGCCGGTCCCCGCCCAGCCAGCGGGCTAGCGCGCAGACATCCTGCCGCGCAAGCCCGCAAGCAACCCAGCACGCCAGCATGCCAGCGCGCCAGCGCGCTGAGATCGACCTCCCGGGCCGGTGATCCGACACCGGCCCGGACGGAACTCCGGACCGCCCGGCCTCAGCTTCCAGGCACGGCCGGGCGGCCCACCCCCCCGATCCGCCACACGACGAAACGAAGGGAGACACCAGGATGCCCGACTTCGCCCGATGGGTGCTGCAGAGCATCGCGGCGCTGCTTCTCCTGCTCAACACCGCGCTGCTCGTCTACGGCTTCTACCTGCTGATCCGGCGGTGGTCGCAGTGACCGACCAGACCACCAGCCCGGCCGACCTGTTCGCCGACGTCTACGCCGCGCACAACGGCGAGATCGTGGACGCCGTCGTGGTCGAGGAGATCGTCGACGCCGAGATCATCGACCCGCTGCTCGGGGCCGACCCGGCCGCGGAGCCCAAGGTCATCGTGATCGAGAACGCGTCTTTCACCACCGTGAACGAGACCACGTCCTTCACCACTGTGAAGGACACCGCCGACGCTGGGACGCACGTCCCGCCGCCGCGGGCCGTCCCCTACGTCCCCGCGCCGCCCCGCACGTTCACCGCGCCGCCCCCGCCGCCGGTGCCCCCGTGCAACCCGTGCACCCCCGGCAGCGGCCCCAACTGCGGAGGCTGCAACCTCCGCCCAGGCGAACCCCTCCCCGTCGAGGTCATCGCCCCGGTCCCGGTCCCGGTCTACGTGGTGGAGCCGCCCGCCCCGCCCGTGCCGATGTGGGACTGGTCCTGGCTCCAGCTCGGCAAGAACGCCGTCGCCGCCGGCCTGGCCGCCGTCCCCGCCTGGTACCTGCAGGGGCCGTTCCACACGGTCGGCGCGCACTACGGCGTCCCCGTCGCCGCCACGGTGCTCGTGCTCTACCCGCTGCGGCCGGTCGCCTTCGCCTCCGCCAGCGCGTGCGCGGCCTGGTACGCCTCCGCCGCCGTCGGCCTGGACGAGGTCACCCGCAACACCGTCGAGGCCCTGGCCCTGGCCGCGCCGCTGGTCAGCTGGCGCATCTGGGCCACCAGGAACGGCACCCTCGCCCCCGTCTCGCCCCTGCGCCGCCTGGCCGCCTGGGTCGCCGTCCTGACCGGCGTCATCTCCATCCCCGCCATCACCGAACTCACCACCTGGGCCACCCAGGTCTTCACCGGAGGAATCTGACATGGACATCACCCTCGGCACCTACGCCACCGTGCTCGGCCTCACCACGTGGCGCGTCCTCAAGGTCACCGGCCTCGGCAAGTTCATCCCCGGCTCGAAGAACGTGGCGGACCTGGTCCCGTTCGGCGTCGGCAACGTCGTCGGAGTCACCGGCGGCCTGTGCACCGGCGGCATCCTCGGCGGCCTCGGCTGGCTGACCTACGAGGCCGGCGTCTACGGCGGCCAGATCACCCTCTGGGGCACCACCGGCGCCCACTCCACCACCCAGTACCACGGCGCCGAGCCGATCCCGCTGTCCGACGGCGGATCCCTGCTGCTGTTCCTCACCGCGCTCGGAGGCGCCGCGCTGTGGAAGGGGCTCAACAAGGACTCGAAGGGCCAGATCCTCGCCGGCGCGGTCAACGGCGCCGCCCTCACCGCCGTCCCGCTCATCGCCTACTACGCCCACCTCGGCCTGTCCAAGGGCGGCGACAGCCTGCTCAACGCCCTGAACCACGCCGTCAGCTCCTGACCCGAGACCAGAAAGGAGAAGCCGCCGTGTCGGTCACGCTGAGCAAGCCCGCCCCGGACGACATCCCCCACGAGGACGAGGTGGTCGACGCCGAGCTCCTGGACGACGACCACCCCGGTCCCCGGCCGGCCGAGCCCCGTCCCTGGTGGGAACGGCAGGCCAACCTCACCCGCGTGGGCCTGCGCGTCCTCGCCGCCGAGCGCGGAGCCTGGCTGACCGGCCACAACGCCAGCGACGAGTACGTGGCCGTGCACCTCCTCAACGACCGCTACCGCAGCTGGAAGGCCACTCAGAACGCCGAGCACACCGGCCTGAGCGCCCGCGCGAAGGAACAGCACGCCGAGGCGAAGAAGGCCAACACCGCCGCTCAGGTCAAGGGCGTCACCGCGACCACGTACGGCGCCGCCCGCAAGACCGCCCTCGCCGCCACTGCGGCGGCCGCCCAGTGGGAGCAGCAGGCCGCGGCCGTCCTCGCCCGCGCCTACCAGGGCCACCTCCCCGCCACCCCGGCGGAGATCAGCCAGCACCGGCGCCGCATTGCCTCGCGGCGGCTGTGGCGCCGGTGCGTCCCGACCGTGCTCGCCGCCGTCGGTACGGTCCTGCTGATCGGTGGCGCCCCCGGCCTGCTCGCCGTGGGCGCCACCACGGCTGCCGCGGTGGCCCTGTCCGGGTGGGCGAAGGGCGCGCTGCCCGGGTGGCGCTCCGCCGCCCCGCAGCCGCCCGACCTGGCCTATCCGCTGCCCGAGGGCGCCCCCCTGCTCGCCCTCGAAGCCGCCCCGGACGGGCAGAGCGAACCGACTGCGCAGACGGCGCCGCCCACCGCGCCGGCGGGCCCGGCGGCCGGCCCGGCGCGCGGGGACGCCCCGGAACCGGTCGGCAAGCCTTACCCGATCCGGCTCGCCACCAGCTTGGAGCAGGCCGGGCAGTGCATCCACCTCGCCCTGCGTGCCGAGGGGCTGGCCGTCGGCTCCGTCACCGACGTCTCCCAGGAACGATGGGGCTGGCGGGCAACCGCCCACCTCACCAAGGGCCGGCCGAGCAACCTGGTCGCCAAACTGCCGGACCTGGAGGTGCTCCTGGGCGTCCAGCAGAACGGCCTCATGGCACAGCCGCAGCGCGCCGCCGCCGGATCGGTGGTCCTGCGGGTGATCACCAGCGACCCGTTCGGCGCGATGCCGGAGCACCCGGTGTACCCGCCGAAGTCGAACTCCATCCTGGACCCCATGGTCCTGGGCCCGTCGATGGACGGCACTGCGACGAAGTTCGTACTGGCCGGGCAGAACATGTTGGTGGTCGCCGCCTCGGGCGGCGGGAAGTCCGCACTCGTACGGACGATGGCCGACTACGTGACCAGTTGCCGCGACGCCGTGGCGTGGGACATCGACCCCACCGGGCGCGGCCTGGGCCCCCTGCGCGGCGCGGCCGGACGCACCGCCTACACCAAGGCGGACATCGACAAGGCGATCGGCGACATCCTCAGGTACGCCCGGGCCCGCACCCGGCTGCTCGGCGACGACGTCGACAACTGGCAGGTCACCGAGGAAGACCCCGCGATCGTCGTGTTCTGCGACGAGTTCCTGCAGCTGACCCCGAAGCAGCGGGCCGCCCTGATCAAGGCCACCAGGATCACCCGCAAGGTCAGGATCTCGCTGGTGATCCTCGTCCAGGACGGGACGGCCGACGCGGTCGGCGACGCGATCGCCGACGCGCTCGGGATCCGCGTCATGCTGCCCTGCCGGGCCGCCGACGTGCCGCTGGTGGTCGGGTCGAGCACCGCCATCTCCGAGGGGTGGGCGCCGCACCGGCTCACCCCCTCCCCGGGCGACTGGGACCCGGCCGACGCCGGCAAGTTCTACATCCTGGCACCAGGTCTGACGGACCCGATCCTGCGCAAGTGCACCCACATGAGCCCGGCCGCGGCGAAGCAGCGCGTCGAGGAGCGCCAGGCGGCCGGACTCGCGCAGATCGACGCGGCGACCCTCGCGGAGGCCGGCCACGACACGGGCGGCGACGACGGCGACCAGGACGCCCGGACCGGGTTGGTCGCGGACGCCTTCGGCGCCGACGGCGCGCTCAGCGCGGAGGCGCTCCTGGAACGCCTCGCCGAGCGCTGGCCCGACGAGTTCGGCGACTGGAACCGCACCCGGCTCCGCGACCTCCTCAAGCCCCTCATCGGCGCGCCGAAGCCGGTCAACATCAACGGCAAGACAGCCCGGGGCTACCGCCTCCAGGACCTGACCGACGCTCTCGACGGGGCGTAA
Source organism: Kitasatospora sp. NPDC033851 (assembly GCF_055576085.1). Taxonomy (NCBI): domain Bacteria; kingdom Bacillati; phylum Actinomycetota; class Actinomycetes; order Kitasatosporales; family Streptomycetaceae; genus Kitasatospora; species Kitasatospora sp. NPDC033851. The sequence goes on along the minus strand of NZ_JBVIRL010000034.1, from coordinate 8,480 downwards.
CCGAAGCCGTCACCGGGGTGTAACCGAAGGCGCCGACCGCGCGGCCCGGTTACACCCCAGTTTCACCCAGCTAGGCCTCTGACCTGCAGAGTTACGTCATTACGCCGGTTACACCCACCCCCCGATCCCGGGCTCCGCAGGGCGAATCCGCCCCGCGGGGCCCGACCCGTCCGTCAGACTGAGCGACATGGGGTACTACGAGACCATCCGTCACGCGGCCGCCGCCGCCGACTCGATCCACACCATCCGCAAGGGGGCCGCCGGCCGCGACGCCTACGGCGACCTGGACGAGATCGCCCGCACCGCCGAGCACCTGCGCGCCCTGGTCCAAGACCTGCCGACCGTCCTTACCCAGCAGGGCCTCGCACTGCTCCTGCGCGCCCGTGACCCCGACCAGCGCGAGGCGGCCGACGGGCAGAAGGCCCTCGCCCAGGCCGCCACCCACGCGATCAAGTTGGAGGAGTCCCTGCGCACGGCCCTTGACCAGATTCGACGGGTGCGCGACTGACCACCCAGCCCCCACCGACAACAGCACGCCAGCCTGCTGAACCGCCAGCAGGCTGGCGTGCTGGCATGTCCGGACCCTCCCCGCCCGGCCCCCCGCCCGTTTCACCCGGCACCCCGCCGTCGTTGGGCCGGGCGGACGAAGCGAGCGCAGGAGGCCCAGCCGATGACCCGTCGAAGGACCCCCCGGCCCGCTCCGGCGGCACCCGACCCTGAGTCCGAGGTCCCCTCGGTCGAGCTGCCTCCCGCGATCCGCACCGCGCTCCGGCGCGGCCGGGCCGCCCATGCCGAGCGGCTCGCCCAGGAGCTCCAGCACGCCCTGGTCGCCGCGCACGGTCCAGAGCACCCCGAGGTGCTGGCGTCGGTCGAAGTCCTCGCCCACCTGGCGCACCTGGCGGGCCGCCACCCGGAGGCCGCCCAGCTCTACCAGCGCGCGGCCGCCGGCTGGGCCCGCGCAGGCTCGCCCCGGTGCTGGACGGCCACCCTTCGCGCGCAGGCCTGCGAGCAGCCGGCCGCCCGACCGGCACCCCCGGCCGCCCCGCACCGCCCCGCCCCGGTGCTGCAGGGCGCCCTCGCCACCGCCCGGACCGCCGTCCCCCCGGCCGGTGTCGCCGCCGTGCGGCGCGGCACCCTGGTGCTGCTGCTGGCCGCAACCTCCATGGTCGCCGCCGCGGCCAGCCTCTCCGCCGAACCCCGCAGCAGTCGACCCGCCGGCCCGGCCGTGGAGCTGACTGCCTCGGCGGTCGGCCAGGCCCTGCAGCGCGCCCGTCCCGTTGCTCCGCCTCCGTTTCCCACTCCCGTCCCCAGCCCGGTCCCGGCCGCCCCGCCCACCGCCGAGCCGCCGAGCGAACAGCCCGCCGGCCAGGACCACGACGACGACTCCGGTACCTCGGCCGTGCCGCCGGCCGCCCGGCCCGCGCCGCCCTCGCACCGTCCCCGGCCGGTACGGCCCGACTCGCTGCCCTCCCCGTCGCCGGCCCCGCCGCGACCGCCGGCCCCACCGCCGAGGCCGACCGATCCGTGCGCGGCCGCCCGCGAGTACGGGCACCTGCCGGAAGGCCTCATCGCCCTGTGCCGCCAGGCGAACCACCGCTGAGCCCGGCCGCCGCCCGACCCGCCAGGCCGGTACGCGCGACCGGGACCGATCGTTGGATACGGCATGACTGCTCAGAGCAAGAACCGCCGCCGCCTGGCCGACGTTCCGTCCGACCCCGAAGCGGGCAGTGGTCGGCACCGCCGCCCGCCCGGGCCATCGGAGTGGCGGTGTGTATGCGGAGGCCACGGCGAGACGGTCTGGCCGCCGTGCCGCGAGACGGCCAGGCCTAAGCCCCTGCGGCAGCACCGCAAGCCCCGTCCGGAGGAGCTGCCGCCCGAGCCCGTCGTCGCGCGACCCTCCGCGGGCGACCCCGTGGTCCTGCCCGACGGAGTGGCCTCGCTGGCCGAGTACCGCGCCCGCCGGGCGGCCGCGAAATGCGAATGACCGGTCGGGTGACCCCACTCGAACGCCCCTGTGTCAGTAAAACGCTGACGCTCGCGAGGGGTGGCGCGCCTGCGCTTCCGCACGTCCGCCTGCCAGCACGCCAGCGTTCCAGCACGTTGGAAGGCCAGCGCGCTAGCCCACCCGCAGGCACGGGCTGTCAGTGAAGCGCTGACAGCCCGGTGTTCAGTCGGCCAGCCCCACCAGCACCACCGCGGTGGCGTCGTCGCGTCCCCCGTCCGCGCCGGGGCGGGCGGCGGCCACCAGGGCGTCGGCGAGCTGCTGCGGCTCGCCCTGGTGCTCGCGCACCAGCTCCACCAGCTCGGCGTGCGGCACGCTGTCGTGCACGCCGTCGCTGGTCAACACCACCACGCCCCCAGCCGGTGCCGGCACGTACGGGACGGTCGCGGGCACCGCCTGGCCCAGCGTGACGCCGACGAAGTCGGCCAGGGCCGCCGCGGGCACCTCGCCCGCCCCCCGTGCCGCCCGGGTCAGGTACGCCGCGAGGGTGTGGTCGGCGGTCAGCAGTGTCAGTTCGGAACCGTCCCAGTGGTAGGCCCTGCAGTCGCCCGCCCAGCACACCCCGATGCCGCCGTCCGGTCGCTGGACCGCCACGACCCCGACCGCGTCGGGGTGGCCGGGGTCCGCGAGCAGGAGCCCCGCCGCCAGCAGCCCGGCCATGCCGCCGCGGAACGCGCCGACGCGCGCCACCGTCTCGGCGAGCATCGGAGCCAGCCGCACGACCTCCTCCCCGTGCTGCATCCCGTCCACCACCGCCGCGGCCGTCTGCCCGGTGAGCGCCGAGCGGTACGTCGCGGTGGCGTCCGCGACCGGCCCTCCCGTGCCCTCGCGCGAGGCTGTTCCGATCTGCATGGCCATGTTGGTTCCCTTCCTTTGGGTGTGCCGGGGCGGTCCCGGGGCGCTCGCTTCCCGCCAGCGCGCCGATGTCGGCGTGCTGGCGTGTTGGCATGCTCGGCCGCCAGCGGGCCGAGGCGGTCGGTCAGCGTTTCGCTGACGACCCGTCCGGGGTGCGGCCGCGGGCGGTCAGGTGCGGGTGCCGGTGCTCTGCAGTAGCTCCAGGACGGCGCCGCCGTAAGCCCTGGCTCGCTCCCACACCTGGTGTGCGTCCCTGCTGGCCTGGCGGAACTCGTCCTCGCGGTCGGGCCTGACACGGAACCCGGAGCCGCGTCCCAGGAGCAGGCTCAGCCGCCAGCCCGTGGCGGGGGAGACCCCGCGGACCGGCGGCACCGCCGGCCCCTCGCCGAAGTCGTCCGTCGGCCGGAACGCTTCGTAGAGCGAGTCCCGGGAGTCGTGTCCGACCCGGCTCGCCTGCAGCAGCCGCGCGCCCTTGGCCACGGCCTGCACGAGCGGGTCGTCAAGGCCACCCAGTCGCAACTCGGGCCCGGGCGCGGGGATGTCGCGCCAGATCCCGGCATCCGTGCGGGAGACGTGGTTGACCCACCACTGGGGTGCCGCCCCGCCGTACAGCAGCTGCGGGGCCGGGAGCCGGCGCGGCGCCGACCGTCCCTCGGCTCGGCGCCTCAGCAGCAGCCAGGCGCCGCGCAGCAAAGCCCGGTCCGTGACCCGGCTCACCGCGACCGCGGTCACCAAGTCCTGCGTCTGCCGCTGATGCTCGGTCGTGGTGACGAACTGGCCGACCTCCCGCTGGAACCGCTCCCACGTTCCGCTGTCGCCGTCCTGCGGCGGGAGTTGCGGTGCGTGCGCGCGCGTTGCCTCGGTGGCCAGCGTCACCGCATCGGCGGCCGCCGAGGACCGCTCGGCGAGGCGGGAGAGGCTGTCGATGGCGTCGGACCAGGTCGTCATGCGGCCATCCTTCCCCACAGCGAAGGGCCCGCGCGCCGGCGAACCGGCGCGCGGGCCCGGGGCGGGCGCCCCCTTGTGCGCGGGAGGTCAGGCGGACCCGGCGTCGAGGCCGCGCAGCATGATGGCGTACAGCGGGCTGTCCTCGAAGGGTTGTTCCTCGCCCACCTTGCGATAGCCCCACGACTCGTAGAGGGCCTGGACTTTGGGGCGCGCAGTGTCCACGGACAGCACCGCCAGCGCCTCGGGGCGGTCGTCCAGCAGGGCCTCGTGCAGTTGCCGGGAGACGCCCTGTCCGCGCCAGCGCGGGCGGAGCATCAGCTCGCTGAGACCGAATGTCGAGGTCTTCGCGGGCGCCGGCTTGAGGAACGGGCGCCACCACTCCGTGCCGTCGGTCAGCGGGGCGCCGTAGGTGAAGCCGACCGGCTCGGTGCCGTCGTAGCCGACCACGCAGACGAATCCGGGCTTGCCGGACCAGCGGTCCAGGAACCACCGCCACCGCTGTACGAAGGGTTCGTGGCGGCGGTCGGCGTAGGCGTCGGCGTGCACGTCGAGCAGCAGCTGGCGGAAGCCCTCGGGCAGGCTGCCGTGCTGGTAGCGGCGAAGCTCTATCGTCACGGGGTCGAGGTCCTCTCGGCACGGATGCGGTCGCTCCACTGCCGGAGGGCGGCGGAGCCGGGGGCGAAAGTGAGCAGGCCCCGGTGGAAATCAGCCTGCATGGAGCGTAGGCGGCCGGGCAACGGGGCGCCGGCCATCAGCTCCCGGGCCTGGACGGCGGTCGCGCACGCCTGCTCGACCTCGTCCTGGCGGAGCTGGGCGAGCGCCAGTCGGGTGGTGACCATCGCCCGGTTGCGCCGGTACTGCTCGGGCAGCCGGGCGAGGGAACGGTGGCAGGCCCCCTCCGCGTCCTCCGGTTCGTCCAGGTGGTCGTGGACGATGGAGGCCAAGCCGTCCAGCTCCGCCGAACCGTAGAAGGCTACCCAGGCCGGCCGGGGCAGCGTCAGGTCGGCGCGGCCCAGCGCGTCACCGGCGTGCCCGAGCGAGCGCAGGGCCGCCTGCCGCTCGCCCGCGCCTGCGTGGCCGACGGCGGCCCGGGCGTGGGCGAGCGAGGCGTACAGTGGGTCGCGGCGGGTGATCCCGCAGGCCTGCGCGGCCTGCGCGGCGGCCAGTGCCAGCGGGTAGTGCTGCTGCTGGTAGGCCATCAACGCCGTCGAGTTCCACACCCGCAGCTGCAGGCTCGCGTCTCTCGCCAGGCCGGCCAGCGTCAGCGCGCGGTCCAGGTGGCGCTGAGCGCGCTCGAACTCGCGCGCGTCCACGCACGACCAAGCCGCCGTCGTCAGGAAACTGCCCTCCACCGTGGCCAGGGCCCGGCGCACCCGCTCGCTGGCCGGCCGCTTCTGCAGTGCTTCGGCTTCCTTGGCACCGGCGAGCGCGGCCTGCTCCAGCGCCGCGTGCCCGCCCACCTTGTCGTCCAGGGCGGTCAGGCCGTCGAGCCGGGCCCGCAGAGCGTTCACGTCCGACATGCCGACCTGCTGGCGTCCGGCCAGGCCCGGCGCGGTGACCACCGCCGCGGCGGCGGCGGTGGTGGCGATGAACGTTCGGCGTCTCACGGGCTGCTCCGGGTGGTGCTGGGGGCGTTTGCTGCCCCGCGGGGTGAAACCGAGTTGCTCGGACGGACAGTCGAATACTGTCTCGATACAGACCCGCTGCAGTGTGTTCGGCCACCCGGTCCGGCCGCTGGTCCAGCCGGTGACGGTCCGCTCGCTGACGCGCCCGAACCGGCCGGTTAGCTTCTCTGTCTCGCGGTTGATCGCGTCGGCCAACCCTGCGTTGGTCAGGCCGAGTTCGTGCATCGCCGCCCGGAGCTCCTCATTCACTGCCACTAGCTCAACGTAGCTCCGCGCCTACGGAGAGCGCAGGTCGATGGGTAACGCGATGGTCAAAACTTCCTGGTGCGTGCGCGCGGGAACCAGCCTTTCCGTCCTTACCGCCGTGCCGGATCCGCCGTTGACTGGGAGTCGGCTGCACAGTGCAGCCGACTCCCCCCGGCGGGCCTGCCGCCTGCGCGCACCTTCACCCCCCTTCTGGCGCTGCAGCGGCAGGCCCGCACCGTCTCCCCCTCCGGAGGTAGACCGATGCCCCCCGCGCGCCGCCGTACGACGCCGCCCGCCGCCCGCCGCCCCCGGAGCACGCCGCCGTCGTGCAGCACCGGGACGAGCCGGCGGGAGGCCTGGCTGACCCAGCCCGCGCACCAGTGGATGATCGTCGGCACGCTCGCCGTCGCCCCCTACGAGCAGGTGCCCGGATACCCGCCCATCGAGGTGCTCGGCGAGATTCAGCAGGTCGGCACCCATCCCTGGCGCGAGGACGAGGTCCCGCGCGTGGTGTACCTGCGGCCGCCGGGCGGCGGCATCGAGTGGACGGCGCGGACCGACGAGATCAGGAAGCCGCCCGCCTCCCTCTCGGCCGGCGGGAGCTGAGCCGCCGTGGACAGCGCCCTCGTCATGGCCGCCCGGCACCTGCTTGCCCAGCCCTGGCCGGAGTGGCTGTGCGGGCGGCCCGCGGTGGTCTTCCCGCAGTCGCCGGAGAGGCCGGCCCCGCCGGTGCTCGCCGCCGACGGCTGGTCCACCGACCGGCCCGACCCCTCCTCCCCGCCCTGGCCCGGCTGGGACGCCGCCCTGAACGACCAGGTGCTGACCCTCACCCGCCCCGGCGGCGTGACCTGGTTCGACGGCTCCCTGCCCCTGCCCCGGGAGTGGCGCCGCAGCGTACGGTCCTGCGGTGAAATCGTGCTGATCACCGGCCCGTTCAGCGCGCTCGGCGGATTCACCGCCGCCGCCACCGGTGGCCACCTGCGGCTGGTGACCGTCGCCGCGCGCTTCACCGGCGACACCTGGTGACCGCCCGCCACCGACCCGTACCGGGCCCGCGTGCGACGTCGTTGACCCCCATGGCCGCCCTGCCTGCGGCCACCGCCCAAACCTGAACCCAGGGAGCACCGTTGAACGCCTTGACCGCCTCCGACGCCGCCCACGCCATCGCCGACGCCTGCCGCACGCTCGGCATCACCGAGGCCGCCGCGCCCAGCATCGCGGACCTGCGGACCCTGCTTTGCTCCGAGCATCCGGGCCTCGCCGACCGGCCGCGCCGCCTGGTCGGCCACGCCGGGCGGATCCTGGACACCGTGGTGTGGGTGGGAGTCGAGGGGGAGACCGGCCGCGAGGGGCTGGCCGACGTGCTGGACCTGGTCCGTCGTGCCGTCGCGCTGTTGTCCGGCGGCACGGTCTACTACTCCCGGGCCGCCGGCGGACACGGATGCGCGCTGTGCGGCCGCGCGGCGCCCGACTCGGTCACCGCCGCCGACATCGCCGACTGGACCGACGCGCACACCGACGTATGCAACCCCCGGCTGCCCTCCAGGGCGTAGAGCCCTCGCCCCTCCCATGCCGAGGCCCCGCCGCCGCAGCGGCGGGGCCTCGGCATGCCTACACGCCAGCACGCCAGCAGGCGGGCGCGCCAGCTCAGGAAGCGCAGGCGGCACTCAGCACCACCGCGGTGGCGTCGTCGCGTTCCCCGTCCGCGCCGGGGCGGGCGGCGGCCACCAGGGCGTCGGCGAGCTGCTGCGGCTCGCCCTGGTGCTCGCGCACCAGCTCCACCAGCTCGGCGTGCGGCACGCTGTCGTGCACGCCGTCGCTGGTCAGCACCACCATGTCGCCGGCCGGGATCTCCACCTCGTAGACCGTGCCCACCGTCGCCCGGGCGAGGGTGGTCCGCACCCAGTTGCTGTGGGCGACCGGGAGCTCCCACGGCGCCCCGTTGAGCGCGAGCTGGGCGCCGACCGTGTGGTCCGTGGTGTAGCGCACCAGGTCGGTGCCGTCCCAGCCATACGCCCGACAGTCCCCGCACCAGTTCACCACTGTCGGCCCGCCCGGGGAGGCCACCGCCACCAGCCCCACCGCGTCCGGGACCAGGTCCTCGTCGGCCCCTTCGTCGGCCACCAGCTCGCCGGCGGTCAGCAGTCCGGCCAGGCCACCCCGGCGGGCGGCGATCCGCGCCGCCACCTCGGCGAGCAGATGGGTGGTCGCTCCGACCGCGGGCTTGTTGCCGATGCCGTCGACCACGGCGGCGGCCGTCGTCAGGTCCCCCATGGTGAAGACCGCGAACGAGTCCCCGGAGGGGCCCTTCGTGCCCTCCCGGGTCGCCCATGCCGTGCGTGTGCTCTCAGTCGTCATGGCCGGCACTGTAGGGCGGCGCCGCCTCCAGTCGCCACTTCGGAGCGTTAACCGAACGTGAATCACCCTCGTGACCTGCGGAGTAACCGCCGAACCCGGTCGGGGAATTGAGGTCGGCGCCGAGCCCGACCGCCCGGGCCGAGCCAGTGTCGGCACTTCGTTGACGCGAGGGCGACAGTACGTCAGAAGGCCGGCACTTCTGCCCGCTGGCGTGCTGGCAGGTGGGCGTGCTGGCGTTTCTGCGTGCCGTGCCGATGTGGCGTCAGCGTTTTGCTGACATGGAGGTTGGTGGGCGGTGGGCTGCCGGCGGGTGGTGCTGGGGGTGGGTGGGCGTGGGTGCTGGTGGTGCCGTGGTTGTCCGTCGTCCGGGTCTGCCCTTCCGTCATCGGCCTTGCGGCCGATCCGGCAGTGGGCGCGCCTGGTCGTGTGACCGCGCTGTGCGGTTC
>NZ_JBVIRL010000033.1:74324-75349 GCF_055576085.1 Kitasatospora sp. NPDC033851 | reverse complement strand
GGTTACATTCCGAACCCGGAAGCTAAGCCTTACAGCGCCGATGGTACTGCAGGGGGGACCCTGTGGGAGAGTAGGACGCCGCCGAACAATCATTCCAAAAAGCCCCCTTCCCATCCGGGAGGGGGGCTTTTTGCGTTACCCTCTGCCAATGCAGAACCTGACCCTGACCTGGCAGTCCGCCGGGGGCGCCGCCGCCGGTCTCTACGCCGGCGCGTACGTCGCGTCGAGGGTTCGGAAGCCGTCCCTGTCGGCGTTGCTGCGGGAGGCCGGCACGCTGCTGGCGTTGTTCGCGCTCTGGCAGTTGGTCGGGCACCTGTCGGTGATGAGCGCGGACCATGCGGTGGACCGGGCGAGCTGGATCCACCACACCGAGCAGGTGATCGGGTTGCCCGACGAGGCCTCCTGGCAGTCGGCGGTCACGCCGTACCCGGTGCTGGTGCGGCTGGCGAACTACTACTACGCGGTCATGCACTTCGCGGTGATGCTGGGTGTCCTGCTCTGGGTGTTCGTGCGGCACCGCGAGTGGTACGCGTGGGTGCGGAACACGGTGGTGATCACGACCGCGGTCTGTCTGCTGGTGCAGTTCATCCCGGTGGCGCCGCCGCGGATGCTGCCGGGGAGCGGTTTCGTCGACGTGGCCGCGGAGTACGGGCAGTCGGTGTACGGGGGCGCGGTCGGCGGGGTGGTGGTGGCCGACCAGCTGTCGGCGATGCCCTCGGTGCACGTCGCCTGGTGTGTGCTGGCCGCGGTCGCGGTGGTCCGGGTGTCGCGCAGTTCGCTGCGGTGGGTCATGGTGCTGCACCCGGTGCTGACGATCGCGGTGGTCGTCGTGACGGCCAATCACTTCTGGGCGGACGGGATCGTCGCCGTCGTGATCCTCCTCCTCGCGTACGCCGTGCTGGCGTTGGCGGCACGCCGACGGGGTCGGGGGGGGGGGGGGGGGGCGGGGGCGCCCCCCCCCCCCCCCCCCGGGGGGGGGGGGGGGGGGGGGGGGGGGGGGGGGGGGGGGGGGGGGGCGGCGGGGT
>NZ_JBVIRL010000033.1:0-74316 GCF_055576085.1 Kitasatospora sp. NPDC033851 | reverse complement strand
TGTTGAGCCCCATAGTGTGGGGGGGGCGGGGGTGGGTCGCGGGCTTTTCACGCAACGCGGTGGCGGGGGGGGGGGGGGGGGCGCCCGGGGGGGGGGGGGGCGCGGGGGGCGCCCCGCCCCCCCCACCCCGCAGTACCGCCGAGGAGCGGTGGGAACAGGTCGGTTGAGCCGTCAGCGGCTCACTTGACCGGCAGGGCGAGCTTTCCCCAGGATCCGTTGCTCAGCGCCGAGGTGGCCCAGTACCAGGCGGCGAGCCCGGAGGCGGCCGCGATCCAGCCGGCGAGCTTGGCCAGGCCGCTGTGGCCACCGAAGGTGGCGATGGCGGTGAGCAGCAGGGAGAGCGTCATCAGGCCGTAGACGGTGCGGCTGAGCAGGCCCGCGCCCCAACTGGCCGCGGTGAGGGTGAGGGCGAGCAGGGCCCACAGGAGCAGGAAGAGACCGGCGGCGTTTTTGCCGGCCCCGCCGGCCGCCGACCAGGTCGCCCAGAAGGCGCCGAGGCTGGTGAACGCGGTGCCGGTGAAGCCCTCGCCGCCGCGGAGCTGCCAGAGGCCCGCGATGAAGAGGGTGACGCCGCCGAGCAGGTGGGCGAGGTGGGCGGCGTCCCCGATGCCGGCGCCGTGCAGGATGCCGGTGGAGAGCAGACCGTAGGCGAGTAGTGTCAGGCCGAGGGCGAGGTAGCCGAGGTTACCCGCGTCGGCTCCGGTGGAGCGGGCGTTCGTTGCCCCGGTAGCGTCGTTGCTCACCGGAGGCTCCTTTCACTCTGGGCGCGCGCAGGGCGCAGTGACGCTGTGGTGTCGTTCGATGGGTGGATGCGCGCGACCGCGCCGAGGGCGCACGGCTGTGAGCGTGCGCGGGCTGCGGTCAGAAGTGATGGGCCAGCGGAGAGCCCGCTGGTCACGTCCCCGCCGGGTGGATTCCCGGTGAGATCGGTTTACCCGACCTTGGACGCTTGTACCCTTGTGAATATAACAATTTGTGACTGCGTCAGCTGTGGAACGCTCACGGCTGGCGCTGGTTGGGCACCCGCAGGGTCAGGATCGCCATGTCGTCGGACGGCGGCTCGGGGGCGAAGCGTTCGACCGCGCGCTGGACGCGGGCCGCGACGGCGCCGGCGGTCAGACCGGTGCAGCCGGTGAGCACCTCGGCGAGGCCGTCGTCGCCCAGCATCCGCCGGCCCTCGCGGCGTTCGGTGACGCCGTCGGTGACGCACAGCAGGACCTCGCCGGGGGCGAGCACCAGGTGCTCGGCGGTCAGGTCGAGGTCGTCCATGACGCCGAGTAGCGGCTGCGGAGTGGCGGCGCGGTCGACCCGGCCGTCGGTGCGCAGCCGCAGCGGCAGCGGGTGGCCGGCGCAGACCAGGGAGAGCTCGGTGCTGCCGTCCGGGCGGGGCGTCAGCTCGCCGTAGAGCAGGGTGAGGAAGCGGCTGCGCGAACCCTCGTCCAGGATGGCCGCGTTGAGGCGGCGGAGCACCTGCGGGGCGTCCAGGCCCTCGCGGGCGAGCAGCCGCAGCGAGTGCCGGGCCAGGCCGGTGACCGAGGCGGCTTCGGGGCCGGTGCCGCAGACGTCGCCGATGGCGAAGCCGTAGGTGCCCTCGCGGATGGTGAACAGGTCGTAGAAGTCCCCGCCGACCTCGTTGCCCTCGCCGGCGGCCTGGTAGTAGACGTCCACCTCGACGCCCGGGATCTCGGGCAGGTCCGGCGGGAGGAGGCTGCGCTGCAGGGCCTGGCTGGTGGCGGTGCGCTCGGAGTAGAGCCGGGAGTTGTCGAGGGCGAGGGCGGCGCGGCGGGAGAGGTCCTCGGCGAGTTCGAGGATCTCCTGGCGGAACCGGACACCGGCCGGGACGCCGAGGGCCAGCAGGCCGATGACGCGGTTGCGGGCGGTCAGCGCGATGACGACGGTCTCGCCGAGCAGGCCGGCGAGTTCGGGGCTGTCGGTGAGGCCGCCGGCCTCGGCGGTCTTGGCGGGCGCCGTCCAGAAGCGGACGCCGTGGCTGGGGCCGGCCTCGGGGACGGGGGTTTTGTCGAGCAGGTCGCGCAGTGGGTCGATGCGGTCCTCGTCCTCGTGCAGGACGAAGGCGAGCCGGGCCGGGGAGGTGTGGTCGGCGGTGGTGTAGAGGGCGCACCAGGAGGCCAGGGTGGGGACGGCCATCTGGGCCATCAGCGCGAGGGTCTGTTCGTGTTCGAGGGTTCCGGCCAGCAGGTCGGAGGCCTCGACCAGGAAGGAGAGCGAACCGCGGCGCAGCCGTTCGAGCTCGGTCAGCCGGGTGCTCTCGACGGCCAGGGCGACCCGGTCGGCGGCGAACTGCAGGCGCAGCGCGTCCTCGTTGTCGTAGCGGCCGGGTGCGGTGGCGGCGATGCCGAGCGAGCCGATCAGGCGGCCCTCGACCTTGAGCGGGACGGTGAGCAGGGAGCGCATGCCGCTGTCGGAGAGCAGGGGCAGGCCGGTGGGGCGGGCGGTGAGGTCCTCGTGGACGGAGGGCAGCCGGGCGGAGTCGTAGCGGTTGCCGGTCTCGATCGGGAAACGGTTGTGCCGGCGGTGTCCGGAGGTGAGGCCGGTGGCGGCGCGGACCTCGAACTCGGTCTCGTCGTCGGTGGTGAGCAGCAGGTACGCGGCGTCGCCGTCGAGCAGGTCGCGGGCGCGTTCGACGGTGCGCTGCAGCAGGGTGTCGAGGTCGTCGGTGGCGACCGGGCCTGCCATCAGGTCGAGGCGGGGGCCGGCCGGGTCGGGGCGCTCGCCGGGCAGGGCGCGGGCGGGGGAGCGCAGGACGGCGCGGTCGGGGTCGAGGACGAGCAGACAGAGGGTGGACGGGACGCCCTCGGTGTCGCGCACGCGCACCTGGACGCCGTACACCTCGACCTCGTGGCCGTCCTGGCGGCGGATCCCGTAGCCGCCCTCCCAGCGGGCCAGCCGCAGGGTGTCGGTCAGGGCGAGGCCGCGGCCGGGGGACTGCGGCCAGACGGCGAGGTCGGCCCAGGGGCGGCCGAGAGCGGTGGCGGCGGGGTACTGGAAGAGGGCTTCGGCGTCCGGGTTCCAGGCCAGGACGCGGCCGTCCTCGTCGAGCTGGACGACGGCGACGTGCACCGGGCCGGCACTGCTCGGCAGGTCGCTGCCGGGGGTGGCGGGAACGGCGTAGCGGGTGCCGAGCACGTGTGCGGGCAGCTGGAGGCGGAACCAGACGGTCTTCCGGCCGGCCGCGTACTCGACGCCCCACCGTTCGGCGAGGGCGGAGCACATCAGCAGACCGCGGCCGCCCTCGCCGTCGGGGTCGGCGTAGCGGTCGGAAGCGGTCACGGGCCCGTCGCCGAGGGAGGGCAGGCCGCGTTCCGGGTGGTGGTCGGTGACCTCGATCCGGACGGTCTCCTCCTCGCGCAGGCAGCAGACCTCGGCGGCGGTGCCGGCGTGCACGACGGCGTTCGTGACCAGTTCGCTGACCAGCACGATCGCGTCGTCGACGACCTCCGGCAGGCCCCAGCCGAGCAGCGCATCGCGGACGAAGCCCCGGGCGGCGGCCGCGGACCGGCCGTCGGGGTCGAAGGTGGCGGCTGCGCGCGCGGTGACCACGTTGCCACTTCTCCTCTGCTGCTCTTGCCCTGGCGCTGTCCGGGGTGCGGCGCCGACTTCCCCGCGCGCGCCGTCGGGGTGAGCGGCGTCGCTGGGTCGGGTCGTGGCCCGGTGCAGCGCTCCACCCTACTTTCCGCTTGGTTCCCCGTGGGGGTGGGGAGTCGAAACAGGCACCTGAGGGTGATTCTGCCCACCTGTTTCGGACGGTGCGGTACCAACCGTGCGCAACCGGCCGTACACCGGGCGCCAGTGCTGCCAGACTGGGGGGTCCGCGATGACCGGTACGAGCAGTACGGTCGTGTGGGTGCCGGTGCGCGCAGGCCGCCGGTACACAGCCCAGCCGGGCCGGTGCCCGGGCACGTGCCGCACCGGCACGGGCGGCCACCGGACAGTTCACGATGTGGGAGGGGCCCGTTGAGTTCGGCCACCAAGGACGCAACCGGTACGACGCCGCCCGCCCAGCGCGGCGGCCGCTCCGGGACCGCGCCGCGGAACGCGGCCGGCCGGCGAGTGAGTCACAACCGCGGCGCGGAACCCGCCGAGCTGCGCAAGCTGCTGTCCGCGCTGACAGCGATGCGGGACGGCAACTTCCGCCGCCGACTGACGGTTCCGGGTGACGGGCCGCTGGCGGAGATCGCCGCGGTGTTCAACGAGGTCGCCGAGCGCAACCAGCACCTGACCGGTGAACTGGCCCGGGTGCGGCGGGCGGTGGGCCGGGAGGGCCGGCTGAACGAGCGGCTGGAGACCGGCGCCGGCGAGGGCGCCTGGATGGCGGCGGTCGACAACTGCAACGCGCTGATCGACGACCTGGCCCGTCCGATGTCCGAGGTGGGCCGGGTGCTGACCTCGATCGCCGAGGGTGACCTGGACCAGAAGATGGAGCTGCGCTCGCTGCACAGCAACGGGGTGAGCCACCCGCTGCGCGGCGAGTACCTGAAGATCGGGCGGACCGTCAACGGACTGGTGGACCAGCTCTCGGAGTTCACCGACGAGGTGACCCGGGTGGCCCGCGAGGTCGGCACCGAGGGCAAGCTCGGCGGCCAGGCCAAGGTCCGTAGCGTGTCGGGCAGTTGGAAGGACCTGGCGGACTCGGTCAACACCATGGCCGGGCGGCTCACCGCGCAGGTGCGCAACATCGCCCAGGTGACCACGGCGGTGGCCAAGGGCGACCTGTCCCGCAAGGTCACCGTCGAGGTGGCCGGCGAGATGCTGGAGCTGAAGAACACCGTCAACACGATGGTGGACCAGCTGAACGGCTTCGCCGCGCAGGTCACCGGGGTGGCCCGGGACGTCGGCACCGAGGGGCGCCTCGGCGGTCAGGCGCAGGTGCCGGGGGTGGCCGGGGTCTGGCGGGACCTCACCGACTCGGTGAACTTCATGGCCGACAACCTGACCGGCCAGGTCCGCAACATCGCCCAGGTGACCACGGCGGTGGCGCGCGGCGACCTCTCGCAGAAGATCGAGGTGGACGCGCGCGGCGAGATGCTGGAGCTGAAGAACACCATCAACACGATGGTGGACCAGCTCTCCGGCTTCGCCGAGCAGGTGACCAGGGTGGCCCGCCAGGTGGGCACCGAGGGCCGGCTGGGCGGTCAGGCGCAGGTGCCCGGGGCGGCCGGGGTGTGGCGGGACCTGACCGACAACGTCAACTTCATGGCGAACAACCTCACCGATCAGGTGCGCAACATCGCCCAGGTCACGACCGCGGTCGCCAAGGGCGACCTGTCGCAGAAGATCCAGGTGGACGCGCGCGGGGAGATCCTGGAGCTGAAGAACACCATCAACACGATGGTGGACCAGCTGTCGTCCTTCGCGGACGAGGTGACCCGGGTGGCCCGGGACGTCGGCACCGAGGGCATCCTCGGCGGCCAGGCGAGCGTGCCCGGGGTGTCCGGGACGTGGAAGGACCTGACCAACTCCGTCAACCTGATGGCCAACAACCTGACCAGTCAGGTCCGCAACATCGCCGAGGTGACCACCGCGGTGGCGCGCGGCGACGTGTCGAAGAAGATCACCGTCGACGCCCGGGGCGAGATCCTGGAGCTGGTGACCACCGTCAACACCATGGTCGACCAGCTGTCGGCGTTCGCCGACGAGGTGACCCGGGTCGCCCGCGAGGTGGGCACCGAGGGGATCCTGGGCGGCCAGGCGCGGGTGCGCGGGGTGTCGGGCATCTGGAAGGACCTGACCGACAACGTCAACTTCATGGCGTCCAACCTGACCGGCCAGGTGCGCAACATCGCCGAGGTCGCCGGTGCGGTGGCCCGCGGCGACCTCTCCAAGAAGATCTCCATCGACGCGCAGGGCGAAGTGGCGGCGCTCGCCGCGACGCTCAACACCATGGTCGACCAGCTGTCCTCCTTCGCGGTGGAGGTCACCCGGGTGGCCCGCGAGGTGGGCACCGACGGCACCCTGGGCGGTCAGGCGAGCGTGCCGGGGGTGGCCGGCATCTGGAAGGACCTGACCGACAACGTCAACCTGATGGCCAACAACCTGACCGGCCAGGTGCGCAACATCGCGCTGGTGATCACTGCGGTCGCCCGCGGCGACCTCTCGCAGAAGATCGACGTCGACGCGCGCGGCGAGATCCTCCAGCTCAAGACCAGCATCAACACCATGGTCGACCAGCTCTCCGCGTTCGCCGACGAGGTGACCCGGGTCGCCCGCGAGGTGGGCACCGACGGACGGCTCGGCGGTCAGGCCCGGGTGCCCGGCGTGGACGGCACCTGGCAGGACCTGACCGAGTCGGTGAACGAACTGGCCAACAACCTGACCCGGCAGGTGCGCGCGATCGCCCAGGTCGCCACCGCGGTGACCAGGGGCGACCTGAGCCTGCGGATCGACGTGGACGCCGCGGGCGAGCTCGACGAGCTCAAGGACAACATCAACCAGATGATCGCCAACCTGCGCGAGACCACCCGCACCAACCAGGAGCAGGACTGGCTCAAGACCAACCTCGCCCGGATCTCCGGCCTGCTCCAGGGCCGCCGGGACCTGGAGGCGGTCGCCTCGCTGATCATGACCGAGCTGACCCCGGTGGTCTCCGCCCAGCACGGCGCCTTCTTCCTCGCCCAGCCGGCCGGCCGCACCGCCGAGCTGATCACCGAGGACGACGACGAGAACGACACCGTGCTGCGCCTGATCGGCAGCTACGGCTACCAGCGGCGGGCGATGCCGACCACCTTCCGCCCCGGCGAGTCGCTGATCGGCCAGGCCGCGGTGGAGAAGCGGGCGATCATCCTCAAGGAGGCGCCCCCCGGCTACCTCAAGATCGCCTCCGGCCTCGGCGAGGCCTCCCCGGCGCACATCGTGGTGCTGCCGGTGCTGTTCGAGGGCCGGCTGCTGGGCGTGATCGAGCTGGCCACCTTCAGCTCCTTCACCACCGTCGCACTGGACTTCCTGAACCAGATCGCCGACCTGATCGGCGTCACCGTCAACACCATCAGCGTCAACACCAAGACCGAGGGCCTGCTGTTGGAGTCCCAGCGCCTCACCGCCGAACTCTCCATGCGATCGGCCGAGTTGGAGGCGCGCCAGGAGGAACTGGAACGCACCAACGAGGAGTTGCAGGAGAAGGCCGAGCAACTCGCCCAGCAGAACCGCGACATCGAGATCAAGAACAGCGAGATCGAGGAGGCGCGGCAGGTCCTGGAGGAGCGCGCCGAACAACTCGCCCTGGCCTCCCGGTACAAGAGCGAGTTCCTCGCCAACATGTCGCACGAGCTGCGCACCCCGCTCAACTCGCTGCTGATCCTGGCCAAGCTGCTCTCCGACAACAACGAGGGCAACCTCTCGCCCAAGCAGGTCGAGTTCGCCGACACCATCCACGGCGCCGGCTCCGACCTGCTCCAGCTGATCAACGACATCCTCGACCTGTCCAAGGTCGAGGCGGGCAAGATGGACGTCCGCCCGGCCCGGATCGCCCTGGTCCAGCTGGTCGACTACGTGGAGGCCACCTTCCAGCCGGTCGCGCTGGACAAGAACCTGGACTTCGCCGTCCGGGTCTCGTCCGCCCTGCCGGTCACCCTGCACACCGACGAGCAGCGGCTCCAGCAGGTGCTGCGCAACCTGATCTCCAACGCGGTGAAGTTCACCGACGCCGGGGCCGTGGACTTCTCGATCCGCCCGGCCGGCGCGGAGGTGCCGCAGCACGTGCGCGAGCGGCTGCTGGAGTCCGGCTCGATCCAGGGCCCGGACGACGAGCTGATCGCCTTCTCGGTCTCCGACACCGGCATCGGCATCCCCGACAACAAGCTGCGGGAGATCTTCGAGGCGTTCAAGCAGGCCGACGGCACCACCAGCCGCAAGTACGGCGGCACCGGCCTCGGCCTGTCGATCAGCCGCGAGATCGCCCGGCTGCTCGGCGGCGAGATCCACGCCGAGAGCGAGCTGGGCAAGGGCTCCACGTTCACGCTCTACCTGCCGCTGCGCACCGAGGCCCCGGACACCGCCGGGGAGCCGCGCCCGGGCGAGCGCCCGTCCGCGTCGAACACCCAGACACCGCGCGCCTCGGTCGGCGTGACCCCGGTGGGCCTGCCGGTGCCGGTCGGTGAGAACCCGGCCGACCACTGGGCCCAGGAGGTCCGCGAGCTGGCCGAGGAGCGCCGCCGGGGCGCCGTGGAGCGCCGACGCAGCGCAGCCCTGGAGAGCGCCGCCGGGCCGCGGGCGGTGGAGCCCGTGCAGCCCCGCCCGGTCAACGGCGACCGGCGCTTCGACGGCCAGCAGGTGCTGATCGTGGACGACGACGTCCGCAACGTGTTCGCCCTCACCAGCGTGCTGGAGCAGCACGGCCTGACCGTCCTGTACGCCGAGAACGGCCGCGAGGGCATCGAGATGCTGGAGCAGCACGAGAGCGTGGCGCTGGTCCTGATGGACATCATGATGCCGGAGATGGACGGCTACGCGACCACCGAGGCGATCCGCCGGATGCCCCAGTTCGCCGGCCTGCCGATCATCGCGCTGACCGCCAAGGCGATGATGGGCGACCGGGAGAAGTCGCTGGAGGCGGGTGCCACCGACCACATCACCAAGCCGGTGGAGACCGATCACCTGCTGTCGGTGATGCACGACTGGCTGAGCGGGGACCGTGCGTGAGCGAGCGAAACGAGCCGGGCGCAGGGCGGGCGGGGGAGGCGCGAACCCCGTCGCGGGCCCCGGGGTCCGCGCCTCCCGGGCGGCCGGTTTGCTGGCGGACGGGCCCGGGAACCCGGTAGGGTCACCGATCGTTGCGAACAGTGACCGGATGGCGACGCCCTGCTGAGCGTGCGCCGGGGTACTGGCTGCGCGCCGCTCCGGATCGGATCACGACGGAGCGATGTGCCGGGCGAGGGGGTGCGGCTAGCATGACCGGGGTAGCGGTGGGCAGTACGCGGGTGCCGGCACCGGGCGGCAGGCAGGCGACAGGAGGGCGGGCCCTGATGCAGAAGGCGAAGATCCTCCTGGTCGACGACCGACCGGAGAACCTTCTGGCACTGGAGGCGATCCTCTCGGCGCTGGACCAGACACTGGTGCGCGCCGCCTCCGGCGAGGAGGCGCTCAAGGCGCTGCTCACCGACGACTTCGCGGTGATCCTGCTGGACGTCCAGATGCCCGGGATGGACGGTTTCGAGACCGCCGCCCACATCAAACGCCGCGAGCGCACCCGGGACATCCCGATCATCTTCCTGACCGCGCTCAACCACGGCCCGCACCACACCTTCCGAGGCTACGCGGCCGGGGCCGTGGACTACATCTCCAAGCCCTTCGACCCGTGGGTGCTGCGCGCCAAGGTCTCCGTCTTCGTCGACCTGTACGTGAAGAACTGCCAGCTGAAGGAGCAGGCCGCGCTGTTGCGGCTGCAACTCGAGGCGGGCGGCGGCGAGCCGGCCCTCGGCGGGGCGCTGCTGGGCGAGCTGTCCGCGCGGCTGGCGGCGGTCGAGGAGCAGGCGGAGGCGCTCGGCAAGCAGCTGGACGAGGTCGAGGACGCCGGGGTGGCGGCGACCGCCGCGCACCTGGAGCGCAAGCTCGTGGCGCTGCGCCGGGCACTGGACGCGATGCGCCCCGGAAGCTCCTGATCCGCTGCCGTACGTTCACCCGTCCGGGTGATTCCGTGCGGCGGTCGGGTGAATCCCGGTCAGTGTGACGGTGTGTCTGCGACACGTCCGGGCGGCCCGGCTCGGGCGCATGTGCACCGGTGGTCCACCCCGGTAGGCTGCTGAGCCATGGCCACTCGCACGCCCGGAAACGCAGCACGTAAGACGAGTCCGGGACCGTCCAAGAAGGCCGCGGCGAAAGCCCCGGGCAAGCCACCCGTGAAGAAGGCGGCGGCGAAGAAGGCGGCTCCCGCGAAGAAGGCGGCGGCCAAGTCGGCCCCGCCGCCACCCAAGCCGTCCCGGTCGGTGCTGATGGGCGCCCTGAACGCCCTGGCGAGTCCGATCGCCGCGATCTTCCGGGGCTTCGGCGACGGTGCCAAGAACCTCGACCCGGCCCACCGCAAGGACGGGGTGGGCCTGCTGCTGTTCGCGCTCGCGCTGGTGACCGCCGCCGGCACCTGGTTCAGCCCGCAGGGCTGGCTGGGCGAAGCGGCCACCGCCGTGGTGTCCGGAATGTTCGGCCGGCTCGACGTGCTGGTGCCGTTCCTGCTGGCCGCGATCGCGATCCGGCTCTGGCGCCACCCGGAGCTGCCGGAGGCCAACGGCCGGATCATGATCGGGCTGAGCACCCTGCTGATCGGCGTCCTCGGCCTGGTCCACATCGGCTGCGGCGCGCCCATGATGGGCAGCGGCGCCTCCCGGATAAGGGCGGCCGGCGGCATCATCGGCTGGGCCGCGTCCACCCCGATGATGGCCGCCGCCGGGCCGGCGCTCGCCGTGCCGCTGCTCCTGCTGCTGGCCTTCTTCGGCCTGCTGGTGGTCACCGCCACACCCGTCAACCGCATCGGCGAGCGGGTCCGGTGGGTCGGCATACGGCTCGGCGTGGTCGAGCCCGGGCCCGAGGACGAGCTGCGCAGGGGGCGTGCGCCGGAGCGCGAACTGTCCACCGAACCGCCGGAGGACGCCGACCCCGACGCGCTGCCCTTCACCGTGGACACCGATGGTGACGACCCGACGGACGAGGTGGGCGCCCGCCGGCGCCGCCGCGGGCGCAGGCGGAGCGATCCGGACGACCCGGCGGCCGTCCGGGTCTCCCTGGACAAGGAGCCGCTGGACCCGTACGCCACCCGCGACCTCGCCGCCGGCGCGGCCGCCGACCTGGACGGTGCGCTGGTCTACGGCGTGCCGGCCTCCTCCGCGGTGGCGGACATGATGCACCAGGTGCAGGACCACACCGCACCGCCGGAGGAGCCCGCCGTCCCGGCCGCCCGCAGTGGCCCGGACGCGCCCGAGGAGCACGGCCCGGCGCCGGTGCGGATGGAGCAGCTCCGGCTCGGCGAGGGCATCGGTTACGCGCTGCCCTCCCTCGACCTGCTGGAGCGCGGCGGCCCCGCGAAGGCCCGCAGCGCCCTCAACGACGAGGTGGTCGCCCAGCTCACCAGCACCTTCACCGAGTTCAAGGTGGACGCCCGGGTCACCGGTTTCACCCGCGGCCCGACGGTCACCCGCTACGAGGTCGAGCTCGGCCCGGCCGTCAAGGTGGAGCGGATCACCGCGCTCGCCAAGAACATCGCGTACGCGGTCGCCAGCCCGGACGTGCGGATCATCAGCCCGATCCCGGGCAAGTCCGCGGTCGGCATCGAGATCCCCAACCGGGACCGCGAGATGGTCAACCTCGGCGACCTGCTGCGCTCGCGCACGGCCGCCGAGGACACGCACCCGATGGTCGTCGGCATGGGCAAGGACGTCGAGGGCCACACCGTGATGGCCAACCTCGCCAAGATGCCGCACATCCTGGTGGCCGGCGCGACCGGCGCGGGCAAGTCGTCCTGCATCAACTGCCTGATCACCTCGATCCTCGCCCGGGCCACCCCGGACGAGGTGCGGATGGTGCTGGTCGACCCCAAGCGGGTCGAGCTGACCGCGTACGAGGGCATCCCGCACCTGATCACGCCGATCATCACCAACCCCAAGAAGGCCGCCGAGGCCCTCCAGTGGGTCGTCCGCGAGATGGACACGCGCTACGACGACCTCGCGGCGTTCGGCTTCCGGCACGTGGACGACTTCAACGCGGCGGTGCGGGCCGGCAAGGTCACCCCGCCGCTGGGCAGCGAGCGGGAGCTGCGGCCGTACCCGTACCTGCTGGTGATCGTCGACGAGCTGGCCGACCTGATGATGGTCGCGCCGCGCGACGTCGAGGACTCGGTGGTCCGGATCACCCAGCTGGCCCGCGCGGCCGGCATCCACCTGGTGCTCGCCACCCAGCGGCCCTCGGTGGACGTGGTCACCGGTCTGATCAAGGCCAACGTGCCCTCCCGACTGGCCTTCGCGACCTCCGCGATGGCCGACTCCCGGGTCATCCTGGACCAGCCCGGCGCGGAGAAGCTGATCGGCAAGGGCGACGCGCTCTTCCTGCCGATGGGCGCGAGCAAGCCGATCCGCATGCAGGGCGCATTCGTCACCGAGGCGGAGATCGCCAGGGTGGTGCAGCACTGCAAGGACC
Source organism: Kitasatospora sp. NPDC033851 (assembly GCF_055576085.1). NCBI lineage: Bacteria > Bacillati > Actinomycetota > Actinomycetes > Kitasatosporales > Streptomycetaceae > Kitasatospora > Kitasatospora sp. NPDC033851. The sequence goes on along the minus strand of NZ_JBVIRL010000033.1, from coordinate 62,181 downwards.
AGCTGGGCGCCGTCTACCGGGACGACGTGACGGTCGGCGGCGGGCCGAAGAAGGAGATCGACGAGGAGATCGGCGACGACCTGGACCTGCTCATCCAGGCGGCCGAGCTGGTGGTCTCCACCCAGTTCGGCTCGACCTCGATGCTCCAGCGCAAGCTCCGGGTCGGCTTCGCCAAGGCGGGCCGGCTGATGGACCTGATGGAGTCGCGCGGGATCGTCGGCCCCAGCGAGGGCTCCAAGGCCCGCGACGTCCTGGTGCAGCCGGACGAGCTGGACGGGGTGCTGGTGACCCTGCGGGGCTGACGCGCAGGGCCGTCCGCCGCCGTGCCGTCCGTCGCCCTCGGGCCGTCCGCTGCCGCCGTGCCGTCCGTCGCCCGGTGCGCCGGACGGCCCCGTGTCCCGGACGAGGTATCACTCGTTCGGAGGAGGGTAGGCGCGGTTCGGGGAGCCCCGCGGAACCGAACGTCCACACACCGCGTCACAGGCCGGAAAGCGATCCCGGGGTTCCCCGCGTGCGGCTCCGCTGACGGCCGGTCAACGGGGTGCCGGACCCCGGTCGGAGCGGGCGCGCACGTTCGGTCCTGCTCCGCTTGAGAAACGATCCGCCCACGCCCCTAGACTGTTCCCCAGCAGGTGGCCATCCGCTCGAAAGGCGTGCCCCGTGACCATCGGCAAGTCTCCCGACCGCGAGAACACTCCGTCGTCCGTCGAACCGACCGACGACGCGGTGCAGTCGGCCGATGCCCCGAGCATCGGCCGGGTGCTGTCCGCCGCCCGGATCGACGCGGGACTCACGGTGGACCAGGTGAGTACCGCCACCCGCGTCCGGGTGCCGATCGTCCATGCCATCGAGGAGGACGACTTCGGTCGCTGCGGAGGCGACTTCTACGCCCGCGGACACATCCGCCTGATCGCCCGTGCCGTCGGCGTGGACGGCGACGAGCTGGTCGCCCGCTACGACGCCGCGCACGGCGGCCCGCCCGCCGCCAAGCGCCCGGCGAGCGGGCTGATCGACAGCGGCCCGATCAAGGTGCCCAGCCGCGGCCGGCCGAACTGGGCGGCCGCCATGGTCGCCGCGATCGTCGCGGTGGTCGCCCTGATCGGCTTCAACCTGGTCAGCGGCAAGGGCGGGCACGGCACCACCGGCTCTGCCAGCGCGCCGCTGCCCAGCGGCTCCGGCACCGGCTCGGTCGCCCCCGCCGCGACGCCCGCCGTCCAGCCGCCGGCGCCCGCGCCGAGCGCCGCCGCGATCGCCGCCGTCCCGGCCGACAAGGTCACCGTGAAGCTGGTCGCCGAGGGCACCAGCTGGGTCTCGGCGATGAACAGCAGCGGCAAGTCGCTGTTCCAGAACAACATCAGCGACGGCCAGGACCAGACCTTCACCGACCCCAAGCAGATCCGGCTGGTGCTCGGCAACGGCGGGGCCGTGCACGCGTACGTCAACGGCAAGGACCTCGGCCTCCTCGGCAAGGACGGGCAGGTGGTGCACGTCACGTACACCCCCGGAGACCCGCAGGCGGGCTGACCACAGGGGCCGGCGAGGCCCCGTGATGATCAGCTGATTCGAGGCGCGCGGCCTCCGGGGCGAACGGCACCGGAGGCCGCGCGTTAATCTTGGCCCTATGCCTGAACGCCGTACTGTCGCCCTTGTCACGCTCGGATGCGCCCGCAACGAGGTGGACTCCGAGGAACTCGCCGGGCGACTGGAAGCCGACGGCTGGTTGCTCGTCGACGACGCCGCCGAAGCGGACGTCGCCGTCGTCAACACCTGCGGCTTCGTCGAGGCCGCCAAGAAGGACTCCGTGGACGCCCTGCTGGAGGCCAACGACCTCAAGGGGCACGGCCGCACCCAGGCCGTCGTCGCGGTCGGCTGCATGGCCGAGCGGTACGGCAAGGAGCTCGCCGACGCGCTGCCCGAGGCGGACGGCGTGCTCGGCTTCGACGACTACTCCGACATCTCCGACCGCCTGCAGACCATCCTCTCCGGCGGCCACCACGCCCCGCACATCCCGCGCGACCGCCGCAAGCTGCTGCCGATCAGCCCCGCCGAGCGGCAGTCCGCCGCCGAGGCCGTCGCACTGCCCGGCCACGGCGCCGAGGCCGCCGCCGAGCCGATCACCGACCTGCCCGAGGGCCTCGCCCCGGCCTCCGGCCCGCGCACCCTGCGCAAGCGGCTGGACGACAACCCGGTCGCCTCGGTCAAGCTCGCCTCCGGCTGCGACCGGCGCTGCTCCTTCTGCGCCATCCCGGCCTTCCGCGGGTCCTTCATCTCCCGCCGCCCCTCCGACGTGCTGCACGAGGCCCAGTGGCTGGCCGGGCAGGGCGTCCGCGAGATCGTCCTGGTCAGCGAGAACAACACCTCGTACGGCAAGGACCTCGGCGACATCCGGCTGCTGGAGACGCTGCTCGGCGAGATCGCCGCGATCGAGGGCGTCGAGCGGGTGCGGGTCTCCTACCTGCAGCCGGCCGAGATGCGCCCGGGCCTGATCGACGCGATGACCGGGACCGCCGACGTGGTGCCCTACTTCGACCTGTCCTTCCAGCACTCGGCGCCCGCCGTGCTGCGCCGGATGCGCCGCTTCGGCTCCACCGACCAGTTCCTGGAGCTGCTGGGGACCATCCGCGACAAGGCCCCGCAGGCCGGCGCCCGGTCCAACTTCATCGTCGGCTTCCCCGGTGAGACCGAGGAGGACTTCGCCGAGCTGGAGCGCTTCGTCACGCACGCCGGGCTGGACGCGATCGGCGTCTTCGGCTACTCGGACGAGGACGGCACCGAGGCCGCGACCTACGACGGCAAGCTCCCCGAGGACGTGATCGCCGAGCGGCTGGACCGGCTGAGCCGGCTGGCCGAGGAGATGACCGCCCAGCGGGCCGAGCAGCGGATCGGCACCGAGGTCGAGGTGCTGATCGAGTCGGTCGAGGACGGCGTGGTCGAGGGCCGGGCCCTCCACCAGGCACCGGAGACCGACGGCCTGACCACCCTCGAGGGCGTCGAGGCCCCCGAGGTCGGGCAGTTCTGGCGGGCCAAGGTCGTCGCCAGCGAGGGCGTCGACCTGATCGCCGAGGCGCTGGAGCAGGTGCGGGTCCGCTTGGTCCCGGGAGCCGGGGCATGACCAAGGGGCCCGGCGCCCCGGCCGCGGCCCACCCGGGGAGACCGGCGGCCGCGGTGCCGTCGACCCCGAGGATCTGGAACATCGCCAACGTGCTCACGATGGTCCGGGTGCTGCTGGTGCCGGTCTTCGTGCTGCTGCTGTTCGCCGACGGCGGGCACAACCCCAAGTGGCGCTCGGTCGCCTGGGCCTCCTTCGCCGTCGCGATGATCACCGACCTGTTCGACGGTGAACTGGCCCGCCGCAAGGGCCTGGTCACCGACTTCGGGAAGATCGCCGACCCGATCGCGGACAAGGCGATCATGGGCTCGGCGCTGATCGGCCTCTCGCTGCTCGGCGACCTGCCCTGGTGGGTCACCGTGGTGATCCTGGCCCGCGAGCTGGGCATCACGCTGATGCGGTTCTGGGTGATCCGCTACGGGGTCATCCCGGCCAGCCGCGGCGGCAAGCTCAAGACGCTGACCCAGGGCACCGCGGTCGGCATGTACGTGCTGGCCCTGACCGGGTGGCTGGCCACCGGGCGGGCCGTGCTGATGGGGCTGGCGGTGCTGCTGACCGTCGGCACCGCGCTGGACTACGTCGGCCAGGCGCTGCGACTGCGCCGCGAGGGACAGGCCGCGGAACGCGCGGGCCGTTGAGCGACGGGGGAGACGAGTGGCGGAGCACGACTACCGGCTGGCCGAGCGGGCGCACGCCGCGCTGCGGGCCGAGGGCGGCACGCTGGCCGTCGCCGAGTCGCTGACCGGCGGCCTGCTGGCCGCCGCCCTGGTGGACGTCCCCGGGGCGTCCGCGACCTTCCGGGGCTCGGTCACCGCGTACGCGACCGGGCTGAAGGCCTCCGTGCTCGGGGTGGACGAGGGCCTGCTGGACGTGTACGGGCCGGTCCACCCGGTGGTGGCCCGGCAGATGGCCGAGGGGGTGCGCGGGCTGCTGGGGGCGACGTACGGGCTCGCGACCACCGGGGTGGCCGGTCCCGACCCGCAGGACGGACAGCCGGTGGGCACCGTACACCTGGCGGTCGCCGGCCCGGGGGGAACTCTGGTCAGTTCGCCCCTGCTGTCGGGCGGGCGTGCCACAATCCGTCACGAGGCAGTGACTGCCGCACTGGAGCTGCTCGTCGGTCGGCTCGCACGGTAGGGCACCCGCTCCGGCGGATCTCCACCGAACCGAGATCCGCCGATCCGGTGCCCGGGTATGTCACAGCTGGAGGATCGTGTTACATCCAACGGCCTGGTTGGGCAGAAACCAGGTGGCGAACGAATTGCGTGACGGTGGCCGGGTGGCCCGCATCGGGTACCACGAGGGGCCCGCGAACCCCGGTACGACACCGGAACGAGGAGGGGGACAGCCTTGCAGCCCAGAGTGAACACGACCAGGGTCCCCGCACGCGATGCGGGCAAGGCGGTACGGTGGGGGCGTGACATCTCGATCCGCAGTCCGAGGAGGGAGGCACCGATGATCCTGCTCCGTCGCCTACTGGGCGATGTACTGCGTCGGCAGCGCCAGCGCCAGGGCCGCACACTCCGCGAGGTGTCGGCGGCAGCCAGGGTTTCGCTCGGATACCTCTCCGAGGTCGAGCGGGGACAGAAGGAGGCCTCCTCGGAGCTGCTCTCCGCCATCTGCGACGCACTCGACGTCCGGATGTCCGAGGTCATGCGCGAGGTCAGCGACGAACTGTCGCTCGCCGAACTTGCGGCGATGGCCACCCTCTCCGAAGGTGATCTGCTGAGGCCGGTACTCGAACCGGTTCCGCTGCCCGCCCCCGGCACCGACCGGGCGAACATGTCGCCCAAGGCCGCCGCGATGGACGTGGTCGCCGCCTGATCCCGGCCTCGACTCCCGGGCGTACCCGCCCGGGGCGAGCGAAGGGAGGGCGGTCGTGCGGAGAGACACGATGGTGCGCCCGATGGCCCGAATACGGGCACGGGCGCGGCTGTTGCTCCGGCTGTTGTTCCGGGTGCGGCGTCCGGTGCGGTGGGTCCTGGCGGCGGTGGCGGCCGGGCTCGCCTGGTGGCTCCTGGTCGTCCGGGGGCAGTCGGCCGACGGCGCGGTGCTCGGGCTACTCGCGGCCGGAGGCTGGGGCCTCGGTCTCATACCGGTCCATGCCGACCGGAACGCGACCGGACCCGCCCCCCGCCGACGCGGGGAACCGGTACGGCCGGTGGAGGCGCAGCCGCCACCGATCGGGTGATCAGACGTGGCCGGAGGCCGCGGGGTCCTGGACCCCGCGGCCTCCGGTGTGTTCGGGGCGCCCGCGGCGTTGGCCTACGGGCGCAGGCGCAGGCCGCGCGGGGTGGCGTGGAAACCGGCCTCCTCCAGGGCGCGGCCGAGGTCCGAGCCGAGGGCGGGCTCGCCGTTGGCCCGCTCCACCGTGACGCTGCCGAGGGCGCCCTCGCGGACGGCGGCGGCCAGCGCTCCCGCCGCGAGCGCCCGGGTGGCCCCGTCCTCCGGCCAGGCCAGCAGGGACTTGCCGCCGCGCTCCACGTACAGCGCCAGATCGCCGTCCACCAGGACCACCAGCGCGCCCGCCTTGCGGCCCGGGCGGTGGGCCGTGGACTCCTTGCCGCCGGGGGCGGTCGGCGGCTCCGGCCACGGCAGGGCGGCGCCGTAGGCGTTCGCCGGGTCGGCGGCGGCCAGCACCAGCGTCTGCGGCGGCTCGGTGGCCGGGGCGGCCGGCCACTCGGCGGCCCGGGCCCGCTCCAGCCGGCCGCTGACCGAGCGCAGCCGGTCGGCCGCGCCCTCCATGGCGAACTGGGCGCCGCCGAGGCCCTCGACGAAGTAGCCCCGGCGGGCCCGGCCGCGCTCCTCCATCGCGGCCAGCACCCGGTAGACCCCGGCGAAGCCACCGGGCACCCGTTCGGCCGCCACCGTGCCGCGGGTGAGCAGGCCGTGCCGGTCCAGCAGGTTCTGCGCCCGGGCGGTGGCCCGGACCGTCGGGTCGGCGGCGAAGGCGGGCAGCAGCGACCAGCGCCCGGCCACCGTCGGCGGGCCGCTGCGCAGGGCGCCGCCGGCCCGGCCGAAGGCGCGGCCCGCGCCGCCGTAGCGGCCGCGCGGGGTGGCCCGGGGCGCGCGGTGGGCGGTCGCGCCCGCCGTCCGCCCGGAGCCCAGCAGGGCGCGCAGCGGGGCGAGGGTGTCATTGGTGACGTAGCCGGCCCAGACCAGGTCCCAGAGGGCCGCGACGGCCTCGGGCTCCGGGGTCTCCTCCGGGAGTTGCTGGACGAGCTGGCGGAAGAACAGGCCGTAGCCGCCCGCCAGTGCGGACATCAGCGCGCTGTGCAGCGGAGTGAGCGCGGGCGGGACGGGCTCCGGGCGCAGCAGATGGGCGTTCTCGGCGAGGTGGAGGCTCAGCCAGCCGTCCTTGCCGGGCAGCGCGCCGGCCCCGCACCAGCCGATCTCGCCGGCCGCCGTCAACTCGTCCAGCAGGCCGGGGGAGTAGTCGGCGAGCCGGGCCGGGAGGACCAGCTTCTCCAGGGCGGAGGCGGGCAGCGCGGTGCCCTGGAGCTGCTCGACCACCCGGAGCAGGCCGTCCGGGCCGCGCAGCCGGTGGCCGGCCAGGTGCTGCCACTGCGGGAGGAAGGCGGCCAGGGCGCGCGGCGGGACCGGCTCGACCTCCTGGCGCAGCGCGGCCAGCGAGCGGCGGCGCAGCCGGCGCAGCACCTCGGCGTCGCACCACTCGGGGGCGATGTGGCTCTCCGCGGGCCGGAACTGGCCCTGGACCAGGCGGCCGGCGGCGGTGAGGCGGTGCAGGGTGCCGGTGACGACGGCGGTGCCCAGGCCGAAGCGGTCGGCGGCCTCGGCGGCGGTGAACGGGCCGTGGGTACGGGCGTGGCGGGCGATCAGATCGCCCAGCGGGTCCTTGACCGGCTCGGTGAAGGCCTCGGGGACGCCGACCGGCAGCGGGGTGCCGAGCGCGTCGCGCAGCCGTCCGGCGTCCTCGATCGCGGCCCAGCGCCGCTCGCCGGCGATCCGGACCTGGATCACCCGGCGGGCGGCCTCCAACTCCAGGGCCCAGAGCGGCTCGGCGCCGCGGACGGTCAACTCGGCCTCGGCGAGCGGGCCGAGCAGGCGCAGGGCGTCGGCGACGCCCTCGGCGTCCTTGATCCGGCGCTCGGGAGTGAGGCGCTGGAGTTCGGCCTCCAACTCGGCGAGCACCTCGGGGTCGAGCAGCTCGCTCAGCTCGGCCTGGCCGAGGAGTTCGGACAGCAGCCGGGAGTCGAGCGACAGGGCGGCGGCCCGGCGCTCGGCGAGCGGGGAGTCGCCCTCGTAGAGGAACTGGGCGACGTAGCCGAAGAGCAGCGAGCGGGCGAACGGCGAGGGTTCGGCGGTGGTGACCTCGACCAGGCGGACGGCGCGGGACTCGAGGTCGCCCATCAGCTCGACCAGGCCGGGGACGTCGAAGACGTCCTGCAGGCACTCCCGGACGGCCTCCAGCACGATCGGGAACGAACCGTACTCGGAGGCGACCTCGAGGAGTTGGGCGGCGCGCTGGCGCTGCTGCCAGAGCGGGGTGCGGCGGCCGGGGTTGCGGCGCGGGAGCAGCAGGGCGCGGCCGGCGCACTCGCGGAAGCGGGAGGCGAACAGGGCGGAGCCGCCGACCTGGTCGGTGACCAGCTGCTCGATCTCGCCGGGGTCGAACAGGGCGGCGTCGGCGCCGACCGGGGCGTCGTCCGGGGCCGAACCCGCGGGTTCGGAAGGGCTGCTGAAATCGAAGTCGGGGGCCAGCAGATCGGCGTCCGGGAGGCGGAGCACGATGCCGTCGTCGGCGTGCATGACCTGGGGGTCCAGGCCGTGCTTCTCGCGCAGCCGGGCACCGAGGGCGAGGGCCCAGGGGGCGTGCACCTGCGCGCCGAAGGGGGAGTGGACGACGATCCGCCAGTCGCCGAGCTCGTCCCGGAAGCGCTCGACCACGATGGTGCGGTCGTCCGGGAGGTGGCCGCAGGCCTTGCGCTGTTCGGCGAGGTAGTCGAGCAGGTTGGCGGCGGCCCAGTCGTCCAGGCCGGCCCGCTTGAGGCGCTCGGTGGCGGCCTCGGGCTGCAGCGCACCCAGCTCACGGGTGAACGCGCCGAGGGCGCGGCCGAGTTCGAGCGGGCGGCCGAGGGTGTCGCCCTTCCAGAAGGGGAGCCGGCCGGGGATCCCGGGGGCGGGGGTGACGAGCACCTTGTCGTGGGTGATCTCCTCGATCCGCCAGGAGGTGGTGCCCAGGGTGAACACGTCGCCGACGCGGGACTCGTAGACCATCTCCTCGTCGAGCTCTCCGACCCGGCCACCGCCCTTCTTGGGGTCGGTGCCCGCGATGAAGACGCCGAACAGGCCGCGGTCGGGGATGGTGCCGCCGGAGGTGACGGCCAGGCGCTGGGCCCCGGGGCGGCCGGTCACGGTGCCGGCCACCCGGTCCCACACCACGCGGGGGCGCAGCTCGGCGAAGGCGTCCGAGGGGTAACGGCCGGCCAGCATGTCGAGCACCGCGTCGAAGGCGGACTGCGGGAGGGTGGCGAAGGGCGCGGCGCGGCGGACCACGGCGAGCAGCTCGTCCACCGGCCAGGCGTCCAGGGCCGTCATCGCGACCAGCTGCTGGGCGAGCACGTCCAGCGGGTTGCGCGGGATGCGCAGCGCCTCGATCCGGCCGGCCCGCATCCGCTCGGTGACCACGGCGGACTGCACCAGGTCGCCCCGGTACTTGGGGAAGAAGACGCCGGTGGAGACGGCGCCGACCTGGTGGCCGGCCCGGCCGACCCGCTGCAGGCCGGAGGCGACCGAGGGCGGGGACTCGACCTGGACGACCAGGTCGACGGCGCCCATGTCGATGCCCAGCTCCAGGCTGGAGGTGGCGACCACGGCGGGCAGCCGGCCGGCCTTCAGCTCCTCCTCGACCAGTGAGCGCTGCTCCTTGGAGACGGAGCCGTGGTGGGCCCGGGCGATGACCGCGGGAGCGCCCTTGGCCGCGCCCGAGCCGCCCATCAGCTGGGCCGGGGCGTGCGCCTCGGGGACGACGGCGCCGGTGGCGCGCTCGTGGGCGATCTCGTTCAGCCGGTTGCACAGGCGCTCGGCCAGGCGGCGGGAGTTGGCGAACACGATGGTCGAGCGGTGCGCCTCGACCAGGTCGACGATCCGCTCCTCGACGTGCGGCCAGATCGAGGCCTGCCGCTGCGGGTCGCTGTCGGCGGCGCCGCCGGTGGCGGGCGCGGCGGGCAGGTCGTCCAGGTCGGGGACGGGGACGACCACCGACAGGTCGAAGTCCTTGTCGGCGGGGGGCTGGACGACGACGGCGCCGCGCTGCGGGCTCAGGTAGCGGGCCACCTCCTCGACCGGGCGGACCGTCGCGGACAGGCCGATCCGGCGGGCCGGGCGCTCCAGCAGTTCGTCCAGCCGCTCCAGGGTGAGCGCGAGGTGGGCGCCGCGCTTGGTGCCGGCGACCGCGTGCACCTCGTCCAGGATCACCGTGTCCACGCCGCGCAGGGCCTCCCGGGCGGCCGAGGTGAGCAGCAGGAACAGCGACTCGGGGGTGGTGATCAGGATGTCGGGCGGGTGCGTCGCGAAGCGGCGGCGGTCGGCCGCCGGGGTGTCGCCGGAGCGGATCGCGACCTGGACCTCCGGCTCGGGCAGGCCGAGCCGGACGGCGGCCTGGCGCAGGCCGGTGAGCGGGGCGCGCAGGTTCCGTTCGACGTCCACCGCGAGGGCCTTGAGCGGTGAGACGTAGAGGACCCGGCAGCGGTGCTTGGGCTCGGCCGGGGGCGGGGTGCTGCTGAGCCGGTCGAGGGCGGAGAGGAAGGCGGCGAGCGTCTTGCCGGAGCCGGTGGGGGCGACCACCAGGACGTCCGTCTCCCGCCGGATGGCGCGCCAGGCCTCGGCCTGGGCGGTGGTGGGGGCGGAGAAGGCACCGGTGAACCAGGCCCGGGTGGCCGGGGCGAAGCCGGCCAGGGAGTCGTCGGCCGGCGAGGAGTCATCGCCGGGCGGGGTCGGGTGCTGGGGCGCCATGCCCCCATGGTGCCGGGTGGGACCGACAACCGTGCGCGTGGCGAGCTGGGCCGGGTGGGGCGACCGGGCGCGGGGCGAGGGCGGGGGCAGGCGAGGCGGCCGTGCGAGGGGTGCGGGCGGGAGGGGCCAGGGGAGGTGCAAGCCGGGGAGCAGAAACGACAATCCGCTCATATGGTGATGATTTGGAAGCATGATCCATCCGTGACCCACCGGACCGACGAGCGGAGACCGTGCGATGGCGCAGGCGCACCCGTCGGACAGGCCCGCCCGCGCCGGCCGGCGCCGCCGGGTCCGCGGACCCGCCCGGGCCCTGCTCGCGATGCTCCTCACGGCGCTCGTGGTGGGCGGGGCCGTCCCGTACGTCTCCGGGCCGGGGCGCCCCTACCTCAGCTACCTGGTGCTTGCCGCGCGGGAGGACGCGTCCGGGGCGGCCCGGGCCGGGGCGGAGAGCCGGGCGGCGGGCGGACAGGTGGTGCAGGAGTACCCGCAGATCGGGGCCGTCCTGGCGTACGCGACCGGAGGGTTCGCGGACAAGGTGCGCACCCGGCCCGGGATCGCCGCCGTCGGTGCGACCCGGACCGCGCCGGTGGTGGCGCCGCCCCGGGCGGTGGACGGGGCCGGGGACTTCACGGCGGGCGCGGGCCGCGGCGAACGCGGGACCGCCGGTGCGGACCGCGCCGGCGCCGACCGGGCGGACAGCGGGACCGCCACCGTGCCCGACCCGGCCGAAGGCGGCGCCTGGAACCTCGCCCTGCTCGGCGCGACCGCGACGCGGGCCGGCGACGCGTCCCCGGCGCCGAACGCGTCCCCGGCGCCGAACGGCGCCCCCGCGAGCGGCGTGCCGGACCCCGGGACGCTGCACCGGGTGCTGGTCGCCGTCCTGGACTCCGGCGTGGACGACACCCACCCGGACCTGCGCGCCGCGGTCGACCCGAAGGCCTCCGCCTCCTGCGCCGACGGCCGGCCCGACGCCCGCACCGGCGCCTGGCGGCCCGACCCCGGGGTGGGCGAGAGCGGCCACGGCACGCACGTCGCCGGGATCGTCGGCGCCGCCCGGGACGGCCGCGGCGTCACCGGGGTCGCGCCCGGCGTGCGGATCGCCGCCGTCCGGCTGCTCGGACCGCTCGGGCAGTACTACGCCGAGAACATCGTCTGCGGGCTGCTCTGGGCCGCCGACCACGGCGCCAAGGCGATCAACAACAGCTACTTCGCCGACCCGTGGAAGTACAACTGCCCCGAGGACCGGGACCAGGCCGCGCTGATCGCCGCCGTCGACCGGGCCGCCGGGTACGCCCGGAGCAAGGGCGCGGTGGTGGTCGCCTCGGCGGGCAACGACGCGCAGGACCTCGGCGCCCCCCGGACCGACGAGCGCAGCCCCAACGACCGGGTCACCGGTCCGGCGCAGACCCGCTACCTGGGCACCGAGTGCGTCCGGCTGCCCGGCGAACTGCCCGGCGTCGTCACCGTCGCCGCCGTGAACCGGGACGGCCACCCGTCCGCCTACTCCAACTACGGGCGCGGCCGGATCTCGCTGGCCGCCCCCGGCGGCGACCCGGACGGTGGACCGCAGAACGCGATCGTCTCCGACTGGCCCGGCGGGCAGTACACGGCGCTGGCCGGCACCTCGATGGCGGCCGCGCACGTGACCGGCGCGATCGCGGTGGCGGCGGCGCTGCACCCCGACCTCGGCTCCGACGCGCTGGCGGCACTGCTCGCGAGCACGGCGGCGGCCGGCTGCCCGCCGGGGCCGTACGCCTGCGGCGATCGACAGTACTTCGGGGCGGGGCTGCTGGCGCTGCCGCGGTGACCCGTGCGGCGAGGCCGGGGGTCCGCGCCGGCGGCGGGCCCGGGTCGCCCGCCGCCGGGCAGGGATACTTGAGCCATGAGGCTGACGGAGTTCTGGCGACGGATGTACGCGCACTTCGGGGAGGCGTACGCGGAGTCGTTCGCGACCGACCACGTGATGACCGAGCTGGGCGGGCGGTCGGTGCGCCAGGCACTGGAGGCGGGCTGGGAGGCCAAGGACGTCTGGCGCGTGGTCTGCGAGACCCAGGGGGTCTCGACGCTGCTGCGCTGAGCGCGGCCCGCCGCCCGGTATGGGACAGACTGTCCGGGTGACAAGCAGCGCAGAGCAGAGGAAATCGGACAGTTCGGTGCGGCCGGCCGACGAGGTACGACCGGCTGACGAGGTACGGGCCGACGGTGAGCGTGCGGGTGGGGGCGGCGGTCTGTGGGGCGGCGGGATGCCGCGCTGGCTGCCCCGGGCGATGGTGCTGTTCCTCGTGCTGGTCGGGCTGTTCCAGCTCGCCGACTGGGCCTTCCGGCAGCTGATCGACCTCTTCGTGATGCTGCTGGTGGCCTTCTTCCTCTCGCTCGCGCTGGAGCCGGCCGTCGACCGGATGGCGGCGCGCGGGGTGCGCCGGGGGGTCGGCACCTTCCTGGTGTTCGTCACGGTCGGGGTCGCGGTGCTCGGCTTCCTCGCGGCGCTCGGCACGCTGCTGGTCGACCAGGTGGCGAAGATCGCCGGGGACCTGCCGCACCTGGTCGACAACCTGATCAACTGGATCAACCGGACCTTCCATCAGGACCTGTCCCTGGGCGAGTTGCAGAAGAAGCTGCTCAAGGACTCCGGCACCATCGAGAACTACGCCCAGCAGGCCGCCGACAACGTCTGGGGCGTCTCCTCCACCGTGATCGGCGGGCTCTTCCAGGCCTTCACGGTCGGGCTGTTCACCTTCTACTTCACCGCCGAGGGCCCACGGGTGCGCCGGACGGTCTGCTCGCTGCTGCCGCCCGCCAAGCAGGGCGAGGTGCTACGGGCCTGGGAGATCGCGCTCGCCAAGACCGGCGGCTACCTCTACTCCCGGGCGCTGCTCGCGGTGGTCTCGGCCGCCGGGCACTGGGTGATGTTCGCGCTGCTCGACCTGCCCTACTCGGCGGCGCTGGCGGTCTGGGTGGGCGTCATGTCGCAGTTCGTGCCGACCATCGGGACGTACCTGGCCGGGGCGCTGCCGGTGCTGGTGGCGCTGACCGTGGAGCCGGTGGACGCGCTCTGGGTGCTGGTCTTCGTGGTGGTCTACCAGCAGGTCGAGAACTACCTGCTGCACCCGAGGATCACCGCGCGGACCGTGGACGTGCACCCGGCGGTGGCCTTCGGCGCGGTGATCGCGGGCGCGGCGCTGCTCGGCGCGGTGGGCGCGCTGATCGCGATCCCGGCGGCGGCGACCCTGCAGGGCTTCGTCGGGACGTACGTGCGGCGGTACGAGGTGGCCACCGATCCCCGGATCGACCGGGGCGAGCAGCGGCGGGCCCGGCGGGAGCTGCGCCGGGAGGCGGCGCGGCGGCTGCGGCGGATGGTCGGCGGGGACGGGAAGTGACGCCGGGGGCGGCGCTCCGGGGGTGACGCCCGGGGCGCCACGGCGCGGACGTGCGAAGCTTGAATCGAACAGATGTTCTTTGTACTCTCCGGCGAAGAGTTTTCCACAGGGCGAGCCGGGTCGGTCTCGTTTGTCAGTGGGACGCGCTAGCGTCGATGACGATGAAGCGCACAGCACAGAACCCGAGGGAAAAAGCCATGGCAGGTACGGACCGCGAGAAGGCCCTTGAGACCGCGCTCGCCCAGATCGAGCGGCAGTTCGGCAAGGGCTCGGTGATGCGTCTCGGTGAGAAGGCCAACGAGCCCATCGAGGTGATCTCCACCGGGTCCACCGCCCTGGACGTCGCCCTCGGGGTCGGCGGCATCCCGCGCGGCCGGGTGGTCGAGATCTACGGCCCCGAGTCCTCCGGCAAGACCACCCTGACGCTGCACCTGGCGGCCAACGCCCAGAAGGCCGGCGGCACGGTCGCCTTCGTCGACGCGGAGCACGCGCTCGACCCGGAGTACGCCAAGAAGCTCGGCGTGGACACCGACGCCCTGCTGGTCAGCCAGCCGGACACCGGTGAGCAGGCCCTGGAGATCACCGACATGCTGATCCGCTCCGGCGCGATCGACCTGGTGATCATCGACTCGGTCGCGGCGCTCGTCCCGCGCGCCGAGATCGAGGGTGAGATGGGTGACTCGCACGTCGGTCTGCAGGCCCGGCTGATGAGCCAGGCGCTGCGCAAGATCGCCGGTGCGCTGAACCAGTCGAACACCACCGCGGTCTTCATCAACCAGCTGCGCGAGAAGATCGGTGTGATGTTCGGCTCGCCGGAGACCACGACCGGTGGCCGGGCGCTGAAGTTCTACGCCTCGGTCCGTCTGGACATCCGCCGGATCGAGACCCTGAAGGACGGCACCGAGGCGGTCGGCAACCGCACCCGCGTCAAGGTGGTCAAGAACAAGGTCGCCGCGCCGTTCAAGCAGGCCGAGTTCGACATCCTCTACGGCGTCGGCATCAGCCGCGAGGGCGGCCTGATCGACATGGGCGTCGAGCACGGCTTCATCCGCAAGTCGGGCGCCTGGTACACCTACGAGGGCGACCAGCTCGGCCAGGGCAAGGAGAACGCCCGCAACTTCCTGCGGGACAACCCGCAGCTCGCGGACGAGATCGAGCGGAAGATCAAGGGCAAGCTCGGCATCGGCCCGAAGAGCGAGGAGCCGGCCGAGGGCGAGGCGGACGCTGCTGCTGCCGTCACCGCCGCCGACGGCGCGGCGAAGCCGATCACCGCGACCGTCGCCAAGACGGCCGCGGCGAAGAAGACCGCGGCGGCCAAGGCCTGAGCCGTTGACGCAGTACGACACGGTGGGCGGCGGCCCGGCGGACCAGGAGGACGACGACTACGGGCCGCCGGACTGGTTCGCCGCGGTCGCGGAGGAGTCGGCGCCCGCGCCGTCGCGTTCCAGCCGGCGGCGGGAGCGTCCGTCCACCGGGCAGTGGACATCCGGCCGGGAGCCGGAGTTCGACCGGGCCCCGGTCCGGGCGGTGCGCGGCGCGGCGCCCGGCCCGGGTCCGGCGGAGGGCCCGGTCGAGGCGCTGGGGCTGGTCTCCGCCTCCGAGCTGCCCACCGGCCGCCGTCGCCGGCGCTCGGCCCTGGCGGCCGAGGAGCCGGGAGCGGGCCTGCCCGCCTCCGCACCGGCGGCCGTGGAGCACGGTCGGGGCGAGGCCGAGGCGGCCGGTCACGGGGGTGTGGCCGCCTCGACCTCCCGTTCCGTCGCCCGTCGGGGCCGGGCCCGGCGCGGGCGTTCCGGCGAGGAGCAGTTCCTCGAGGAGCAGTCCGGCGAGGGGCTGCCAGGCGAGGACGAGGGCGCCGGCCGCACCTCCCGGAAGAAGCAGGCCGAGGAGTCGGCCGATCCGGAGAGCCGCGCCCGGGACATCTGCCTGCGGCTGCTGACCGGTGCCGCCAAGACCCGCAAACAGCTCGCCGACGCCCTGCGCAAGCGGGAGATCCCGGACGAGGTCGCCGACGAGGTGCTCACCCGGCTCGAGGAGGTCGGGCTGATCGACGACGCGGCCTTCGCCGCGGCCTGGGTGGAGTCCCGGCACGCCGTCCGCGGCCTGTCCCGGCGGGCGCTGGCCCAGGAGCTGCGCACCAAGGGGGTGGCCGCCGACCTGGTCGAGCAGGCCGTCGCCCAGCTCGACCACGACGACGAGGCGGAGGCGGCCCGGGCGCTGGTCGAGCGCAAGCTGCGGTCCACCCGGGGGCTGGACCGACAGGTCCGCACCCGGCGGCTGGTCGGGATGCTGGCCCGGCGCGGCTACTCCGAGGGGCTGGCGTTCCGGGTGGTGCGTGCCGCGCTGGACGAGGAGCCGAGTGAACTGTCGGAAACCGCGTGGGAGTAGTGGCAGTTTCGTAGGCTTCTTGGTGCGGACCAGGTCAAGTCTTGACCGTTTCGTGACCCGCGCCTAGCCTCGCCTTCAGTGCCCGGGGCGCCTGCGGACGGCGGCCCGCGCAGGGGACGGGGAGTGGGCGGCATGACGATCTCGGCGGGCGCCGGACCGAGCGGCTCGCTCCTGCTGATCGCCGGTTCGGCCGCCGCCCTCCTGCTGGTGCTCGCGGTGCTCGCCGGGCTGGTCATCGGACGGCTCCGGACGGCCCGGCGCAGCGCGTCGGCCGAGGTCGAGCGGGCCCGGCGGTCGGCCGAGGAGCAGACCGCCCGGCAGCGGGCCGAACTCACCCGCCGCGAGGAGCAGCTGACCGAGGAGCTGCGTAGACTCCGCCGACGGGAGGACGAACTGGCCGAGCGCTCGGCCGAGTTGGAGCGATCCCTGGGCGAGGCCGAGGCGCTGGTGACCCGCCGGGCGGCAGCCCTGGAACGGGCCGCCGGGCTCTCCGCCGGACAGGCCCGCGCCGAACTCCTGCGCGAGGCCGAGGCCTCGGCCCGGCTGGAGGCCGCGGTCACCGTCCGGGAGATCGAACGCGAGGCCAAGGAGGAGGGCGAGCGCCGGGCCCGGTCCATCCTCGCCGGGGCCATCCAGCGGCTGGCGACGGAGCAGACCGCGGAAACCGCCGTCACCGTCTTCCGGCTGCCGAACGAGGACATGAAGGGCCGGATCATCGGCCGTGAGGGCCGCAACATCCGCGCCTTCGAGGCGGTCACCGGGGTGAACCTGATCGTTGACGACACCCCGGAGTCGGTGCAGCTGTCCTGCTTCGACCCGGTCCGCCGGGAGACCGCCCGGCTCACCCTGGAGCAGCTGGTCGAGGACGGCCGGATCCACCCGGCCCGGATCGAGCAGCTCCACGAGCGCAGCCGCGCGGAGGTCGAGCAGTGCTGCGTCCGGGCCGGCGAGGACGCTCTGCTGGACGCCCGGGTCGGCGTGATGCACCCCGAACTCGTCCGTACCCTGGGCTCGTTGCGCTACCGGGCCTCGTACGGGCAGAACGTGCTCGGGCACCTGCTGGAGTCCGCGCACCTGGCCGGGATGATGGCCGTCGAACTCGGCGTCGACCCGGAGCCGGTGCGGCGCGCCGCGCTGCTGCACGACATCGGCAAGGCGCTCACGCACGAGGCCGAGGGCAGCCACGCGGCGGTCGGCGCCGAACTCGCCCGGCGGTACGGCGAGTCGCCGGAGGTGGTGCACGCGATCGCCGCCCATCACAACGAGGTGGAGCCCGACACCGTGACGGCCGTGCTGACCCAGGCCGCGGATGCCTGCTCGGGCGGCCGGCCCGGGGCGCGCAAGGAGTCGCTGGAGCTGTACGTCCGCCGGCTGGCGCGGCTGGAGGAGATCGCGCGCTCGCACGCGGGGGTCGCCGAGGTCTACGCGATGCAGGCCGGCCGCGAGGTGCGGGTGATGGTCCGCCCGGACGCCGTGGACGACCTCGGCGCGGAGCAGCTCGCCCGCGAGGTCGCCCGGCAGGTCTCGGCCGAGCTGACCTACCCGGGGCAGATCCGGGTGACCGTGGTCCGCGAGAGCCGCGCGACGGCGGTGGCGAGCTAGCCCGGACGGGCCGTCCCCGCCCGCGGGGCCGAGTCGGAGGCGCTCTAGCTCGGGGAGTCGACCTGGTGCGGTGCGTGCCGTCCGGCGGGCTCGGGCTCGGGCTCGTGCTCGGGTTCCGGCGCGGGATCCGGGGCCGAGGTGAGCGCGTCCGGGCCGCCGCGGGCGTGGTCGGCGAGGGCGAGGAGGTCCTCGGCGACGGCGCCCTGGGTGACGCCGACCAGGTGGCCGTCGGGGCGGATCAGCAGGACGGTGTGCGGGCCGGCGCCCGGGTAGTCCTCGGCGACCAGGACCTCGGCGGGGACCGGCAGGGCGGCGGCGACCTCGGCGAGCCGGGGCATCAGCCCGGCGCCGAGCCAGTGCTGGGACGACCAGACCGCGGTGCCGGGCGCGACCAGCAGCAGCAGGAAGGTGGCGCCGAGGCGGGCGTGCAGGTGGTCGGGGGTGCCGTCGGCGGTGAGCACCGGCAGGTCCGGGACGAGCACGCCCGGGGCGGTGGCGGGCAGCAGTTCGCTGAGCGAGGTGGAGCCGCGCGAGCCGCGCTGCACCGGGACCCGGGCGGGGACGCCGGAGGGCGCCGCCGGGTAGGCGGGCGCGCCGCCGAAGCGGCCGGTGCCGAGCTGGCCGTCGGCGAGCAGCGGGGCGTGCTTGCGGAAACCGCCGACCAGCAGCGAGCGCCGGGTCTGCTGCCAGCCGCGCAGCGGGCGCAGCAGCGGCATGGACTGGTCGACCGCGCGCAGCCGGGCGCCGACCGCGCCGCGCCGTTCGGCCTCGTAGCCGTCCAGCAGGGAGCCGCCGGGCTGCGGGCCGCCGGAGTGGAGGTGCCAGGCGAGGGCGAGCCGCCAGGCGAGGTTGTCGGCGTCGCGCAGCCCGTCCGCGAGGTTCTGCATGCCGAGCGCGCCGTGCAGGTGGGCGGCGTCGCCGGCGAGGAAGCAGCGGCCGACCCGGAACCGGGCGGCGAGGCGCTGCTGGGCGGTGTGGTCGGCGGCGGCGAGCAGCTCGAAGCGGGGCAGTTCGCCGCACCAGCCGGTGAGGGTGGCGGTGACCCGGGTGAGCAGGGTGTCGCCGGTGACGATGCCCGGCCAGGTGGCGTGCGGGTCGACCGTCTCGGTGGGGGCGGGGCGGCCGGGGGGCAGCCGCCAGTCGAGCCGCCAGACGCCGTCCGGCAGTGGACGGGCGGAGGCCTCGCGGTCGCCGCGCCACGGGGGCTCGCGGTGCAGCCGGGCGCCGTCGAAGGGCAGGTCGACCCGGACGGTGGCGATGGCGTTGCGGTCGACTGCCGGGCGGCCGGGGAAGCGGATCTTCAGGAACCTGCGGACGGCGGATCTCGCGCCGTCGCAGCCGACCAGGTGGCTGCCGCGCCACCAGGTGGTGGCACCGCTCTGGGTGCCCACGGTGCGGATGCTGACGCCGTCCCGGTCCTGTTCGAGTTCGACGACCCGGTGGAGCGGGACCAGCTTGATCAGCGGGGTGCCGGTCAGGGCGTCGCGCAGGCCGCGCTGGAGGCGGTGCTGGGGGAGGTGGAAGGTGGGCGAGTCGGTGAGGTCGATCCGCAGCACCTCCTGGCGGCGCCGCCAGATGCCGAAGGAGTCCCACAGGGCGGAGTCGGAGACCGCCCGCGGGTAGCCGATCCGGGTCAGGAAGGCGGCGGTGTCGGCGCCGATGACGAGGCTGCGCGGGCCTTCGGGGCAGAGCCCGGAACCCTCGTCCAGGACGATGGTCGGCACCTCGTGCCGGGCCAGGGCGAGGGCCAGGGCCAGACCGACCGGTCCGGCCCCGACCACGATCACCGGGTCCATGAGCGGACCTCCGGGCACGAACCGGCCGATCGGCCGGCGTCAGTTACCGCTGCCGCATATGCCGCGTGGATGCTCCCGGGAGGTGTCACGAAGAGCAATGCAACAGTTCACCTGCGTGTCCGTCAAGCAGCAGCTGAAGTGCGCCGGTTCGCGCCGCGACGGCCGCGTGCTTCGATCCAGCGCGCGAGCGCGGTCAGCAGCAGGCACAGGGCGATGTAGATCGGGCCGATCACGAGCACCACGGGGATGTAGGGGAACCCGGCGGCGTTCAGCGGCTGGCTGGCGATCGCCTTACCGACGAACAGCAGCTCGTTGTAGGTGATGATGAAGCCGAGCGAGGTGTCCTTGAGGGTGACGACCAGCTGGCCGATCATCGAGGGCAGCATCGAGCGGACGGCCTGCGGCACCAGGATGGACATCATCACCTGGGTCTTGCGCATGCCGAGCCCGTACGCCGCCTCGGCCTGGCCGCGCGGGACGGCGTTGACGCCACTGCGGATGATCTCGGCCTGGACCGCCCCGTTGTAGAGGGTGAGACCGAGCACCAGGGCCCACATCGGCTGCTGGGCGAAGAAGGCGTAGTAGAGCGCGACGATCAGGATCAGCAGCGGCATCGCCCGGAAGAACTGGACGATGCCGGCACAGAGCCAGCGGACCGGCTTGCGGTCGGAGAGCTGACCGGCCGCCAGCAGGGCACCGAGGATGAGCGAGAACGCCGCCGCCAGGCCGAAGGCCTTCAGGGTGGAGAGCAGGCCGTCCAGGATGCGCTGCTGGACGGTGTTGTACTGGAACGCGTCCCACAGGTCCGCGTCGAACTGGCCGTTGTCGGCGAGCGTGGTGACGACGTACCAGAGGAGGGCGGCGACGCCGATCAGGGAGAGGACGCCGAACAGCCGGTAGCGGGCGCGGGCCTTGGGCCCGGGGGTGTCGTAGAGGACGCTCGCCGTCACCGGGCGCTGGAAGATGCTCATCGGGCCACCGCCAGTCGGGTTTCCAGGAAGCGGAAGAGCGTGGCGATCGTCGCGCTGATCAGCAGGTAGGCGCAGGCCACCCAGAAGAAGATCGAGAAGATCGAGTAGCCGCGCTCGGAGAAGGTCTGCTGGACGCTGTACAGCTCGCTGACGCTGAACGCGCCGGCGATCGCCGAGTTCCTCGGCAGCGCGATGAACACGCTGCTCATCGGGCCCAGGACGGTGCGGGCGGCCTGCGGCAGGATGACCAGGGTGAGGGTCTGGCCGAAGGTCATGCCGAGGCTGCGGGCGGCCTCCGCCTGGCCGAGCGGCACGGTGTTGATGCCGGAGCGGATCACCTCGCAGACGAACGAGGCGGTGTACCCGCCGAGCGCCAGCACCGCGAACGCCAGGTGGCTGAAGTGCACGCCGAGCGGCGGCAGGCCGAAGGTGACGGCGAAGAACAGCAGGGTCAGCGGGGTGTTGCGGAAGAGCGTCACCCAGGTGGTGCCGAAGGCGCGCAGGACCGGCACCGGGGAGACCCGGAAGGCCGCCAGCAGGGTGCCCAGCAGCAGGGCGAGCAGGGCGCTGAGGGCGCTCAGCTCGATCGTCTGCAGGAAGCCGTCGCGGAACAACGCGAAGTTGTCGTCGTCGAACAGGAACCCCATCCGGCGGCCCTCCTCTCAATAACGGTCAGGGATGTGCGGTGGGCGGGTCAGTAGCGCTCGAGGGCCGGGACGTCGGGCGCCGGGGAGCCGGAGGCGCCCAGGGTCGCGTCGTAGGCCTTCTTCCAGTCGCCGTTGTCCTCGTGGGCCTTCAGGGCGTCGCTGATCGCGTCCCGCAGCGTCTTGTCGTCCTTGTTGAGGCCGACGCCGTAGTTCTCCTTGGTGAAGGGCTTGCCGACGACCTTGAGCTTGCCGGTGTACTTGGAGGCGTAGCCCTTGAGGATGGCGTCGTCGGTGGTGACGGCGTCGACCTCGCCGGAGAGGAGCTTCTCGACGCAGGCCGAGTAGGTGTCGAATTGGGTGATCTTCGGGTTGTACTGCTGGATGTTCTTGATCGAGGTCGAGCCGGTGGCGGTGCAGACGTTCTTGCCGCCCACGCTCTCCGGACCGGTGATCGAGGTGTTGTCCTGCTTCACCAGCAGGTCCTGGCCGGCGATGTAGTACGGGCCGGCGAAGGAGACGGTCTTCTTGCGCTCGTCGTTGATGCTGTACGTGCCGACGTAGAAGTCGATCTGGCCCTTGGCGATGGCCGGCTCGCGCTGCGAGGAGACCAGGGTCTGCCACTTGATCTGCTGCGGGGTGAAGCCGAGGTCGGCGGCGATCATCTTGGCGACCTCGATGTCGAAGCCGCTGCGGTCGCCGCTGGAGACGTCCTCCCAGCCGAGGTTCGGCTGGTCGGCCTTGGCGCCGATGATCAGCTGGCCGCGCTTCTTGGCCTCGGCGATGATCGGGGAGTCGATCTTGGCGTCGGTCTTGACCGTGTAGGTCGGCAGCTTCGGGGCGTCGCTCGCGGTGGCGGCGGCGCCGGGGGTGCCGTCCTTGCCGCAGGCGGCGGTGGCGGTGAGCGCGACGGCAACGAGCGCGACGGCGAGGGTGCGGGAAGTCCTCATGAGGGTTGGTCTCCTGGGGCTGGGCCGCGGTGTCAACCGGGCTCTGGCGTCTGGAAGTCGTGCACGGGCAGGGCCGATCGGCTCCGTTGCCGGAGGCTGCCCCGCGTGGGCTCGAAGCGTCGGTGAAGCGTCAGTGGTGCAGGATCTTCGAGAGGAAGTCCTTGGCGCGGTCGGAGCGCGGGGCGGTGAAGAAGGCGTCCGGGGTGTTCTGCTCGACGATCTTGCCGTCGGCCATGAACAGCACGCGGTTGGCGGCGGAGCGGGCGAAGCCCATCTCGTGGGTGACCACGACCATCGTCATGCCGTCCGCGGCCAGCTGGCGCATGACCTCCAGCACCTCGTTGACCATCTCCGGGTCGAGCGCCGACGTGGGCTCGTCGAAGAGCATCACCTTGGGCTTCATGGCCAGCGCCCGGGCGATCGCCACGCGCTGCTGCTGGCCGCCGGAGAGCTGGGCCGGGAACTTGTCGGCCTGCGCGCCGACGCCGACGCGCTCCAGCAGCTCCCGGGCGGTCTTCTCGGCCTCCGGGCGGGGCACCTTGCGCACCTTGACCTGGCCGATGACCACGTTCTCCAGCACGGTCTTGTGCGCGAACAGGTTGAAGCTCTGGAACACCATGCCGACCTCGGCGCGCAGCCGGGCCAGCTCCTTGCCCTCGGCGGGCAGCGGCCGGCCGTCGATGGTGATCGTGCCGGAGTCGATGGCCTCCAGCCGGTTGATCGTCCGGCAGAGCGTGGACTTGCCCGAACCGGACGGGCCGATCAGCACGACCACCTCGCCCTGGGCGATCGTGAGGTCGATGTCCTGCAGGACGTGCAGCGCGCCGTAGTGCTTGTTGACGCCGCTCAGCGCGACCAGCGGGGCGGCTGCGGGGGTGGAGTCCTGGACCGGGCTCTCGGTCATCGCGCCTGCTCCCTCTGTATCGAATAGTGCCAACCCGAGAAGTCTCAACTCCCTTGGGGGGCAATGGTGGTGCAAATCCGGGAGCCGCGACCGGCGGAGCCGCAGCCCCCGGTGGGCCGACCATAGGAGGCGTGACCACGCGCCGTCAGCCGATCTGAGCGGAACTTGAGGATCACGAAAAGGACACACGGTGGGTACGAGCTGTTCGCGAGGGCGCCGACGGGGCATGTCACAGCGGGAATCCGCACCGGCGCTGCCCGTCCCCCACGAGCCCGGTGTGCGGTCGAACCTGGCGCCGGGCCGCCCGCTGGCCCATACTGCGCAGGACCGGGACCTGACCGATCGGTCCGGCGATCACCGGTGATCACGTGGGGGAAGGAGGAGAAACGGGATGCGACTGCTGCTCGTCGAGGACGACGAACGCGTGGCCGCCGCGCTGGTCGCGGTGCTGGGCCGGCACGGCTTCCAGGTCCGGCACGCCCGCAGCGGGCACGAGGCGCTGGACGCCCTGGTGCCGGACGGCAACGAGCCGTACCGGGTGGTGCTGCTCGACCTCGGGCTGCCCGACCGCGACGGCTTCGAGGTGTGCAGCCGGATCAGGGCCGGCAGCGGCGTGCCGGTGATCATGGTCACCGCCCGCGCCGACGTCCGCTCCCGGATCCACGGCCTCAACCTCGGCGCCGACGACTACGTCACCAAGCCGTACGACATGGGCGAGCTGCTCGCCCGCATCCACGCGGTGGCCCGCCGCGGCGCAGCCCCCTCCTCGGTGTCGGTGCCCGCGCCCGACACCGTGCCGCAGCAGCGCGGCCCGCTGGAGTCCCGCGGCATCCTGATCGACCGGGAACGCCGCCGGGTCAGCGTGGACGGCCGCGACGTGCCGCTCACCCGCAAGGAGTTCGACCTGCTCGCCCTGCTCGCGCAGAGCCCGGGCGTGGTCTACCGGCGCGAGCAGATATTCAGCGAGGTCTGGCGCAGCGGCTGGGAGGGCAACGGGCGCACCCTGGAGGTGCACATCGGCTCGCTGCGCAACAAGCTCGCGCTGCCCGGGCTGGTCGAGGCCGTCCGCGGCGTCGGCTACCGCCTGATCCCCGAGTCCCCGGCGCCCGCCGCGGCGGACCCGGCCCCGAACACCCCCGCGGAGCACTGACCGCACGTGCGCACCCGCCTGCTCGGCATCCTGATCGCCCTCATGCTCTGCGTCCTGGCCGCCCTGGGGCTGCCGCTCGCGGCGGCGGTCGCGGCGGCCGAGCAGACCACGGTCGTCGTCGACCGGCTCGACGACGCCGCCCGCTTCGCCCAGGACCTGCCCACCTCCGGCGCCGCCGACTCCGCGCGCAAGGGCGACCCGGAACCCGCCCCCGGGGACCTCAGCCGGCAGCACTCGATCGACGCCGAGGTCCGCCGCTACTACGACCTGTACGGCGTGCGCCTGGGCATCTTCCAGCGCGACGGCCTGCCGATCGCCGCCGCCCCCGAGACCTGGCGGGTGCCCTCGGCCGGCTGGGGCGCCCAGGCCTTCCAGGAGGCGCTGGACGGGCGGCGCAGCCACAATCCGCCGCAGGTCTGGCCGTGGACGCCGGACCGGACGATCACCGTGGCCGCCCCGGTGGTGCGCGACGGCGACGTGGTCGCGGTGGTGCTGAGCGAGTCCCCCACCGGGGGGCTGCGCACCCGGGTGCTGCACAAGTGGCTGGTGCTGGTCGCGGGCGAGGCCGCCGCGATGATCGTCGCCGTGCTGCTGGCCGTCCGGCTCACCGAGTGGGTGCTGCGCCCGGTGCGCACCCTGGACCGGGCCACCCACGACATCGCCACCGGCCGGATGGCCGCCCGGGTCGCCCCCGGCGGCGGACCGCCCGAACTGCAGCGGCTGGCGCGCTCGTTCAACGAGATGGCCGACCACGTGGTGCTCGCGATGGACCAGCAGAAGGCCTTCGTCGCGGACGCCTCGCACCAGCTGCGCAACCCGCTCTCGGCACTGCTCCTGCGGGTCGAGGTGCTCGGCCTGGAACTGCCCGAGGGCCACGAGGAGGAGCTCAGCGGCGTACGGGAGGAGGGCACCCGGCTGGCCCGGGTGCTGGACGACCTGCTGGGGCTGGCCACCGCCGAGCACGCCCGCCCGGAGCCGGAGCGCACCGACCTCGCCCAGCTCACCCTGGCCCGGGTGGACGCCTGGCGGCCGGTCGCCGAGCAGCGCGGGATCGGACTGCGCTGGGACGGCCCGGCGCTGGCGGTCGGCATGGCGGACCCGATCGGCTTCGGTTCGGCCCTGGACGCCGTGGTGGACAACGCGCTGAAGTTCGGCCCGGCCGGCAGCGAGGTGCGGCTGCGGGTCGCGGTCCGCCGGGACGAGGTCGCGGTCACCGTCACCGATGCCGGGCCCGGCCTCGCCGCGGACGAGCTGTCCCGGGCCGGGGACCGGTTCTGGCGCAGCCCGCGGCACCAGAACGTGGACGGCTCCGGGCTGGGCCTGTCCATCGCCCGCACCCTGCTGGCGGCCGGCGGCGGCTCGCTGGGCTTCGCACCGGTCAAGCCGACCGGGCTCGCGGTGACGCTGGCGGTGCCGCGGCCGGAGAATCCGGAGAAGAAGTAGCCGGGCCCCGACGGCGGCCCGGTGCTGTCCGGGCTGGGGCGCAGGGTTTCACGGAGCGATGGCTCAGGGCTTCACCGAGCGGTGGGTCAGGGCTTCACGGAGCGGTAGTAGCGCGCCGCGCCCGTGTGCAGCGGGAGCGGGTCGGTGTAGACGGCGGTGCGCAGGTCGACCAGTTGGGCGGCGTGCACCTGGGCGCCGATCCGGTCGCGGCTGTCGATCACCGCGCGGGTCATGCCCTCGACCAGGTCCGCGTCCACGTCGTCCCGGGTGATCAGCAGGTTGGGCACGGCCACCGTGGCGACCGCGTCCTTGGGCTCGGCGTTCGGGTAGGTGTTCTTGGGCATGGTGGCCGCCCGGTAGGCGTCGGTGCCGCCGCCCTCGGCCTTGTGCAGGGCCTCGGACAGGTCGCCCAGCGGCACGACCCGGATCGGGACGTGGTCGGAAAGGTCGGTGAGCGCGCTGGTGGGCAGGCCGCCGGACCAGAAGAAGGCATCCAACCGGCCCGCGCGCAGGTCGTCGGCGGCCTCGCCGACCCCGGCCGGCACCGGCACGATGTCGCGCTCCGGGTCCAGCCCGGCCGCGGCCAGCAGCCGCTTGGTCACCAGGTTCACCCCGGACTGCGGCAGGCCGACGCCGACCCGCAGGCCCTTGAGGTCGGCGGTGCGGCGCACCGGGGAGGAGGCCGGGACGATCAGCTGCAGGTAGTCGTCGTAGAGCCGGGCGATCGCCCGCAGCCGGTCCTTGCCGGGGCCCTGGTAGTCGGCGACCGCGTCGGCGGTGGCGATCGCGAAGGTGTCCCGGCCGGTGATCACCCGGGTGAGGTTGTCTATCGAGCCCTCGGTGTTGTCCAGGGCCAGCCGCACCCCCGGCATCGTCCGGGAGACGTGCTCCTGCAGCAGCTGCCCGTACCGGTCGTAGACGCCGCGCTGCACGCCAGTGGCGAAGCGGACCTCCCCGCGCGGGTACCCGGGCGAGCGGCCCGCCGACAGCCACCAGCCGCCGAAGCCGGCGACGAGCAGCACCAGCACCAGCACCGTCCGCCACAGTGGGCTGCGGGCCGCGGTGCGGACGGCGGCGCCGAGACGGGACGGGGTGGTGGGGGTCATGCAGGGATACTGCCAGGCGCTCCGGCGGAACGGGAGTGGAACGGAACGGGGAAGCGTCGGGAAAAGCGCTTCGCGGCTGCCCGTACCCTGGTCTGGTGAGCGGTGAGAGCGGATTGAAGAGCTACAAGGTCGTCACGCACGGCTGTCAGATGAACGTCCACGACTCCGAGCGGCTGTCCGGGCTGCTGGAGGAGGCGGGCTACGTCAAGGCCGGGGCCGAGGGCGACCCGGACCTGGTGGTGTTCAACACCTGCGCGGTGCGCGAGAACGCCGACAACAAGCTGTACGGCAACCTCGGCCAGCTGGCGCCGGTCAAGAGCCGCCACAAGGGCATGCAGATCGCCGTCGGCGGCTGCCTGGCCCAGAAGGACCGCGACACCATCGTCCAGCGCGCCCCCTGGGTCGACGTGGTGTTCGGCACCCACAACATCGGGCACCTCCCGGCGCTCCTGGAGCGGGCCGCGATCGAGCGGAAGGCCCAGGTCGAGATCCTGGAGTCGCTGGAGACCTTCCCCTCCACCCTGCCGACCCGCCGCGACTCCGCGTACGCCGCCTGGGTCTCGATCTCGGTCGGCTGCAACAACACCTGCACCTTCTGCATCGTCCCCGCGCTGCGCGGCAAGGAGGAGGACCGCCGCCCCGGCGACGTCCTCGCCGAGATCGAGGCGCTGGTGGACGAGGGCGTCATCGAGGTGACCCTGCTCGGCCAGAACGTCAACGCCTACGGCTCCGACCTGGGCGACCGCGAGGCCTTCTCCAAGCTGCTGCGCGCCGCCGGCCAGATCGAGGGCCTGGAGCGGATCCGCTTCACCTCGCCGCACCCGCGCGACTTCACCGACGACGTGATCGCCGCGATGGCCGAGACCCCGACCGTGATGCACCAGCTGCACATGCCGCTGCAGTCCGGCTCGGACCGCGTGCTCAAGGCGATGCGCCGCTCCTACCGGCAGGAGCGCTTCCTCGGGATCATCGAGAAGGTCCGCGCGGCGATGCCCGACGCGGCGATCTCCACCGACATCATCGTGGGCTTCCCCGGCGAGACCGAGGAGGACTTCGAGGAGACGATGCACACCGTCCGCGAGGCCCGCTTCACCAACGCCTTCACCTTCCAGTACTCCAAGCGCCCCGGGACCCCGGCCGCCGAGATGGCGGACCAGGTGCCGAAGGAGGTCGTGCAGGCCCGCTACGACCGGCTGATCGCCCTCCAGGAGGAGATCTCCTGGGAGGAGAACAAGAAGCAGGTCGGCCGCGTCCTGGAGATCCTGGTCGCCGAGGGCGAGGGCAAGAAGGACGACCGGACCCGGCGGCTCTCCGGCCGCGCCCCCGACAACCGGCTCGTGCACTTCTCCAAGCCCGAGGAGCCGGTGCGCCCGGGTGACATGGTGACCGTCGAGATCACCTACGCCGCCCCGCACCACCTGCTCGCCGAGGGCCCGGCGCTCGCGGTGCGCCGCACCCGGGCCGGCGACGCCTGGGAGAAGCGCCAGGCCAAGCCCGCCGCGCCGGCCGGCGTGATGCTCGGCCTGCCGTCCATCGGCGCCCCGGCCGCGCTGCCCCTGGCCGCGCCGGCGGGCGGGGCCTGCTGCGGCGACTGACCCGCGCGCATTCCGGACGGCCCGGTGGGAGCTTCGGCTCCCGCCGGGCCGTCCGGCTTCCGGGCGACAGGCTCTAAAGTGATCCACATGCTGGTTGCCGCCGCCGTGTGCCCCTGTCCGCCGCTGCTCGTCCCGGAGGTCGCCGCCGGGGCGGCCGCCGAGCTGGACGCGCTGCGCGTCGCCTGCGACGAGGCGCTGGCGGCGCTGGTCGCGGCCGGTCCGCAGCTGGTCGTGGTGGTCGGCACCGGGCCGAAGGCCGAGGTGTGGACCGAGGGCGGGGCCGGCTCCTTCCACCGCTACGGGGTGCCGCTGATCGCCAAGCTGCCCGGCGACCGGGTCGAGGGGCCGGAGCTGGCGCCCTCGCTGACCGTCGGGGCCTGGCTACTGGAGCGCGCCGGGGTGACCCTGCCGACGCACGCGTGCGCGGTGCCCGCCGACGCCCCGGCCGACCGGATGCTCGGCCTCGGCCAGGGCCTGGCCGGGCTCGCCGACCGGGTCGCCCTGCTGGTGCTCGGCGACGGCAGCGCCTGCCGCTCGGTGAAGGCGCCCGGCTACCTGGACGAGCGGGCCGAGGGCTTCGACGCGGCGCTGGCCGCCGCCCTGGGCTCGGCCGACCTGCCGGCCCTGGCCGCGCTGGACACCGGCTTGGCCGCGGAACTCAAGGCCGAGGGCCGGGCGCCCTGGCAGGTGCTGGCCGGCGCCGCTGAGGGCGCCGGCCTCACCGGGCGACTGGACTACCAGGACGCGCCGTACGGGGTCGGGTACTTCGTGGCGTCCTGGTCCTAGGACAGGACCCGGCGGGTCAGGACTGCGGGGGCTGCGGCGACGGCGGCGACGGCGGGGACTGCGGGGGCTGCGGCGACGGCGGCGACGGCGGCGACGGCGGGGACTGCGGCGACGGCGGCGACGGCGGGGGCCGGCCCTCGTCGCCCGGCTTCGGCTTGTGGGCGAAGTCGCCGACCGCGTCCTTGGCCTTGTCGGCGCCGTGCTCGATCTTGTCGCTGTACTTGCCCTTGGTCGCCTTGTCGATCGCGCCGCCGGCCTTGTCCACGATGTGATCGATCTGGTCGCTGTGCTTGCCGGCCAGTTCGCTGGCCTTCTCCTTGAGCTCCTCGGCCTTGCCCTTGAGGTTGTCCATCAGACCCATGGCGGTCTCACCCTTCCCTGTCGTCCGTCCATCCCCGTCCCCTGCACAACGTCCGTACCCGGGGAAGCGTTCGCAAACCGGGCGCCAACTGGGGAAACGGTCGGAAACGGACTCGGAGACAGTCATATCGTCGCGCAGCGGCGGGCGAGCGGCAGCCCGGTGCGCGGGTGAGGCGGTCTCGCGAAAACGTAGCAGTGCGAAACTGGAACGGTGAGCAGCCTCCGTACCCCGCGCGTCATCTCGATCGTCGGCGCGACCGCCGCCGGCAAGTCCGACCTGGCCGTCGCCATCGCCCGCAGCCTCGACGGCGAGGTGATCAACACCGACTCGATGCAGCTGTACCGGGGCATGGACATCGGCACCGCCAAGCTCACCATGGCCGAGCGCGGGGGAGTACCGCACCACCTGATGGACGTCTGGGACGTCACCGAGGCCGCCAGCGTGGCCGAGTACCAGCGGCTGGCCCGCGCCGAGATCGACCGGCTGCTCGCCGCCGGGCGCACCCCCGTCCTGGTCGGCGGCTCCGGGCTGTACGTCCGGGCCGCGATCGACGAGATGGAGTTCCCCGGCACCGACCCGGCGGTCCGGGCCCGGCTGGAGGCCGAGCTGGAGGCGGCCGGCCCGGACGCGCTGCACCGCCGGCTGGCCGAGCTGGACCCGGCCGCCGCCGAGGCGATCCTCACCGGCAACGGGCGGCGGATCGTCCGGGCGCTGGAGGTCATCGAGATCACCGGGCAGCCGTTCACCGCCAACCTGCCGAGCAACACCGCCGTGTACGAGGCGGTGCAGATCGGCGTCGCCGTGCCGCGCCCCGAGCTGGACGAACGGATCGCGCTGCGGGTCGACCGGATGTGGGCGGCCGGACTGCCGGACGAGGTGCGGGCGCTGGAGAAGGTCGGGCTACGGGAGGGGAAGACCGCCTCCCGGGCGCTCGGCTACCAGCAGGTGCTCGACCACTTCGCCGGCGAGTGCACCGAGGACGAGGCGCGGGCCGAGACCGTCCGGGCGACCAAACGATTCGCCCGCCGCCAGGAGTCCTGGTTCCGCCGGGACGACCGGATCAACTGGCTCTCCCGACCGGCCGGCACCGACCCCGTCGAGCTGCTGGAACACTCCCTCGAACTGATCGACCGTCAGGGGGTTCCGGCCGCGTAGGACGGGTTCCGGCCAATTCGGCGGTGCACCTGCGCGCGCAGGCGACCGTGCAGGACGAACCGGCGGTCACGGCCCGATCACGTGATGGCCACGGATCACCCGTCGACCCCGGTCAGGCCCCGGAACGCCTCCCTGGACATGCCATCATCGAAGCCATAGGAGTCGGCCGAACGGGCCGACCGTGCCCGACCGCGAGTCCGCTCGTGTCGAACTGTCAGGGGAGGCCGTGTGTCGACGGGTACCGGCCCCGAACCCGGCCAGAGCGGAAGCGTCACCGCGCCGGCCGAGGAGTTCGACGAGTCGACGATGGGTGACCTCCCCGTGTTGACCGGACTGGAGACGCCGACCTCGTACGCGGTCGCGCTGCCCGCCCTGGACACCCGCACCCCGCCCGGCGGTGCGGTGCACGAGCGGGAGATCCGCCCGCGGCGCCGGCTGCGCTGGTGGCAGACGCTGCCGATCGCCCTGCTGGGCACCCTCGGCTCGCTGATGTTCGCCTTCCCGCTCGCCTTCGGCTCGGCCGGGGCGCGCGCCACCATGGTCGGGATGCTCGGGCTGCTGCTCACCGCCGCCTCGGTCGGCTGGGGCGCGATGGCCGCCCGGCACGCGGGCTACAAGTGGCCGGGACTGCCGCGCCGGGGCTCCGGGCAGCGGGCCGGCTGGCAGGCGATCGTGCTGTACACCGTGATCGCGCTGGCCGCCTGCGCGCTCGCGGTCTGGCGGGTCGCCTACCTGCGCTGAGGCCGGGCTCACGGCCTCCGCCCCCGCTCTCCCCGCCCCGGAGGCGAGCCGGCGAGTATCAGTACCATCGGAGGGGTGAGCGCATCCTCTCCTCAGCAGGGCGGCATCCCCTTCTTCAAGGGGCACGGCACCCAGAACGACTTCGTCATCGTCCCGGACCCGGACGGCGCGCTGGAGATCGGCCCCGAGGCCGTCGCCGCGCTGTGCGACCGGCGGGCCGGCATCGGCGGGGACGGGCTGCTGCGCGTGGTGCGCTCGGCCGCCGACCCGGCATCGGCGGGGATGGCCGACCGGGCCGAGTGGTTCATGGACTACCGCAACTCCGACGGCAGCATCGCCGAGATGTGCGGCAACGGCCTGCGGGTCTTCGCCCGCTTCCTGGTCGAGGCGGGTCTGGCCAAGCCCGGCGAGCTGGCCGTCGCCACCCGCTCCGGGGTGCTCACCGCGACGGTCGCCGAGGACGCCGAGGACGGCACGCCCGGCGACGTCACCATCGACATGGGCCGCGCCCGGCTGCCCGGGCCGGACGGCATCGAGGTCACGGTCGGCGAGCGGCGCTGGCCGGCGCTGAACGTCAACATGGGCAACCCGCACGCGGTGGCCTTCGTGGAGAGCCTGGACCATGCCGGCGAGCTGTTCGCCGCGCCGCTCACCAGCCCCGAGGGTGCCTACCCCGAGGGCGTCAACGTCGAGTTCGTGGTGGACCGCGGGCCGCGGCACGTCGCGATGCGGGTGCACGAGCGCGGCTCGGGCGAGACCCGCTCCTGCGGCACCGGCGCCTGCGCCGTCGCGGTGGCCGCCATCCGCCGGGACGGCGCCGACCCGGCGGTCACCGGCGAGGCCGTCGCGTACACCGTGGACGTGCTGGGCGGCCGGCTGGTCATCACCGAGCACCCGGACGGCCGGGTGGAGATGACCGGGCCGGCGGTGATCGTGGCCGAGGGGCGGCTGGACGCGCGCTGGTGGGAGTCCGCCCGCCGGAGCTGACGGCCCGGTTTGCCCAATTCGTGCGGTGACGAATCCCCCCGATCGGGTGATACCGGTCGCGGACGGGAATCACGGCGTCGCGGAACGTGCTCTGCTCGGTAGCATGGACCACCGGGTCGATCACCCCTGGGAGGGGCAGCAAGATCACCGTCCCCAGCGGGGCCGCGCCCGGCGACGTTGCCGGAGGTGCCGATGACCATCGAAGCCGGGCAGTCCCTGACGGGGCAGCCGACGACCGTACGGCAGGCCGGGGCCAGGAGGCCCCTCGGAGAGCTCGGCCGGGCCGCCCTCGGCCGAGCCGGCCGGGCCGCGTTACTGGCCACCGGCCGGCCGCCCGTGCCGGACGCCCTGGAACCGCTCGTCCGGGTCCACCGGCAGCACCACCCGCAGGCCGACCTCGGCCTGCTCGCCCGGGCGTACCGGCTCGCCGAGGCCAGCCATCGCGGCCAGAAGCGCAAGAGCGGTGAGCCGTACATCACCCACCCGCTGGCCGTCACCATGATCCTGGCCCAACTCGGCGCCGGGACGACCACCTTGGTCGCCTCGCTGCTCCACGACACGGTCGAGGACACCGAGTTGACGCTGGACCAGGTGGGTGCCGGATTCGGACCCGAAGTCGCCTACCTGGTCGACGGGGTGACGAAACTGGAGAAGGTCGACTTCGGCGCCGCCGCCGAGGCCGAGACCTTCCGCAAGATGCTGGTCGCCACCGGGGACGACGTCCGGGTGATGGTGATCAAGCTGGCCGACCGGCTGCACAACATGCGCACCATCCGGCACATGAAGCCGGCCAGTCAGGTGCGGATCGCCAAGGTCACCCGGGACGTGCTGATCCCGCTGGCCGAGCGGCTCGGCATCCAGGTGCTCAAGGCGGAGCTCGAGGACATCGTCTTCGCCACCCTGCACCCCGAGGAGCACGCCCGCACCCGCGCCCTGACGGCCGACCACGAGGCCGAGCCGGACACCGTGCTGGAACCCTTCGCCCGGCAGCTGGCCCGGCACCTGGCCGAGGCCGGGGTGGCCGCCGAGGTGACCGTGCGGCCCCGGCACTGCGTCTCGCTGCACCGGGTGCTGCTCAAGCGGTCCGGCGCGCCCGGGCCGGACGGCCTGCCGCAGGCGCCGCGGCCGGCCGACTTCGGGCGACTGCTGGTGGTCGTCGAGGAGAACGCGGACTGCTACGCCGTGCTCGGCGAACTGCACACCTGCTGGACGCCACTGCCCGGGGAGTTCAAGGACTTCGTCGCCGCGCCCAAGTTCAACCTCTACCAGTCGCTGCACACCGCCGTGGCACTGAGCGGCGGCGCGGTGGTCGAGGTGCTGGTCCGCACCCGCCGGATGCACGAGGTCGCCGAGACCGGGGTGGTCGCGCTCGGCGACCCGTCCCCGGCCGCCGCCGCCCAGGACACCGACGAGCTGGACCGCACCGACCCGGCCCGGCCGGGCTGGCTCAGCCGACTGCTGGAGTGGCAGCAGGACACGCCCGACCCGGACGCCTTCTGGTCCGCGCTCACCGCCGACCTGGCCGGCGACCGCGAGATCACCGTCGTGACGGAGAGCGGCGAAACGCTTCAGCTGAGGGCCGGAGCCACCTGTGTGGACGCGGCCTACCTGCTCGGCGAGGACACCGGCCACCGATGTATCGGCGTCCGGGTCAACGGGCGGCTCAGCGCGCTCTCCACCGTGCTCGAGGACGGCGACCTGATCGCGGTGCTCACCGAGACCCTCCCGGCCGGCGGCGGGCAGCCCTCCGGCCCCTCCCCGGAATGGCTGGCGCACGCCCACACCCCCGCCGCCCGGCTGGCCATCGAGCGCTGGCTGGCCGACCCGCCCGCCCGGCTGCCGGCGGTCCGTACCGGCCCGGCCGGAGCCCAGCCCGCCCCGCCCGGCCGACGCACCGCCGAGAAACGGGCCGCCCCGGTCGCGGTGACCGGCCGGCCCGGGGCGGCCGTACGGCTGGCGCGCTGCTGCACGCCCGTCCCGCCGGACGAGGTGGCCGGCTACCCGATCCGCGGCGGCGCCGTGGCCGTCCACCGCACCGGCTGCCCGGCGGGAGAGCGGATGCGGGCGGACGGGCGGGCCCCGCTGGAGGTCCACTGGCAGCCGCAGGGCGCCCCGGCGGCCGGTCACCGGGCCACCCTGCGGGCCGAGGCGCTGAACCGGCCCCGGCTGCTGGCCGACCTCACCGCGGCGATCTCCGCCGCGGGCGTCGGCATCGTCTCGGCCGAGGTCGAGCCGCCCCAGGAGTCGCGGGTCCGGCACACCTACACCGTCGAACTGCCCGAGCCGGGCGCGCTGCCCGGGCTGATGCGGGCGATGCTGCGGGTCTCCGGGGTGTACGACGTCAGCCGCCCGCACGCCCCGGAGGTCGGTTAGGCGTTCCGTGCCACCGGGCGGGACCGGTCGCTTCCGGCGCCGCCGCACCGGAAATGGGATGACCGGCCCGCGCCGGGCGTGCGACCATCATGGGGAATTCACGGCCGGTCCGCGGCGTTCACAGGGCACAGGAGCCCCGGTGGCAGCCGAGGACCCGAGGGGTAGCTCACCCCGCCCGGACGGTAGCCGGGGCGGCAGCTGGGCACACTCCTTAAGGGACCGCGCGGCGGTCCCCGAAGGCCACCCGTACCAGCAGCCAAAGGACAGAATGACCTCCACGTTCGACACCCGCGACCACGCCGACGCTCCGCGCCGCCTTGACGGTCTGCGGGCGGAAGCCCTCATGGACGAGGACCTCGCGGCCATCGACGAGGACCTCGACCACCACTACGACGGCGACCAGTACGACCGCAGCGAGCGCGCCGCCCTGCGCCGGGTCGCCGGCCTCTCCACCGAACTCGAAGACGTCACCGAGGTCGAGTACCGCCAGCTCCGCCTGGAGCGCGTGGTGCTCGTCGGCGTCTGGACCGACGGCACGCTGGAGGAGGCGGAGAACTCCATGGCGGAGCTCGCCGCGCTCGCCGAGACCGCCGGTTCCGAGGTGCTGGACGGCGTCATCCAGCGCCGCGACAAGCCCGACGCGGCCACCTACATCGGCTCCGGCAAGGCGCAGGAGCTGCGCGACATCGTCTCCTCCACCGGCGCCGACACCGTGGTCTGCGACGGTGAGCTCACCCCCGGCCAGCTGATCCACCTGGAGGACGTGGTCAAGGTCAAGGTCGTCGACCGGACGGCCCTGATCCTGGACATCTTCGCCCAGCACGCCAAGTCCCGGGAGGGCAAGGCGCAGGTCGCGCTCGCGCAGATGCAGTACATGCTGCCGCGGCTGCGAGGCTGGGGTCAGTCGCTGTCCCGGCAGATGGGTGGTGGCGGCTCCGGCTCGTCCGGCGGCGGCATGGCCACCCGCGGTCCCGGTGAGACCAAGATCGAGACCGACCGGCGCCGGATCCGCGAGAAGATGGCGAAGCTCCGCAAGGAGATCGCCGACATGAAGAAGGGCCGCGACACCAAGCGCCAGGAGCGCCGGCGCCACCAGGTGCCGTCGGTGGCCATCGCCGGGTACACCAACGCCGGCAAGTCCTCCCTGCTCAACCGGCTCACCGGCGCGGGCGTCCTGGTGGAGAACTCGCTGTTCGCCACCCTGGACCCGACCGTGCGCCGGGCCCAGACCCCGAGCGGGCGGGTCTACACCCTGGCCGACACCGTCGGCTTCGTCCGGCACCTGCCGCACCACCTGGTCGAGGCCTTCCGCTCGACCATGGAGGAGGTCGCCGACGCGGACCTCATCCTGCACGTGGTGGACGGCTCGCACCCCGAGCCGGAGACCCAGCTGGCCGCCGTCCGCGAGGTCATCGTCTCGGTCGACGCGCAGGCCGTGCCGGAGATCGTGGTGATCAACAAGGCGGACGCCGCCGACCCGCACGTGCTGCAGCGCCTGCTGCGCCGCGAGCCGCACGCCATCGTGGTGTCGGCCCGCAGTGGCGCGGGCATCGAGGAGCTGCTCAAGCTCATCGACGACGAGCTGCCGCGACCGGCCGTCGAGGTGCGGGTCCTGGTGCCCTACACCCAGGGCGCGCTGGTCTCCCGGGTGCACGCGGAGGGCGAGCTGCTTTCCACCGAGCACACCGGCGAGGGCACGCTGCTGCACGCCAAGGTGCCGGCCGAGCTGGCCGCCGAGCTGGAGTACTTCACGGTGGCCCTGCGGGGCTGAGGCCGAAGCGCAGGCGAAAGCGCGGGGAAGGGCCCCCGGGACCGGCGACGGTCCCGGGGGCCCTTCCGCGTTCCGCCGGGTCACGCTCCACGGGGGTCGGCCGGCCTCCGCCGGGGGTCATCTGACGTTCTTGGCGAAGTAGTCGAAGGCCTGCTTCGCCTGGTCCTGCAGCGAGGGTCCGGCCTGGTACCCGGCGGGGTTGCGGTTGCCGATCGCGCCGACGCTGATCAGGTTGGGCTTGCCGTCCCTGGTGATGAACCAGCCGCCGCCGCTCGAGCCGGCGGTCATGGTGCAGCCGATCACGTACATCGGCGGGCGGGCCGGGTCGAAGGAGATCCGGGCGGGCGGGACCGGGGAGTCGCAGTGGTCCAGCTCCATGCCGTCGAAGGGCCGCTCGGCCGGGTAGCCGTAGGCGGCGGCCGCGGTGATCTGGTCGGCCGGGGCGTTGAACCAGATCGGGACCGAGCCGCCGACCGTCTCCTCCAGGGACGTGCCGGAGTCGCTCTCGGCGCGCACCCGGAGGATCCCGTAGTCGAACTGGTTGTGGGCGCCGACGCCGCTCTCCTGGAGCCAGGTCGGCGACACCATCGCGCGCACCGCCGTCCACCGGCCGTACGGGGCGGCCTGCGCGTCGGAGTACGGCTTGCCGTGGCTCGCCTGGCCGTCCCGGTTGAAGCCGGGCACGAAGACCAGGTTCCTCAGCCAGCCGCCGCCCCTGCCGTCGTGCAGGCAGTGCGCGGCGGTGTAGACGAGGTTGCTGCGGCCGGGGTTGGCGGGGTCGGAGACCACGGTGGCGGAGCAGGTGGCGTCGCCCTGAGGCGTCGTCATGAAGAGTCGGCCGACCACGGCGGTGGCCTGGCCGTACGGGTGCGGCTGCGGCTTGGCGGGGACGGCGGCGGGCGGGGCGTCCCGTTCGACGCCGGGGGCGGCGGGGGCGGTCAGTGAGTACTCCGGGGTGGGCCGGGGCTTGGCGGCGTCCATCCGGGCGGCCGACCAGAAGCCCGGGGCCGTCTCGTTGGCGAACCGGCTGTCGGCGACGTACTTCGTCCAGTCCTCCAGCTTCCAGCCCGTCAGGTCGCCCAGACTGGTGGGCGCGGACGTGGGAAGGGCGGGGGGCGGGGCGGCCGGCCTGGCGGGACCGTCCGGACCGCAGGCGGCCGCCGCCAGGGCGGTCACGGCGAGCAGCGCGGCGCCGGCCGTCCTGGCCCGGCGCCCGCGGCTGGTGGTTCTCGGCATGCTGCATCGTCCCCCGTGCTGTGCTGGTGTTTCCGTACCGCCCCCCGGTGGCGGCTACTGCTTCCTGGAGATCCAGTCCAGGGCCTGCTTGGCGACCGTCTCCAGGTACGGGCCGCTGAGCGAGGTGTGGCCCTCGGTGCCGATCGAGGTGTTGCTGACCAGGGCGGTCCTCCCGTCGGGCATGGTGGCGAACCAGCCGCCGCCGCTGGAGCCCTGGGTCATGTTGCAGCCGATGGTGAGCATCGTGGGGCGCTTGGCGTCGAAGGAGAGCCGGGTCGGCTTGCCGCCGTCGCACCTGTACAGCTCCTGGCCGTCGAACGGCTTGAGCAGCGGGTAGCCGACGGCCGACACGCTGACCTTGTCGCGCGGGGCG
Organism: Kitasatospora sp. NPDC033851; assembly: GCF_055576085.1. Taxonomy (NCBI): domain Bacteria; kingdom Bacillati; phylum Actinomycetota; class Actinomycetes; order Kitasatosporales; family Streptomycetaceae; genus Kitasatospora; species Kitasatospora sp. NPDC033851. The sequence goes on along the minus strand of NZ_JBVIRL010000033.1, from coordinate 24,391 downwards.
TCGAACCACACCGGCACGGCCGAACCGACCGTCTCCTCCAGGGACTTGCCGGTGTCGTTCTGGTTGTGCACGCGCATGACGGCGAAGTCGTACTGGTTGGCGGCGTCGCCGGTGCCGCCGCCCTCGACCATCCACTGCGGCGAGGTGGTGACCTGGTCGGCCCACCAGGTGCCGAGCGGGGCCAGTTCGGACAGCGGGGCGCGCTTGCCGCCGCTGGAGGCACCCGAGTTGTTGTAGGCGGGCACGAACACCAGGTCCTTGTAGAAGCTCCCGCCCTTGCCCTCGTGCACGCAGTGGCCGGCCGTCCAGACCAGGTTGCTCCTGCCGGGGTGCTGCGGGTCGGCGATCACCGTCGCCGAGCAGTTGCCGCGGCCGCCCTTGGCGGAGAAGAACACCTTGCCGGAGGGCTGCTTGGTGTACGGGCGGGGCATCGCGACGGCGTTGACCGTCGGCGGCTCGGGGTCGGTCACGCCGTCGTCGGTGGCGGGCTTCGGGGTGGCCGGGGAGGGCTTGGCGGCGGGCGGGGCCGGCTCGGCGGGCTTGGAGTCGCCCATCTTGTCCGGGTCCCAGAAGTCCTTCACCACCGGGTTGTTGAAGACGTGCTTGGACGCCCAGGTGTCCCAGTCCTCGAACTTCCACTTCTTCAGGTCGTCCCAGGTCCTCGGCAGGCCCTCCAGCAGGCTGGTCGGCAGACCGGACGGGAGGGTGATCCCGCCGATCACACCGCCTCCGCCGGTGCCGCCGTTCGCCGCGGCCGAGGAGGGCGGCGGCGCGGCGCTGCCTCCCCCGTCGCCCGCCGGGCCGTCCGGCCCGCAGGCGCTCACGGCGAGCAGGGTTCCCGCGACCGCGGCGGCGGCCAGGGCTGACCGGTGGATCGTAGGCATCTGTGCGCTTCCCCCTGTGCTCGGTCGGTCGGTGCCGGCTCGGTCGGTGCCGGGTCGGTGTGCGGCGGCTCGGTGTGTGCCGGGTCGGTCGGTGCTCGGTCGGTCGGTGCTGGGTCGGGCGGTCGGCGTGGGGCCGGTCGGTGCCGGGCCGACCGTGCGCGGCCGGACCGTGGTGCGGCGGCCCGCCGCCCTGGAGTCTTCCACCGCAGACGAGGACGGCCGTGCCCACCCCCCGGGTTGCGGCGCCGGCCGGAGGTCACCGATCCGTGATGCGGCCCGGTCGGCTCGCTGGCGCAGCAGGCCTTTTCGCCCCGGTGGTGGACAATCCCCGATCTTCACCCGGACGAGTGAGCCGTCCTTGTGATCACCCCTCAGGGATAGGTAACCCTTACCTGACGCGAACGGTGCGAGCGCCCGCCGACCCCCTCCCACCACAGTGCGCGTCCGCACCCCCACGCGCCCCAAGGAGCAGCCTTGAGCACCGCCCTCACCGGAGCCCCGCCCGAACCGCCGCAGCCGACGGAGCCCTCTCGGGAGCCGAAGGGCGCGCCGACGCCGAAAGCGACGAGCGACCAGCGGGCGGTGGGGACACCCCCGGCCGACGGTGGGGGGAGAACACCGGAGAGCAGGGGCACCCCCCAACCGTCAGGCCGGGGCAGGGAGTCGGTGCCGGACCCCGAGCGCCCCGAGGCGAGCGCGCAGGGCCGGCCCGAACCCGACCCGCTGCTGCACCCCGATCCCGTCGTCGCCGCCGAACAGGCCGCCGTGGAAGCCCTGTTGCGCTGCTGGACGCGGGAGACCGGGGCCCGGCCCGGGCCGGACGGCCGACTGCGGATCGCCGTCCTCGGCGGGGCCGCCCGGCTCACCGCCCCGGTCCGCTACTGGTCGCCCGGCGGCTGGCACCGCTTCGGCCCGGCCACCCTCGCGGTCGGCGAGGGCAGCGTCGCGGGGGAGGGCGCCGACGCTCCGGTGGACGCCGTCACCGCCGCCGCGCTGCTCGCCGCCGCGGCCGCCGAGCGGCCCGACCCCGGACAGGTCGCCGACCTCGCCGGCCGGGTCGCCGACTCGGTCGTCCGCACCGCCGAGATCCTCGCCCACCGCCGCACCGCCGCCGCGCCCGGCGGACCGGAGCGCTCGCACTTCCTCGCCGCCGAGCAGTCCCTGCTGCTCGGCCACCCGCTGCACCCCACCCCGAAGAGCCGCGACGGCCTCGGCCCGGCGCAGAGCGCCGCCTACTCGCCCGAACTGCACGGCTCCTTCCGACTCCACTGGTACGCCGTGGACCGCGAACTGCTCGCCGCGGGATCCGCCGTCACCGAGAGCGCAGAACAGCTCACCGCCGGCCTGCTCGACGGCCGCCTCGCGCTGCCGCCCGGCACCGCCGCCCTCCCGCTGCACCCCTGGCAGGCCCGCGAACTCACCCACCGCCCGGCCGTCGCCGCCCTGCTCGCGGACGGGCTGCTGCACGACCTCGGCCCGGCCGGCGAGCCCTGGTACCCCACCTCCTCGGTCCGCACCGTCTACCGGCCCGGAACCCCGTGGATGCTCAAGCTCTCGCTGGGCCTGCGGATCACCAACTCCCGCCGGGAGAACCTGCGCAAGGAACTGCACCGCGGCCTGGAGATGCACCGGCTGCTGGAGAGCGGGCTGGCCGCCGAGTGGCGGGCCGCCCACCCCGGCTTCGACATCGTCCGCGACCCGGCCTGGATCGGCGTCGACCACCCTGCGCTCGGCGACCCGGGCGGCCTGGACACCGTGCTGCGCGCCCAGCCCTTCGCGCCCGCCGAGCGCGCGCTGTGCGTCGCCGGACTGGTCGCCGAACAGCCGCTCGGCACCGGCGACACCGTGCCCTCCCGGCTGGGCGACACCCTGCGGACGCTCGCCGCGCGCTGCGGCCGCCCGCTGCCGACCGTGGCCGCCGAATGGTTCCTGCGCTACCTGGACGCCGTCGTCCTGCCCATCCTGTGGCTGGACGGCCGGGGCGGCATCGCCCTGGAGGCGCACCAGCAGAACAGCCTCGTCCTGCTGGACGGCGACGGCTGGCCCAGCGGCGGCCGCTACCGCGACAACCAGGGCTACTACTACCGGGAGAGCGCCGCCGAGCGGCTCACCGCCCGGCTGCCCGGCCTCGGCTCCGACAGCGACACCTTCCTGCCGGACCCGGTGATCGACCACCACTTCGCCTACTACCTCGGCATCAACCACGTCCTCGGCCTGATCGGCGCCCTCGGCTCTCAGCAGCTCGCCGACGAAACGGTGCTGCTGGCCGCGCTGCGCCGGTTCCTGGCCGGGCCGCAGGTCGCCGCCACCGGCTCGGCCCTGCCCGGGCTGCTGCTGGACGCGCCCACCCTGCCCTGCAAGGCCAACCTGCTCACCCGGATCAACGGCATGGACGAGCTGGTCGGCCCGGTCGCCAGCCAGTCCGTCTACGTGGACATCCCCAACCCGGTGGCGGGTGGCTGATGTTGGACGACCTGCCCGGATGGGGCGCGATCCCCACCCCGGCCGGCGAGTTCCGGCTCAGCCCGGTCCGGCTGCCCGCCGACCTGGAACTGCTCACCGGGTGGATGAACGACCCCGAGGTCGCCGCCTTCTGGGAGCTCGCCGGGCCGCCGGAGACCACCGGCCGGCACGTCCGGGCCCAGCTGGACGGCGACGGCCGCAGCGTCCCCTGCCTCGGCCTGCTCGACGGCGAGCCGATGAGCTACTGGGAGGTCTACCGCGCCGACCTCGACCCGCTGGCCGCGCACTACCCGGCCCGGCCGCACGACACCGGCGTCCACCTGCTGCTCGGCCCCGCCGCCAGTCGCGGCCGGGGGCTGGGCGCCGTCCTGCTGGCCGCCCTCGCCGAACGGATCCTGCGCCGCCGCCCGTCCTGCGAACGGGTCGTCGCCGAACCGGACGTCCGCAACCGGCGCTCGGTCCGGGCCTTCGAACGGGCCGGGTTCCGCGCGGCCGCCGAACTCGACCTGCCCGACAAGCGTGCCGCCCTGATGGTGCGCGTCCGGGCGCCCCGGCCCGCCCAGCCCCCGTCCGGCCCCTGACCTGCCCAGCGCCGCCGCCCAGCCCCGACCTGCCTGGCCCCGACCTGCCCAGCCCCGACCTGCCTGGCCCCGACCCCGCCTAGGACACCCCGTGGACACCCCAGCATCGCCGCCGCCGTACGACCTGCTCGGCGTCGGCATCGGTCCGTTCAACCTCTCGCTCGCCGCGCTCGCCGAGCCCGTCCCCGGACTGCGCACGCTCTTCTGCGACCAGCGCCCGGAGTTCCGCTGGCACCACGGGATGCTGGTGGACGGAGCCCGGATGCAGGTGCCGTTCCTCGCCGACCTGGTCTCGCTGGTGGACCCGACCAACCCGTGGTCCTTCCTCAACTACCTGCGCGCACAGGACCGGCTGTTCCCGTTCTACTTTGCCGAGCGCTTCCAGCTGCCGCGCCGCGAGTACGACCACTACTGCCGCTGGGCCGCCGAGCGGCTGGCCAACTGCCGCTTCGGCACCGAAGTCACCGCCCTGCACTGGGACGCCCCGTTCTACCGGGTCGAGTTGACCGACACCGCGACCGGGCGACGGTCCTCCGTACGGGCCCGCAGCCTCGCCCTCGGCGTCGGCACCCGCCCGGTGCTGCCCGAAGCCTTCGCCGGCCTCGCCGGCCATCCGCGGGCCTTCCACTCCGCCGACTACCTGGACCGCCGCGCCGACCTGGCCGACGCCCGGGACATCACCGTGGTCGGCAGCGGACAGTCCGGCGCCGAGGTCTTCCTCGACCTGCTCCGCCGCCACGAGGGCGACGGCGTCCGGCTGCGCTGGCTCACCCGCACCCGGGCGCTCGCGCCCATGGAGTACTCCAAGCTCGGCCTGGAGCATTTCACCCCCGACTACACCCGCTACTTCCACGGCCTGCCCGGCCCCGTCCGGGACGCCCTGGTCACCGCCCAGTGGCAGCTCCACAAGGCCGCCAGCGCCGAGACCCTCGCCGAGATCCACGACCACCTCTACGAGCGCACCATCGGCCGCCCGATCGACACCGCCCCGGTCGAGATCACCCCCGGCACCGCCGTCACCGACGCCCGCCCCGGCCCCTGCGGCGGCCTCGAACTGCACTGCCGGCACACCGACTCCGGCGCCGAGCACGTCCTGCGCACCGACGCCCTGGTCCTCGCCACCGGCTACCGGGCCGCCCGCCCGGCCGCCCTCGAACCGCTCGCCGACCTGATCGACTGGGACGAGGCCGGACGCTACCGGGTCGACCTCGACCACCGCGTCGCCACCCGGCCCGGGCTCACCGGCGGCCTCTACGTCCAGAACGCCGAACTGCACACCCACGGCGTCGGCACCCCCGACCTCGGGCTCGGCGCCCACCGGGCCGCCGTGATCCTCAACGCCGTCACCGGGCGGACCGTCCACCGGCTGCCCGACCGCACCGCGTGGACCGGCTTCGCACCGCCCGTCCCGGCACCGCCCGTCCCCGCCCCCTTCGACCTGACCCCCGTCCTCCCTCGCCCCCAGGAGCTGACCCGTGCCGCAACCGTCGGCCGCTGAACCGCCGCTCTACCTGCCCCCGCACCTCACCGCCGGGCACTGGCAGCGGGCCGGCTGCGCCCTGCTGGCCAAGATGCTCGGCGAGTTCGCCTACGAGGAACTGCTCAAACCCGTCCCCGGGGCCCTCGACGGCGAGTACCTGCTGAAACTGCCCGAGGCCGAGTACCGGTTCACCGCCCGGCGCGGCGCCTACGACGGCTGGCAGGTCGACCCGGAATCCGTCCGCTGCTCCCGCCCCGACGGCCTGGACCCGCTGCGCTTCCTCCCGTACGCCCGGCAGACCCTCGGGATGCGCGGCGAGACCACCGCCCACCTGATCCGCGAGCTCTCCGCCACCCTGACCGCCGACGCCCGCCAGCTCGCCACCGCGCTCACCGCCGCCGAACTCGCCGAGCTCGACCACCCCGCACTGGAGGGCCGGCAGGGCGGCCACCCCTGGATCGTCCCCAACAAGGGCCGGATCGGCTTCTCCGCCGCCGACGCCGCCCGCTGGAGCCCGGAGGCCCGCAGCCCGCGCCCGCTGCCCTGGATCGCCGTCCACCGCCGGCTCGCCGAGTACCGGGGCGTGCCCGGCCTGGAGCGGCCCGAGCAGCTGTACGCCCGCGAGCTGGACGACGTGGACGCGCTGCGCGCCGCGCTCGGCCCGGACGCCGACGACTACCTGCTGCTGCCCGTCCACCCCTGGCAGTGGGACGAGACGATCCTGCCGCTGTTCGCGCCCTGGATCGCCTCCGGTGAGATCGTCCCGCTGCCCTCGGACGGCGCCCCACGGCTGCCCCAGCAGTCCATCCGCTCCTTCTTCAACACCGCCCGCCCCGAGCGCTGCACCGTCAAACTGCCGCTGTCCATCCTCAACACCCTGGTCTGGCGCGGCCTGCCCACCGAACGCACCCTGGCCGCGCCCGCCGTCACCGCCTGGCTGCACGGCCTGCGCGACGCCGACCCGTTCCTGCGCGACGAGTGCCGGGTGATCCTGCTCGGCGAGATCGCCTCCGTCACCGTCGACCACCCGCTGTACCGGGAGATGCCCGAGGCGCCGTACCAGTACAAGGAACTGCTCGGCGCGATCTGGCGCGAACCGCTCGGCCCCTGCCTGGACGGCGGCGAGCGGGCCCGCACCCTCGCCGCCCTGCTGCAGACCGGCTCCGACGGGCGGGCGCTCGCCGCCGAACTGATCGCCCGCTCCGGCCTCACCCCGGCCGAGTGGACCGGCCGGCTGTTCGCCGCGATGCTGCCGCCGCTGCTGCACTTCCTCTACCGGTACGGGCTGGTCTTCTCCCCGCACGGCGAGAACGCCATCGTGGTCTTCGACGAACGGGACACCCCGACCCGGCTCGCGGTCAAGGACTTCGTGGACGACGTCAACCTCAGCTCGCAGGACCTGCCCGAGCTGCGCGACCTGCCCGCCGAGGTCGCCGACGTACTGCTGCGGGAGCGCCCGCAGGGGCTCTGCCAGTTCCTCCACTCCGGACTGTTCATCGGCGTCTTCCGCTACCTCGCCCCGCTGCTGGAGGCGCAGACCGGACTGCCCGAGACCGAGTTCTGGGCCCTGCTGCGCGCCGAGATCCGCCGCCACCAGGACCGCTTCCCCGAGCTGCGCGAGCGCTTCGAGCTGTTCGACCTGTTCCTGCCCCGGATCGAGCGGCTCTGCCTCAACCGCAACCGGCTGATCCTCGACGGCTACCAGGACCGCCCGCACCGCCCGCACGCCGCCCGGTTCGGGACCGTGCCGAACGCACTGGTGGAGGTGGACGTCCGGCTGCCCGCGAGACGGGACCGGATTGTCACCCCCGCCCCGTAGGCTGGGAGGGTCATGACGAACGACTCCGAATCCCAGCTCGCGGCGGACCTCGGCGAAGACGCCGGCGAGCCCGTCACCGTCCCGCGCTCGCGGATCCCCGACCTGCTGCACGCCGCCGTGGCGGCCGTCGGCGGCGTCGAGCGCCCCGGCCAGGTCCGGATGGCCGAGGCCGTCGCCGACGCCGTCGACCACAGCGAGCACCTGCTCGTCCAGGCCGGCACCGGCACCGGGAAATCCCTCGCCTACCTGGTGCCCGCGCTCGCCCACGGGGACCGCGTGGTGGTCGCCACCGCCACCCTCGCCCTGCAACGCCAGCTGGTGGAGCGGGACTTGCCGCGCACCGTCGAGGCGCTGCATCCGGTGCTGCGCCGCCGCCCGCTGTTCGCGATGCTCAAGGGCCGCTCCAACTACCTGTGCCTGCACCGGGCCAACGAGGGCACCCCGAGCGAGGAGGGCGAGGGCCTCTTCGACCCGGTGGACGCGCTCGGCGGGCCCACCGGCAAGCTCGGCCAGGACGTGCTGCGGCTGCGCGACTGGGCCGAGGAGACCGACACCGGGGACCGCGACGACATGAGCCCCGGCGTCTCCGACAAGGCCTGGGCCCAGCTGGCGGTCACCTCCAAGGAGTGCCTGGGCGCCACCCGCTGCGCGTACGGGCAGGAGTGCTTCGCCGAGAAGGCGCGGGAGCGGGCCAAGCTGGCGGACGTCGTCGTCACCAACCACGCGATGCTCGCGATCGACGCGATCGAGGGCGCGCCGGTGCTGCCCGAGCACGGGCTGCTGATCGTGGACGAGGCGCACGAGCTGGTCAACCGGGTCACCGGCGCGGCCACCGCCGAGCTGACCGTCGGCGCGGTCAACCGGGCCGTGAAGCGGGCCGCCCGGCTTGCCAACGAGAAGGCCGTCGACGCCCTGCAGGCCGCCGCCGAGAACTACCACGGCCTGATGGAGACCGCCCAGCCCGGCCGGGTCGAGGAACTGCCCGAGTACCTGGCGTACGCGGTCACCGCGATCCGGGACGCCGCCCGCCAGGTGATCAGCTCGCTGGGGGAGACCAGGGACAAGGCGCTCAGCGACGAGGACGCCGTCCGCAAGCAGGCGATGGCCTCCGCCGAGACGGTGCACGAGACCGCCGAGCGGCTGCTGGAGGACTCCGAGTACGACGTGGTCTGGATCGAGCGCAGCGACCGCTACGGGCTGGGCACCGCCTCGCTGCGGGTCGCCCCGCTGAGCGTCTCCGGGCTGCTGCGCGAGGGCCTGTACAAGGAGCGCTCGGTCGTCCTCACCTCGGCCACCCTCAAGCTCGGCGGGGACTTCAACGGCGTCGCCGCCTCCGTCGGCCTGCCCTCCGAGACGCGGCTGCCGGACGTCCGGACAGCCGGGGACAACCCGGAGCCCGGCCCCGGCTTCGGCGAGGACGCGGTGCCGCACTGGCGCGGGATCGACGTCGGCTCGCCGTTCAAGTACCCCAAGCAGGGCATCCTGTACGTCGCCAAGCACCTGGCCGATCCCGGGCGCGATCCCGAACGGCCCGACATGCTCGACGAGTTGGCCGAGCTGATCGGCGCGGCCGGCGGGCGGACGCTGGGCCTGTTCTCCTCGATGCGCGGCGCCCAGACGGCCGCCGAGGCGATGCGGGAGCGGCTCGACCAGCGGATCCTGCTCCAAGGGGAGGACACCCTGGGCGAGTTGATCCGCGAGTTCGCCTCGGACGCCTCCACCTGCCTGTTCGGCACGCTCTCGCTCTGGCAGGGCGTGGACGTGCCCGGCTCGGCCTGCCAGCTGGTCGTGATGGACCGGATCCCGTTCCCGCGACCGGACGACCCGCTGATGAGCGCCCGGCAGAAGGACGTCGAACAGCGCGGCGGCAACGGCTTCATGGCGGTCGCGGCCACGCACGCGGCGCTGCTGATGGCGCAGGGCGCCGGCCGGCTGGTCCGCGCGGCGGACGACCGGGGCGTGGTGGCAGTGCTCGACCCGCGGGTGGAGACCAAGCGGTACGGGAGCTTCTTCCGCTCCTCGATGCCCGAGTTCTGGTACACCACGGACCGCAACCAGGTGCGCCGCTCGCTGGCGGCGATCGACGCCTCGGCGGCACCGGTGCGGCCGGTGACGAAGCGGGGCTGAGGCCGCGGGGCTGAGGCCGCGGGCTCAGGTCGCGGGACTCAGGTCGCGGGCCGAAGACGGGCGCGAAGAGGCCTTCGTAGAGGCCTTCGAAGACGCCGGAGGGGCTCCCCGCACGTGCGGTGGAGCCCCTTCCCGGTGTCGTGGGCCCGTCGTGCGTGCGGCGGGCCGCCGGATGCTCAGAGGCGGCGCAGGACCGCGACGACCTTGCCCAGGATGGTCGCGTTGTCGCCGTTGATCGGCTCGTACGCCGGGTTGTGCGGCATCAGCCAGATCCGGCCGTCCTCGCGCTTGAGCCGCTTGACGGTGGCCTCGCCGTCGATCATCGCGGCCACGATGTCGCCGTTCTCGGCGACCGGCTGGCGGCGCACGGTGACCCAGTCGCCGTCGCAGATGGCCGCCTCGATCATCGAGTCGCCGCGCACGGTGAGCGCGAACAGCTCGCCCTCGCCGACCAGTTGGCGGGGCAGCGGGAAGACGTCCTCGACCGTCTGCTCGGCCAGGATCGGCCCGCCGGCGGCGATCCGGCCGACCAGCGGCACGTAGGAGGTGGACGGGCGGCCGGCCGTCTCGGCGGTGTTCGGGCGGGCCACCTCGACGCCGCGGACCTCGTAGGCGCGCGGACGGTGCGGGTCCCGGCGCAGGAAGCCCTTGCGCTCCAGGGCCATCAGCTGGTGGGCCACCGAGGAGGTGCTGGACAGGCCGACGGCCTGGCCGATCTCACGCATGGACGGCGGGTACCCCCGGCGCTGGACGGAATCCCGGATGACCTCGATCACCCGGCGCTGGCGCTCGGTGAGGCCGGCCTCGTCGGTGCGGATCCCGGGGGGGCGGCCCGGCATCGCGCGGGCGGGCGAGGCGTGGGCGTCGTCCATGGCGGATGAGTGTTCGATCGGCTGGTCGGGCACGCGGTTGGGGCCGGAAAGGGCCGTGCCGGACAGGCGGTGGTCTTCGCTGCGGTCCATGCTGATGTCCACGCTCTGCTGATTCGTGGTGCGCTGCCCCACCTTGAACTGGGAGTGTTCCTGCACCGGGATGGTGTTGCTTTCGATCGTGTTCACGGCGGCCCCTCTCGTCGGCTGTCCTCTCCCCTTTTCCAGCCCAACGCACCTCCTATCGAAAGGTTGCGCCAAACACACGTTCGAGTGAATTATTCGGGACTTGGCTGACTCGATCAAGGCTTTGTTGTACATCGAGTAAATGTTCGAGTGAAACTCGACTCCGGCAGTCTAATCGGCGCCGACACGCCAGGGGTGTCGCTTCCCCCGGAGACCTACATCTAGTGGTTACAGTCCTCTCCGTGCCCAGTACTAGTGGTTACGGCGCATGATCAGCTTGCCGAGGCCGGGGTCGTATCGCATAGACTCAACAGGTCCGCCCGTTTCGCCATGGAGGGATCCACAGGTGCACTGCCCCTTCTGCCGGCACTCCGACAGCCGCGTTGTCGACAGCCGGACCACCGAAGACGGCAGCTCCATCCGCAGGCGTCGGCAGTGCCCGGACTGCAGCCGCCGCTTCACCACGGTGGAGACGGCCGCGCTGATGGTCATCAAGCGCAGCGGCGTCACCGAGCCGTTCTCCCGGCAGAAGGTCATCACCGGCGTCCGCAAGGCCTGCCAGGGCCGACCGGTCACCGAGGACGCCCTCGCCCAGCTCGGCCAGCGGGTCGAGGAGTGCGTACGCGCCAGCGGCAACGCCGAGCTGACCACCCACGACGTGGGGCTGGCCATACTCGGCCCGCTCAAGGAACTCGACGTGGTCGCCTTCCTGCGATTCGCCAGCGTGTACCAGGCGTACGACGGACTGGAAGACTTCGAGGCCGCCATCGCGGAACTCCGCGCAGAACGGCCCCGCACCCCGGAGACGGACGACACCCGTGTGTCCGTCTCCGCCGCCGCGCCCTAGGAGGCGCCGGCGCACCGGCCCCCAGTCGGGGCCCAGCCGCACCACATCGGCCCCACGGGGCCCCGGCGTGCCCGGAAACGGGGCGCAGAACACTACAAACCGTGCGAATACAGGCAGGGTCTCCGCCTGTCCGCACACCGGAAGAACGAACCAGCGGTGCCCGGACTTTTCAGGGCACTACGGGCGTTTGCCCAGGAGGAGGAGCGAGAAGTGACAGACACCACGAGCGGTTCCGCGCGCGGGTCGAAGTCCGAGAAGGCCGCGGCCAAGGGCGCCAAGGCCCCCAAGGGCGGTCTGCGGATGGAGCGCATCCACACCACTCCTGGCGTGCACCCGTACGACGCGGTCCGCTGGGAGCGGCGTGACGTCGTCATGACCAACTGGCGTGACGGATCGATCAACTTCGAGCAGCGCGGCGTCGAGTTCCCCGACTTCTGGTCGGTCAACGCCGTCAACATCGTCACGTCCAAGTACTTCCGCGGCGCCGTCGGCGCCCCCCAGCGGGAGTGGAGCCTCAAGCAGATCATCGACCGCGTGGTGCTCACCTACCGCGCCGCCGGCGAGAAGCACGGCTACTTCGCCACCACGGACGACGCCGAGATCTTCGAGCACGAGCTGACCCACGCCCTCCTCCACCAGGTGTTCAGCTTCAACTCGCCGGTCTGGTTCAACGTCGGCACCAAGCAGCCCCAGCAGGTCAGCGCCTGCTTCATCCTGTCCGTCGACGACTCCATGGAGTCGATCCTCGACTGGTACAAGGAAGAGGGCATGATCTTCAAGGGCGGCTCCGGCGCCGGCCTCAACCTCTCCCGGATCCGCTCCTCCAAGGAGCTGCTCTCCTCCGGCGGCAACGCCTCCGGCCCGGTCTCCTTCATGCGCGGCGCCGACGCCTCCGCCGGCACCATCAAGTCCGGCGGCGCCACCCGCCGCGCGGCCAAGATGGTCGTGCTGGACGTCGACCACCCGGACGTCGAAGCCTTCATCGAGACCAAGGTGAAGGAAGAGGAGAAGATCCGCGCCCTGCGCGACGCGGGCTTCGACATGGACCTCGGCGGGGACGACATCGCCTCCGTCCAGTACCAGAACGCCAACAACTCGGTCCGCGTCTCCGACGAATTCATGACCGCCGTCGAGAACGGCACCGAATTCGGCCTGCGCGCCCGGATGACCGGCGAGGTCATCGAGACCGTCGACGCGAAGAAGCTGTTCCGCAAGATGGCCGAGGCCGCCTGGGCCTGCGCCGACCCCGGCATCCAGTACGACTCCACCATCAACCATTGGCACACCTGCCCGGAGTCCGGCCGCATCAACGCGTCCAACCCCTGCTCCGAGTACATGCACCTGGACAACTCCAGCTGCAACCTCGCCTCGCTCAACCTGATGAAGTTCCTGCGCGACGACGACACGTTCGACGCCGAGCGCTTCGCCAAGGTCGTCGAGCTGGTCATCACCGCGATGGACATCTCCATCTGCTTCGCCGACTTCCCGACCGAGAAGATCGGCGAGACCACCCGCGCCTACCGCCAGCTCGGCATCGGCTACGCCAACCTCGGCGCCCTGCTGATGGCCACCGGCCACGCCTACGACAGCGAGGGCGGCCGCGCCCTGGCCGGCGCCATCACCTCGCTGATGACCGGCACCGCCTACCGCCGCGGCGCCGAACTCGCCGGTGTCGTCGGCCCGTACGACGGCTACGCCCGCAACGCGACCGCCCACCAGCAGGTCATGAAGCAGCACGCGGACGCCTCGCTCGACGCCGTCTCGCTGGACGAGCTGGACGCCCCGGTCTGGCTGGCGGCCAACAAGACCTGGCAGGACGTCGTGCGCCTCGGCGCGCAGAACGGCTTCCGCAACGCCCAGGCCTCCGTGCTGGCCCCGACCGGCACCATCGGCCTGATGATGGACTGCGACACCACCGGCGTCGAACCCGACCTGGCCCTGGTCAAGTTCAAGAAGCTCGTCGGCGGCGGCTCGATGCAGATCGTCAACGGCACCGTCCCGCGCGCCCTCACCCGCCTCGGCTACCAGGACGAGCAGATCGAGGCGATCGTCGCCCACATCGCCGAGCACGGCAACGTGGTGGACGCGCCGGGCCTGCGGTCCGAGCACTACGAGGTGTTCGACTGCGCGATGGGCGAGCGCTCCATCTCGCCGATGGGGCACGTGCGGATGATGGCGGCGATCCAGCCGTGGATCTCCGGCGCCATCTCCAAGACGGTCAACATGCCGGCCGCCGCGACCGTCGAGGACGTTGAGGAGATCTACTTCGAGGCGTGGAAGATGGGCGTCAAGGCGCTCGCCATCTACCGCGAAAACTCGAAGGTCGGCCAGCCGCTCTCGGCCAAGAAGAAGGAATCCGAGGCCAAGGCCGAGGAAACCCCGGCCGCCGCGGTCGAGAAGATCGTTGAGTACCGCCCGGTCCGCAAGCGCCTGCCCAAGGGCCGTCCCGGCATCACGACCTCCTTCACGGTCGGTGGCGCCGAGGGTTACATGACCGCCAACTCCTACCCGGACGACGGCCTCGGCGAGGTCTTCCTGAAGATGTCCAAGCAGGGCTCGACCCTCGCGGGCATGATGGACGCCTTCTCCATCGCCGTCTCGGTCGGCCTGCAGTACGGCGTGCCGCTGGAGACCTATGTCTCCAAGTTCACCAACATGCGCTTCGAGCCGGCCGGTCTGACCGACGACCCGGACGTGCGGATGGCGCAGTCGATCGTCGACTACATCTTCCGCCGCCTGGCGCTGGACTTCCTGCCGTTCGAGACCCGCTCGGCGCTCGGCATCCACTCCGTCGAGGAGCGCCAGCGCCACCTGGAGACGGGCTCCTACGAGCCGCTGGAGGCCGAGGAGCTCGACACCGAGTCGCTCGCCCAGTCGGCCCCGGTGGTCGCCAAGCCGGCCCCGGCCGTCGAGGCGCCCAAGGCGGCCCCGAAGCAGGCCCACAACTCCACGGAGCTGATGGAGATCCAGCTCGGCCTCAACGCCGACGCCCCGCTCTGCTTCTCCTGCGGCACCAAGATGCGCCGCGCCGGCAGCTGCTACCTCTGCGAGGGCTGCGGCTCCACCAGCGGCTGCAGCTGATCATCGGATGACCGTCGGCGGCCGCCGGCTCTGACCGCCGGCTCCGGCCGTCGGTGCTGACCCCGCGTGGTGAGCCACCGCTGAGGCGGGGCGAGGACTTCATGTCCTCGCCCCGCCTTTTTCGTTTCCTGAACCGCCGATGTCACGGATCGGGGCCGTGGCCGGTCCGTAGGGGTGAAGGCGTTCCGGCGGAAGGAGTGGTGTGGTGAACGGGACGGTGCTGGTGACCGGGGCGACGGGGACGTTGGGGCGGGAGGTGGTGCGGCTGCTGGCGGCGCGCGGGGTGGCGGTGCGGGGGTTGAGCCGGCGGGCGCGGGGCGGGGGTGACGGGGTCGAGTGGGTGGTCGGGGACCTGGTGAGCGGGGTCGGGATCGCGGAGGCGATGGCCGGGGTCGAGGTGGTGGTGGACTGCGCGACCACGCAGAAGAAGACGGACGTGGCGGCGGTCCGGACGCTGGTGGCGCGGGCGCGCGAGGCGGGGGTGCGGCACCTGGTGTACGTGTCGATCGTGGGGATCGACCGGGTGCCGCTCGCGTACTACAGGACGAAGCTGGCCTGTGAGCGGCTGGTGCGGGAGTCGGGGCTGGGGTGGACGGTGCTGCGGGCGACGCAGTTCCACGACCTGGTGCTGAGGTTCTTCGACGCCTCGGTGAAGCTGCCGGTGTTCCCGGTGGTGTGCGGGGCGCGGGTCCAGCCGGTGGACGTCCGGGAGGTGGCGGCGGCGGTCGTCGGGCTGGTGGGGGAGGAGCCCGCCGGGTTCGCGCCGGAGGTGGGCGGGCCGCGGGTGCGGTCGTACCGGGACCTGGCCGAGGCGTACCTGCGGGCGGCGGGCAAGCGGCGGGTGCTGCTGCCGCTGCGGATGCCGGGGGCGGTGGGCCGGGGGTTGCGCGAGGGCGGGAACCTGACGCCGGAGCGCGCGGTGGGCGTGGGGACCTTCGAGGAGGCGCTGGAGCAGCGGTTCGGCAGCCGGTGAGGCCGGCGACTGTCAACCGGGGTTGACATCGGCGCGGGTGTCAACCAAAGTTGACAGCATGAGCGAGAGCGGAGAACTCGCGGCCGCGGCGAGCAGCCGTGACCCGGCCGTGGGGCTCCGGGCGGTCCGCGCCCTGCGCGATCTGGCGGACCGCCTGGAGACCCTGCAGGTGGGCAACGCCCGGTCGCAGGGCTGGTCCTGGCAGGACATCGCGGTCTGTCTCGGGGTGACCCGGCAGGCCGTGCACAAGAAGTACGCCCGGCGCGGAACCGGTACGGGAGCCGGCAAGGACGAGGACGGAGGCTGAGGGATGTTCGAGCGATTCACCGAGCCGGCGCGACAGGCGGTGGTCGGGGCCCAGCTGGAGGCACGCGCGCTGCGGCACGGCCACATCGGCACCGAGCACCTGCTCCTGGCGATCCTGGCGCAGCCGGAGGAGCCGTCGGCGGCCGTGCTGGTCGAGTCCGGGCTGGACCACGACACCGTGCTGCGAGCCGTGCGGCGGCTGTCCGTCGAGAAGGACGACGCCGCGGTGCTGGCCTCCATCGGGGTCGACCTGGACGCCGTCCGGGAGGCCGTCGAGTCGGTGTTCGGCGAGGGGGCGCTGGATGCCCCGTCCGAGGAGGAGGGGAAGCGCCGCGGCTGGTTCCGGTCCGCCGCGGCCTCCGCGCCCGGGCCGGGGAGGCTGCCGTTCAGCCCCCGGGCGAAGAAGGCCCTGGAGCTTTCGCTGCGGGAGGCGCTGCGGCTGAAGTCGGGAGAGATCGGGGTCGGGCACCTGCTGCTGGGCGTGCTCCGCGAGGGGGAGGGGCCGGCGGTGCGGGTGATCGTCGACCACGGACTGGACCCGAAGGCCGTCCGGGAGGCGATCGAGCGGACGTCGGGTTGAACCCCGGGCTGTGAACCCCAGTCTGTGAACCTCCGGCTGCGAACCCCCGGAGGTGGCCCCCCGGCTGCGGACCCCGGCCGTGAAGTCCAGGGTGTGAACCTGGCCGCTCGGTCGTGCGGGGGTTGCGTCGCCAATCGGTGTAAGGGACGTGGATGAAGGAGACTGCCCGTCAACTGGCCACTTGAGGGCAATGTCTGAATCGATATGATCGGCCGAAAGCGTGAACCGATCAGCCGCCCGGAGACGTTTGATGACGTCGCCGGGCGGTCTGGTATGCGCCCCACCCAGCTGTCGGCGGTCGCGACCGTCGCCGATTCGCCGCCGTGCCGCCGCCCGCCGACGTTGCCGAGGACCGCCCCGATGAGAGAAGCCACCAGCCCCGACGGCCGGCCGCGCCGACGACCCGCGCCGCGCACCGTCGCCCTGACCGCGGCCGCCGTCCTGCTGGCGCTGGTCGCCGCACCGGTCGGCGTCACCCGGGCCCTGAGCGCGCACCAGCCGCTCACCGCCCTCGCCGTGGGCGCCGTCGCCGTCCTCTGGCTGATCGCCGTCGGCCTCGCGGCGACCGGCGCCGAGCGCTCCCGCAGGCTCGCCGAGGACGTGGCGGAGCAGCACCGGGAGACGATGACGGCGCTGGTCGTGGCCGGCTCCGCCCGGCAGGCCGAGACGGCGGCCAAGGGGCGGGCCACCGCCGCCGAGGCCGAGCGGGACGCCGCCCGTGCCGGGCAGGCCCGCGCCGAGGGGGACGTCGCCGCCGCGCACGCCGAGCTGGACCGGGTGCGCGCCGAGCTCGACGCCGAGCGGGCCGGCCTGGAGGCGGAGCGGGCGCGGGCCGAGTCCGAGCGCGCCGAGCTGGACCTGATCGCCGAGGGCGTCCTGCCCGAGGTGGTGAAGAAGCTGCGCGGGGGCGCGGCCGTGGACAGCGCGCTGGCCGCCCACCGCAAGCACCCGCAGTACGCGCTGCTGCGCGCCGTGGGTGAGGAGATCGGCCGGGGCGAGCGGCTGCGGGCCGCCGCGCTCGCGGTCTGCGCGACCGCCGCCGGACGGGTCCAGGCGCTGGCCACGAGCATGCACGCCGAGCTTCGCGAGATGCAGCACCGGCACGACGAGGAGGTCCTCGGCGACCTGCTGAGCCTGGATCACTCGACCGCCCAGGCGGGTCGGATGGCCGACAGCATCGCGGTGCTGACCGGTGCCCGCTCGGGCCGCCGCTGGGCCAAGCCGATCGCGGTGGAGTCGGTGCTGCGCGGCGCGCTCGGCCGGATCGGTGCCTACCAGCGGGTACGGCTGCACAACGCCAGCACCGCCGCGGTGGCCGGGTACGCCGCCGAGGGTGTCATGCACGCGCTGGCCGAGCTGCTGGACAACGCCACCAACTTCTCCGCCCCGCCGGCCGAGGTGCACGTCTACGTCGAGGAGGTGCCCGCCGGACTGGTGGTCACCGTCGAGGACAGCGGCCTCGGCCTGGGCGACGGCTGGCTGCGCCGGGCCGAACGGGCCGTCTCCGCCGAGCCGCTGGACCTCACCACGCTCTCCGCCGGTACCCGGCTGGGGCTCGCGGTGGTCGGCGTGCTGGCGCGCAAGCACGGGCTGCAGGTCTCCTTCCGGCCGTCCGCGCGCGGCGGCACGGGCGTGGTGATGCTGATCCCGCAGCAGCTGGTGTCGCACCCGGCCCCGGCGCCCGCCCCGGCCGCCGTCCCGACGCAGGCGCCGACCGTGGAGTCCGCGCGCCCCGCGCTCACTCCGGCACGCCCGGCGCCCGCACGTCCGGCCCCCACGCCCCTGCCGCCGGCGCCCGCCGCGCCGACCGCGCTCACCGCCCCGGCCGCACCCGCCCCGCTCACCGCCGCCCCCCTGCCGCCCGCGCCCGCCCGGATGACCGACAGCGGCCTGCCGCAGCGCCGGCGCGGGCAGACGCTGACCACCGCCCCGGCGTCGGACCGGACCGCGAAGCCCGTCCGCGCCGACGCGGTGAGCGCGGCCGCCCGGTTCGGCGCGTTCCGCCGGGCCGCCGCCCGTCCGATGGAGGGCGAGCAGCGCTCCACCGCGACGCCGACCACGGACACCGGCACCGTCACCGGTACCGACACCCCGCCCGACGCTTCCCCCGTCACCGAGAAGGACACCTGATGAGCAGCGCCCCCGACCGCGACCTCGACTGGCTGTTGGAAAACCTGCTGGCGGCAACCCCCGGCACCCGGCACGCCCTGGTTCTCTCCGCCGACGGCCTCAAGCTCTGCCACACCGCCGGGCTGAGCACCGACCAGGCCGACCAACTGGCCGCGATCGCGTCCGGTCTGCAGAGCCTGGCGCACGGCGCCTCGATCGAGTTCGGTGACGGCAGCGGCGGCGTCCGGCAGTCGATGACCGAGTTCCACGGCGGCATCCTGTGCATCGTGGCCGCCGGTGAGGGAGCGCACCTCGCAGTGGTCACGGACGACGACGCGGACGTCGGCGTGGTCGGCCACAACATGCACGGCCTGATCGAGCAGATCGGCGTCCACCTCAGCGCACCGGCCCGCAGCGCGGAGGACGGGGCGACGGGCGGGAGCGCCGCCACACCGGAGGGCGCGGGGATATGACCGACGGGCCGGTGCTGCCGGGCCGTGACGACGACCCGGACCGCCTCTACACCATCACCAAGGGCCGCAGCCGCGCCCCGGAGAACGCCTTCGACCTGGTCACCCTGATCGTCGCCGAGCGGCAGCCGACGCCCGGGATGCAGTCGGAGCACGTCCGGATCCTGCGGATGTGCGAGGCCCCGACCGCCGTCGTGGAGGTGGCGGCGGAGCTGGCGCTGCCCGTCTCGGTGGTGAAGATCCTGCTCGGCGACCTGCTGGAGTCCGGGGGGATCACCGCCCGCCACCCCCGGTTCGCGCCGAACAAGGCCCGGCTGCCCGACCTCGACACGCTGAAGCAGGTGCTGCATGGCCTCCAACGGCTCTGACGTCCGGCCCGCCGCCGAGCGCACCCCGCTGCGGGCGACCGCCGACAACGCGCTGAAGATCGTCGTGGTCGGCGGCTTCGGCGTGGGCAAGACCACGCTGGTCGGCTCGGTCAGCGAGATCCGCCCGCTGAACACCGAGGAGGTGATGACCCGGGCGGGGGAGGGCATCGACCCGGCCGGCGCCTGGGGCAAGCGCTCCACCACGGTCGCCTTCGACTTCGGCCGGATCACCCTCTCCGCGCGGCAGGTGCTGTACCTGTTCGGCGCGCCAGGGCAGGAGCGCTTCTGGTTCCTCTGGGACCGGCTGTTCAGCGGCGCGCTGGGCGCGGTCGTCCTGGTGGACACCCGGCGGCTGGAGGAGTCCTGGCACGCGATCGACCGGCTGGAGCACCACGGCACCCCGTTCATCGTGGCCCGCAACAACTTCGGCGAGCCGACCCACACCCTGGAGCAGGTCCGCGAGGCGCTGGACCTGCCGGCCGAGGTGCCGCTGGTGGACTGCGACGCGCGCGACCGCGAGTCCGGCAAGCGGGTGCTGATCGAACTGGTCCACCACCTGGCGGCCCTGGCCGGGGCCGACCGGGCCGACCGGGCCGACCTGGCCGGAGCCGACGGAGCCGATGGAGCCGACGGGGTTGACCCGGCCAGGGACGCCGCGGCTGTGACTGTGGCTGCGGCCGCCCCGGCCCCCGGCTCCGAAGAGGCTGCCGCCCCGGCAGCGGCCCCCACCGCGATGTACGAGGAGAGCACCCCGTGACCGAGCCCGCCGCCACCCCGCCCCCGGGCTGCCCGGCGCACGCCGGCGCCACGCCGCTGTACGGGCCGCGCTTCCAGACCGACCCGGCCCAGCTCTACCGTGAGCTGCGCGCCGCGCACGGTCCGGTCGCCCCGGTCGAGCTGGCCGGCGGCGTGCCCGCCTGGCTGGTCATCGGCTACCGCGAGCTGCAGCTGGTGACCGGTCAGCCGCAGGTGTTCGGCCGGGACTCCAGCCGCTGGCACGCCTGGGAGACGCTGCCCGCCGACTGGCCGCTGAAGCCGATGATGGCGCCCGTCCCCTCGATCCTGTACGCCGAGGGCGAGGAGCACGTGCGGCGTTCGAGCGCGGTCACCGACGCGCTGGCCGGGATCGACCCGTACGAGCTGCGCAAGCACTCCGAGGAGGTCGCCGACCGGCTGATCGACGAGTTCGCCGGCCGCGGCGAGGCGGACCTGGTCGCCGAGTACGCGCACCGGATGCCGTTGCTGGTGCTGTGCCGGGTGTTCGGCCTGGACGAGGAGCAGGCGCCGCAGCTGATCGCGGCGCTGCTGGCGATGCTGGACGGCGGCCCGGACGCGCCGGCCGGTGCCCAGCGGCTGCTGGAGCTGATGCTCGCCCTGGTCGAGGAGAAGGCCGAGTTCCCGGGCGCCGACGTGGCCTCGCGGATGCTGGCGCACGAGGCCGGGCTGAGCCACGACGAGGTGATGCGCGACCTGCGGGTGCTGCTGATCGCCGGCCACCAGCCGTCCTCGTACTGGATCTCCAACGCGCTGCGGCTGATGCTCACCGACGAGCGGTTCGCCGCCTCGCTGGCGGGCGGTCGGCGCAGCATCAGCCAGGCACTGAACGAGGCGCTCTGGGAGGACACCCCGACGCAGATCTTCGCCGGGCGCTGGGCGGTCCGGGACACCCAGCTGGGCGGCCAGCGGATCGGCGCGGGCGACATGGTGCTGCTGGGCTTCGCCGGGGCGAACGCGGACCCGTCGGTGCGGCAGGCCGACGGCCGTCCGGCCGAGGGCAACCGGGCGCACATGAGCTACTCGTACGGCGAGCACGGCTGCCCGTTCCCGGCCCAGGAAGCGGCGGAGGTGATCGCGACCACCGCGATCGAGGTGCTGCTGGACCGGCTGCCGGACCTGCGGCTGGCGGTGGCCGAGCACGCGCTGGTGTGGCGGCCGTCGGCGTGGGTGCGCGGGCTGGTGGCGCTGCCGGTCTCGTTCACCCCGGGCCACCCGGCCTGACCCGTGCCCGGCCTGACCCGTGCCCGGCCTGACCCGTTGCCCGTCTAGCCCCGTCGCCGTCGAGAACCGGCGAAACCCGTCGACACGCACCGATACCGTCGATGCCCGTCCTCCGAAGGAGAGTTGCCGATGACCGCTGCCCAGGCCCCGATCGTCCTCGACCCGCTGGCCTGTGACAGCGCGGCCGAGGGCGCGCTGCTGCGCGCCGCCGGCCCGGTGGTGCCGGTCGAGCTGCCGGGCGGCGTGGCCGCCTGGGCGGTGACCCGGCACGCGGCGGCGCGCGAGCTGCTGACGGACGCCCGGCTGGTGAAGGACGCCGCGCACTGGGGGGCCTACCAGCGCGGTGAGGTGTCGAGGACCTGGCCGCTGATCGGCCTGGCGGTGCCCGGTCCGAGCATGGTGACCACGGACGGCGCCGAGCACCGCCGGCTGCGCGCGCTGGTCGCGCAGGCCTTCACCCCGCGCCGGGTGGAGCTGATGCGCCCGCGCGTCGAGGAGATCACCCGCGCGCTGCTGGACGGCCTGGCGGCGGGTGAGCCGGAGGTCGACCTGAAGGCGGCCTTCGCCTTCCCGCTGCCGATGACGGTGATCTGCTCGCTGCTGGGCGTGCCGGAGTCGGACCACGGCGTGCTGCGCGACCTGTACGAGCGGTTCTTCGGCATCAAGCCGGACCCGGCGGGCATCCAGGCGACCATCGCCGGGCTGAACGCCTTCGTCAACGACCTGGTGGCGCAGCGTCGTTCGGCCCCGGGTGAGGACCTGGCGAGCGTGCTGCTGGCGGCCGACACCGAGGGCGGGGCGCTGACCGACGCGGAGGCGGCGGCTACCCTGCGGGTGATCATCGCGGCCGGCCACGAGACCACGGTGAACCTGATCGGCAATGCGGTGCGGGCGCTGCTGGCGCACCCGGACCAGCTGGAGCTGGTGCGTTCGGGGCAGGTGTCCTGGGACGCGGCGGTGGAGGAGTCGCTCCGCTGGACGCCGCCGACCAGCAACTTCCTGTTCCGCTTCACCGCCGCGGACATCCCGGTGGGCGACGCGGTGATCCCGGCGGGCGAGCCGGTGCTGGTCTCGTACAACGCGATCGGCCGGGACCCGTTGCAGCACGGGGTGACGGCGGAGCTGTTCGACATCACCCGGGACCCGAGCCGGCACCTGTCCTTCGGTCACGGCCCGCACGTGTGCCCGGGCTCGCCGTTGGCCCGGCTGGAGGCGGGGGTCGCGCTGCCGGCGCTGTTCGCGCGGTTCCCGAAGCTGTCGCTCGCGGTGTCGGACGCCGAGCTGCGGCCGAGCCCGTCGCTGGTGGTGAACAGTCTGCTGGAGCTGCCGATCCGGCTGTTCTGACGTAGCGTCACGACATGGGCCCCGTCCGGGTTTCCGGGCGGGGTCTTCGACTTCTGGTGGGGGCGGTCCGGGAAACGCCTGGTTGTGGGTCACAGTCGGGACACCGGCTTGTGAAGGTCGAACGTGGACCTTGGCGGAGGGCGGCTGCTGCGTTAACGTCTTCGATCAGTCCGGCCGCCGTCCGCCCGTGATCCCCTCAGACCCATCTCCGGTACAGCGCAATGTCGTTCAGCCACCGTCGGCAGCACGCCCTGGCGAGGAGACCGCATTGACCACCACCGACCCGACCGCGCCGCAACCGCGTCACCGCCGCCGTCTGGCAGCCGTACCCGTCCTGGCGGCGGCACTGGCGCTGACCGCGGCCTGCTCCAACAGCTCCGGCGGTTCGGGTGACGGCGGAGGCGGCGCGACCCAGTCGCTGTCCGGCGACTGCGCCAAGTACCAGCAGTACGCCGGGCATTCGGGCACGACCGTGACGATGTTCGCCTCCATCCTGAGCCCGGAGTCGGACAACCTGGAGAAGTCCTGGTCCGAGTTCAGCAAGTGCACCGGGATCAAGATCAGCTACGAGGGGTCGAACGACTTCGAGTCGCAACTCCCCGTCCGGGTGGCCGGCGGCAACGCCCCGGACTTCGCGATCGTCCCGCAGCCGGGCCTGCTGGCGCAGATGGTCAAGAGCGGCAAGGTGGTGAAGCCGCCCGCCCAGACCGTCGCCAACCAGGACAAGTGGAGCCCGATCTGGAAGACCTACGGCTCGGTCAACGGCACCTTCTACGCGGCCCCGATGAGCGCCAACATGAAGTCGCTGGTCTGGTACTCGCCGAAGGCCTTCACGGCGGCCGGCTACGAGGCGCCGAAGACCTGGGCGGACCTGATGGCGCTCAGTGACAAGATCGCCAAGGCAGGCGGCCCCAAGCCGTGGTGCGGCGGCATCGCCTCCGGCACGGCCACCGGCTGGCCGGCCACCGACTGGCTGGAGGAGGTGGTGCTGGGCAGCTACGGCGGCGAGGTGTACGACCAGTGGGTCGGCCACCAGGTGAAGTTCTCCGACGAGAAGATCACCACGGCGATGAAGACGGTCGCCGACTGGATGCAGAACCCGGCCTGGACCAACGCGGGCTTCGGCGACGTGAAGTCGATCGCCACCACCACCTTCCAGGACGCGGGCACGCCGGTCCTGAGCGGCAAGTGCATGATGCTGCAGCAGGCCTCGTTCTACGAGGCGCAGTGGCCCAAGGGCACCAAGGTGGGCCCGGACGGGGACGTCTTCGCCTTCCACCTGCCCGCGGTCAACCCGTCCGTCGCCAACCCGGTCGAGGGCGGCGGCGAGTTCCTGGCCGCCTTCGCGAGCCGGCCCGAGGTGCAGGCGGTGCAGAACTACCTGTCCAGCTCGGACTGGGCGAGCAGCCGGGTGAAGACCGCGACCGGCTGGGTCTCGGCCAACCAGGGCGTGGACAAGAGCCTGTACACCGACCCGATCGACAAGCTGTCGGCCGAGGCGCTGACCGACCCGGCGGCC
Source organism: Kitasatospora sp. NPDC033851 (assembly GCF_055576085.1). Taxonomy (NCBI): domain Bacteria; kingdom Bacillati; phylum Actinomycetota; class Actinomycetes; order Kitasatosporales; family Streptomycetaceae; genus Kitasatospora; species Kitasatospora sp. NPDC033851. The sequence continues at coordinate 387 of NZ_JBVIRL010000033.1, read as the reverse complement.
ACCTTCCGCTTCGACGGCTCCGACCTGATGCCGGCCGCGGTCGGCGCCGGGCAGGAGTGGAAGTCGCTGACCGCCTGGTTCGCCGAGGGACAGTCGATCCAGAAGACCGCCGCCGACATCGACGCCGCCTGGCCGCAGTAGCCGGGCCGCCCCGGCCCCACGCAAGTTCGGGCACACCAGGACCACCTGTCGAGGGGGGGGGGGGGGCCCCCCCCCCCCCCCCCCCCCCCCCCCCCCCCCCCCCCCCCCCCCCCCCCCCCCCCCCCCCCCCCCCCCCCCCCCCCCCCCCCCCCCCCCCCCCCCCCCCCCCCCCCCCCCCCCCCCCCCCCCCCCCCCCCCCCCCCCCCCCCCCCCCCCCCCCCCCCCCCCCCCCCCCCCCCCCCCCCC
>NZ_JBVIRL010000032.1:0-78561 GCF_055576085.1 Kitasatospora sp. NPDC033851 | reverse complement strand
ACCCGCCATGGTCGAGTACGTCTCCACCACGAACGGCCTAGACCTGGCTCCCGTTCACCCCGGAGCAGTGGCTCTCATATGACCCGACAAAATCATTCGGGTAAGCCACCGAGACGCCAGGCCGTGGTGATGAGTGCTCGGACGTGCGGGCTGACGCGCAGAGCCTGTATCTCCACCAGAGACTCGATGCGGCGGTCGACGGCACCGGCGGCCTCCACGCTCTTACTCGTGTACTTAGCGACATAGGCAGCGACCGCGTCGTCCGAGATGCGCCCACCTTCCCCATTGATAAGGGGGTGCACGTCCAGCTGAGTACCGAAGCTGAGCCGCCCCCCGCCACAGGCCACCGGGTCGGGGCACGGGAGCGCCACGGCGGCGGCCGCAGAACGGACGGCCTTCAAGAGGAGGTCCCCCGTCGCCCAGGACGGAGGCGGAACCGAGGGACCATCCGGTCCATCGAGTCTGACGACGGCGTGGAAGTGGACGGCACCACGCTTCTGGTACTCGGCGACCTTCGCCGCGGAGACCCGAACCAGCGTGCGCACCTCCGACCGCCCGACACCCACCCGGGCCGCGAGGTGGTGGTACAGGTTGTCGCGGAAGGCCTTCCACAGCGCCGGGGCCATGGCGTTCCAGAGGACGTGGCCGGGGTAGTCGTAGCAGTCCGTGCAGAGCGGCTGCCCTACGAGCGGGTCGGCGACCAGATGGGTACGACCACAGCCTTGCCGGCTGCCGTGCTCGCACCGTCGGCGCCGAGCCGGGTGGCAGTCGCCCGCACGGTGGACCGGCCCGAACGAGGGCGCGGTCAGGGTGACGAACAGCCGCGGGTGCGTCCGTACCGTCTCCGGGACGCCCTTGCCGCCGACCAGGCCGGAGCGGACCAGGTGGAAGGTGTCACCGCTGTGCTCTCGCGAGCAGGGCGCGCAGCGGGTGGCTCGGCGGTTGCGGCAGCGGACCGCAAGCCGGCCGCCGGGCTCGGCCTCGGTCGAATAGGTGCGCAGGACTTCACCGGTGTCGGCGTCGAGGGTGGTGGTGTGCCCCGCGAGGTAGATGGGTTCGGCGCAGCCGCCGGTGGCGCGTCTCTGTTCCAGCCAGCGGTTCAGGTTCGGCATCTCGCCGAGGCGGACGAAGTCCCGGTCGATGAGCGGTAGTTGGCGCAGCCGCGCCTCCCGGTCGAGGAGGGCGCGGCGTGCGGTGGGGTCGGTGTGCGGGTTGGTGGGGGTCATGGTGGGTGTCTCCAGGGCCAGGGGTTGCCGGGCCCCGGCCGGGCCAGGCATGCGGTGGCTCGGCCGGGGGTGGCGTGGGGGTGGGTGGAGCCGGTCCGGCGGTCGAGGGTTGGGCCGCCGGTGGGGGTTGGGTGGGTTGGCATGGTGATCACGTACTTTCAGGTGGTGTGGGTGAGGCCTTGGACGATCCAGGTGACGGCGTAGACGACGGGGTCGGCCCAGCCGACGCGGTCGAGGTAGATGCCGAGGACGCCGATGAGCAGGACGTGCCAGGTGCGCAGTTCGCCGGAGCGGACCAGGAGGAAGGTGACGACGGCGAGGAAGGCGATCAGCACGGCGGTCATGGCCATCAGACGTAGACCCCTTCGCTCGGCTCGTCCGTCTGGTGGAGGCCGGGCCAGGTCGGGGCCAAGCGCGCGTGCTTCCTGACGGTTCGATGGGCCTGGTCGGGGGTGACGTGGATGGAGCGCGCTCTCGTCCACCTGCCGTCGGTGTCGGCGGTGATGGCGACGCCCTGTTCGGCGAGGGTGATCCGCTGGGCGGCGTCGAGGGCGTCCTTGTTGAGGTCGCCGAGCGCCATCTCCGCCGTAGCGGGGTCGCTCACCCGGTGGCAGACGCGGCCGGCCAACTGGGCCCGGAGGGCGGTGACGCCGGGGCCGAGGTCGGAGCCGACCCGCTGTCCGGCGATGACCAGGTGGACGCCGAGAGCCGCGCCGAGCTGGGCGAGCCTGAGCAGGTTGGTGGAGATCTCTCCGACTTCGGCCTTGTCCTCCCTGGTCGCGACCAGGTACAGCTCCGCCACCTCGTCCACGATCAGGACGACGGGCATCTTGCGGAGTTTGGCGGGCAGGTCCCAGACCGAGCGGGCGCCGACCGAGCGGCAGAGTTCCATCCGTGCCTCGGTCTCCGCCACCAGTTCCGCGAGCAGGTGAGCGGCTTGTGCCCGGGTGGACGCCAGGGCCGATAGCCGGTCCTCGAACAGGGACAGCTCCATGCCGCCCTTGAGGTCGATGCCGAACAGGGCGACGCGCTGCGGGGCGAGTTCCTTCACCAGTGAGGCGATGAGGGTCGACTTGCCGGAGCGGGTCGCGCCGACGATCAGCCAGTGCGGAGCGCGACGGAAGTCGATCACCCAGGCGCGGCCGTCCTCCAGGAGGCCGACCACCGCGCGCAGTACGTGCTGCTTCAGCTGGTAGGGCACGACGGGTGCCCGGAGCGGGTCCCAGGCGAGCGCGGACAGGGTCACGAACCCGCGCTCGTCCGAGAACACCCGAACCGCGTGAGCCCGCCAGGCGTGGGTGAGCGCTTCGACCACCGAGACGAAGTGCTCCGGCACCTGCCCGGGATGCAGCCGCACCACGACATCCAAACCACCCCGCCTCAGCTTCGGAATACCCAACCGGGGCGGGACCGGCCGCAGCGGATCACCGCGCACCACCATGTCTCCGATCAGTGCCCGCCCGGGACGCTTGGCCACCGCGAGCCCGAGGTTGGTGGTTAGCCGACGCCACGTCACCCGGACCCGTACGACCGCGACCGGGTAGCCGATCAGGCACCACCACACGTACGGGTAGTTCCGCCGCAGCCCCGGGGCCGTGCTGAGCAGGATCAGCACCGCCGCCAGGAGCGCCACCCAGAGAAGCTGGAGAACGATCACAGCCGTCCCCCGTTCTCCATGGCCGTGTTGTGGGCCTCGGTCTCCAGGTCGCGAGCCTGGCCAGCGGCCTTGGTGGCGACGACGGCGATGTGGTCGAAGAGCAAGGCACCTTCGTCGTCCCGGCCGAACGGGTCGACCTCTTCGGCCAGGTCCCCGAGTTCGCGCAGCAGACCGCGCAGCTTCACACGCGTCGCGCTGCTCATCAGACGTCGCCGCCCTTACGGGAGGCCGCCGAGGCCTGCGCGGGAACCGGGGTGATGGCGTCGGCGCGGAAGGACAGGCCGTGCCGGTCCCCCATCGCCCACGAGAAGGCGGTCAGGCCGGTGACGTGCACCCGCACGCCCTCGACCACGCCGACCGGCTCGCCGGACACGCTGATCTCGATGATCGAGGCCCGCCGGCCGTCCTGCCGGACCGCGACACCCACCGTGTAGACGGTCTGGCCCTCCCGGTCCTTGCGCACCTCCCCGGTCTCGCGGTTCGCGATCCGCACCTCGGGGGCAACGATGCAGGTCATCGTGCCGAGCCGGGTTCCGTCAACGGGAATGGACTGCATGAGCGCACGCTCCTCTGAACCAAAGGCCGCCTGACATCAGTCGTCAAACGTACTTACCTTTGATGGCGAGATGATGCCCTTCCTTGACGCCCCGGCGCAAGCGATTCATGCTTACGTTTAACGGCTACCGACTGACGACAGACCTAGACATGCGGCCCGAGCTGGGCAAACGACCACAGATGAACTCTCGATAACCACGCGACACGAGGCGGGCCTCCTCCCCCGGCGCCCGCACAAGGGGTCAACACCATGGCGATCATCCGGAACGAGGCACTGCACAAGCAGGTAGCGGCGGCGATGCGACAGTCCATCGCCACCGGCGAATGGCCGCCCGGCACGCAGCTGCCCACGGAGACCGACCTCGCCCAGAAGTACGGCGTCTCCCGACCAACCGTCCGCCTCGCCGTCGCCGCCCTCCGCAGCGAAGGCCAACTGGACGTGAAGCAAGGCCGCGGCACCTTCGTCCGCACCGCCGTCCACGGACCCAGCGGATCCCTGGAACGCACCGTCACCCGCCAGGCCGACGCCTACGAGACCCCCATCGACGCGTGGTTCCAGCAGGGCGAGGAGCCCACCGTCTACCGCACCCGCACCGACGCCATCACCGCGCCGCTGCTGGAGATGGACCAGGACGAACTGATGCTCGGCTGCGACCGCCTGCTCACCGACCCCACCGGCGACGGCCGCGCCCTCCACCGCCTCCTACTCCCCATGGAGCGCATCGAGGCCACCCCGCTCGCCCAGCAGCCCGCCGCCACCCCGGCCGAGGCCTACGCGATGCTCGCCGCCGCCGGCCACGACCTCACCTGGCACGAGCGAGTCAGCGCCCGCGTCCCCCAGCCCGACGAGCGCGCAGCCCTCGGCCTCTCCGAAGCCGCCGTCCTCCTGGTCGCCCACCGCATCACCCACGACCAGGCCACCGGACGCCCACTCATCCTCGAAGAGACCCGCCTCGGCGCCGAAACCACCGCGCTCACCTACGCCATCGAGGCCCGCAACCCGAAGCGCGCGCCCCGCCCGGCCAAGGCCACCCGCTAACCAGCCCGACCACCACCCAGCCCCCACGTCCACAACGGGCGCGGGGGCTGTCGCATATCTTCTCTACTTACTCAAGCGGCGGCGCGGAGCGCCGCCGGGCGGCCCCAGCCGCCCCGGCCGGGCATGCGGCCTTGCGGCCGTTCCGGGCCGGGCGCCTGGCCCGCCCAGATTCCACCTGCCAGAGAAGTGCGCTTCCGCCCGCCGGCTGCCGCGCGGTGGCTGATGCCGGGCGGCTCCGCGGTTTTACCCACCTCCCTGGCCCGGGACCCGCGTCGAGCAAGACCGGGGGGCCACTCGGCCACATTGCGGTCAGGCCCAAAAGCCCTGACCGAGTCGCAACAGCTTACGGCCCCCCGATCATGTCCGAAGATAGCTCAGAGATTATCGAACCGATCGCCGGGATGTTCATTACGGGGGTAGCCGGCCCAACATCCGATAGCGAGTTTATCGAGGAACGGGTACGGCGCGCTCGACGCGGCCGGGCTCACGGTGTCGGTCATGACTTTCCCTTCCGCCGCACGCGGCGTTTGACCGTCGGCCCGCTCGGCTGCCGTTTCACGACTTCGAGTTCCACCCGGACCCGTACCGAGGGTCGGCCGAACCGGGCCACCTCACCGACGAACGCCGACGCACCCTCGAACGGCGTGTCCGCGTCCAACGTCCACTTCAGGTAGGCACGGATCGGTGCGATCACCTGAGCGAGCGTCGTCGGCCGGTCCACGGGGATCGCGAACTCGATGGCCTCCAGCAGCGACTCCAGCGACTTCACGTGACTCAGAGCGCACTCGGCCGTCGACAGCAACTCGGCGTGATCCATCTCCGCCAGCGGCACGCCACCACGCAGACGCTGCACGGCCCAGTACGCCTCATCAACCCGTTGCTGCCCCAGGCTGAAGGCGATGTGCGGGAACCGATCGGCCGGCCGCGGACGAGCGCCGGCACCGGAGGGCATGGGAATGGCGGTCACGCGGACACCTCCCCCGCGCGACGCGGGTGCCACCTGTGGACACCAACGGTCCGACCGTTCACCACGATGTTTCGGGTCAGCGCCTTCCGCAGACCCGCGCCGCAGTAGAAGCACCGCGCCCCCACCGCACCGGACGCCCGCTTGTTCACGTCGCCCCACCTCCCGGGCCCACCAGGGCCCAAACGATCTTTCCGATACCTTCCGGACGAGGCATGAAGCCCCACTCCACGGACAGGGCCTCCACCAGACACAACCCGCGCCCCGACTCGGAATCCGTGCCCGTGCATCGCCGGATGACGGGCTTCTCGCCGCTCGCGTCGTGCACCTCCAGGCGGAGGTGATCGAGCACCATCTCGAATCGGATAGCGATTCGCCGGCCCCGAGGTACCCGGGCGTGCGTCACGGCGTTGGTCACCAACTCGTCGAGCACGATCTCGGCGTCGTCCGCGAGGGCATCCCCACCGGGCACACCGGCGAGGAAGACGCGGAGGTGGCCCCGGGCCGCTCCAACGGACTTTCGGTGGCGGGTGAGGTTCGCATCGAATGCGGCTATCCCGGCGTCCGCCTCAGGCGCCTCCGCGATGACTTGGGGAGCTCCCAAGCTGATCAAGTTGCACCACCCTCCCGGTGCCCAAAGGGATGACGGAACCTGGACGTTCCGGCCCTTGACTCCAGGCTGCCGAGAGGGATTGCGGACTTCGTACCCAAGCTGATTACCCACTGTGGGTAAACTCACAGGTAATCAACTTCCGTGCAGTGACTGCTGATCGACTACGGGGGCAGTGGTGACCGAGGCGCGCGTTCCCGATCGGCTCCCACCGGGCCTGATCTCCAACCCGGAGATGATCGCGGCGTGCCGAAGACGAGACTTCGCCACCATCTTCCGGTTGCTCAAGCTGGCCGGGATCTACCCCTCGCTCATTGCCCGTGCCTGCGACATGACTCCGAGCCGTGTTGGTGAGGTCATGGCCGGCAAGCCCAAGATCGAGAAGGTCGATCTCATCGAGCGCATCGCCGACGGGCTGCACATCCCTGGCCACATGCTCGGGCTGGCTGCTCGGGAATGGGAGCAGGAAGAACCAGTCCCCCGGTCCCGGACCCGATCGCCCGAGCCGTCCGCCGGCCGGCAGGAGCTCAGCGCACCGATCGATCCCGAGTTTTTCGTCAGCCACCTGCGCGGCCTCATGCCCGGACACTACAAGGCCGCGAATCTGCTCGGCTCCCGGCACGCGCTCGACGCGGTCACCCGACACGTCCAGTTACTCGATCGCCTCCAGCAGAACATCGGCGGCCGCGCCCGCGATGAACTCCTCGCCATCGGTGCCCGGACCGCGGAGTTCCTGGGTTGGTTGAACCAGGATCTCGGGGACTTCGCCCGGGCCCTCTACTGGTCGGACCGCGCCATGGAGTGGGCGCAGGAGACCGGCGACGACGTCATGGCCGCCTACGTGCTGTTCCGGAAAAGCAACCAGGCCACCGCTCAACGCAACACGCAGAAGGCTGTCAGTCTTGCCCGCGCTGCCCAACGGTCGGTCGGCGCCACACCTCGCATCCGTGCTCTGGCCGCTCAGCAGGAGGCCCAGGGCCACGCGCTCATGGGCAACCCGCGCTTTGCGCAGGCGAAGTTCGACGAGGCTCACGAACTCGCCGCCGAACCGGACGACTCACATGCAGACGACGCCCTTGATCTGGCGTACTGCACGCCGACGTACATCGAGATGCAGCGCGCGAACTGCCTGATCGAACTCGGGGATCCGCGAACGGCCGTGGGCATGTTCGAGGCAGAGCTTCGGATCCTGCCGCCGATCTACCGAAACGATCAGGGCGTGTACCTCTCGCGCCTGGCGCGCGCCTACGCGGTTTCCGGCGAGCCAGAGCAGGCCGCCGCCGCAGCCGACCGGGCGCTGTCGATCGCCATCGACACCGAGTCGGCTCGCGCGATGTCCGAACTGTCCGCCGCGGGCAAGGCCCTCCAGCAGTGGAGCGCCGTACCCGAAGTAGCCACGTTCACCGGTCGCCTGACCCTGATGAACAGCGGGAGCCCTCTCGACCGCTGACGACGTGATGAGAGAGGCTGAGCCCATGGACGCACTGATCACGGCCGCTACCTCCGCGGACGAACGCCGGCGCGGCGCCAAGATCGCGGTACTACCGGTCGGCAGCTTCGAGCAGCATGGCGATCATCTGCCGCTCACGACCGACACAATCGTCGCCAGCCTGATCGCCCAGCGGATCGCCACCGACCACGACCTGTTCCTTCTGCCGCCCATCACGCTGTCCTGCTCACACGAGCACGCCCACATGCCGGGCACTGTCAGCATCAGCGCGGCCACGCTCTATGCCGTGATCAACGACACATGGAAGTCCCTCCGGGCGTCCGGCGTCCCCGGCCTGCTGATCGTGAACGGACACGGCGGGAACTACGTCCTCTCGAACGTGGTCCAGGAGGCCAACACAGAGGATCCGCGCGTCGCCCTCTTCCCCGTTCGCGAGGACTGGCACCAGGCCCGCGAAGCCGCCGCCCTGGAAAGCACCGGCGCCGAGGACATGCACGGCGGCGAGCTGGAGGTGTCCCTCCTCCTTCACGGCGCGCCGCACCTCGTCCGCGACGGCATCGAGGGCGACGACCACGACGCCCCGGAACGCCCTCACCTCCTCACCCTGGGTATGGCCGGCTACACCCGGAACGGCATCATCGGCCGCCCCTCGCTCGGAACTGCCGAGAAGGGCAAGGCACTCCTGGAGAGCCTGTCCCGCTCGGCCGCCGCCCACCTGTCACTCATCGGTGGTAGCTGAGAGCTACGGGCCATCGCTCAAAAGTGGGTGTTCGAGCTACACGAGCAAGCCGCCCACCACGGTTGCGGAGTAGAGCGCAGGGCATTCCTCTGACATGGATTCAGGGTTAGCCGCTGTAGTCGGCGCGGCCATCGGCATGCTCGGGGGCGCCGGGGGTGGGTGGCTCACAGTCGTCGGTCAGGCCCGACATCAGGAGCGCCAGCAGCGCATAGATCAACAACATCGGCTGGAGGAGGTTCGCCGAGAGGCATACAGCGCGTGCATCAGTGCGTCGAAGCAGGTGTCGGCTCGCTGGTGGCGGGTCGCGGACCGGCTCCGTACGAGTGGCACCACACCAGACCAGTGGGAGACAGAGGTTGCCCAGGCACACGCGGCCTGGGTTCCATTTAGCGCCGCGGTATCCACGGTCGCGGTCGTCGGGCCAGGTCACGTGGCAGAGGCGGCTGAGATCCTCCGGCGTGCCATGTACACGCTGGACCAGGCAGCTACCGCATGGCACGAAGCGGCACGCGAAGTAGGCCATGGCCATCTGGCCGACTTCGACAATCGCTACATGGACGCGGTGGCCGGAAAGAGGGAACCCGGACGGATCTTCCAGCGGGCAGCCCGGGAAGCTCTCAACGCCGAGACGTGATCCGGCACGGCGACGAGCGGGCTGTGCGATCCACGGAGCAGCGACTCGCGGCCGCCCGGACCGAGTAACGCAGGAGCCCTCCCCGAACGAATCGGGGAGGGCTCTACGCGTGCTCTCAAGGCCTCAGACCCACTCGATCGAGGACTCGATGCCCGGGGCACTCCGGGCGGCGGGCAGAGGGGTCCTCCGGCCGCCTTGCCGGGCCTCCCCGGGGGTGGGGGCGGGCCCGTCCGGGGCGCGCGCCATGCCGAGCGCGCCCAGGACGAGCTCCCGCTCCCCCTCCGAGAGGCTGTGAAGTAAGTCACACAGTTCGCTCGCCGTGTCACCCACGTCGTCGGCTACTTCTGCTGGTCAGCGCCGCCGACTACAGTCAGCGGGAGCAGCTTCTTGCCCGTCGGGCCGATTTGTATGGCCGTGTCCATCTGCGGGCACACGCCGCAGTCGAAGCACGGCGTCCAGCGGCAGTCGTCGACCTCGACCTCTTCCAGCGCGTCCTGCCAGTCCTCCCAGAGCCAGTCCTTGTCGAGGCCGCTGTCCAGGTGGTCCCAGGGCAGCACCTCCTCGTAGGTGCGCTCGCGGGTGGTGTACCAGTCGACGTCGACGCCGGTGCCGGCCAGGCCCTTCTCGGCGCAGGCCATCCAGCGGTCGTACGAGAAGTACTCGCGCCAGCCGTCGAAGCGGCCGCCGTCCTCGTAGACCGCGCGGATGACCGCGCCGATCCGGCGGTCGCCGCGGGACAGGAGGCCCTCGATGATGCCCGGCTTGCCGTCGTGGTAGCGGTAGCCGATGTTCTTGCCGTACTTGCGGTCGCCGCGGATCGAGTCGCGCAGCTTGGCCAGGCGGGCGTCGGTGGCCTCGGCGGACAGCTGCGGGGCCCACTGGAACGGGGTGTGCGGCTTGGGCACGAACCCGCCGATGGAGACGGTGCAGCGGATGTCGTTCTGGCCGGTGACCTCGCGGCCCTTCTGGATGACGTTCTTCGCCATCTCGCCGATCTGGAGCACGTCCTCGTCGGTCTCGGTGGGCAGGCCGCACATGAAGTACAGCTTCACCTGGCGCCAGCCGTTGCCGTAGGCGGTGGCGACGGTGCGGATCAGGTCCTCCTCCGACACCATCTTGTTGATCACCTTGCGCATGCGCTCGCTGCCGCCCTCGGGGGCGAAGGTGAGGCCCGAGCGGCGTCCGTTGCGGGACAGCTCGTTGGCGAGGTCGATGTTGAAGGCGTCGACGCGGGTGGACGGCAGCGACAGGCCGATCTTGTCCTCGGTGTAGCGGTCCGCCAGGCCCTTGGCGATGTCGCCGATCTCGGTGTGGTCGGCGCTGGACAGCGACAGCAGGCCGACCTCCTCGAAGCCGGTCGCCTTCAGTCCGCGCTCGACCATCTCGCCGATGCCGGTGATGCTTCGCTCCCGCACGGGGCGCGTGATCATGCCGGCCTGGCAGAAGCGGCAGCCGCGGGTGCAGCCGCGGAAGATCTCCACGGACATCCGCTCGTGCACGGTCTCCGCGAGCGGGACGAGCGGCTGCTTGGGGTAGGGCCACTCGTCCAGGTCCATCACGGTGTGCTTGGACACCCGCCACGGCACTCCGGGGGCGTTCGGCACGACACGGGCGATCCGGCCGTCGGCCAGGTACTCCACGTCGTAGAACCTCGGCACGTAGAACCCGCCGGTGCGGGCGAGGCGCAGCAGCACCTCGTCGCGCCCGCCGGGGCGGCCCTCGGCCTTCCAGGCCCGGATGATCTCGGTCATGTCGAGGACGGCCTGCTCGCCGTCGCCGACCACCGCGCAGTCGATGAAGTCCGCGATCGGCTCCGGGTTGAAGGCCGCGTGGCCGCCGGCGAGGACGATCGGGTCCTCGTCGGTGCGGTCCTTGGCCTCCAGCGGGATGCCGGCCAGGTCGAGCGCGGTCAGCATGTTGGTGTAGCCGAGCTCGGTGGAGAACGAGAGGCCGAACACGTCGAAGGCCTTCACCGGGCGGTGGGCGTCGACGGTGAACTGCGGGACGTCGTGCTCGCGCATCAGCGCCTCGAGGTCCGGCCAGACGCTGTAGGTGCGCTCGGCGAGCACGCCCTCGCGCTCGTTCAGCACCTCGTAGAGGATCATGACGCCCTGGTTGGGCAGGCCGACCTCGTAGGCGTCGGGGTACATCAGCGCCCAGCGGACGTCGCAGGCGTCCCAGTCCTTGACGGTCGAGTTGAGCTCGCCGCCGACGTACTGGATCGGCTTCTGGACGTGCGGGAGGAGGGCCTCCAGGCGTGGGAAGACCGATTCGACAGTCATGTACTAGGAACCCTTACGACGTGATTCGGTGCCGCGAGTCGGCACGGGAGGGGTGACCCTCAAGGGTAGCCCAATCCGGGGACGGGCCGGTCTGCCCCGGAGCACGGGCCCTCCGTGCCCCGGCGCGACCGGCCGTTCGGCACCCGCCCCGGTACGCGCAGTGCGCGCCCGCCGCCCGGCGCCGTCCGCCGTTGACATGCCCGGACGGCCCGTGCGGTACTGACGGGGCTCCGCCAAGGAGGCCTGTGCCCCTTCCGGACAAGGGAGTTGGGTCGTACGCTCGGCCCTCGTCGGAGTTCCCCCCGGCGCTGCCCTCTCCCGCCCCCGCACACGGCCCCGTCCACCCTCACCAGGCCCGTCCCGTGTCCGCCCGGCCGCCGTCCCCGGCCCGCGGTGCCCCGTCCTCCGCCCGCGCTCCGTGCCCGGCGGCGCACCACCGCGTCCGCGCCCCGGCGGCCGTACGATCCGTACGACCGGCGCAAGGAGAACCATGACCGACACCGGTCGGCGGATCCGCCCCCTCCGACCCCTCGACGCCCGGCCGGCCCGCTACCCCACGCCGGCCCAGGCCGAGTGCGCCGCCCGGCGGCTCGCCCTGCGCCATCCGGACCGCTGCCGGCTGCGCGAGGTGGGCCGCTCCCGGGCCGGGCGCCCGCTGCTGCTGCTCTCGGTCGACCGCGGCCCGCGCGCCGTGCTCGTGGTCGGCGGCCCGCACCCCAACGAGCCGGTCGGCACCGCCGGGGCGGTCCGGCTGGCGGAGCTGCTGCTGGACCGCCCCGCCCGCCCCGGCCTCTCCTGGCACCTCCTGCTCTGCCTCGACCCGGACGGCGCCGCGCTCAACGCCGGCTGGCTGGACGGCCCGCTCTCCATGCGTCGCCACTACGAGCACTTCTTCCGCCCCGCCTTCGAGGAGCAGCCCGAGCTGCTGCCCGCCCCCGGCTCCGGCCGCCCGCCGATGCCGGAGAGCGTGGCGCTGACCGGCCTGATCGACGAGCTGCGCCCGTTCCTGCAGTGCTCGCTGCACGGGGTGGACTTCGGCGGCGCGTTCGTCCAGCTCACCGGCCCGGTGCCGGGCCTGGCCGAGCGCTTCGCGCGCTCCGCCGAACGGGCCGGCCTCCCGCTCGACGTGGACTCCTACGACGCGATCGGCTGGGCCAGCCCCGCCCCCGGCACGTACCTGATGCCCGCCCCGGGCAGTTCCGGGGTCTCCCGGGCGCTGCCGGACGAGCCCGAGCTGTCCACCTGGTCCTACGCCGCCCGGCGCGGCGCGGTCACGGCCGTCCTGGAGGTCCCGATGTGGGCCGTGGACGCGGTCGGCGACGCCCGCCCCCACCCGGCCGGAGCGCGGGCCGTGACCGCCGCCGCCCGCGACCTCACCGCACGCGCCGAGGAGCTCACCGCCCTGCTCCCGTGGGTCCCCGCGCACGGCCACGAGGCGTACGGCTCGCTGGTGCGCACCGCCGAGTTCAGCCTGGCGGTGGCCCCGCGGGTGGCCGAGGAGTGGCTGGAGCGCTGGTGCCCCGAGCCGCTCTCGTCCTCGCGGGTGACCACCGCCGGGCTGGTGGCGGCCCGTCTGCCGCTGCGGGTCGCGTCGATCCTGCTGCGGCTGCTCGCGGACGCCCGGGGCCCGGGCGCGGAGGCCGCCCGGGAGCGCGCCCGCGCGGTCGTCACCGACAGCCTGGAGCGGCTGCGGCACCGCTTCGGCGCCCGCTGGGTGCCGGTCCAGGAGCAGCTGGCCCACCAGACCCGGGCCGTCCTCACCGCCGCCGACTGCCTGCTCCAGTCGACCTGACGCGTCGTCGGCAACGCTGGTCCGGCTCACCCGCGAGGACGCGAAGGGGCCGGCCCGGGATTCCCCGGACCGGCCCCTTCGCACACCCGCTCAGGCCCCTCGGACTGCTGCGACTGGTGCGACTGCTGCGACTGCTCAGGCCGCTATCGGCCGTTGGCTGCGAACCGCCTGGAGCAGCCCGATGGCCATCCAGTTCGCGAACATCGAGGACCCGCCGTACGAGACGAACGGCAGCGGGATGCCCGCGACCGGCATGATGCCCAGGCACATCCCTATGTTCTCGAAGGCCTGGAAGGACAGCCAGGCGATGACCCCGGCCGACACGATCGTGCCGTACAGGTCGGTCGCCTGCCGCGCGATCCGGCAGGCCCGCCACAGCACCACGCCGACCAGCAGGATGATCGCCAGTGCCCCGACGAAGCCCAGCTCCTCGCCGGCGACGGTGAACACGAAGTCGGTCTGCTGCTCCGGCACGAACTGCCCGGTGGTCTGCGTCCCGTGGAACAGCCCCTTGCCGGTCAGCCCGCCGGAGCCGATCGCGATGCGGGCCTGCGCGGTGTTGTAGCCGACGCCGTTCGGGTCCAGCTGCGGGTTGGCGAAGGCGGCGAAGCGGTCGATCTGGTACTTGCTCAGCAGGCCGAACTTCCAGATCGCCACGCATCCGGCGGCGCCCATCACCAGCAGCCCGAGGACCCAGCGGTTCGCCGCGCCGGAGCCGAGCAGGATGCCCAGCACGATCGCGGCCATCACCATCACCGAGCCGGCATCCGGCATCAGCAGCACTATGCACATCGGCAGCCCGGCCCAGACCAGGCCGCGGAACACGGCCCGGTGCGAGGGGAACTCCCGTTCCCCCGCGTCCACCTGGTCCGCCAGCACGACCGCCATCGCCAGCACGATCCCCAGCTTCGCGAACTCGGCGGGCTGGATCGAGAAGCCGCCGCCGAGCTGGATCCACGAGTGCGCGCCGTTGATGGTCGAGCCCAGCGGGCTGAGCGTCGCCAGCAGCAGCAGGATCACGGCGACGTACAGGAACGGCACGATCGTGCGGAAGCGACGACTCCCTATCGCTATCACCACGGCGCACAGCACCAGCCCGACCACGAAGTTGGTCAGGTGCCGGTACAGGAAGTACTGCGGGTCCCCGTGGGTGAGCGAGTCGCGTCCGCGGGTGGCCGACCAGACCAGCAGCGAGCTGCCGGCCGAGAGGGCCAGCGCGGCCAACAGCAGTATCCAGTCCAGCCGCCAGAGCGGGGAGTCCTTGGCGAGGGCCTTGGAGACCCCGCGGCGCTGCGGGGCCAGCCGCAGCTGGCGGTAGGAGCCGTAGGAGGTCATGCCCGTCCCCTTCCCGGGCTTCGGCCGGGTTCGAGCGCGGCGTCGGCCGCGGTGTAGATCGCCGGACGGTCGGTCGGCGGTGCCTGGTCGAGGAAGGCCGCTGCCGGGGCCGGGTCCGCCTGCGCCGACGCCGCGTCGAGCGGCACCGGAGCCGAAGCCGGGGCCGGCACCAGGGCCGAAGCTTCCGCCACCTGGTCGGCAGAGGCCGACACCGGGGCCGACACCGGGGCCGACACCGGGGCCGGGTCGCCGGTGTAGGACGCCGGCTTGATGATCGCGGTGCCGTCCGGGTTGAACTTCGGCAGCTCGCCCTGCGGGACGGGCAGCAGCGCCTTGCCGTTGTCGATGTTGCCCTTGTCGTCCACGCCGTACAGCGCCTGGTAGATCCGGCGGACGGAGTCACCGGAACCGCCGGAGCCGGTGCCGCCCTGGCTGATCGTCATGATGATCGCGTAGTCCTTGCTGTACGTGGCCAGCCAGGAGGTGGTCTGCTTGCCCTCGACCTCGGCGGTGCCGGTCTTGGCGTGCAGCGCGATCTTGTCCTGCGGCCAGCCGGCCTGCGAGAACTTCCAGGCGGCCGTACCGCTCTTGACGACGCCCTCGGTGGCCTGGTTGATGTAGCTCAGCAGCTTCTGGTCGCCGGGGAACTTGGCGTCCGCCTGCGGGGCGATCTCGCGGACGAGATCCCCGCCCGGGCTTATCACCGCCTTGGCGATGGTCGGCCGGTAGAAGGTGCCGCCGTTGGCCAGCGCCGAGTAGATCCGGGCCATCTGGACCGGGGTGACGAGGGTGTCGCCCTGGCCGATGGCGAAGTTGACGGCGTCACCGGCGCGCATCTGGTAGCCGTCGACGCAGTTCTCCCGGGCGATCTGGTCGGAGAAGCTGTTGCCGCCCTTCTTGGCCTGCGCGCACCAGGCGTCCTTGTTGTTGTCGTAGAAGGACTGCTTCCACTGCCGGTCCGGCACCCGGCCGGTCACCTCGGACGGCAGGTCGATGCCGGTCTTGGCGCCGAGGCCGAACTCGTGGGCGGTCTTGAAGAACCAGTCGCCCGGGTCCTTCTTCGGCTTGATGCCGCCGTCCTTCAGCCACTGGTCGTTGGCCAGACCGTAGAAGACGGTGTCGCAGGAGACCTCCAGCGCCTTCTCCAGCGTGATGGAGCCGAAGCTCTCGCTCTCGAAGTTCTTGAACTCGCGGCCGCCGATGGTCATGCTCTTGGGGCACGGGTAGGTGCCGTCCAGCGAGTAGCCGGCCTGCACGGCGGCGGTGGTGGAGATGACCTTGAAGGTCGAACCGGGGGCGGACTGACCCTGTATGGCCCGGTTCAGCAGCGGGAAGTTGGACTCCTTGCTGGTCAGCGACTGGTAGTCCTTGCCGCTGATGCCGCCGACCCAGAGGTTCGGGTCGTAGGTCGGGGCGCTCGCCATGGCGATGATCCGCCCGGTGTGCACGTCCATCACCACGGCGGCGCCGGAGTCGGCCTCGTAGTTGCGGTTGGTGACCTTGTCGAAGGTGTTCCGGGCGTCCGCGATGGCCTGCGCCAGGTTGTCCTCGACCACCTTCTGCACCCGGGCGTCGATGCTGGTGACCAGGTTGTCGCCGGTCTGCGGGGCGACGGCACCGGCGGTGCCGATCACCCGGCCGAGGTTGTCCACCTCCAGCTTGGTGATGCCGGCGGTGCCGCGCAGGTCGCGGTCGTACACCGACTCCAGGCCGGCCCGGCCGATCTGGTCGGCCGGCAGGTAGCGGTCCAGGCCGCTCTTGTCGGCGGTCTTGCTGACCTCGTCGTCGGTGACCGGCGAGAGGTAGCCGAGCACCTGGGCCAGGTTGGCGCCCTCGGCTCCGGTGTAGCGGCGCACGGCGGTGGGCTGCGCGGTGATCCCGGGGAAGTCCTCGCGGCGCTCCATTATCTGCATCGCCTGCTGGGTGGTCGCTTCCTTGGTGACCGGGATCGGCTGGTAGGGCGAACCGTTCCAGCAGGGCTGCGGGGTCTTGGCGTCGCAGAGCCGGACCTTCTCCTGCACGTCCTTGGCGGGCATCCCCAGCACCTCGGCCAGCCGGGCCAGCACCGCCTTGCCGCCGTCCTTCTGCTGCAGCAGCGAGGTGCGGCTGACCGAGACCACCAGCCGGGTCTCGTTGCCGGCCAGTATCCGCCCGGAGGCGTCCAGGATCTCGCCGCGGACGGCCGGCTCGACCACCTCGCGGATGTGGTTGCCGGTCGCCTTGGCGGTGTACTCCTTGGCGTTGCGGATCTGCAGGTACCACAGCCGCCCGCCGAGGGTGGCGAGCAGCGACAGCACCAGGATCTGCAGCACCACCAGACGGATCGTCACCCGCCGGGTGCGGCCGGTCTCGGGGATGTTGCTCACGTCTCGTGCGCTCCAGGATGCGGGGAAGTCGGGAGGTCGGGGGCCGGGCCGGCTACGGGCGGCGGGCGAAGCCGGGCACGCGCCGCTTCTTGTAGGACGGGCCGGACGAGACCTCGCGGGTGGTGCGGTAGCGGGCCAGCGAGCCGAGGCCCAGGCCCGGGCCGCTCTGGTCGTCGTCGGCGGCGGTCACCGGGTCGCGCCCGAAGCGGCGGCCGAGCAGCATCACCAGCGGCACCACGAACGGCGCCAGCAGCAGGTCGTACAGCAGGGCGCTGATCACCAGGCCGACGAGGCCGACGTGCCGGGCCGCGGTGTCGCCGACCAGGGCGCCGACCATGGCGTACAGCAGGGTGGAGGCGACGGCCGCGGCGCCCACCACCAGCAGCGAGCTCGCGACGGAGCGCTGGCGGCCGTGGTCGGGGCGCAGCAGCCCGGCGGCGTAGCCCATCAGGCAGAGCACGAGCGCGTAGCGGCCGATCGCGTGGTCGGAGGGCGGCGCGACGTCGGCCAGCAGGCCGGCCGCGAAGCCGACCAGGCAGCCGCCGGTGGGCCCGTAGACCATGGCGAGGCCGACCACGACGAGCAGCAGTATGTCCGGGGTGGCTCCCGGGAGCTGGAGTCGGCCGAAGACGCTGACCTGGAGGATCAGGCCGAACAGGATCAGGCCGGCGGAGACGGGGATGCGGGCGAGGCGCATGGCTCAGTTCCCCCCAGTGGGCTTGGCGGGCGCGGCGGCGGGGGCTTGTCCCGGGGTGGGCGCGGCTGGGGCCTGGCCCGGGGCGGGGGCCGGCGGCAGGACGGCGTCGCGCGGGTCGGCGCGCGGCGGCACGACCACCACGCCGACCAGGTCCAGCCGGGTGAACTGGACGAAGGGCTCGACCAGGACGGTCTTGGTCAGCTGGCCCGCGTTGGCCTGGACCTCGGTGACCTTGCCGACCGGGACGCCGGGCACGAACGGGCGGCCGCTCTGCGAGCCGAAGGTGACCAGCCGGTCGCCGGCCTTGACCTGGGCCTTGCCGTTGAGGAGGGAGACCTTCATCGGGCTGTCGCCGCCGCCGGAGGCGAAGCCGATCTCGCCGGTGCCCTCCAGGCGGGTGCCGGCCGAGAAGCCGGGGTCGGAGGCGAGCAGCACGGTGGCGGTGGTCGGGCCGACGGTGGTGATCCGGCCGACCAGGCCCTGGCCGTTGATCACGGTCATGTCGCGGGTGAGGCCGTCGTCGCTGCCGGCGTCGATGGTGATGGTCCAGGAGAAGCCCTGGGCCGGGCCGATCGCGATGACCTGGGCGGCCTTGACGGTGTAGCCGCCGGCGCCGGCGGTGCGCAGCAGGTCGTCGAGTTGCTTGGTGCGCCCGGTGGCCATGTCGGAGGAGGCGAGCTTCTGCCGAAGTTCGGTGTTCTCGCGGGCGAGCTGGTCGGTGCGGCCGTTGTTGGTGGCGGCGTCCCGGAAGGCCCGGACGGTGTTGGCGACCGGGTCGACGACGGTGGCGGCGCCGCGCTCGACCGGGCCGAGGACGCCGGCGGCCGCGTGTCGGGCGGGGCCGAGCGGGGAGTCCTCACCGCCCTTGATGTCGACGGTGATCAGCGCGAAGGCGACGGCCACCAGCAGGATGAGCAGTAGCCGGCTCTCTCGTGTGTCCCTCACGGTGCTGGTACTGCCCCTTCGTACCTGGCGGCCGCCCGGGGCTGTGGGGCCCGGGCGGCGGCCCGTTCAGTCGTGTCGGATGTTGTGCTGTGGTGCTAACGGCGCGGCTGTGCGTCGAGTACCTGCTGGAGCGCCTCGAACTCCTCGACGCACTTGCCGGAGCCGAGTGCGACGGAGTCGAGCGGGTTCTCGGCGATGTGGATCGGCATGCCGGTCTCGCGGCGCAGCCGCTCGTCGAGGCCGCGCAGCAGGGCGCCGCCGCCGGTGAGCACGATGCCGCGGTCCATGACGTCGCCGGCCAGCTCGGGCGGGCACTGGTCGAGGGTGGTCTTGACCGCGTCGATGATCGAGTTGACCGGCTCGTCGATGGCTTCGCGGACCTCGGCGGCGGAGATGACGACGGTCTTGGGCAGGCCGCTGACCAGGTCGCGGCCGCGGATCTCGGCGTGCTCGTCCTTCTCGCCTTCCAGGCCGAAGGCGCTGCCGATGCTCATCTTGATCTGTTCGGCGCTGCGCTCGCCGAGGAGGAGCGAGTACTCCTTCTTGATGTGCTGGACGATCGCGTTGTCCAGTTCGTCGCCGGCCACCCGGATGGACTGGGCGGTGACGATGCCGCCGAGGGAGATCACCGCGACCTCGGTGGTGCCGCCGCCGATGTCGACGACCATGTTGCCGGTGGGCTCGTGGACGGGCAGGCCGGCGCCGATGGCGGCGGCCATCGGCTCCTCGATGATGTGCACCTGGCGGGCGCCGGCCTGCGAGGAGGCCTCGATGACGGCGCGGCGCTCGACGCCGGTGATGCCGGAGGGGACGCAGACGACGACGCGCGGGCGGGCGAGGTAGCGGCGGCGGTGGATCTTGAGGATGAAGTACCGCAGCATCCGCTCGGTGATCTCGAAGTCGGCGATCACGCCGTCCTTGAGCGGGCGGATGGCGACGATGTTGCCCGGGGTGCGGCCGATCATCTTCTTGGCTTCGGCGCCGACGGCGAGGATGCCGCCGGTGTTGGTGTTCACGGCGACGACCGACGGCTCGTTCAGGACGATGCCCTTGCCCCTGACGTACACCAGCGTATTGGCAGTTCCGAGGTCGATCGCCAAGTCGCGGCCGATGAACGACAGGTTGCTCGCCATGGGGTGTGGGTGCCTTCCCGGGCTCGGAGTTCATGAGGGGTGGACGACTGCGTGCGCCCACGCTTGGGCGGAGACCAGCTGAGCTGCCTTACCGGGCCCTTGAGTCGCGTCCATCGTAGTCACGCCGCACGGTACGGACGTCGACGTGGGGCATACCGTCCATTGTCCGGAGCGTGATCGCTTCTCCGAGGATTGGGACGCCGTGTCGGCCCCCCCAGTTCCCTATTTCACGATAAGAATGCCCCGGCCGGGCCAATGGTCCCGACCGGGGCAGTCCCAAGGTCCTCCGGGCGTTGTCGCCCGGCCCGACTCAGGCGTGCGCCGGGAAGAAGATCTTGATCTCGCGCTCGGCGGACTCCGGGGAGTCGGAGGCGTGGATCAGGTTCTCGCGGGTGATCGTCGCGTAGTCGCCGCGGATGGTGCCGGCCCCGGCTTCCAGCGGGTTGGTGGCGCCGGCCAGCATGCGGATGCCGCGCACGACCTCCTCGCCCTCGACGATCAGCGCGAGCGACGGGCCGGAGGTCATGAACTCCAGCAGCGGCTCGTAGAACGGGCGGCCGACGTGCTCCGCGTAGTGCTGCTCCAGCGTCGCCCGGTCGAAGGTGCGCAGCTCGATCGCGGCGAAGCGCCAGCCGGCCTTGCGCTCGATGCGGCTGATGATCTCGCCGGCCAGGCCGCGGCGGACGGCGTCGGGCTTGAGCAGGACGAGAGTGCGCTGGGACACGGTGCGTCTCCTGGGGATTCGGTTCGGCAGACAGTCGGGTCGACGAGTGGGCCGACACGGCAGAGATTACCTTGCGTACACGGCGTGTCGGTGCGCTGGTCCGGGGCCCTAGGCGGGTACGGCGGCGGCCTCGGTGGCGGCGGCGCGGGCGGCCTTGAACGCGTCCACCTTGCGGCCGTAGTGCACCGAGCACCACCACAGGCCGGCGAAGACCACGCCGAGGCCGAACATGGTCGGCAGGACGAAGCCGCTGGCGATCAGGCCGATCTGCAGCGCCCATCCGATCTGCACCGCGCCGGGGCGGTTGATCATGCCGCAGAGCGCGATGCACAGGGCCATCGCGATGCCGCTGACCGTCCAGATCTCCCCGGTGGAGACGTCGGTGAGCCGCATCGCGACCAGCGCCGCGAACATGACCAGGAGTGCCTCGCCGATCAAGGTCGAGGAGCAGAGCGTCCTCATGTCACTTCCTCCCGAGCAGCAGGCGGGCCTCGCCCACCGTGATGACCGATCCGGTGACCAGCACGCCGGCGCCGCCGAGGTCGCCCTCCTCCTCGGCGAGGGTGACGGCGGCGGCGATGGCGTCGTCGAGGCGGGGCTCGACCTGGACGCGGTCCTCGCCGAAGACCTCGACGGCCAGGGCGGCGAGCGCGTCGACGTCCATCGCGCGGTGGGTGGAGTTCTGGGTGATGACGACCTCGGCCAGGATCGGCTCGAAGGCCTCCAGCACGCCGGCCACGTCCTTGTCCCCGGAGGTGCCGATCACGCCGACGAGCCGGGTGAAGCCGAAGGACTCGGTGAGGGCGGCGACGGTGGCGCGGGCGCCGTGCGGGTTGTGCGCGGCGTCCAGGACGATCGTGGGGCTGCGGCGGACGATCTCCAGGCGGCCCGGCGAGGAGACGCCGGAGAAGGCGTGGCGGATCTTGTCGACGTCGAGCTGTCCGCCGCGGGCGCCGCCGACGCCGAAGAAGGCCTCGACCGCGGCCAGGGCGAGCGCCGCGTTGTGCGCCTGGTACTCGCCGTGCAGCGGGATGAAGATGTCCTCGTACTCCTCGCCGCCGAGTCCGCGCAGCGTGACCAGCTGGCCGCCGACGGCGAGTTCGCGGCGGATCACGCCGAACTCCAGGCCCTCGCGGGCGACCGTGGCGTCCACCTCGACGGCGCGGCGCAGGATGATCTGGGCGGCGTCCAGCTGCTGCTGGGCGACGACGGCGACGGCACCGGACTTGATGATCCCGGACTTCTCGACGGCGATCTCGCCGGTGGTCTCGCCGAGCTTGTCGGTGTGGTCGAGGCCGATCGGGGTGATCACGGCGACGGCGGAGTCGATGACGTTGGTGGCGTCCCAGGAGCCGCCCATGCCGACCTCGACCACGGCGACGTCCACCGGGGCGTCGGCGAAGGCGGCGTAGGCCATGCCGGTCAGCACCTCGAAGAAGGACATCGGCACCGGTTGCGCCGCGTCGACCATCTGCACGTAGGGCTCGATGTCGCGGTAGACCTCGACGAAGCGCTCCGGGCTGATGGGGGCGCCGTCCAGGCTGATCCGCTCGGTGACGGACTCCACGTGCGGGCTGGTGTAGCGGCCGGTGCGCAGCTCGAAGCCGTTGAGCAGCTGCTCGATCATCCGGGCGGTGGAGGTCTTGCCGTTGGTGCCGGTGATGTGGATGGAGGGGAAGGACCGCTGGGGCTGGCCCAGGATGTCCATCAGCGCCTCGATCCGGTCGAGCGAGGGCTCCAGCTTGTTCTCCGGCCAGCGCTGGGAGAGTTCCGTCTCCACGTCGCGCAGGGCGTCGCCGGTGCCGCTGTCGGCGGGGCGGATGGTGTACGGGTTCGGGTCGGCCTTGTCGCTCACGACCACAGTCTACGGAGCGGTGGCGGGCCGTCCTCACAGGGTGAGGGCCGGGGTGAGAACGGCCACTTTGACCCGTCTTTGCCACTACCAACCAGTTTGATCCCTTTACTATTCATTTAGCGAGTTTGACCCGCAATGAAGCATCGATTCGCAACCAACGGGAGCCGCCAGCCTTTGATTACGAGGAGCACCGCGCCATGCCCGACGCCCTGCACGACTGGATCACGCTGCGCCAGGACGCCATCGTCTGGGTCGCCGGACTGATCTCGCTGGCCCTCGTGGGCTACATGGTGCTCGTCTTCGGACGCTTCCTCGTGTACTGGGCCGGCTCCCGCCACGCCTTCCGGCACAACCGGCCCGCCGAGCCCGGCGACCCCGCCGCCTTCCGCTGGCACCTGGTGATCCCCTGCCGCGACGAGGAGGCCGTGGTCACCCAGACCCTGGACGGCCTGCGGACCAGTGCGCACGAGGCCCACCTGTGGGTGATCGACGACGACAGCGAGGACGCCACCCGCGACCTCGTGCTCGCCGCGGCCGCCCGCGACCCGCGCGTCCACCTCGTCCAGCGCCGCCGCCCGCACGCCCGGATCGGCAAGGGCGCCGCCCTCAACGCCGCCTACCGGGAGATCTCCGCCTGGCTGCCGGAGGGCACCGACCGCTCCCGCGTGGTGATCGGCGTGGTCGACGCCGACGGCCGACTCGACCCGGGCACCCTCGCCCAGGTCTGCAACGACAAGGCACTCGGCCGCCCCGACACCGGCGCCGTCCAGATCGGCGTCCGGATGCGCAACGCCGACGACGAACACCCGCTTCCCGGGCGCGGCCGCGCCGCCAACGCCCTCGCCCGCGCGCTCGTACGGATGCAGGACGTCGAGTTCCAGGCCAACAACGCCGGCATGCAGCTGCTGCGCCGCCGCACCGGCAGCGTCGGCCTCGGCGGCAACGGCCAGTTCGTCCGGCTCACCGCCCTCGACTCGCTGACCGCCGAGGAGGGCCGGGCCGGCCGCCCCTGGCCCGAGCGCGCGCTGCTGGAGGACTACGAGTCCGGGCTGGACCTGCGTCTGGCCGGCTGGCGGCTCACCCACGTCACCGAGACCCAGGTCTCCCAGGAGGGCCTGGTCTCGCCGCGCCGCTTCCTCACCCAGCGCACCCGCTGGGCCCAGGGAAACATGCAGTGCCTGCGCTACACCGGCCGGGTGCTGCGCTCCCCGCACTACACCTGGTCCGGCAAGGCCGAGGTGATGTACACCTTCCTGCAGCCCGTGGTCTGCGTGCTGCTGGTGCTGCTGGTCCCGCTCTCGCTCGCGATCACCACCGCCGGGCTGGTGCTCTTCCCCGCCGAGACCGCCGACTTCCAGCTCCGCTTCGGGCCGTGGATGCTGCTCGCCTTCGTCCTCGCCACGCTGCCGATGGTGTTCTGGGGCCTCGCCTACCGCAAGGCCGTCCACCCCGACCGCGGCCGGCTCACCGGGCTGCTCTGGGGCGTCCTGGTCTGGCTCTACGCCTACCACCTCTTCGTGGTCGCCGCCCGGGCCGCCGTCCGGCTGCTGCTCGGACGCAACGGCTGGGCCAAGACCCGCCGCAACGCCGAGAAGGTCGCCCTCGGCGCCCCCACCGCGCTCGAGTCCTTCACGTTCAGCGCCAGTTTGAAGTACTCCATGCCGGTCGACTGCATGTCGATGGTCTGCGGCGCCATGGTGAGGATGAATCCGCTGCCTGCCTTCGCCGCCAGGGCGTGCAGAGCCTGGCTCATGGAGGTGGCGCTGATGCCGTTCTCCAGGTCATCCTCATCATCGTCAACATGCAGTACTACAACTCCGGCGCGATGAACGGCTGCGACGGCAACGTCTACGCGCAGGGCACCGAGAACTTCCTCACCGCGCTGGCCTGTATCCAGCTCAAGGGCGGGCTGCGGCCCGACCAGGTGGGCCTCGGGGTGCCGGCCTCGACCAGCGCGGCGGGCGGCGGCTACCTCGGCGCCGGCACCGTCGTCAACGCGCTGGACTGCCTGGCCTCCGGCACCGGCTGCGGCAGCTACAAGCCCGACACCACCTGGCCCGGCATCGGCGGTGCGATGACCTGGTCCACCAACTGGGACGCCAGGGCGGGCAACCCGGTCGCCGGCACGATCGGCGCCCACCTGCACGCCATGCCGTAGGCGCGGCAGGCAGCGGCCTGCGGCGGGCCCGGCCCGGGGCTCAGACCCCGGCCCGGGCCTCCGGCACGTGCGCGGCGCCGCCGTGCCGACGGCGCAACTCGGCGGTGATCTCGGCCAGTTCGCCCTCGGGCAGCAGCGGCAGCATCATCGCGACGCCCTGCAGCAGACCGCCCAGCAGGAAGGTGGTGTCGGCCGTCGAGGCGACCAGACCGCGGACCTCGGCCACCTCGCCGGCCGCCACCGCCTCGATCAGCCGGGCGGCGTCCGCGCCCTCCTCGTCCACCGCGACCGCGCCGGTGTCGGCCGGGGCCCGCCGGGCCATCGCCCGCAGCACCCTGTCGCCGACCTCGGGGGCGTACGCCTTGCGGACGGCCTCGGCGGCGATCCAGGTGAGCAGGGTGGTCACCTCGCGCTCGGCCTGCTCGGCGAACAGCAGGTCCAGCTCCTGGTCGAACGCGAGCTGATTCCCGTGCCGGAAGGCGAGCAGCAGGGTCGCCGCCCTGGCCTTCGCCTCCTCGACCATCTCGGCAGGCAGTTCGTCGGCCAACTCCTCGGTCACCACCACGCCGTGCCCTCCCGTCCGTCGCCCATCAGGGACACCCCGCAGGAACGCTCAGCGGAAACGTCCTTCGGAAACTCCGTGCACACCGTACACATCCGAACCTGCAAACTTCCGCGAACGCGCGCGGGCAAGACCGGAATCAATTCGCTCGGAATAGGACCTCACCCGGTCCAGGATGAATATTCGCCGGAAGGGAGCAATGTTCCTGCGCTATTAGGCGTAATGAAAGCGTCCCTCGGCGGAAAACCGGCAGCGGAGACCGCGAAACGCCGAGGGGCCGCACCCCGCGCGTCGCGGAGTGCGGCCCCTCACGGGCCGGTACGGGCTCAGCCCTGCGGCAGCGCCGCGAGCTGGGCGGTGATCCGGGCGATGTCGGCCTCGGCCGCCTCCTGGCGGACCTTGATCTTGGCGACCACCTCGTCCGGCGCCTTGGCGAGGAACGCCTCGTTGCCGAGCTTGGCGGTGGTCTGCGCCTTCTCCTTCTCGGCGGCCGCGAGGTCCTTGGCGAGGCGCTTGCGCTCCGCCGGGACGTCGATGGTGCCGGAGAGGTCCAGCGAGACGGTGGCGCCGGCGACCGGGAGCGAGGCGGTGGCCACGAAGCCCTCCTCGGGGACGGTCAGCCGCAGCAGCGAGCGGATCGCGTCCTCGTGGACGGCCAGCACGGTGCCGTCGAGGTCCAGCTGGGCCGGGACGCGCTGCCGGTCCTTGAGGCCCTGGCTCACGGCGAACCGGCGGACCTCGGTGACCACCTGCTGCAGCGTGGCGATCTCCGCCTCGGCCGCGGCGTCGCGGTAGCCGCTGTCGGTCGGCCAGTCGGCGATGACGACCGACTCGGCCCCGGTGAGCGTGGTCCACAGCGTCTCGGTGACGAAGGGCACGATCGGGTGCAGCAGCCGCAGGGTGACGTCGAGGACCTCGCCGAGCACCCGGCGCGCGGCGTCGGCCTGCGGGCCGCCCTTGGCCAGGGTGGTCTTGGAAAGTTCGACGTACCAGTCGAAGACCTCGTCCCAGGCGAAGTGGTACAGCGCCTCGGAGAGCTTGGAGAACTGGTAGTCCTCGTACAGCCCGTCCACCTCGGCGACGGTGCTGTTGAGCCGCGACAGGATCCAGCGGTCGGCCGCGGTCAGCTCCTCCGGCGCGGGCAGCGGGCCCTCGACGGTGGCGCCGTTCATCAGCGCGAAGCGGGTGGCGTTCCAGATCTTGTTGGCGAAGTTGCGGGCCGCCTGGACCCAGTCCTCGCCGATCGGCACGTCGACGCCCGGGTTGGCACCGCGCGCGAGCGTGAAGCGCAGCGCGTCGGAGCCGTACTTGTCCATCCAGTCCAGCGGGTTGACGACGTTGCCGAAGGACTTCGACATCTTCTTGCCGTTCTGGTCACGGACCATGCCGTGCAGCGCGATGGTGTGGAACGGCGGGGTGCCGTCCATCGCGTAGAGACCGAACATCATCATCCGGGCGACCCAGAAGAACAGGATGTCGTAGCCGGTGACCAGGACGGAGTTCGGGTAGAACTTCGCGAGGCTGTCGGTCTGCTCCGGCCAGCCGAGCGTGGAGAACGGCCACAGGCCGGAGGAGAACCAGGTGTCCAGGACGT
Organism: Kitasatospora sp. NPDC033851; assembly: GCF_055576085.1. Taxonomy (NCBI): domain Bacteria; kingdom Bacillati; phylum Actinomycetota; class Actinomycetes; order Kitasatosporales; family Streptomycetaceae; genus Kitasatospora; species Kitasatospora sp. NPDC033851. Next base: position 52,244 of record NZ_JBVIRL010000032.1, on the reverse strand, counting down.
CGGTGTCCTGGTGCCAGCCCTCGCCGGTGGGCGGCTGCTCGTCGGGGCCGACGCAGACGATCTCGCCGTTCGGGCCGTACCAGACCGGGATGCGGTGGCCCCACCACAGCTGGCGCGAGATGCACCAGTCGTGCAGGTTGTCGACCCAGTCGAAGTACCGCTTCTCCATCTCCTGCGGGTGGATCTTGACCTTGCCGTCGCGGACCGCGTCACCGGCGGCCTGGGCGAGCGGGCCGACCTTGACCCACCACTGCATGGACAGCCGCGGCTCGATGGTGGTCTTGCAGCGCGAGCAGTGGCCCACCGAGTGGACGTACGGGCGCTTCTCGGCGACGATCCGGCCCTCGGCGCGCAGCGCGGCGACGATCGCCGAGCGGGCCTCCAGGCGGTCCAGGCCGAGGAAGGGGCCGTGCACGGTGATGACGGCGTGCTCGTCCATGACGGCGATGTTCGGCAGGTCGTGGCGCTGGCCGATCTCGAAGTCGTTCGGGTCGTGCGCGGGCGTCACCTTGACGGCGCCGGTGCCGAACTCCGGGTCGACGTGGGCGTCGGCGACGATCGGGATCCGGCGGCCGGTCAGCGGCAGCTCGATCTCGGTGCCGACCATGTGCTTGTAGCGCTCGTCCTCCGGGTGGACGGCGACCGCGGTGTCGCCCAGCATCGTCTCGGCGCGCGTGGTGGCGACGACGATGGAGTTCTCGCCCTCGCCGTAGCGGATCGAGACCAGCTCGCCGTCGTCGTCCTGGTACTCCACCTCGATGTCCGAGATGGCGGTCAGGCAGCGCGGGCACCAGTTGATGATGCGTTCGGCGCGGTAGATCAGCTCGTCGTCGAAGAGCTTCTTGAAGATGGTCTGGACGGCCTGGGACAGGCCCTCGTCCATGGTGAAGCGCTCGCGGGACCAGTCCACGCCGTCACCCAGGCGCCGCATCTGACCGGAGATCTGGCCGCCGGACTCCGCCTTCCACTTCCAGACGCGCTCGACGAAGGCCTCGCGGCCCAGGTCGTGGCGGGACTTGCCCTCCTTGGCGAGCTCGCGCTCGACCACGTTCTGGGTGGCGATGCCGGCGTGGTCCATGCCGGGCTGCCACAGGGCCTCGAAGCCCTGCATGCGCTTGCGGCGGACCAGGGCGTCGATAAGCGTGTGCTCGAAGGCGTGGCCCAGGTGCAGGCTGCCGGTGACGTTCGGCGGGGGGATGACGACGGTGAACGGCGGCTTCTCGCTCTTCGCGTCGGCCGTGAAGTAGCCACGCTCTACCCAGCGCTCGTACAGCTCGCCCTCTACGTCCGCGGGGGTGTAGGTCGTCGGGAGGGTTGCTGCTTCGTCCCCGGTGGTGCTCACGGGGCGCTGGTTCGTCGTGTCGGTCACGACGCACAGTTTACGTAACCGGGGGGGCGGGTTACGAACCGCTTTCGGTCCGCGGACGCGCCACGCCCGAACGGGCCCCGGACGGGCACCGTGCGGTACCGTGCCCGGGCACTCGTCCGGTTGACCGGACGTGCACGGAACGACTCCACACCACGACAGGCCGCGGGTGCGGCGGGGGAGCACAGAGCAGATGTACGGCCAGGGACAGCAGTATCCGCAGGGTCAGCCGCAGCCGCAGCCTTACGGGGGCCCGCCGCAGTACGGCCAGCCGCCGCAGCAGCAGCCCTACGGCGCCCCGCAGCCCCAGTACGGCTACCCGCCGCAGCAGCAGCCCTACGGCGCGCCCCAGCAGCCGTACGGCGTGCCGCCGCAGGCGCCGTACGGGCAGCCGGGCTACCCGGTGGCGCCGCCGCCGAAGGGCAAGGGCGGCCTGGTGATCGGTCTGGTGATCGGCGCGCTGGTGCTGGGCGGCGGCGGTTTCGCCGCCTGGAAGTTCCTCGGCGGCGACGCGGGCGGCAAGTACAAGATCACCGCCCCGCAGACCCTGGCCGACGGCTACGTCCAGAAGTCGGCCAAGGAGCAGGCCGCCGACATGAGCAAGCCCGGGGCGTCCAAGTTCGGCACCGACCTGCAGGTCCTGGTGGCCAGCTACAGCAAGGGCTCGGACGCGCTGGACACCTTCTCGGTGGTCGGCGTCTACGGCAACCTCAACGACCCCGCGCAGATCATCGAGGACTCCAAGAAGGACGGCGACGGCCTGTCCACGACGATGACCGACTTCCCGGCACAGGACGCCAACAACTCCTCGGCGAAGCTCTCCTGCGGCACGTCGACCATGCTCGGCAAGCCCGGCCCGACGATCTGTGTGTGGGCGGACAAGTCCACCACCGGCCGGGTCTCCTTCACCAAGGTCAGCCTGAGCGGCGGCAGCGGCCAGCCGCTCACCGCCGAGCAGGCGGCCGCCAAGACCCGGACGATCCGCGACGCCATGGTCGTCGCCAAGTAGCACCCCCCGGTCATGCGAAGGGGCCCCGCACCGGATCCGGTGCGGGGCCCCTTCGCGTGACGGGCGCCGGTGCGTGACGGGCTCGGTCAGGCGCTCTTCTCGCGGCGCTCGCGCTTGATCATGTCGCGCGGGACGAGGGTGGGGATGGCGTGCTTGGAGACGACGTCCCCGGTGACCACCACGCGGGCGACGTCCTGACGCGAGGGGACCTCGTACATCACGGACATCAGCACCTCCTCCATGATGGCCCGCAGACCGCGCGCGCCGGTGCCGCGCAGGATCGCCTGGTCGGCGATCGCCTCCAGCGCGTCCCGGGAGAACTCCAGCTCCACGCCGTCCAGTTCGAAGAGCTTGCGGTACTGCTTGACCAGCGCGTTGCGCGGCTCGGTGAGGATCTGCAGCAGCGCCTCGCGGTCCAGGTTGTGCACGCTGGTGATCACCGGCAGACGGCCGATGAACTCGGGGATCATGCCGAACTTCACCAGGTCCTCGGGCATCACCTGGCGGAAGTGGTCGCTCGCGTCCGACTCCCGCTTGGAGCGGATGTTGGCGCCGAAGCCGATGCCCTTGGCACCCGCGCGGCCCTCGATGATCCGCTCCAGGCCGGCGAACGCGCCGCCGACGATGAACAGCACGTTGGTGGTGTCGATCTGGATGAACTCCTGGTGCGGGTGCTTGCGCCCGCCCTGTGGCGGCACCGAGGCGGTGGTGCCCTCCAGGATCTTCAGCAGGGCCTGCTGCACGCCCTCGCCGGAGACGTCCCGGGTGATCGACGGGTTCTCGCTCTTGCGCGCGACCTTGTCGATCTCGTCGATGTAGATGATCCCGGTCTCGGCCTTCTTGACGTCGTAGTCGGCCGCCTGGATCAGCTTGAGCAGGATGTTCTCGACGTCCTCGCCGACGTAGCCGGCCTCGGTCAGCGCGGTGGCGTCCGCGATCGCGAACGGCACGTTGAGCATCCGGGCCAGGGTCTGCGCCAGCAGCGTCTTGCCGGAGCCGGTGGGGCCCAGCAGCAGGATGTTGGACTTGGCCAGCTCGATGGCGTCCTCGCGGCCGTTGCCGCCGCTGCGGCCCGCCTCGCCGGCCTGGACCCGCTTGTAGTGGTTGTAGACGGCCACCGACAGCGCCTTCTTGGCGAGGTCCTGGCCGACCACGTACTGGTCCAGGAACTCGTAGATCTCGCGCGGCTTCGGGAGTTCCTCGAAGCGCACCTCGGAGGTCTCGGCGAGTTCCTCCTCGATGATCTCGTTGCACAGGTCGATGCACTCGTCGCAGATGTACACGCCTGGGCCGGCGATCAGCTTCTTCACCTGCTTCTGCGACTTGCCGCAGAACGAGCACTTGAGCAGGTCGCCACCGTCTCCGATGCGTGCCACGAGGTGCTTCCCCTTCGCCAGGGGCCCCGCAGGGGTTCCGGGGCCTGGTGCTGTGGACCGTCAACGCCGACGGCGCTCGGTCTCGCTATCCGACGGTACTCTGCCGGGCCCGTGATTCCGTCCTCTTCGCCGGGTCTGCCCTACGCCCTGGGCGAATTGATACCGAACAGATGCCGTGCCACGGACCCGCCGACGGGTTGGGGCGGGACGCGCACCAGGGGTGCGCGCCCCGCCCCGGGGGTTCCCTCCCGCCCGGCTGCGGGCGCGGAGGGAGCCGACCTCAGGAGGTCAGCGACGTCTTGCGAGTGGAGATGATCTGGTCGATCAGGCCGTACTCGGCGGCCTCCTCGGCGGTCAGGATCTTGTCGCGCTCGATGTCCTCGCGCACCTGCTCCACCGACTTGTTGGAGTGCTTGGAGAGCATCTCCTCCAGCTGCTCGCGCATCCGGAAGATCTCCTTGGCCTGGATCTCCAGGTCGGACACCTGGCCGCGGCCGGTCTCGGTGTACGGCTGGTGGATCAGGATCCGGGCGTTCGGCAGCGCCATCCGCTTGCCGGGGGTGCCGGCGGCGAGCAGCACGGCCGCGGCGGAGGCCGCCTGGCCCATGCAGACCGTGGTGATGTCCGGCTTCACGTACTGCATGGTGTCGTAGATGGCCGTCAGGGCCGTGAACGAGCCGCCGGGCGAGTTGATGTACATCTGGATCTCGCGGTCCGGGTCCATCGACTCCAGGCACAGCAGCTGCGCCATGATGTCGTTCGCCGAGACGTCGTCGACCTGCGAGCCGAGGAAGATAATGCGCTCCTCGAACAGCTTGGCGTACGGGTCGTACTCGCGGATGCCCTGCGTGGTGCGCTCCACGAAGCGCGGGACGATGTAGCGGCCCTCGGCGCGCATGTCCTCGACGCGGGCCTGGGCGGCCGACAGGCTGGGGATGTTCATGGGGGTTCTTGTCCTCCGGGGCGTTGGGGCTGTGGTCTCGTTGGCCGGGCCGAGGCTCAGGCGCCCGTGCCGCCGCCGCCGGGGACGTCCGCGGCACTGTGCATGATCGCGTCGATCAGGCCGTACTCCAGGGCCTCCTCCGGCGTGAACCAGCGGTCGCGGTCGGAGTCCCTGGTGATCTGCTCGAAGGACTGGCCGCTGTGGAAGGCGATCAGCTCGGACATCCGCTTCTTGGTGCGGAGCAGCTGCTCGGCCTGGATGCGGATGTCCGTGGCGGAGCCGCCGAGGCCCGCGGAGGGCTGGTGCATCAGGATGTTGGCGTTCGGCAGCGAGAAGCGCTTGCCCTTGGCGCCGGCGGTGAGCAGGAACTGGCCCATCGAGGCGGCCATGCCCATCGCGATGGTGACGACGTCGTTCTTGATGTACTGCATGGTGTCGTAGATCGCCATGCCGGCCGAGATCGAGCCGCCCGGGGAGTTGATGTAGAGGAAGATGTCCTTGTCCGGGTCCGCGGCCAGCAGCAGCAGCTGGGCGGTGATCTTGTTGGCGATGTCGTCGTCGACCTGCTGGCCGAGGAAGATGATCCGCTCGTTGAGCAGTCGGTTGTAGACCTGGTCGCCAAGGCCGCCGAGTACGTCACCAGCGGCGGCGTGCGGCGCCATCGGGCCAGGCATCTGCATCTGCGGGAACGTCACTTAGCCACCTGCTCAGTCGATTTGGACGGTCGATCCACGGCCGTCACGATGTCGCACAGCTTCCGGGTATCACGTCGTGATTGTTGCTGTCCAAGGACCCTAACGCGCAGGCCCGGCCGCAGAATCCCTCACGCAGAACTGTTCGCTGTGAGCGCAGGGTCGCGGCGTCCCGCGGGAGGGAAGACAGCGGGCCCGGACACCATGACGGCGTCCGGGCCCGCTGTGTGCCTCAGGGGGCTGCCGGGGCTCAGGCCTCGGTCTTCTCCTCGGCGGTCTCCTCGGCGGCGGCGGCCTCGACGGTCTCGCCCGTCTCGTCCTCGTCGTCGAAGTTGATCTCGTTGCCCTCGGTGTCGACGACCTTGGCGGCCTCGACCACGGTGGCCAGCGCCTTGCCGCGGGCGACCTCGCCGACCAGCAGCGGCACCTGGCCACCCTGGACGACCTGCTGCGCGAACTGGTCGGGGGTGAGGCCCGAGCCGGCGGCGCGGCGGATGAGGTGCTCGGTCAGCTCCTCCTGGTTAACACCCAGCTCCTCGTCGGCGACGATCTGGTCCAGGACGAACTGGGTCTTGATGCCCTTCTTCGCCTGCTCCTCGATCTCCGCGTCCCACTCCTCGCGGGACTTGCCCTGGGTCTCCAGGTAGGCCTCGATGTTCAGGCCCATCGGCTCGAGCTGGTGGTGCTCGACGTTGTGCTTGCGGGTCTCGATCTCGTCCTTGAGAAGCTTCTCGGGGTACTCGATCTCAACCAGCGCGAGCAGCGCGTCCAGCACCTTCTCCTGGGCCTGGGTGGCCTGGTCGTACTCCTTCATGCGCTCCAGGCGCTTGCGGGAGTCGGCGCGCAGCTCCTCCAGGGTGTCGAACTCGCTGGCCAGCTGGGCGAACTCGTCGTCCAGCTCCGGCAGCTCCTTCTCCTGGACGGCGGTCACGGTGACGGAGACCTCGGAGGTCTTGCCCGCCTGGGTGCCACCCTTGAGCTCGGTCTCGAAGGTCTTCTCCTCGCCGGCGGACAGGCCGATGACGGCCTCGTCGATGCCGTCGATCAGGCGGCCCGAGCCGATCTCGTAGCTGACGCCGGTGGCGGTGCCGTCCTCCGGCACCTCACCGTCGACCTTCGCGACGAGGTCCACGACCACGATGTCGTCGGCGGCCGCGGCGCGCTCGACGTCCTTGACCGACGAGAAGCGCTCGCGCAGCTGCTCCAGCGACTTCTCGATGTCCTCGTCGGAGACGACGATCGGGTCGACGGTCACCTCGATGGAGGAGAACTCCGGCAGGGTGATCTCCGGGCGGATGTCCACCTCGGCGGTGAACTTCAGGTCACCGCCGTCGGCGATCTGCTCGACACCCTCGATGTTGGTGATGTCGGGCTGGCCGAGGACCTCGATCTTGCCCTCGTCGACGGCCTGCGTGTAGAAGCGCGGCAGGGCGTCGTTGACGGCCTCCTCCAGCACGGCGCCACGGCCGAAACGCTGGTCGATGACGCGAGCCGGGATCTTGCCCTTGCGGAAGCCCGGAACCGTGACCTGCTGGTTGATCTTCTTGTACGCCGCGTCGAGGCTGGGCTTGAGCTCCTCGAAGGGCACCTCGACGGTGAGTCGAACCCGGGTCGGGTTCAGAGTCTCGACGGCGCTCTTCACGGTTAGGTCTCCTAGGGGCTTGCGGTCAGGTTGTCTCCGCCCGGCCCCCGCCGCCCGGCCGGAGCCGTACGGGTGGGTCGGACGAGACGGGCGATGGGCGGTTGGAGCTGCATCTCCCGTGGGGTGGACGGTGAGCTTGACTCCTCGCCCTCGTGCGGTTGACCTGGGTGGACGCCGCAGGGACTACCGCCAGCGCCCCATCCTACCGGTACCACGAAAGGCGCACGCCAGGCGCCGCCGTACCGGCGAACAGAACAGGGCCCCGCCACGGTTGGCGAGACCCTGCCGCACTGTCGGGGTGGCCGGATTCGAACCGACGGCCTTCCGCTCCCAAAGCGGACGCGCTACCAAACTGCGCCACACCCCGTGGTGCCGAGAGGAAGCGTACACGGCGGGCCTGTTCGGCTCGCCGCCTATTCGCGCGCGGGCGCGACGGCGGCGACGTTCCGCGCGGGCGCGCAGGGGGTGCTCGAAATGGGGTGTGCACGCGGGGCGCCGGACCAGGTACGCTGTTCCCCGAACTTCCGGCCGGTCACGGCTGGGGGATCGCGCGGGCGTAGCTCAATGGTAGAGCCCTAGTCTTCCAAACTAGTCACGCGAGTTCGATTCTCGTCGCCCGCTCCTCGTCCGGCCCCGGTGCGCATTCCGCGCAGCGGGGCCGGCTGCGTTTCCGGGGCCTTACGGGCCTCCCGCGGCCTCCCCCGGCCCTCCCCCGCGCGGCTCAGAGCCCGAGGCGGGTGGCCCGGGCGGCGGCGCGGTCGAGCAGCAGGTGGACGTCGCCCTCCCGGGTGGTGGGGCGGTCGTTGTACTCGTCCGGGGAGCGCGCCGGGCGGCCGGTGCCGTGCAGCACCTCCATCAGCTGGACCCGGGCGGTGCGGACGGTGACCGGGGTGCCGTAGCCGTACGCCAGCACGGCGGCCTGGGCGCCGAGCAGGCAGACCCGGCCGGCCTCGTCCCACATCGCGCCCTGCAGCCAGCCGTGGGCGCCGATGTAGCGGGAGGCGAGCCGGAGGTGGTCGGCCGCGGTGACCGGGACGGGGCGGGCGGGGCGGCGCAGCGCCCGGTCGAGCAGGGTGGCCCGGGGCACCGGGTGGCCGGCGTGCCAGGGCTGCGGGGCACTGCCGTACGGGCAGACGTACGGCAGCGGGGTGCGGGCGGGGGCGGGCAGCGAGGCGAGGTAGGCCTCGATCTCGGCGACCAGGCCGGAGCCGTCCGGGCCGGACAGCAGTGGTCGGGCCGGGGGCGGAGGGGTCGTCAGGTCGGTGGTGCGGGGCATGCGGGCTCTCCGGGCGGAAGGCTTGCGGGTTCCGCTGCCCAAAGTGGGGCACTCAGGACATTTCCGCGACCGGAGGGTCGGAGAGTCCGGATGGTTTCCCCGCTGGGTTCCGGGCCGATAGCCTCGGCGGCGTTCGAGCGCAGTTCGAGCGCGAGCTCAGCAGCCGCGCTCCCGAAGTGGAGGAGTCCCGGTGCGTCCACACGAGCGACTGGCCGTCATACAGCTCTGTGTGGTCCGGGAGATGGCGCGACTGGGCCAGGTGTTCCGCCTGGACGGCGAGGTGGTGCGCGGTCCGGGCACCACGGCGGTGGCGGTGCGTGAGCACCCGGGGGACGGCGGCGCCGGGCACGTGGACCTCGGCTTCGTGCTGCAGCTCGGACGGGCGGACGCGCCGGTGGTGTGGGACTGCGCGGCCGGCCTCGGCAAGACCGAGGAGGAGAAGCTCGCCAACGCGGTGAAGATGTGGGCGACCACCACCGCCTCGGTGCTGGTCGAGCTCGCGGAGGGGCGCGGGGTCCACGCCGACCGCCCGGACCTGCCCGAACTCCCGGGCTGGCGCGCGGTCCAGGGGCCGGCGGCGGTGTTCGGCTTCGGCAACGAGCACTTGGCGGGCTGGCTCGCCGAGAACCGGGTGCTGTCGGCGCTGGCGCCCGCGCTGCGGTCGGAGCTGGCCGGGCCCGGGCCGGTCGGGGTGAAGCTCTTCCTGGGCGGGAAGGCGGGGGACGACGTCGCCGAGGTCCGGGTGGGCGGCGAGGTGTCGGAGGCGGCGTCGGCGGCGCTGCGCGCGCTGGACTGGCCCCGGGGCGAACGGCTGTGCTGGGCACGGATGTTCGTCCTGTTGACGGCCGAACGGGAAGCACCGGAGCAGGCCGCGTCGGCGGGTGCCGTGGCACCCGCACGGATACGCGTCCCGGCCCCGGCGGCGGCGCGCGCCCGGGGTCTGTTCGCTCGCTGGCGGGAGGCCAGACGGGCCGGCCGGTGACTGTTGTTCGCCCGCTCGCCTCCGGGCGCTCGGGATCCGGTGCCGACGGTCGTCGGCACCGGCGCGCTCTTCGGCTCGGGGTGGGCGATGCGCCCGGATCAGCCTCCGGTGATGCTGGAGATGCTGTGCGCGAGGTTCGCCAGCAGGGAGTTGATCGAGGTCGCGACCGTGGTCTCGTGCAGCATGAAGCCGAACAGGGCGGCGACGATCGCGTGCGGGATCTTCAGCTGCTTGTTGCGGATGAAGATGATGCACAGGATCGCGAACAGGACCAGCGCGGAGACGGAGAGTGCCACCCGGACTCACTTCCTCGTTTTCATAGCGGGGTGCCACCACCCGGCGACACCAGCGAAAGCCGGACCCCGGCATGTCCCACGGTCCCGAGGCGGAATCGCGGACCGTCCGACACACCGCCGGTGAGGGAGCCCACGGTCGACCGCTGTCTGTCGTGCCGCACGTGCCGCCCCCTATCCCCCGAATCCTGAACAGTCCCGCCCGGACTCAGTGTGGTCGACCGTGCCGATTGCGTAAAGGTCTGACAGTCAGCCCAACGCCGATATCCTGCGATGCGAGACGAGTTTCCGCCGACCGGGACGATAGCCGAGCCGTCCTGACGGATCGTCGGCGGGGCTGTGCTGAGCGGCCGGGAAGCGGTCGGGGGCGGTGAACGGAAGCCGCTGGTCCGGTCTGCCGACGGGCCGTCCGATTTGGCCGAAGATCAGCTGCCCGGCTTGACAGTCACTGCCCGCGGCATGTGCCCGGAGACCCGCGGTCGCGCGGACGCTCAGCCGCTCAGTCGCGCCAGAGCAGCAGCACCGCGCGGTCGTCGTTGATGTCCCGGGCGACCGTCTCGATCAGTCCGGCCGCGGCACCCGCGCCCGCGCCCCCGCCGCCGCCCGGCACCAGCCGGTCCGCCTCCCCCATCAGCCGGTCCATGCCCTCCGTGAGGTCCCGGCCCGGCGCCTCGACCATGCCGTCGGTGCACAGCAGCAGGACGTCGCCCCGGTTCAGCCGGCCCCGCACGCCCTCGAACTTGGCGCCGTCGTAGATCCCGAGCAGCGGGCCCTCGGCCTCCTTGACCTCCCAGCGGCCGGCGCCCGCGAGGCGCTGCATGCCCGGCAGGTGCCCGGCCGACAGCAGCTCGTACTCGCCGGTGTCCAGGTCCAGCACCAGGTGGACGGCGGTGGCGAAGCCCTCCTCCCAGCACTGGCGCAGCAGGTAGCCGTTGGCGGCGGGCAGGAAGTCGTGCGCGGGCAGGGAGCCGACCAGGCCGCCGAAGGCGCCGGAGAGCAGCAGCGCGCGGGAGCCGGCGTCCATGCCCTTGCCGGAGACGTCCGCCAGGACCACCTCCAGCAGCCGCCGGCCAGGGCCGGTCCGGGCGGCGACCACGAAGTCCCCGGAGAAGGACTGGCCGCCGGCCGGGCGCAGCGCCATGTCCGCGTGCCAGCCGTCCGGCAGCTCGGGCACCCGGCTCTGCACCCGCAGCCGCTCGCGCAGGTCGAAGAGCATGGTGGAGCCGCCCCACCAGGGCACGCCGACCCGGGCCCGGAACTGGGCCAGCAGCAGGCCGCCCACCCCGGCGGCGCCGACCACCAGGGCCGCGCCCGGGGTGACGCCGTAGACGTAGGCCTCCGGGTTGTCGCTGGCGACCCGCTGGCCGGTGTGGATCACGGACTCGGCGGACAGCCCGAGCGCGGCCAGCGCGTAGAGCACCACCAGGCTGCCGGGGCGCAGCAGCAGCGCGCCGGCCAGGATCGGCAGGACCAGGGAGGTGGGCGGGGCCCAGTCGGGGAGCCAGATGTTGAGCAGGATCAGCAGCGGGACGAGCAGGGCGAGCGCGCAGAGCACCGGCCAGTCGGCGGCGCCGCCGCGGAAGTAGTCGACACCGGCCGTGCGCAGCCTTCGGCGGACCCGGCGGAGCTTCTTGCGCAACCGGGCCGTCACGGGGTCGGACGCCGGGGCGGCGCCGGGCCTCGTCGCAGTCGTCTGGGGCGGTGCGCCCGGCGGTCTGCCAGCCATGGGGCACGACCCTATCCACGGGCACGGCCCGGCGTCGACGGCTCGGACGCGGACGGGGGCGCCGGAGTGCGGGGCGCTCGGCGGGTTTCGGCCGATGGGCGTGGTGGCGGGCGGGCCGTCAGGAGGCGTACGCCCGTTGGGCGGACGAAACCTGCGGGCGGCGCGTGCGCCCCGCGCGCGGGATCGTGCGCGCGCCGGTGACCTGTGGCCGATCCCACAGGGCGGGCAGGGCCGGGGCGCCCGGGACGGCGGCGGCCGGCCGCACGGGAGGGTGCGGCCGGCCGTGGAGGACGGGGGTGGGGGGAGATCAGCCCTGGGGGTGGTGGGCCGGGATCGGCGGAAGCTCGCCGGTGGTCTCGTACTCGCTCAGCATCTCGATCCGGCGGGTGTGCCGCGGCTCGCCGCTGTAGGGGGTGTTGAGGAAGACCTCGACGAACTTGGTGGCCTCCTCCTGCGTGTGCATGCGGCCGCCGATGGAGATCACGTTGGCGTTGTTGTGCTGGCGGCCGAGCTCGGCGGTCTGGGTGCTCCAGGCCAGCGCGGCCCGGACGCCCTCGACCTTGTTGGCGGCGATCGCCTCGCCGTTGCCCGAGCCGCCGATCACGATGCCCAGCGCCTCGGGGTCGGCGGCGGTGCGCTCGGCGGCGCGAAGGCAGAACGGCGGGTAGTCGTCCTCGGCGTCGTAGATGTGCGGCCCGCAGTCGACCGGCTCGTGGCCCGCCTCCTTCAGCCACTCCACGAGGTGGTTCTTCAGTTCGTATCCGGCATGGTCGGAGCCCAGGTACACGCGCATGCCATGAGTGTGGCATGCGCGTGCGCCCGGGCCCGACAACGGGGGCCGGGGCCCGCCCACCGGACGGACGACGCGGGCTTCAGCGCCGGCCGAGGAGCTTCCAGGCCAGCGGCAGGGCGCCGGCGGCGAAGGCGGCCTTGAGGGCGTCGCCGACCAGGTACGGGTAGAGGCCGAGCTCGGCGGCGCGGGCGAGCGACACGTGCAGCGACAGGGCCAGGTACGGGACGCCGACCGCGTAGATGGCGAGGCTGCCGAGGACCATGGTGACCGCGGTGTTCACCGGAGTGCGGTCGGCGCCACGGCGGGCCAGCGCGCCGGTCAGGGCGGCGGCGAGGACGAATCCGAGCACGTAGCCGAACGAGGGCATCGCCCAGCCGGAGGTGCCCTCGGCGAACCAGGGCAGGCCGGCCATGCCGGCGAGCAGGTAGAGGGCGAGCGAGGCCACGCCGCGGCGGGCGCCGAGCGCGGTGCCGACCAGCAGGGCGGCGAAGGTCTGGCCGGTGACCGGCACCGGCGAGCCGGGGACGTTCACCGACAGCTGGGCGGCCACGCCGGTCAGCGCGGCGCCGCCGGCCACCAGGGCCAGGTCGCGGACCTGGCCGCCGAGGCGGGTGGCGGCGTCGGGCAGCAGGTCGGCGAGGACGACGCGGCGCCCTATCGAGGTGCCGGCAGTCGGGGTGGTGGCAGTGGCCATCGGGGGGCTCCTCCGTGGGTCCGGGTGAGTGAACACCTGTGAACCTACGTGGTGATCCACTGCGCGACCGTTCACGGTTTCGGACAAAGCCCCGCCCTCGGGTGTTGTCGGAACCGGCCCGAAACGACGCGCGGTCACGCCTCGGCCACTCCGTGTGGCCGCCCGGTCCGCAATGTGGGCCCGGGCCGAACGTGCTTGGCATGGACAGAGGTGGCCCCGGATATTGGACAACTCATGCCGGATACCGCACAGTCTGGAACCGCCCCTATGGCCCCCACCTCCGCGCCCCCGGCGTCCGGGACCGCCGATGCCACCCAACCGGCGTCGGGTAGCCAGCAGCTCTCCCACGGGCTGAAGCAGCGCCACCTGTCGATGATCGCCCTCGGCGGTGTGATCGGCGCGGGCCTCTTCGTCGGCTCCGGCGCGGGCATCGCGGCCGCCGGCCCGGCGATCATCCTGGCCTTCGTGCTCTCCGGCCTGCTGGTCATGCTGATCATGCGGATGCTCGGCGAGATGTCCGCGGCCCGCCCCGCCTCCGGCTCGTTCTCGGTGCACGCCGAGAAGGAGATCGGCCCGTGGGCCGGAATCACGGCGGGCTGGATGTACTGGGTGATGCTCTGCTGCGGCGTCGCCGCCGAGGCCACCGCCGCTGGGAAGATCGTCAACGGCTGGGTACCGGGCGTCTCCTCCTGGGTCTGGGTCGCCCTGTTCATGGTCTTCTTCTGCGCCAGCAACCTCACCGCGGTGAAGAACTTCGGCGAGTTCGAGTTCTGGTTCGCCACCGTCAAGGTCGCCGCGATCATCGCCTTCCTGGTGCTCGGCGGACTCGGCATCGCCGGGGTGATCGGCCCCGGCGCCCCCGGCACCGGCAACCTCACCGGCCACGGCGGCTTCCTGCCCACCGGCGTCAGCGGACTGATCGTCGGCCTGCTCGCCTCGGTCTTCGCGTACGGCGGTCTGGAGACCGTCACCATCGCCGCCGCCGAGTCCGACGACCCCAAGAAGAACGTCGCCAACGCCGTGCGCACCGCGGTGTGGCGGATCGCGATCTTCTACATCGGCTCGATGGCCCTGGTGGTCACCCTGGTCTCCTGGAAGGACCCGGCGGTCGTCGCCGACGGCCCGTACGTCACCGTGCTGCGCCACCTCGGGGTGCCCGGCGCCGGGGCGATCATGCAGGTCGTGGTGCTGATCGCACTGCTGTCCGCGATGAACGCCAACATCTACGGCGCCTCCCGGATGGCGTACTCGCTGGTCGGCCGCGGCCAGGGCCCCAAGGCGCTGGCCAAGGTCAGCGGCGGGGTGCCGCGCCGGGCCGTGCTCGCCTCCTGCCTGTTCGGCTTCGGCGCCGTCCTGGCCGCCAAGTTCTGGCCGGACACCGTGTTCACCTGGCTGATGAACACCACCGGCGTGGCGATCCTGGTGGTCTGGCTGTTCATCTGCGTGGTCCAGCTGCGGATGCGACGCCGGCTGGAGCGCGAGACGCCCGAGCTGCTCACCGTGAAGATGTGGGGCTACCCGTACCTGACCTGGGTCGCGATGGCCGGCGTGGCCGGCATCCTCGCGCTGATGACCACCACCGAGGGCAACCGGCAGCAGCTGTACGCGGCCGGAGTACTGGTCGCGGTGCTGGTCGTCTCCGGTCTGCTCAAGCAGCGCCGGGACGCCGCCGCCGGCTGAGTCCCGCACATGCGACAGGGCCCGGTACCGACGCTCGGTACCGGGCCCTGTCGCGTCGCCGTCGCCGGCGTCACAGCCACTCGACGCCGGGGCTACCCGAAGCCGGAGCTGCTCGACGCCAGGGCTACTCGAAGGACGGGCCTGCCGTCCGGGTGCGCTTGATCTCGTAGAAGCCGGGGGTGGAGGCCACCAGCAGGGTGCCGTCCCACAGGCGGGCCGCGGCCTCGCCCTTCGGGGCGGGGGTGACCACCGGGCCGAAGAAGGCGACCCGGTCGCCGTCCACGCCCTCGACCGCGATCACCGGGGTGCCGACGTCCTCGCCGACCAGGGTGATGCCCTCCTTGTGGGAGGCGCGCAGGGCTTCGTCGTACTTGTCCGTGTCGGCCGCGTCGGCCAGCTCGGCGGGCAGGCCCGCGGCCACCAGGGCGGCGGTTATGGTCTCCCGGTTCTGCGGCAGGCCCTGGTTGTGGAAGCGCAGGCCCAGCTCGGTGTAGAGCCGGCCGAGCACCTCCTCGCCGTGCTGTTCGGCGGCGGCGATGCACACCCGCACCGCGCCCCAGGCGTTGTCCAGCAGGGCCCGGTAGTTCTCCGGGAGGTCCCGGTGCTCGTTCAGCACCGACAGGCTCATCACGTGCCAGCGCACGTCGACCGGGCGCAGCTGCTGAACCTCGATCAGCCAGCGGGAGGTCATCCACGCCCACGGGCAGGCCGGGTCGAACCAGAAGTCGGCGGTCTTGCGCTCAGCGGCAGTCGTCACTGCGAGTCGTCCTTCGTCAGGTGATCCGGGCAGGGGTGAACTCCCCCAGAGGCTCAACACCCGCCCGGCGCCGCTGATTCCGGTACCGACGCGTCGGTCTGTGCAATGGTACCGACGGCGAGGAGCGTGAAAGGATGTCCCCGCGTGCGCGGAGGACACCGCGCACCGAGACCGCACCACCCACCCGCGCACCACCGTGCGAGCCGGACAAAGGAGTACCGCCGTGCCGGGCAAGAACCTCAGCCGCGACGAAGCCCAGCAGCGGGCCAGCATCCTGGCCGTGGACGGCTACCGCGTCCGGCTCGACGTGACCTCGGCCCCGGACCCGGCCGCCGCCACGTTCCGCTCCGCCACCACGATCACGTTCCGCTGCTCCGAGCCCGGCGCGGACACCTTCCTCGACCTGCTGGCCCCGGCCGTCCGCGCGGTCACCCTCAACGGGCGCGCCCTCGACCCGGCCACCGCCTACGACGGCGCCCGGGTGCACGTCGACGGCCTCGCCGCCGAGAACGTGCTGACCATCGAGGCGGACTGCGCGTACAGCCGCACCGGCGAGGGCCTGCACCGCTTCGTCGACCCCGTGGACGGCGAGACCTACCTCTACACCCACTACGAGCCGGCCGACGCCCGCCGGGTGTTCGCGACCTTCGAACAGCCCGACCTGAAGGCCCCGTTCACCTTCACGGTGACCGCCCCGGCCGCCTGGGACGTCTGGTCCAACGCCCCGCACGAGGGCGTCACCGCCGAGGACGCCACCGGGCAGGACGGCACCGGGCAGGGCGGCAGTCGCACCTGGGAGTTCGCGCCGACCAAGCCGATCTCCACCTACCTCACCGCGGTCGTCGCCGGCCCGTACCACGTCGCCCGCGACCACTACAGCCGCGAACTCGCCGACGGCACCACCCTGGAGATCCCGCTCTCCGCGATGTGCCGCAAGTCCCTCGCCCCGTACTTCGACGCGGACGAGATCCTCGGCGTCACCAAGCTCGGACTCGACTTCTTCCACGAGGAGTTCGACTACCCGTACCCCTTCGGCAAGTACGACCAGGCCTTCGTCCCCGAGTACAACATCGGCGCGATGGAGAACCCCGGCTGCGTCACCTTCCGCGAGGAGTTCGTCTTCCGCTCGAAGGTCACCGACGCCGCCTACGAGGGCCGGGCCAACGTCATCCTGCACGAGATGGCGCACATGTGGTTCGGCGACCTGGTCACCATGCGCTGGTGGGACGACCTGTGGCTGAAGGAGTCCTTCGCCGACTTCATGGGCTCCTACGGCCTGATCGGCGCCCGCACCCGCTACTCCTCCGCCTGGGTCACCTTCGCCAACCAGCGCAAGGCCTGGGCCTACCGGCAGGACCAGTTCCCCACCACGCACCCGATCACCGCGGACATCCGCGACCTCGAGGACGCCAAGCTCAACTTCGACGGCATCACCTACGCCAAGGGCGCCTCCGTCCTCAAGCAGCTGGTGGCGTACGCCGGTTCGGAGGCCTTCTTCGAGGGCGCCCGCCGCTACTTCAAGCGCCACGCCTTCGGCAACACCGAACTCACCGACCTGCTGGACATCCTGGAGGAGACCAGCGGCCGCGACCTCAAGACCTGGGCCGCCGCCTGGCTGCAGACCGCCGGCGTCAACGCGCTCACCCCGCAGGTCACCACCGACGCCGAGGGCCGGATCACCGAGCTCGCGGTCCTGCAGGACGGCGATGTCCTCCGCCCGCACCGGATCGCGGTCGGCCTGTACGACCGGGACGCCGACGGCGCCCTGGTGCGCACCGCGCGGATCGAGCTGGACGTCACCGGCGCCCGCACCGTCGTCACCGAGGCGGCCGGCCGCCCCCGCCCGGCGCTCGTCCTGCTCAACGACGACGACCTGACCTACTGCAAGATCCGCTTCGACGGGGACTCCCTGGAGACCCTGCGTGCCGGCCTCGGCGACATCCACGACGAGCTGTCCCGCGCCCTCGCCTGGTCCGCCGTCTGGAACCTCACCCGGGACGGCCTGATGCCGGCCCGCGACTACGTCGCCCTGGTGCTGCGCTTCGCCGGCCAGGAGGGCAACATCGGCGTGCTGCAGTCGCTGCACGGCCAGGCCAAGACCGCCGTCGACCTGTACGCCGACCCGGCCTGGCGCGGCGAGGGCGGCCGGCTGCTCGCCGACGGCGCCCTGCGCGAGCTGCGCGACGCCGTCCCCGGCAGCGACCACCAGCTGGCCTGGGCCCGCTTCCTTGCCCAGACCGCGGGCGGCGCCGAGCACCTCGGCCTGGTCCGCGGCCTGCTGGCCGGCAGCGCCCGGATCGACGGCCTGGACGTCGACCAGGAGCTGCGCTGGTCGCTGTGGCTGGCCCTGGCCGCCGCCGGCCAGGCCACCGACGAGGAGCTGGCAGCCGAGCTGGCCGCCGACAACACCGCGAGCGGCAGGCGCCAGTACACCCAGTGCCTGGCCGCCCGGCCCACCCCGGAGGCCAAGGCCGCCGCCTGGTCGGCCGTGGTCGACTCGGACGAGCTGCCGAACGCCCTGGTCGAGGCCAACATCGCGGGCTTCGCCCTGCCCGCCCACCGCGACCTGACCACCCTCTACGCGGCCCCGTACTTCAAGCTGCTGGAGAAGATCTGGGCCGATCGGACCATCGAGATCGCGATCCGCTTCGTCGCCGGCTTCTTCCCGGGTGCCCACACCGACGAGCAGACCCTGGCCGAGGCCGACGCCTGGCTGGACGGGCACCCGCAGGCCGCGCCGGCGCTGCGCCGCCTGGTGCTGGAGCGCCGTGACGACCTGGCCCGCGCGCTGCGGGCGCAGGCCTGCGACCGGGCCTGACGGTCCTCGCGCGAAGGGGGCCCACCCGTGCGGTGGGCCCCCTTTCTGCATGGCGTGCCCAAGGCGGTGCTGCCTGCGGAGGCCGGTGCGGCACGCGGAAGTCGGCGCCGGTGGTGCCCGCGGAGGCCGGTGCGGCATGCGGAAGGGGCCGGACCGCGGTGTGCGGTCCGGCCCCTTCAGGCGCTAGGCGTCGGCTCAGCCGATGAGCGAGCGCAGCACGTACTGCAGGATGCCGCCGTTGCGGTAGTAGTCCGCCTCACCGGGGGTGTCGATGCGGACGACCGCGTCGAACTCCTTGACGGCCCCGTCCGCGGCGACGGCCGTGACCTTGACGGTCTTCGGAGTGCGGCCCTCGTTGAGCTCGGTCACGCCGGTGAAGGAGAAGGTCTCCTCGCCGGTGAGGCCGAGGGAGTCGGCGTTCTCGCCCTCCGGGAACTGCAGCGGCAGGACGCCCATGCCGATCAGGTTCGAGCGGTGGATGCGCTCGTAGGACTCGGCGATGACGGCCTTGACGCCGAGCAGCGCGGTGCCCTTGGCGGCCCAGTCGCGGGACGAGCCGGAGCCGTACTCCTTGCCGGCCAGGACGACCAGCGGGGTGCCGGCGGCCTGGTAGTTCTGCGAAGCGTCGTAGATGAACGACACCGGCGCGTCGGCCTGGGTGAAGTCGCGGGTGTAGCCGCCCTCGGTGCCCGGCGCGATCTGGTTGCGCAGGCGGATGTTGGCGAAGGTGCCGCGGATCATCACCTCGTGGTTGCCACGACGGGAACCGTAGGAGTTGAAGTCGCGCTTCTCGACACCGTTGGCGGTCAGGTACTGCGCCGCCGGGGTGCCCGGCTTGATGTTGCCGGCCGGGGAGATGTGGTCGGTGGTGACCGAGTCGCCCAGCTTGGCCAGGACGCGGGCGCCGGCGATGTCGGTCACCGGGCTCGGGGTCTTGGCCATGCCCTCGAAGTACGGGGGCTTGCGGACGTAGGTGGACTCGGCGTCCCACTCGAAGGTGTTGCCGGTCGGGACCGGGAGCGACTGCCAGCGGTGGTCGCCGGCGAAGACGTCCTGGTAGCCCTTGTCGAACATGGCCTCGTCGATGGAGCCGGCGACGGTGTCGGCGACCTCCTGCTCGGTCGGCCAGATGTCGGCGAGGAAGACGTCGTTGCCGTCGGCGTCCTGGCCCAGGGCGTCCTTGGTGATGTCGACGTTCATGTTGCCGGCGAGGGCGTAGGCGACTACCAGCGGCGGGGAGGCCAGGTAGTTCATCTTGACGTCGGGGTTGATCCGGCCCTCGAAGTTGCGGTTGCCGGAGAGCACCGAGACGACCGCCAGGTCGGCCTCGTTGACGGCGGCCGAGACCTCCTCGGGCAGCGGGCCCGAGTTGCCGATGCAGGTGACGCAGCCGTAGCCGACCAGGTTGAAGCCCAGCTTCTCCATGTACGGGAGCAGGCCGGCCTTCTCGTAGTAGTCCATGACGACCTTGGAGCCGGGCGCCAGGGTGGTCTTGACCCACGGCTTGACCGTGAGGCCCTTCTCCACGGCCTTCTTCGCCAGCAGGGCGGCGCCCAGCATGACGGAGGGGTTGGAGGTGTTGGTGCAGGAGGTGATCGAGGCGATCACGACCGCGCCGTTGTCGATCTCGTAGGTCGAGCCGTCGGGGGCGGTGACGGCGGTCGGCTTCGAGGCCTCGGCGGAGTAGGTCGGCAGCGCCTCGGCGAACTTGCTCGCGGCCTCGGCCAGGATCACGCGGTCCTGCGGGCGCTTCGGGCCGGAGATCGACGGGACGACGGTGGAGACGTCCAGCTCGAGGTACTCGGAGTAGACCGGCTCGACCGACGGGTCGTGCCAGAGGCCCTGCTCCTTGGCGTAGGCCTCGACCAGGGCGAGCTGCTGCTCGTCACGGCCGGTCAGGCGCAGGTAGTTGATGGTCTCGGTGTCGATCGGGAAGATCGCGCAGGTCGAGCCGAACTCCGGCGACATGTTGCCGATGGTGGCGCGGTTGGCCAGCGGGATCGAGCCGATGCCGTCGCCGTAGAACTCGACGAACTTGCCGACCACACCGTGCTTGCGCAGCATCTCGGTGATGGTGAGCACGAGGTCGGTGGCGGTGGTGCCGGCCGGCAGCTCACCGGTCAGCTTGAAGCCGACCACGCGCGGGATCAGCATGGAGACCGGCTGGCCGAGCATGGCGGCCTCGGCCTCGATGCCGCCGACGCCCCAGCCCAGCACGCCCAGGCCGTTGACCATGGTGGTGTGCGAGTCGGTGCCGACGCAGGTGTCCGGGTAGGCCTGGCCGCCGCGGACCATGATGGTGCGGGCCAGGTGCTCGATGTTCACCTGGTGGACGATGCCGGTGCCCGGCGGGACGACCTTGAACTCGTCGAAGGCGGTCTGGCCCCAGCGCAGGAACTGGTAGCGCTCCTTGTTGCGGCCGTACTCGATCTCGACGTTCTGGGTGAACGCGTCCTTGGTGCCGAACTTGTCGGCGATGACCGAGTGGTCGATGACCAGCTCGGCCGGGGCCAGCGGGTTGATCTTGGCCGGGTCGCCGCCCAGCTCCTTGACGGCCTCACGCATGGTGGCGAGGTCGACCACGCACGGGACACCGGTGAAGTCCTGCATGATCACGCGGGCCGGGGTGAACTGGATCTCCTGGCTCGGCTGGGCGTTGTTGTCCCAGTTGCCGAGGGCGCGAATGTGGTCGGCGGTGATGTTCGCGCCGTCCTCCGTGCGGAGCAGGTTCTCCAGCAGCACCTTGAGGCTGTACGGCAGCCGCTCGGAACCCTCGACGGCGGAGAGCTTGAAGATCTCGTACGACTCGTCGCCCACCTGCAGCGAGCTGCGGGCGTCGAAGCTGTTCGCGGACACGACTGACTCCTTCTGGGTGCTTCGTGCGATATCCGGCCGCCACGCGGTGGTAAGGTCAGCCTTACTTAGGCCGACCTTGCCCGCATCGCCGGTGAGCGCCTCTCGGCAAGTATCTTGATGTCGAGATATATCGTAAGGGGCAGTTATCTCGATGTCGAGATAAACCATAGTGCATGCCGTGACTCACTCGTCGTCCGGGCCGCGCCGCTTGCGCTCCAGCCTGATCAGCCAGACCGCACCCGCCACCACCGCGGCTGCCATCAGCAGCACCACCACAAGCTCACCACCGGAACCGCCGGTCGGCGAGGGGGCGATGTCCGCCAGCAGGATCGTCCTCATGTCTTCACCTCCCCTCCATCCGCGCTCCGCTCGGTAGGCGCCTGCTCCGCGCCGAGGCCCAGAACCAGCATCAACAGCACCGGGAACTCCAGATACGCGTGGTACCCGGCCAGCGCCGCGTACAGCGACCGGCCCTGCGCGTAGTCCACCGCGAACAGCAGCGCCAACAGCACGCCGGCCCCCGCACCCAGCGCCCACGCCCGCACACCGCGCAACGCGGGCACCCGGGCGTCGAAGCGCTCCGCCGCCTCCGGCGCGTACCTGGGCAGGAACCAGACCCAGACGACGTAGTGCATCGTCTGCAGGAAGGCGAACACCGCCAGGAAGCGCAGGCCCGCCTCCGGCGTCAGCCAGGCCGGCGGGGTGTAGGCGGCCGCCAGCCGCTCCGTCCAACCACCCGGGCGCTGCGACAACAGGCCGTCCGACAGACCGCTCAGCAACAGGGCCGGCACCAGCAGCACCCAGACGCCCTGCAACACCAGGAACGCCGCCCGCCCCCGCCGCAGCCGGCGCGACCACTCGGCCAGGAACAGCAGCGGGACCACGTTGTGCAGGTGGGCCAGCACCACGAAGTGGTACGCGGGAAAGGCCAGCGAGGCCGCGCCGGCCCCGACCAGCAGCACCGCGCTCCCCGCCAGCAGCCGCGGCCGACCGCGCAGCCCGTACCGGCAGGCCGCCGCCAGCAGACCGTACCCGAGCAGGATCTCCGCCCCCTGGGACACCCGGGAGGGCGGCAGCAGGCGGCACACCACGATGCCGGTCACCAGCGCCAGCAGCAGCCGCAGCAGCGGGCCGGCCAGCACAGTGGCGAAACGGCCCGCCACGTAGCGCAGCTCCAGCACGTTGTGCAGCAGGCCGAAGGCGGCCAGCCCCAGCACCGCCAGGCCGGTCGGTGCCCGCAGGGCCAGCGTCAGCGCCACCGCCGCCGACAGTGCGAAACCCGCGAACGGCGCGACGCCCAGGCGGGCCGCCGGCCCGGGCGCGGGCCACACCGGCGCGGCCGTCGACACCGGTACGGGTGCGACCTCGGTGGCCATGGTCCCCTCCCCGTGGCACGATCCCCGCCGTGCCCTACGCCCTCGCCCTGGCCCTGACCCTGCTGGTCGAGGTCCCCGTCTACACCGTCGCGCTCACCCGGGCCGGCGGCCTGCGGGCGTCCCGCGCCGCCGTTGCCGCCGTCCTGGTCAACCTGGCGACGCACCCGCTGCTGTGGCACTCCCTGCGGCCGTACTCCACCGGGCCCGCCGCAGCGTACTGGACCGCCTTCGGGCTCGGCGAGGCCTGCGTCTGCCTGGTCGAGGGCGCCCTGCTCACCCCGCTCACCGGACTGTCGCCGCGCACCGCACTCCCCTGGGCCGCCTCCGCCACCGCCAACGCCGCCTCGATGCTCACCGGCCTCCTGCCCGGGCTCCTGCCGGGACTCCTGCCCGGAGTCCTCCTCGGACGCTGAACCGCTGTCGACATCCGCCTCCGCGGGCCGAGTCCGGGGCCGGGTACGGTGACCCGTGACGTGACCGGCAGAGGGGGCCTTCGATGATCGTGGTGGACGCGTCCGCGCTGGTGCTGGCGCTGGCCGACGAGGGCCCGCGCGGGGCCGCCGCCCGGGCCGAACTCGCCGCCGACGGCGAGTGGTTGGCGCCCGAGCACATCGTGGTCGAGGTGATGCAGTCGCTGCGCGGGCTCTACCTCGCCAAGGAACTGACCGCCGAACGGGTCGCCGAACTCACCGGCGAGCTGGCCGCGGTGGCGATCCGCAAGGTCGAGGTGGCGCCGCTGCTCGGCCGGATCTGGGAGCTCAAGGACAACCTGACCCCGGACGACGCCGCCTACGTCGCGGTCGCCGAACGGTACGGGGCGCCGCTGATCACCGCCGACCTGCGGCTGATGCGGGCCAGCGGGCCGCGCTGCGAGATCCGGGGGATCCGGCGCGAGTCGGCCTGAGGGCGGTTGCCGGCCCTCCCGGCCGCCTCTCCCTCCCGGCCGCCTCTCCCTCCCGGCCGGCTCTCCCTCCCGGCCGGCGGTGTCCGTCACGGGCCGGCGGTGTCCTTCGGGGGCCGGGGCCGTTAGCAGGGTGACCGTCGCCCTGCCCGTGGAAGGCCCGACCGATGACCGCTCCGCTCGCCGCCGCCCTGCTGCCACTGGCCCTGCTCGCCCCCGCCGCCTCGCCGGTCTCCGTCGTCGAGGCCGACTTCGACCCGGCCACCGCCTTCGTCCCGCCGGCCGCCATCAGCTACGCGGACGACCTGGTGCCGTACGGCTCGCATGCCCGGGTCGTCACCGACCGCTCGCTGCCCGGGCGGACGGTGCTCACCCTGACGGTGTCCGGGCTCGCCCCCGACCACGAGTTCCCGGCGCACCTGCACACCGGCAGCTGCGGGGCCGACCCGGCGTCCTCCGGGCCGCACTACCAGGACGTGGCCGACCCGGTGCAGCCGTCCACCGACCCGGCGTTCGCCAACGCGCGCAACGAACTGCGACTGGTACTGCGCACCGACGGGGCCGGCGAGGGCACCGCCACGACCGCGGTGGACTGGCAGCCGCGGCCGGGCGAGGCGCGCTCACTGGTGCTGCACGCGGGCACCCCGGCCGGCCCGCACGCGGCGGGCGACCGGGTGGCCTGCGTCAAGCTCGCGAAGTAGCCCGCAGGAGCTTCTCGAGCCTTCTCGAGCCTTCTCGAGACGTGGACCGCGGCTGCCGGCGGTGCCCCGAAGCGGCCCGCCCGCTCAGGAGCCGAGGGTGGCGACCAGGACCGCCTTGATGGTGTGCAGGCGGTTCTCGGCTTGGTCGAACACGATGGAGTGCGGCGATTCGAACAGCTCGTCGGTGCACTCCAGCTCGGTCATGCCGGTCGCCTCGTACATCTGCCGTCCGACCACCGTGCCGAGGTCGTGGAAGGCGGGCAGGCAGTGCAGGAACTTCACGGCCGGGTTGCCGGTGGCCCGGACCGTGTCCATGGAGACCTGGTAGGGCTTGAGCTGCTCGATCCGCTCGGCCCAGACCTCCTTGGGCTCGCCCATCGACACCCAGACGTCGGTGTAGAGGAAGTCGACGCCGGCCACGCCCTCGGCCACGTCCTCGGTCAGGGTGATCCGGGCGCCGGTCGACTCGGCCAGGGCCTGCGCCGACTTCTGCACGTCCTCCGTCGGCCAGAGCGCGCGCGGGGCGACGATCCGGATGTCCATGCCGAGCAGGGCGCCGCTGACCAGCAGCGAGTTGCCCATGTTGGAGCGGGCGTCGCCGAGGTAGGCGAGGGCGACGTCGGTCAGCGGCTTGACGGTGTGCTCGGTGACGGTGAGCACGTCGGCCAGCATCTGGGTGGGGTGCCACTCGTCGGTGAGGCCGTTCCAGACCGGCACGCCCGCGTGCGCGGCGAGCTCCTCGACGACCTCCTGGCCGTGGCCGCGGTACTGGATGCCGTCGAACATCCGGCCGAGCACCCGGGCGGTGTCCTTGATGGACTCCTTGTGGCCGATCTGCGAGGCCGACGGGTCCAGGTAGGTGGTGGTGGCGCCCTGGTCGTGGGCGGCGACCTCGAAGGCGCAACGGGTGCGGGTGGAGGTCTTCTCGAAGATCAGCGCGATGTTCTTCCCACGCAGCCGGGGCTGCTCGGTGCCCGCGTACTTCGCCGCCTTGAGCCCGGCGGCGAGGTCCACCAGGAAGCGGAACTCCTGGGGCGTGAAGTCGAGCTCCTTGAGGAAGTGCCTGTTCCGGAGGTTGAAGGCCATACCGGGCTCCTGGGGTGACGGGACGAGGGGAAGGCTGGCAAGTGTATACGATACTCGGAATTTCTATACAGAAGCGGAGCGGGTGAGGGGAGCCCCACCCGATGGGACTCCCCTCACCCGTGCTCCGGAGCCGCCGCCGCTACAGGCGCGGGTCGACCGGCTCGGACTCCAGCGCCAGCACCGCGAAAACCGGCTCGTGCACCCGCCACAGCGGCTCCCCGGCCGCCAGCCGGTCCAGCGCCTCCAGGCCCAGCGCGTACTCGCGCAGCGCCAGCGAGCGCTTGTGGCCCAGCGCGCGCTGCCGCAGCCGGTCGAGGTGCTCGGTGTAGTCCGGGCCGTAGATGATCCGCAGGTACTCCCGGCCCCGCACCTTCACCCCGGGCTGCACCAGCCCGCCCGGACGGCCCTCGCCTCGCGACGTCCGCACCAGCGAGGCCAGCGGCTTGACCACCATGCCCTCGCCGCCCGCCCCGGTCAGCTCCTCCCACCAGGCGGTGGCGGCGGCCGTCGAGGCCTCGTCCTCGGTGTCCACCAGGATCCGGCCGGTGCGGCGCAGCACGGGCTCCTCCGCGTCGTCGGCGGCCACCAGGCGGTCGATCCAGGCCAGGTGCTCGTCGTGCGGGCGCACCGCGAGGTTCGCCCCCTCGGCGGCCAACAGCTGGAACGGCGCCAGCCGGATGCCCGACAGGCCCTCGGTCGGCCAGCAGTAGCGCCGGTACGCCTCGGTGAACGCCCGCGCGTCGGCGGAGCGCTGCCGCTGGCGGGCGGTCAGCCCGGCCAGGTCCAGGCCTCGCCCGGCCGCACGCTCCAGCGCGGACAGCACCTCCGGCAGGGCGGCGCCCGCCGCCGCGCCGACCGCCGCGTACTGACGGCGCAGCAGCTCCACCGCCTTCAGCGACCACGGCATCAGCTCGGCGTCCAGCAGCAGCCAGCCGGTGCCCAGTTCCTCGAAGAGGCCGGCGCGCTCGGCGGCCGCCCGGACCCGGTCGAGCACGGCGGCGGTCAGCCCGTCGTCGGCGAGGAACGCGCGGCCGGTGCGGGTCCAGATCGCGCCCGGGCCGGCCACGCCGAAGCGGCGCTCCAGCGCGGCCCCGTCCCGGGCGACCAGCAGCACCGCGCGCGAGCCCATGTGCTTCTCCTCGCACACGAGGTGCCGCACGCCGTCCGCGCGGTAGGCGAGGAAGGCCTCCTCCGGGTGCTCCAGGTAGCCGTCCCGGCGGGAGGTGGCGCTCGGCGCCATGGTCGGCGGCAGGTAGGCGAGCAGCCGCGGGTCCAGCGCGAAGCGGCTCATCACCTCCAGCGCGGCCGCCGCGTTCTCCTCCCGGACGGCGACCCGCCCGTGCAGGGCCGTCTCGACGATCCGGCGCCCCGCCACGTCGGCGAGGTCCAGCGGACGGCCCTCGCGGGCGCCCGGCGCGTCGGTGATCAGCGGGCGCACCGGGGCGTACCACTCGCGCTCGGCCTCGACGCTCACCAGCTCGCGCTCCGGGTAGCGCAGCGCGGTCAGGCTGCCGCCGAAGACGCAGCCGGTGTCCAGGCAGATGGTGTTGTTGACGAAGCTCGCCGTCGGCACCGGGGTGTGGCCGTAGACCACCAGCGCCCGGCCGCGGTACTCCTCCGCCCACGGGTAGCGCACCGGCAGGCCGTACTCGTCGGTCTCGCCGGTGGTCTCCCCGTACAGCGCGTGCGAGCGGACCCGGCCCGAGTTGCGGCCCTGGTACTTCTCCGGCAGCCCGGCGTGGCAGACCACCAGGGCGCCGCCGTCCAGCAGGTAGTGGCTGACCAGGCCGCGCATGAAGGCACGCACCTGGGCCTTGAACTCCTCGGACTCGCCCGCCAACTGGTCCAGCGACTCCTGCAGGCCGTGCGAGACGGTGACCTTCCTGCCGTCCATCGCCCGGCCGAGCTTGTTCTCGTGGTTCCCAGGCACGCAGATCGCGTGGCCGGCCGCCACCATGCCCATCACCAGGCGCAGCACGCCCGGGGTGTCGGGGCCCCGGTCGACCAGGTCGCCGACGAAGACGGCGGTCCGGCCCTCGGGATGCGCGGCGTCCACCGGACGGCCCTCGGCGTCCCGGGTCAGGGCGTAGCCGAGACGGGTCAGCAGCGTCTCCAGCTCGGAGCGGCAGCCGTGGATGTCACCCACGATGTCGAACGGGCCGGTGAGGTGGCGCAGGTCGTTGTAACGCTTCTCCAGCTCGATCCCGGCCGACGCGACCTCGGCCTCGCCGCGCAGGACGTGCACCTTGCGGAAGCCCTCGCGCTCCAGGCCGCGCAAGGAGCGGCGCAGCTCGCGGTTCTGCCGCGGGATGACGTGGGCGGGCAGTTGGCGGTCCGGACGGGACCGGTTGCGCTCGGCGCACACCCCCGGCGGGACGTCCAGGACGATCGCGATCGGCAGCACGTCGTGCTCGCGGGCGATCCGGACCAGCTGGCGGCGCGACTCGGGCTGCACGTTGGTGGCGTCCACGACGGTCAGCCGGCCGGCCGCCAGGCGCTTGCCGACGATGCAGTGCAGGAGGTCGAAGGCCTCGGCGGAGGCGGACTGGTCGTTCTCGTCGTCGGCGACCAGGCCGCGGCAGAAGTCGGAGGAGACGACCTGGGTGGGCAGGAAGTGGCGGCGGGCGAAGGTGGACTTGCCCGCGCCGCTGGTGCCGATCAGGACGACGAGGGAGACGTCGGTGACGGGGAGGCGGCGGGGGGCGGCGCTCTCGGCCGTTTCGTCGACTGCGGCGTCGGTCATCGGGGGTCGCCTCCTTCGGGCATCGTCGTGGCGGTGGTCGTGGCTGTGTCGGTCGTCGTGGCTGCGGCGGTCGTCACTGTGTCGGTCGACGCTGCGGCGGTGAACAGGGCGAGCTGGGTCGGTGCGCCGACCTCCCCGTCCTGCGGGCCGACCGGGCGCAGCAGCACGGTGTAGCCGTAGGCGGCCGCGACCTTCTCGGCCCAGGCGCGGAACTCGGCGCGGGACCACTCGAAGCGGTGGTCGGCGTGCCGGACGCTGCCCGCCGGCAGGGTGTCCCAGCGGACGTTGTACTCGGCGTTCGGCGTCGTGACCACGACGGCCCCCGGACGGGCGGCGCCGAACACGGCGTGCTCCAGGGCAGGCAGCCGCGGCAGGTCCAGGTGCTCGATCACCTCGCACAGCACCGCCGCGTCGAAGCCCTTCAACCGGGCGTCGGTGTACGTCAGCGCACCCTGCGCCAGCTTCACCCGGGCGGCCTGCCGCTCCGGCAGGCGCTCCAGGCGCAGCTTGCGGTTGGCCGCCTGCAGTGCCCGGACGGACACGTCCACGCCGAGGATCTCGGTGAACCGGGTGTCCTTCAGCAGTTCGCCGATCAGCTCGCCCTGGCCGCAGCCGAGGTCGGCGACACGGGTGGCGCCCGTCTCGCGGAGGGCGTCGAGGATCGCGGTCCGGCGCTGCTCGGCGAGGGACGGCGGGCGGGGCTGCGCCGGCTCCGCGTGCTCCCGGCCGTCCTGCCGGCCGGTCAATCCGGCGGTCTCCTCGCTGCGCTCCCCGCCGTTGTCCCCACCGGTCTCCTCCGCGGGCCGGTCGTCGACCGCGTTGTCGATCTCCTCGGCCTCGCGGTCGTCCGCCTCCGCGAGCCGGGCCAGCTCCAGGCGCTCCATCGCGGCCCGGGTCAGCGACCAGCGCCGGGCGAGGTAGCGGCGGGTGATCAGGGCACGCTCCGGGTGGACGGCCAGCCAGCCCTCGCCGGCGGCGAGCAGCTTGTCCACCTCGTCCGGCGCGACCCAGTAGTGCTTGGCGCCGTCCAGCACCGGCAGCAGCACGTAGAGCTGCTGGAGCGCGTCGGCGAGCCGTACGGTGTCGGAGGCGAGCGCGATCCGCACGTACCGGGAGTCGCCCCACTCCGGGAACGCCTCGTCCAGCGCGATCGCCGTCGCCTCGACCCGCCAGCCCAGCGGCTCGAACAGCCGGGCCACCATCGCCGGGCCGCCGCCCTCGCCCGCGCCGTTCGCGGGCACGGCGGGCAGCTCGATCCGCAGCGGGCGGGCCTGCCCCGGCAGTTCGGGGCGGGCCGGGCAGGCGCCCTTCATCGCGGACCGGAACACCGTCCGCAGCGCCACCGCGAGCAGCGAGGACGCGGCGTACGGGCGGTCGTTGACGTACTGGGCGAGCGCGAAGTCGGGCGAACCGCCTCGCCCCTTGCCGTCGCCCCGGCCCTTGCGGACCAACGCGACCGGGTCGATGTCCAGCAGCAGCGCCGCCGTGCAGACCTCGTCCCCCGCCTCGGGGTAGAAGACGTGGGCCTCGCCGTGCGACGTCGTGAACCGCTGGACCTTGCCGGGGTGCTTGTGCAGCAGGAACCCGAGATCCGTGGCCGGGTTCTCGGCGCTGCCGGTGGTGGAGATCGACATGAACACCCGCCGAAGTATTGCCCAGCGGACAGGCCCTGAGCACCGGGTTTTCCCGTCCCGCCCCCCGGTGGCCGGGACATCCGTCGGGCGCGGCCGCACGGTGGGCAGGTCCGCACGGTGGGCGTGTTCGGCACCGGGGCCCAGCATTGGTTAACGTGCACGATGTGACTGCTGAATCCACCTCCCTCGCATCGACCTCCCCGGCGAACGGCGCCGTGGCCGCCGGTCTGGCCACCATCGCCGCCGACGGCACCGTCCTCGACACCTGGTACCCCGCCCCCGTGCTGGCCGCCGAGCCCGGCCCGGCCGGCACCGTCCGGCTGACCGCCGAGCAGGCCGAGGCCGAGCTCGGCGCCGGCGCGGCCGAGGCGCTGCGCGCCGACGCGCGCCGTGGCGTCGAGGTGGTCGCCGTGCGCACCACCATCGCCTCGCTGGACGAGAAGCCGCTCGACACGCACGACGTGTACCTGCGCCTGCACCTGCTCAGCCACCGCCTGGTCAAGCCGCACGGCCAGAACCTGGACGGCATCTTCGGCCTGCTGGCCAACGTCGCGTGGACCAGCATCGGCCCCGTCCCGGTGGACAAGGTCGAGCAGGCCCGCCTCGCGGTGCGCGCCCAGGGCGGCCAGCTGGCCGTGTACGGGATCGACAAGTTCCCGCGGATGACCGACTACGTCGCCCCGACCGGTGTGCGCATCGCCCACGCCGACCGGGTCCGGCTCGGCGCGCACCTGGCCGTCGGCACCACCGTGATGCACGAGGGCTTCGTCAACTTCAACGCCGGCACGCTGGGCACCTCCATGGTCGAGGGCCGGATCAGCGCGGGCGTCGTCGTCGGCGACCACAGCGACATCGGCGGCGGCGCCTCGATCATGGGCACCCTGTCCGGCGGCGGCAAGCAGGTCGTCTCGGTCGGCGAGCGCTGCCTGCTCGGCGCCAACGCGGGCATCGGCATCTCGCTCGGCAGCGACTGCGTGGTCGAGGCCGGCCTCTACGTCACCGCCGGCACCCGGGTCACCACCCCGGACGGCACGGTGGCCAAGGCCGTCGAGCTGTCCGGCCAGGACAACCTGCTGTTCCGCCGCAACTCGCAGACCGGCGCGGTCGAGGTCATCGCCCGCTCCGGCTCCTGGGGCGGCCTGAACGCGGACCTGCACGCCCACAACTGACCTACGGGCAGAGGCGGTTGGGGTTCGGCGCCGGGCGGCGCCGGACCCCGTTCGCATTTCCGGGCGCCCGGCGGCTCACACCTCTCGGGGCTTGCGGTGGCGCCCCGGCGCCTTCTTCGGCCGCTGCACCGGGAAGGCGGGGCGCAGCAGGCCGTCACCCTCGATCCCGTGCAGGATCCGCTGGGCGGCGGCGTAGTCCTCGGCCACCGTCTCCGGCAACCACTGGTAGCCGTCCCAGCGCACGATCAGCCTCGGTTCGCCCGGCGCCACATGGGCGCCCCGCTGCCTGCCCGCGAGCCGTACGGCCCGCAACTGACCGACCGGCCGCAGCCGTTGCTCCCGCCTGGCCGCCCACGACGCCAGCGATTCCTCCTCGTCCATCGCCCCAGTCTGGCGTCCGGACACCGTCGGCCGACACCCGCGTCACTCGACCGGGCGACGGGCGTTCCGGCCCGTTTCTCCCTCCGCTCCCTCGCGTATCTCCTGTCCCTTCTGTCCGTTCTTGGCTCTCCGGTTCTCGACTCCCCGGTCTCACGTACTCCTGAGGATCACGAGCCGCTGGGTCGCCCGGGTCATCGCGACATAGCGGTCGACGGCTCCCTCGATGCCTCCTCCGAACGCCTCCGGATCGACCAGGACGACCAGGTCGAACTCGAGCCCCTTCGACAGCTCCGGGGTCAGCGACCGGACCCGGGGCCGGTCCCGGGGCCGGTCCCGGACGTCCGGTGCGCCGATCACACAGGCGACACCCTCCGCGTGTTCCGCGAGCCAGCCGTCCAGGACGTCGTCCAGCTCCGACACGGACCCGTACACGACGGGGATGCCGCTGCTGCGGACGGAGGTCGGCACGTTGGCGTCCGGCAGCGCGGCCCGGATGGCGGGCTCGGCCTCGGCCATGACCTCCTCCGGCGTCCGGTAGTTGATGCTCAGCGAGGCGACCGTGGTCCGGTCGAGTCCGATCCGCTCCAGCCGCTCCGGCCAGGACTCCGCGAAGCCGTGCCGGGCCTGCGCGCGGTCCCCGACGATGGTGAAGCTCCGGGACGGGCAGCGCAGGAGCAGCATCTGCCACTGCGCGTCGGTCAGTTCCTGGGCCTCGTCCACGACGATGTGCGCGAACGGGCCCGCCAGCGGCTCGGGATCGGCGACGGGCAGGGCGGTCTCGTCGACGAGGGTGTCCTGGAGATCGCGTCCGCGCAGCATCGTCACCGCTCCCTCGCCGTCGTCGTCGGCCTGGAGCAGGTCCCCGATGACGTCGGCCATGCGGGCGCGCTCGGCGGCAGCCGCGGCCTCGCGCCGGCGCTGCCGCCCGGCCGCCTCCGGGTCGCCGAGCCGCTGCCGGGCGGCGTCCAGGAGCGGGAGGTCGGACAGTGTCCAGGCCTGGGGCGCGTCCTTGCGCTGCAGCTTGCGGACCTCCTCGGGGTCGAGCCACGGCGCACACATCCGCAGGTAGGCGGGCACCGACCAGAGGTCGCCGACCAGGTCGGCCGCTTCGAGCAGCGGCCACGCGCGGTTGAGGGTCTCCACCAGCTCCCGGTCCTGCCGCAGCGACCGGCGGAACAGCTCGGGCGACACCTCCTCCTCGTCCGCGTCCAGCTTCTCCATGAGGATCGTGGCGAGCTCCTCCCAGATCTGCTCGCGCGCCTCGTTGTGCGGGGTGCCCGGGTCCGGCGCGTCGAAGGCGTCGGACCAATCCTCGGCGCTCAGCCAGACGTCGGACCAGTAGGTCGTGACCGCCATCCCCTCGGTGGGCGGCTCCTCGTAGAACCGGACGGCCTTCTCGATCGCCTTCACCAGGTCGACCGAGGACTTCAGCCGGGCCACCTCCGGATCGGCCTCGACCCCCGCCTTCGCCCCCTCGGCGACGAGGTCCCGCACGGTGCAGGTCCGCACACCGTCCTCGCCGAGGCTCGGCAGGACATCGGCGACGTAGTCCAGGTACGGCTGGTGCGGGCCGACGAACAGCACGCCGCCGCGCCGGTGGCCGAGCCGCGGGTCGGAGTAGAGCAGGTAGGCGGAGCGGTGCAGCGCGACGACGGTCTTGCCGGTGCCCGGGCCGCCGTCGACCACGAGGGCGCCCCGGGAGCCGGCCCGGATGATGGCGTCCTGGTCGGACTGGATGGTGGCCAGCACGTCCCGCATCCGGGCCGAGCGGTTGCCGCCCAGGCCCGCGATGAACGCGGACTGGTCGTCCAGCGCGGCGTGCCCCTCCAGGGCCTCGGCGGTGAACACCTCGTCCCAGTAGTCGCCGATCCGGCCGCCGGTCCAGCGGTACCTGCGTCGGCTCACCAGCCCCATCGGGTCGGCGTGGGTCGCCGCGAAGAACGGTTCGGCCGCGGGCGAGCGCCAGTCGACCAGCAGTCGGCGCCCCTCGCTGTCGGTGAGGCCGAGCCGCCCGATGTACACCGGCTCGGGGTCGTCCGCGCCGACGACGTGCCCGAGGCACAGGTCCAGGCCGAAGCGGCGCAGGGCGCGCAGCCGACCGGTCAGCCTGTGGACCTCGATGTCCCGGTCCATCGCCTCCCGGCCCAGACCGCCCGGCGCCCGGCGCAGGGCGTCGAGGCGGTCGGACAGCTCGGCGATCGCCTGCTCGAGGCTCTCCGCGACGGCGGCGAAGTGCCGCTCGTCGCCGCCGATCAGCGCCGGGTCGGCCTTGGCGACGAGGCGGTCGGGAAGGTCGAACGCGCTGGTGGTCAGGGGGGTCATGGCATCAGCTCCGATCTGAGGCCTGCGATTGTGCGGCACCACGGGGGCCTTGCCGCAAGACCCCCCATGCGCTATACGTTGAGAGTGGCAAGGGGTGGGTACTCCCCCTTCTCCGCCTTCCCCCACCTCTGTTTCTCCTCACCGCCGTGCCGTGCCGGTCCGCATCGCGCTGCGCCAGGCCGCCGCCTAGCCCAGGCCGTGGCGGGGCGGCAACCCCGGCTCACCCGGGAGGCTTACGGCGTACCGGAGTCGGACCGCATCGGGTGGTGCCCGGTGACCCGCCACCGGCGCGGGTCGTTGGCCGTTGCGGCACACCGCACCACCGATCCGAAGAGGTCCCGCCATGTCCGAACCATCTGCCACGCCGCAGCTCCCGAGCAGCCCGACGGGCTCGGCCGACGGCGCCTGGGCCGGGCCCGCCACCCCCAAGAGCCTGCTGGACCGGATGCAGGAACTGCTCGCCTCGGTCACCGCGGATCTCGCCGCGCTGCAGTCCTCCGGCGCCCGGAACGCCGACCCCATCGCCTTCCCGACCATCGACCCCACCCCCTACCCGACCGGCACGGACACCTCCGAGGCCACGGCCGCGCCGGGCACCCGGTAGCCGGCCGCGCGCTGCCGTTCCGTCGGCCCGCCCTCACCCGGCGGGCCGATGTCGTCCGGCGGACCGGTGTCGCCCGGCGGAGGGCCGCCGTCCAGTGCTCCTTCGCTGCCCGGCTCCCCTTCGCCGCCCAGTGCCCCTTCGCCGTCCGGTGACCCTTCGCCGTCCGGCGGTCCGAGCCGGACGACGAGTAACGGCGAACCACAGTCGGCCCGTTCGGGTTCCGCCCCGCCGAGCGCCACACACTCCGTCCCCTCGACCCGGAGCGCCGCCTCCCACAGCCGCCCGGCCAGGTCCTTGCACTCCGACACCGCGTCAACACCGTCGATGCACGTCCAGTAGAGGCTCTCGGTGTCGGCCCCGCAGGCCAGCACCACGAGCGTCTCCCCGACCTCCTGCAGCAGCCCGTCCAACGCCCCCAGAGCCGCTGCCGGCTCCCCGAGTTCGGTGAGCCGCGCGGCCCGGCCGCCGCTCACCAGGGCGGCCCGGACGACGGAGCGGTCCAGGCAGAGCGCCGCATGCGCCCCGGCCTCGGAGAGCCGCTGGCCCAGCCCGGTGAGCTCCTCGTCCTCCGACTCCGCCAGCCGCGCGCCCACCGCCTCGGTGAGCAGCGCCGCCTGCCGCGCCTCGGCCAGCACATCCGGTACGTGCCTGGCCTCGGTCAGGGCGTACCGGGCCGTCTTGATCAGTCGCAGTGCCTCCATGGCCACCGCTCCTCTCGCTCGCTGTCGCCGTCGACCCGGGCCGCCGAGGGGGCGGCCGGGTGGTCACGGCGTAAGCGTGCGAGGGAGGGCGAGGGCCCGCATCCGTCTTGTCAGAAGCTGTGGACAAGTCCGGGGTTGTGGATAACTTCTGTCCCTCACAAGGGTTGGTCGCCCACGTCCGAGTTGACGTCAGCCGATCCGTCCGGCACCGGGAAGCGGTGCTCGTTCCGCTCGATCTTGGCCGCGAGGGCCTCCAGGGGGTCCACCCCGACCGCCGTACAGAACTGCAGCAGGTACGCCAGCACGTCCGCGACCTCGTCCCGCACCCGGTGCGCACGCTCCGGCTCGGACATCACCGCGGCCGCCTGCTCGGGCGTCAGCCACTGGAAGATCTCCAGCAGCTCCCCCGCCTCGACGCTCAGCGCCGCCGCCAGGTTCTTCGGCGTGTGGAAGGGCTCCCACCGCCGGGCCGCCGCGAAGTCCACCAGCCGCTGCCGCAGGGCCTCCAGGGTCGGCTCCCCCGGTCCCGTCACTCGTTCGCTCACCCCTCCAGGTCTACCCCATCGCCGCCCGCCGCCGGCCCGGGCCCCTCCACCGCCGACCGCTCCCCCTCCGCGGCCCCGTCCGTCCCCTCCCCGCGTCCGCCCTGGACCGGTACCCGGCCCGTCTCCGGCCGCAGCACCGTGAACCCCGAGTCCGGGTCCCTCCGGCACTCGACGACCACCACCGCACCCGACCGCACCTCGCCCGCCCGAACGTCCGCCGCCCGAACGTCCCCCGACCGCACCTCGCCCGCACCGCCCAGTGCCTCCCGTGCCGCCGCCGGCTCCTGCAGCGCGGCCACCACCCGGAGCTGGCTGCGCTCCGCCATCTCCCGGGCCAGTCGCAGCAGCGAGGCGGCCTGCTCGGTGGAGAGCCCGGCCCCCAGGTCCTCGGCCAGCACGATGAGCTGCCGGTGCGCCCACGGCACCTCGGCGGCCACGTCGAGGTCGAGCACCCCGGCCCCGGTCAGCAGCACCGCGGCGAAGGCGAGGTGGCGCAGCATGCCGTCGGAGGCCTGGTCGGCGCCGGTGCGCCCGAGGACGCCTTCGTCGAAGACGGCCAGGACGCGCCGTACGCCCGCGTCGCTCTCGCGCTCGGCCACGGTGAGCCCGAGCAGTGGGTGCGGCGCGGCAGACTGCACGACGCGCAGCAGCTGCCCGTACCGGCGCGGGCACTCGTTGCCCAGCCGGGCGATGACGGCGGAGATGTTGGCGGCGTTGCCGCGCAGCCGGGCCTGCGGGTCGGCCCGGGCCCAGCCGCGCATCAGGGCGGGGACGGGGTGCAGCGGGAAGACCTCGCGCAGCGCGGTGAGCAGGTCCTCGGTGGCGGCCAGGACCAGGCACTCGCCGGCCGAGGAGCCCGCGACCCGCAGCGGCAGCTGCGCGGTGATCATGGTGCCGCTGGGGAAGGGCGCCCGGATGTCGCCCTGCCGGGTGTCGTTGTGCCAGCAGACGTTGACCCGCCGGTTGCGGACGTCCTGCTCGCCGGTGTCCACGAGGGTCCGGCCGTCGAGGGTGAGCGACTCCCGAGCGATCCGGACCGGGCCGTCGGTGCGGATCACGACGTCGAGCCGGATCCGGCCGTGCGGGGAGCGGACGGTGCAGCCGAGGATGATCGCGTCCCGCCCGTGCGGGACGCAACCGTCCAGTCCGCCCCGGACGGGCAGGGCAAGTGGGCCGGTGCGGTCGGGCAGCCCGTCCAGCGAGTCGGCGATCTCCTCGCCGAGCGCGAGCCGGGACAGCACCGCCAGCGCGTCGAGGGCGTTGGACTTGCCGACCCCGGCGGGCCCGTGCAGCACGGTGAGGGGCGCGAGGGGCAGGACCGCACGCCGGTAGGACTTGAACGAGGTGAGCCGGAGCTCCTCGACGGTGGGGCGTGGCACGGGCGGCCGGTCGGGCCCTGGGGCGTCCGGTCGGAGGGGGGCCGGCCCGGCAGGCCTGGTGGCGTCGCGGTTCACCCGTCGGACGTTAGCCTCAGGCCGACCGGCAGAAACGTGCCTGCACGGCAGATTCATCCCAACGTGGCGCCCCACCCCGACCCGCTGACCGCCCACCCCGCTCGCGCCCCGAAGCGGCCCGAGCTGCCCCGAAGCGCTCAGCGCCGGTAGGCGGCCACCGTCACCGAGGCGGTCACCTCGACCGGGTCCGGCAGCGCCGCGAGCGCGGCACCGAGCCGCTCCGGATCGGTGTGCCAGGCACTGGGCCCCATGCCGACGACGGTACGCACGTCCTGCGGGCCGAGCCGCAGCGTGAACTCGACCTCCCGCCGCCCCACCGGCGTCAGGTAGGGGCCGAGCTTCTCGTCGATCCGCCGCTGCTTCTCCTCGTCCACCGACAGCAGCCCCAGGGCGTCGACGAGTTCCCGCAGGTGTCGGGCGGTGGGCGAGACCAGCAGCAGGGTGCCGCCGGGGCGCAGCACCCGCCGGATCTCCGGCCCGTTGCGCGGGGCGAAGACGTTGAGCATCAGCTCGGCGGAGCCGTCGAGCAGCGGCAGCGGGCGCCAGGCGTCGCAGACGACGGCGCCGATCCGCGGGTGCGCCTTGGCGGCGCGGCGCAGCGCGTACTTGGAAATGTCGAGGGCGGCGCCGACCCGGTCGGGCAGGGCGTCGAGGACGTGGGCCAGGTAGTGGCCGGTGCCGGCACCGAGGTCGGCGACCAGCCCGTCGGGCTCACCGGCGGGCGCGGCGGCGGCGGCCTCGTCGAGGGCGGCCTCAGTGGCGGCCTCGGCGAGGGCGTCCGCGATGGGCCGGTAGTGCCCGGCGGCGAGGAAGTCGGCGCGGGCGGCGACCATCTCGGCGGTGTCCCCGGTGCCGGTGTGGGCGTCGCCGGCGAGGAGGCTGACGTAGCCCTGCTTGGCGAGGTCGAAGCTGTGCCCGGCGGTGCAGCGCAGGCTGCGGTCGTGCCGGGTGAGGGCCTGCGCGCAGAGGGGGCAGGCCAGGTAGCGCTCGATGTCCTGCAGCAACGTTCCGTCTTCTCTCGCCGTGCGCCCCGGCCGGTCGGGGCGCCAGCCAGCCTAACGACCCCTCCTGCCTGACCGTGCGAACCGGCCCGGCGTCCGGCCTGGTACCCCGGCCCCACCAGCAGCCGGCCCGGCTCCGCCGGCGTTCACCCCCGCCCCACCAGCGGTCGCCCCTGCTCCGCCGCGACCCGCAGCGCGAGCCCGGCGAGCGCCTCGGGCGCGCCGGGCCGACCCCGGACCCCGGGGAAGGCGTTGACATCGACGATGACGGGCTCGGCCGGCCCGTCGAGCAGGTCGACCCCGTACACGTCGAGCCCGAACACCTCGCCCACGCGCAGCGCGAGCGCTGCCCGCTCGGCGGGCGGCTCCCAGTCCGCCGCCGGCCCCGACTCCCCCGACTCGGAGGCGAGCTCGGACCGCCGCCGGGCGGCGAACACCTGCCCGTCGATCACCCACAGCTTCTGGTCCCAGCCGGTCCCGGGGACGAACGGCTGGGTGACGACGGGCTCCTCGGCCCAGCGCTCGGCGAGTTCGCGCAGCCGGTCCGGGCCGTCGACGCGCGCGACCAGGTCGCGCCGCCTGCTGTGCCGGCTCTTGACCACGAACGGGTAGGCGGGGACGGCGAGTTCGCCCAGTCGTCCGGCGTCGACCGTCGCCGTGAACGGCAGTCCGGCGGCACGCGCGAGGTCGGCCATCCGCACCCGGTCCTGGCAGAGTTCCGTCGCCGCCGCCGAGTTGACCACCGGCGCGCCCCGTCGCTCCAACTCACCGGCCAGCGCCAGCGCTTGGGGCGTACGAGCCTTGAGCAGGTAGACATCCGCAAGTCCCTCAAGGTCCGCGAGTCCCGCAAGTCCCGCAAGGTCCGCGAGTCCCGGGGCCTCCCCGACCGGCCCCACGGGCGGAACGGCCACCACCTCATGGCCGCGCTCCACCAGCAGCGCGGCGGTCGCCGCCAGCACCGGGTGCCCCGGGTCCCCGGCGATCAGCCCGACCCTCACAGCAGCTCCCCCTCGCCGAAGCCCAGTTGCCCGTACGGCACCCCGCCCGCCGACACCAGTGCGGCGGCGGGCTCGCCGGGCACCGAGACGGCCGTCCCGCTGCGCGCGAGCCGCAGCACCGCCCGGGCGACCCTCGCCACGGCGTCCGGCACCTGCCGGAAGCTCGGGAAGTCGTTGATGTCGACCACCACCGGCCCGTCCGGCCCGAGCAGCACGTCGACCCCGAACAGGTCCAGCCCGAACACCTCGCCGACCTGCGCCACGATCCGCGCGACGCTCGCCGGCAGCGGCACCTGCCGCTCCCGCACGCCCTGCCCGGGGTGCAGCGGGGAGGAACGTTCCGTCGCGAAGAGGTCGCCGTCGACGCAGTACACCTTGAGGTCGGTGCCGGAGTTCGGCACGTACGGCTGCGCGATCAGCAGCCCCTCCCCGGCCAGCTCGGGCCCGACCTCGAAGAGGTGGTCGGGGTTGCGCACCAGCCGGACGGCGCGCCCGGAGCTGCCGTCGGCGGGCTTGACCACCAGCGGGTACTCGGCCGCCGGGATCTCCGCGAGCCGCTCCCACCGCGCGGCCGCGTACGTCACCGGGACGGGCAGCCCTCGGGTACGGCCGATCACCGCGGCGAGCGCCTTGTCCCGGACGCCGCGGATCGAGCGCACGTCGTTCACCGTGGTGAGGCCGACGGCGGCGGCCGCCTCCAGCAGGGTCAGCCCGGGCCCGCCGGAGACGGTCTTGAGCACCCAGGCGTCGTGGCTGCCGGCCCGGACCGCCTCGGAGATCGCCAGCAGCGAGTCCCCGGGGCGCAGCACGTCGACCCGGTGCCCCCACGCGGTGAGTTGGCGTGCCACATCGAGCGGCATGCCGTCGTGCCGGTAGTGTTCCTCCACCAGAAAGCAGAGCCTCATGGGCCTGTCTTCCCCCTTGCCTCGCCGAGTTCAGACGTCCGCCGTCCCCCTCGGCAGAGCTGTAAAAGCATCAGCATGCACGCTGTGTGCGCACAAGATCGCTGCGGACCGGTAAGCGTTCGGCAACAATCGCCGCCCGAAGCGCTCCCGTCCGACCCCCGACCGGCCGGATCGGCGCCCGCAAATCGGTGGCAGCCCACCCGCGCGCCTGCTTGGATGCACGCCGTGACTTCTGACGATCATGCTCCCGACCGCCCGCTGCTCGACGAGATCGAGCACTACTACGACGCCGTACCGCGCAGCGCCGCCCGTACTGAGGACTTCGGCCCGCTGACCCTCTTCGTCCGCAGGGGCGAGACCGGCTGGCACTACTACGCCCGCCCGACGCTCGGTCACGACGGCCCGGCCGCCACCGCCGAGGACGTCCGCCGGGTGCTGGAGCGGCAGCGCGAGCTGGGCGTTCCGGAGGCCTTCGAGTGGGTGGCCGAGCAGAACCCCGAGCTGCGCGCGGCGGCCGAAGCGGCGGGCCTGACGGTGCACGAGCACCCGCTGCTGGTGCTGGGCCCGCAGGACGAGCCGGCCCCGGCGCCGGTACCGGCGGAGGGGGTCGAGGTGCGGGTACTGGCCGCGGACGCGCCCGAGCTGGCCGAGGCGGTGGCCGTTCCGCACGTGGCGTTCGGCGCCCCGGGCACCGCCATCGGCGCGGCCGGCGCGGCCGAACTGGCCGAGAGCGCGGCGAGGTTGACGGCCGATGGCGGGGTGGCGCGGACCGTGCAGCGGATCACCGACGGCGTCACCGCCCTAGCCGCCGCGCTGGACGGCAGCGACGTCCTGTCCGCCGGCCAGTACAACCCGGTGGGCCCGGTCGGCGAGCTGGTCGGCGTGGGCACCCTGCCCTCCGCCCGTCGGCGCGGCCTGGGCCTCGCGGTCACGGCGGCCCTGGTCGCTCACGCCCGGGCCAACGGCGTACGGACGGTGTTCCTGTCCGCCTCCGACGAGGACGTCGCCCGGATCTACCGCCGGGCCGGCTTCCGCCTGTTCGCGACGGCCCTGATCGCGGAGCCCGCCTCGCCCCAGGCCTAGCCGGGCCGGTGGCGCAGCGGACACACCCCAGCGAGACACGACGGCGACGGCGGGGACAGCAGCCACGATGCGGCCGATGGGGCCGATGGGGACGACGGCCACGAAGGTCAGTCGTCGTCCTCGTCCTCCTCGTCCGCCCCGGTGACACCCTCCCCCTCGGCCTCGTCCACCACCCACGCCGCCAGCCGCTCGGCGACGCCGGACACCCCGAGCCGTCCCTCGCGGATGGCCCGGGAGAGGCTGCGCACCTCGCGGGCGGTGGTGGCGACGGTGCAGCCGCTGGCGACGAGGTAGGCGTACGCGACGGCGGTCGCGAAGAGCTCGTTGGTCTTCTCCAGGGCCGGCACCCGGATCAGCTGGTGCATCAGCGCCGCGGCGCGGTCCTGCGGCTCGGGGTAGACCGCGATGTCGAATATCTCGGCCTGGTGCCGGGTGACGGCCGCGAGCAGCGAGCCGTAGTCGGTGACCTGCGGGTCACCGGGCGTGTACTGCTCGGCGGTCATGAGCAGCCACGAGAGGTCGACCTCCAGTTTCAACGGCGCACGTCCTGGATATCGCCCGGCTCCCCGAACTCGGCGAGGAAGGCCGACTCGTACTCCTTCATGAACTGCGCGGCCGCGTCGACGAAGGCCCGGCCGGACTCGCCCATGTCCTGCTGGACCAGGCGCTCGATGTACTGGTTCATGCTGATCCCCTGCTGCTCCGCCCGTTCCCGGGCCATCTCCGCGGTCGTGGCGTCCACACGGACGTTCAGCTGCTTCTTGGCCATGCCCTTCAAGCTAGCGCCGAAGTGCTAGCACAACAAGGGCGCACGCCCACCGCCCGCACACCTGCCGCACGCCCCCACGCAACCTCCCCGTCACCGAAGCCGTGGTCGAACCCGCCATCCGCAGCCGAAGCCGTCACCCGCCACCGCTCCGGGCCGCCCATCTCCCATACCCGCCCACCGCCACCCCACCCCCGGCAGGAGGAGCGAGACTTGAAGAGTCCTTCACCATCCGGGACTCTGAACTCCCCTGAGCGATCCACTGAGCGGCACCGACCGGTGTGGAGGCCGGCAATGACAGCCATGTTCGACCAGGAGCTGCGCGAGCAGCTCGCCCAGGCCCGCCGGGACCTCATGGCGGCGCGGGCCGAAGGGGACGCCGACGGCGTCCAGGCGTACGAGGGCCGGGTCGCCTCGCTCCTCCGGCTCGCCTCCCAGCACGGCATCGACCTTCCGCACAGCGCCGACGAGGAGGAACACAACGAGCCCTGACCGGCCCGATCCGGCCCGCCCTGCCTTGCCCTGCCCCGCCGTGCAACGACGAGGAGGCGGCACCCGCCGAGCGGGTACCGCCTCCTGAGTCCGACCAGCCTCCGACCAGCGTCAGACCGACCGAACCTACCGATGAGGCCGAATCGGCCGATTAGGCCGAACGGGTCACTTCCCGGTCGGCTCCAGGATCGCCACGCACTCGAAGTGGTGCGTCATCGGGAACAGGTCGAAGGCCCGCAGCGACACCGGCCGGTAGCCGCCCTCGCTGAAGAACTTCAGGTCCCGGGCGAGCGCCGCCGGGTCGCAGGCCACGTACGCGATCCGGCGCGCCTCCAGGCCGACCAGGTGCGCCACGGTCTCGCGCCCGGCGCCCGAACGCGGCGGGTCCAGGACGATCAGGTCGGTGGCGGTGATGCCGGTGCGCGGCAGCAGCGTCTCGACCCGGTCGCACTCGATCCGCACGTTGTCCAGCGCGGCCAGGTTGTGCCGGGCGTCGACCACGGCCTGCTTGGCGGACTCGATGCCGAGCACCGCGCCCTCCTCGCCGACCCGGTCGGCCAGCGCGCCCGCGAACAGGCCGACGCCGCAGTACAGGTCGAGCGCGTTCTCGCCCCACTGCGGGTCCAGGCCGTCCAGCACGGCGTCGACCAGGGTGTCCGGCGCCTCCGGGTGGATCTGCCAGAAACCGCCGTTGCTGATCCGCCAGGTCCGCCCGGCCGCCCGCTCGCGCACGAAGCTGCGCCCGTGCACCCGGTGCACGTCGCCCTGCTCGTCCACCCGGGCGATCGACACCGGCTTGTCCAGCTCGACCAGCGGCAGCTGGGCGCCGGGCCGCGGGGTCAGCACCACCTGGC
This sequence comes from Kitasatospora sp. NPDC033851, assembly GCF_055576085.1. Taxonomy (NCBI): domain Bacteria; kingdom Bacillati; phylum Actinomycetota; class Actinomycetes; order Kitasatosporales; family Streptomycetaceae; genus Kitasatospora; species Kitasatospora sp. NPDC033851. Next base: position 9,625 of record NZ_JBVIRL010000032.1, on the reverse strand, counting down.
GGTCCGAGGAGCCGGACGCGGCGAACACCTCGACCGAGGCCACGCCCGGCCAGTCCCGGGCCTCGATGCCCAGCTCGGTGACGCCCTCGGCGGCGATCAGGCAGCGGTCCACCGGCTGCAGGTCGTGCGAGCGGTGCTTGCGCAGGCCGACCTTCCCGGTCTCCGGGTCCACCGCGTACTGGACCCGGGTACGCCAGGCCGGCACCTCCCCGGCCTGGAGCTTGCCGCCGACCGGCTCGACGCTGCCGTCCCAGCCCGCCTCGGCCGGGGTGAGCCCGGCCAGCTTGGCCAGCTGCTCGGTCAGCACCGCCGCCTTGAGCTTGCGCTGCCCGCCCGGGGTGACGTGCTGCCAGTCGCAGCCGCCGCACTTGCCGGGTCCGGCGAACGGGCACGGCGCCTCGATCCGCTCCTTGGCGGGTTCCAGGACCTCCACCGCGTCGGCCCGCAGGAACCGCGAAGTGGTGGTGCCCTCGGTCACCAGCGCGACGACCTTCTCACCGGGCAGCGCGTGCCGCACGAACAGCACCCGCCCCTCGTGCCGGGCCACGCAGTGCCCGCCGCCGTGCGCGACCGGGCCGATCTCGACCTCGTACCGCTGTCCGGCCAGCGGCTCGCCGGACGGCGTCTCGGATCGCGGCACCCGCGCGGCGGTGCGCAGGGCCTTCGGCGGCCGCACCGCCTGCTTGCGCGGCGCCTTCCGAGCGGCCCCGCCGGTACCGGCGGGGCCCTTCTCGGCACCCTTGCCGCCCGCGCCCTTCGCAGCGCCCTTCCCGGCGCCCTTGCCGGCCGTGCCCTTGCCCGCGTTCTTGCCGCCCGCGTCCCGGACCGGCGTCCGGTCCTCCGACGGGGTCGGTTCCCCCGGAACGACCGGCGCGGTGCGCGCGGTCAGGCCGTCGCGGTCGGTGGCCTCCGGACGGGACGGCCGGCCCCAGCGCGGCCGGGCGACCTGCCCGGGCTTGGAGCCGCCCCGGTGGGAGCCCTTGCCGGAGGAGCCCGAGGAGCGGGGCGGAGTGTTGCGCGTCACTGGGAGGAGTCCTTGCTGCGGTCGGAGGTGTCGCCGGCGCTCGCACCGGTGGAGACGGAATCCTTCGACTTTACGGCCTTCGGCGCCCGAGGCTCGCCACGCCGGACGGCACCCGGCGCCGACCAGGCCTTCTGCGGCTTGCGCCGCTCGGAGGACTCCAGCTGCCAAGGCACCGAGGTGACCATCACACCGGGCTTGAACAGCAGTCGGCCCTTGAGCCGCAGCGCGCTCTGGTTGTGCAGCAGGTGCTCGTACCAGTGGCCGACCACGTACTCGGGGATATAGACCGAGACCACGTCGCGCGGGCTGCTGCGCCGCAGGTTCTTCACGTAGTCCAGGATCGGCCCGGTGATCTCGCGGAACGGCGAGTCCAGCACCTTGAGCGGCACCTCGATGCCGCGCTCGTCCCACTCCTGCCGCAGCGCCGCCGTGTCGGCCGGGTCCACGTTGACCGTGAGGGCCTCCAGGGTGTGGGCGCGGGCCAGCTTGGCGTACGCGAGGGCGCGCAGCGCCGGCTTGTGCAGCTTGGAGACCAGCACGATGGCGTGCACCCGGGTGGGCAGCACCACGTCGTCCGCCTCCTCGGCGGCGATGAGCTCCGCGGAGACCCGGTCGTAGTGGCGCCGGATGCCCTTCATCATCACGAACAGCACGACCATCGCCGCGATCGCGATCCAGGCGTGGCTGATCTTGGTGACCAGGACGACGATCAGCACGGCCATGGTCATCACCAGGCCGAAGGTGTTGATCGCCCGGCTGCGCTGCATGTGGCGGCGCTTGGCCGGGTCGGCCTCGGTGCGCAGCAGCCGGGTCCAGTGCCGGATCATGCCGGACTGGCTCATGTTGAAGGAGACGAAGACGCCGACGATGTAGAGCTGGATCAGCCGGTTCGGGTCGGCGTCGAAGGCGATGACGAACAGGATCGCGGCGATCGCCAGCAGGATGATGCCGTTGGAGAAGGCCAGCCGGTCACCGCGGGTGTGCAGCTGACGCGGCAGGTAGCGGTCCTGGGCCAGGATCGAGCCGAGCACCGGGAAGCCGTTGAAGGCGGTGTTGGCGGCGAGCACCAGGATCAGGCCGGTCACGGCGGCGACGAAGTAGAAGCCGGGCGTGAAGTTGTTGAAGACCGCCTCGCTGATCTGGGCCAGCGCGGTCTTCTGGTGGTAGTCGGAGGCGGCGCCGCCGAGCTGCTCGGCGGGGTTCTCGGCCATCTGGACGCCGGTGAGGCGGGCCAGCCAGATGATGCCCATGAACATCACGACGGCGATGCTCGCCATCATCAGCAGCGTGGTGGCGGCGTTCTTGCTCTTGGGCTTGCGGAAGGCCGGCACGCCGTTGGAGATCGCCTCCACGCCGGTGAGCGCGGCGCAGCCGGAGGAGAAGGACTTCAGCAGCAGGAAGACCATCGCGAAGCCCGCCAGCGAACCGTTGCCGGGCGTGGGCATGAGGTGGAAGCCGGAACTCTCGGCGGGCATGTCCTGGCCGAGCGCGAAGTGCCGGAACACCCCGTAGCCGACCATCCCGATGACGCCGATCATGAAGGCGTAGGTGGGAACGGCGAAGGCGGTACCGGATTCGCGCACACCGCGCAGGTTCATGCCCATCAGCAGGACGACCACGATCACCGACAGGGTCAGTTCGTGGCCGCGGAGCGAGGGAACGGCGGAGACGACGTTGGCCACGCCCGAGGTGGTGGAGACGGCCACGGTGAGCACGTAGTCGACCATCAGGGCGGCCGCCACCACCATGCCCGAGTTGGGCCCGTGGTTCACGGTCGCGACCTCGTAGTCGCCGCCGCCGCTCGGATAGGCGTGCACGTTCTGCCGGTACGAGGCCACCACGGCGAGCATGACGATCGCGACGACGAGGCCGATCTGCCACGAGAAGTGAATCGCCGAGGTGCCCGCGATGGACAGGGTGAGCAGGATCTCCTCGGGGGCGTACGCGACCGAGGAGAGCGCGTCCGAGGCGAACACGGGCAGCGCGATCCGCTTCGGGAGAAGGGTCTCGCCCAGTTTGTCGCTGCGCAGCGCGCGCCCGATCAGGATGCGTTTCGGAAGGTCTTTCGGCATAGGCACGTTAAGGAATCGTAGGGGCTTCCCGGACAAGGCTCCGCCGTTTGTCCCCCCCTTCGTCGCGACTGCGTTCTATGGACCGGCTAGCGTGTCGGATACGAGTCGGTGGGCAACACTCGGATTGTCGGGTGTTGCCGAGGCCGGCGCCCCACGAGAACGCTCGTCCCGGACAGCCGGGCGAGAAAGGGAGATGAACGGTGTTTGCGCAGGTCAGTACCCCGACGGAACGGGTGAGGTAGCGCCGGTGCACATCGTCATCATGGGCTGCGGCCGCGTGGGGTCCGCCCTCGCGAGAGCGCTGGAGAAACAGGGCCACTCGGTGGCCGTGGTCGACCAGGACCCGACCGCGTTCCGCCGGCTGGGCGCCGGGTTCAAGGGGCGCCGGGTGACCGGTGTCGGCTTCGACCAGGACACCCTGCGCGAGGCGGGCATCGAGGAGGCCGGCGCGTTCGCCGCGGTCTCCAGCGGCGACAACTCCAACATCATCGCCGCGCGGGTGGCCCGGGAGAACTTCGGCGTCGAGAACGTCGCCGCCCGGATCTACGACCCCCGCCGCGCCGAGGTGTACCAGCGCCTGGGCATCCCGACCGTGGCGACGGTCCGCTGGACCGCCGACCAGATGCTGCGCCGGCTGCTGCCGAGCGGCGCCGAGCCGCTGTGGCAGGACCCGAGCGGCGGCGTGCAGCTGGCCGAGGTCGCGTACGACCCGCGCTGGGTCGGCCACCGGATCGGCCTGCTGGAAGAGGCCTCCGGCACCCGGGTGGCGTTCGTCACCCGGCTCGGCGAGGGCGTCCTGCCCACGCCGCAGATGGTGGTGCAGGAGGGCGACCTGGTGCACGTGATGCTGCGCCGGGCCGACCTGACGGCCGTCGAGGCCGCGTTCGCGCAGGGGCCGAAGGAGGAGGGTCACTGATGCGGGTCGCCATTGCCGGGGCCGGTGCCGTGGGCCGCTCGATCGCGGGCGAGCTGCTGGAGAACGGCCACGAGGTCCTGCTGATCGACAAGAACCCCAACTCCATCTCGGTGGAGCGGGTGCCGATGGCGGAGTGGCTGCTGGCCGACGCCTGCGAGATCACCTCGCTGGACGAGGCCGCCCTGCAGCGCTGCCACGTGGTGATCGCCGCGACCGGCGACGACAAGGTCAACCTGGTCGTCTCGCTGCTCGCCAAGACCGAGTACGCGGTGCCGCGGGTGGTCGCCCGGGTGAACAACCCCAAGAACGAGTGGCTCTTCAACGAGTCCTGGGGCGTGGACGTGGCCGTGTCCACGCCGCGCCTGATGTCCGCCCTGGTCGAGGAGGCGGTCAGCGTCGGCGACCTCGTCCGCCTGATGCGCTTCAGCCAGGGCAACGCCAACCTGGTCGAGCTGACCCTGGCCTCCGACACCGAGCTGGTCGGCACCCGGGTCGGCGACGTGGCCTGGCCGCAGGACACCGCGCTGGTGACCATCATCCGCGAGGGCCGGGTGCTGGTGCCGGGCAAGGACGACACCCTGGAGGGCGGCGACGAGCTGCTCTTCGTCGCCGCCCAGGAGCGCGAGGAGGAGCTGGAGGAGCTGCTGTCGGCCACCTCCGGCGCCCAGTAGGACGGTAGGACCCCGAAACACGGCTGAGGGCCCGCACCCGAACGGGTGCGGGCCCTCGGCCGTGCGGAGACGGCTACTTCGCCGGCTCCTCCTCGTCGTCCAGCGGCGCCTTGATCGGCGGCGGCGCCTTCAGCAGGATCTGCCAGGTGACGTACATCGCCAGCAGCATCGGCGGGATGCCGAGGGCGACCTTCAGCCAGCCCAGCAGGTTGACGTTGTGGGTGAAGTACAGCGGGAAGAGGATCACCGGCTTGAGGCCCATGATCACCACCCAGGCCCAGGTCGCCTTGGTGTAGGCGGCGAGCCGACCCGGGTTCTCCTTGCGCCAGGTGAACATCTCGCCGGTGATCGGGCCGAGCATCACCCCGATCATCGGCCAGCGCACCAGCGCGGAGACCGCCAGGGCGAGGCTGTAGGCGACGTTCCAGAGCAGGCCGGGCAGGTAGAAGTCCTCGGCCTTGCCGCTCTTCATCGAGATCCAGGCGCCGAGTGCGACGCCGAACACCCCGCTGAAGGCGTGCTGGATGGTCTCCCGCTTCGCCAGCCGGGCCACCACGAACAGGGCGCTCAGGCCGAGCGCGGCCCAGGCCGAGGTGCTGACCTGGTGGGTGAGGTTGTACGTGACGATGAAGACCAGGCCGGGCAGCGTCATGTCGATCATGCCGCGCACGCCGCCGAAGGCCTTCATGACCGTGTCGGCGGCCTCCTTGGAGGCGGCCTTGCGGGCGGCCTCCTCGGCCGCCGCGTCGTGGGCCAGGTCGAGCTGGGCGGCATCGCCGCCGGGCTGGTTGCTCACGCTCATTCGCTCCCGTGTCCGACCGGACGCAGCTCGTAGCGGGGGTTGAACAGCACGCGGCGCCCGCGCGCGTGGCTGATCCGACCGCTGGCGACCAGCCTGCGGCCGGGCTCTATGCCCGCGATCGAGCGACGGCCGAGCCAGACCACGTCCAAGGCCTCGGTGCCGTCGAAGAGTTCGGCCTCGAGGGCCGGCACCCCGGCCCGCGGGCGGAGCGTCACCGTGCGCAGCGTGCCCGCGACGGTGACCAGGTCGCGGTCCGCGCAGCCGGCGATCGGCCTGCATCCCGACTCCGCGGCGCTCTCCTGACGCAGGTCCTCGGCGTCCAGTTCCTCGGCCGAGGAGGTCAGCCGACTGAGCATGCGGCGGAACCGCCCCTGCGGCTGGCCACTGCTGTTGTCACCACTCATGTCGGAAGGGTACCGGTTTCCGGGCCCCCGGCGGCAGGTCGTACGGCCGCCGGGGGCAACGGCGGTCAGCTCTCGAACCGGTATCCCATTCCCGGTTCGGTGATGAAGTGGCGCGGGTGCGAGGGGTCCCGCTCCAGCTTCCGGCGCAGCTGGGCGAGGTAGACCCGCAGGTAGTTGGTCTCGGTCCGGTAGGCCGGGCCCCACACCTCCTGCAGCAGCTGGGTCTGGCTGACCAGCCGCCCCGCGTTGCGGACGAGGACCTCCAGCAGGTGCCACTCGGTCGGGGTGAGGCGTACGTCGGCGCCGTCCCGGTTGACCTTCTTGGCGGCGAGGTCGACCGTGAAGCTCTCGGTGACGACCAGCGAGTCGGCCTCCCCGGCCACCGGCTCGGCCCGCCGCACGGCGGCCCGCATCCGGGCGAGCAGCTCGTCCATGCCGAACGGCTTGGTGACGTAGTCGTCGGCGCCGGCGTCCAGGGCCTCGACCTTCTCGTCCGAGGCGTGCCGGGCCGACAGCACGATGATCGGCACCCGGGTCCAGCCGCGCAGCCCGCGGATCACCTCGACCCCGTCCATGTCGGGCAGGCCGAGGTCGAGGACGACGACGTCCGGATGGCGGGCCGCGGCCAGTTCCAGGGCGCTCGCGCCGTCATGGGCCGCGTCCACCTCGTACTTGCGGGCCTTGAGGTTGATCACCAGCGCGCGGACGATCTGCGGTTCGTCGTCCACGACGAGGACCCGGGTCATTTACGGGCTCCGCCTTTCAGGGCTTGTCGTGAGTTGAGGACTGTGGAACGGGATTTCGGCTTTCGGCTTTCCTTCTCATGTGATCAGCTCCGAGACCGCGCCGCTCCCGCCGCCGTTCGGCTCACCCGGCTCCGGCGGCTCGGGCGACTCCGCCGGCTCGGGCGGCCGCTCGACGGCCGGCAGGCTGACGACCATGGTCAGGCCGCCGCCGGGGGTGTCCTCGGCGGTGACGCTGCCGTCCATCGCCTCGACGAAGCCGCGCGCCACCGCGAGCCCGAGACCCACGCCGGCGCCGCGCGGCGCGTCGCCGTAGCGCTGGAACGGCGCGAAGATCTTCTCCTTGGCCTCCTCGGGCACCCCCGGCCCGCGGTCGACGATCCGCAGCTCGACCCGGCCCGGCACCCCCGGCTGCACCAGCGCATCGGCCTTGACCAGCACCTTGACGCCGTCCGGGCTGTACTTGACGGCGTTCTCCACCAGGTTGGCCAGCGAGCGCTCCAGCAGCCCACCGTCGGCCCGGATCATCGGGAGCGTCTCCGGCACGTCCAGACGGACGGAGTCCGGCGGCACCCCGCCGAGCGCGTAGGGCACCACCTCGTCCAGGTCGGTCTCCTGGATCAGCGGGGTGACGGTCCCGGTCTGCAGCCGGCTCATGTCGAGCAGGTTGTTGATCAGGTGGTCCAGCCGGTCGGCGCCGTCCTCGATCCCGGCCAGCAGCTCGGCCTCGTCCTCCGGATCCCAGTCGACGTCCGCCGAGCGCAGCGAGCTCACCGACGCCTTGATACCCGCCAGCGGGGTGCGCAGGTCGTGCGAGACGGCGGCCAGCAGAGCCGTACGGATCCGGTTGCCCTCGGCCTCCCGCCTGGCCGCGACGGCCTCCCGGGACAGCCGGCGGCGCTCCAGCACCACGGCGGCCTGCGCGGCGAAGGCCCCGAGCAGACGCCGGTCCGCCCCGGGCAGCACCCGGCCGCGCAGCACCAGCGCCAGGCTCTCGCCGACCGGGACGTCCACGTCGGCCGTCTCCGGCCGCTCCGGCGGCCGCGGCCCGGCGGTGGCCACCGGCACCCAGGGGCCGAGCGGCTCCGGGCGCTCCAACAGCGCGGCGCTCTCCTGCCCGAAGGTCTCCCGGACCTGCTCCATCAGCGCGGTCAGCACCCCGTCCCCGTTCGGCGCGCCCCGCAGCACCGTGCCGGCCAGCGCGCTGAGCGTCTGCGCCTCGGTCTGGCTGCGGGCCGCCTGGTGGGTCCGGCGAGCCGCCAGGTCCACCACGGACGCCACCGATATGCCGACGATGGTGAATATCGCCACCGCCATGATGTTCTGCGGCTCGTTGATGGTGAAGGTGTGCAGCGGCGGCGTGAAGTAGTAGTTCAGCACCGAGGAGCCGACCAGCGCCGAGCCGATCGCCGGCAGCAGCCCACCGACCAGCGCCGCGCACACCGTCAGCGACAGGAACAGCAGCATGTCGGTGGAGAGCCCCAGCCCGCCGATCGCCGTCAGGACGATCGCCATCAGCGGCGGACCGGCCAGGCCGATCAACCAGCCGGCGATGGTCCGGGTCCGGCCCAGGTCGGTGATCCGGCGGACCGGAATCCTGCCGCGCCCGTGCCCGGCGTGCTCGTGGGTGACCATGTGGACGTCGATGTCCCCGGCCTCCCGGGTCACCGTGGTGCCGACGCCCGGCCCGTACAGGTACTGCCAGGCGGGCCGCCGACTGGTGCCCAGCACGATCTGGGTGGCGTTCACGCCCCGGGCGAAGTCCAGCAGCCCGGCGGCCGGGTCGTCACCCAGTACGGCGTGGAAGGAGCCGCCGAGGCTCTCCACCAGCGCGCGCTGCTCGATCAGCGTCTGCGGCGAGCCGGAGCCCACCAGGCCGTCCGAACGGGAGATGTGCACGGCGAGCAGCTCACCGCCGGAGACCCTGGCCGCGATCCGGGCCGCCCGGCGGATCAGCGTCGCCCCCTCGGCTCCGCCGGTGAGGCCCACCACGATCCGCTCCCGGGCCTGCCAGGTGCCCTCGATGCCCTGCTCGGCCCGGTACTTCTGCAGGTACTCGTCCACCCGGTCGGCGGTCCACAGCAGCGCCAGCTCGCGCAGCGCGGTCAGGTTGCCGGGGCGGAAGTAGTTGGCGAGCGCCGCGTCGATCTTCTCCGGCGCGTACACGTTCCCGTGCGCCAGCCGCCGCCGCAGCGCCTGCGGGGACATGTCCACGAGCTCGATCTGATCGGCCCGCCGGACCACCTCGTCCGGGACCGTCTCGCGCTGACGCACTCCGGTGATGCCCGCGACGGCGTCGCCGAGCGACTCCAGGTGCTGCACGTTCACGGTGGAGATCACATCGATCCCGGCCGCCAGCAGCTCCTCGACGTCCTGCCAGCGCTTCTCGTTGCGGCAGCCGGGCACGTTGGTGTGCGCCAGCTCGTCCACCAGCGCCACCTGCGGGCGACGGGCGAGGACGGCGTCCAGGTCCATCTCGGAGAACCGCGCGCTCCGGTGCACCACCTGCTGCCGCAGCACGACTTCCAACCCGGCGACCATGTCCGCGGTACGCCGGCGGCCGTGGTCCTCCACGAACGCCACCACGACGTCCGTGCCGCGCTCGTGCCGCCGGTGCGCCTCGGCGAGCATGGCGTACGTCTTACCGACCCCGGGGGCCGCCCCGAGGTAGATGCGCAGCCTGCCTCGTCCCATGAGCACCATTCTTGATCCGGCCATGCCCGGGAGCCACCCCCGGACACCTGTTCCCCGCCCCTTCGAGACTACGGCGTGAGCAGCGATTTTCCGCTGATCAATGCACTGATCAGGCGGTTTTAGCGGCATATTGACGGTGGACCAGCCACTTGGCGGGGGTCACTCGGCAGGGGCCGGCCGGCGGGGTCCGGCCGATTTTCCGGGAAACGCGAAGAACCCCCATCCGGGATCCGGATGGGGGTTCTTCTGAATGATTGTTCGGCGGCGTCCTACTCTCCCACAGGGTCCCCCCTGCAGTA
>NZ_JBVIRL010000031.1:0-80962 GCF_055576085.1 Kitasatospora sp. NPDC033851 | reverse complement strand
GCAAATGTATGGACGAGCCACTCTCCCGCTCCTGCGCAAGCGCGTCCTACTCGCATGACGCTCCGTCACCGCATCACGAAAATCTTGACTGAACCAGTCGATGAGGCCGCCGCGTGCCAGGACCTGGGGCAGGATCGGCTGCACGCCGGTCGTGCGGGTGCGCGGCCGGGGAGCCGGCCGGGTCTCCATGGCGGGGCTGAGCTGCTACAAGACGGGCCAGCGGTCCCGGATGTTCTACAGCTTCCACATCTACCGGGGCCGAAAAGGCGAGAAGAAGGGCCTGACCTGGCAGGACTACCGGGACCTGCTCATCCGCGCGCGCATCCAGCTCGGCGGCCCGATCGTCCTCGTGTGGGACAACCTGCGCGCCCACCTGATACCGCCGATGCAGGCGTTCATCCAGGCGAACCAGGACTGGCTGACCGTCTTCCAACTCCCCTCGTACGCACCGGACCTCAACCCGCAAGAGGGCATCTGGTCGCTGGTCAAGCGCACCATCGGCAACCTCGCCGCCTCCGACCTCGACCAGCTCGCCCGAGCCGTCAGACGCAGCCTCAAGAAGATCCAGTACCGTCCCCACCTCATCGACGGATGCCTCACCACCACTGGCCTGATCATGGACGGCTGACCACCTTCAGGCCGACATCACGAATTCAACTTCAGTAGTTGACCCAGTCGGGTGGCGACCATTCGAGTTTCGGAGACGAGTGCTGCTTGGCCGCCGTGAGGGAGCGTGACCCCGACCTGGGCCGCAGTCGTTCCGGCAGCCTCGCGCCAGTCTCGGACATCCTCGATGCGGTCTCGCCGGACGGATCCGGCGCCTGGATTTCGCCCGAATGGCCGACGGGGGCTGGTGTGCGGGCGGCTGGGCGTGGTGGCCCGGGAGTGCTCCTTGCGGCAGCCTCGTTTCACCGGCGGACCGGGGTGGTGCCGTTCATGCCGAAGCGAGCGGAGCACTGCTCGCCGGATCGGTTGTTGGCGTTCCAGACGCAGATCCACATCGTGTAGCCGATGTCCGGGACGAAGCTCGTCTTCGCGGCGCCCCAGGAGGCGCGGAAGGTGTAGGTGATGCCGTCGCTGCGGGCGAGTTCGGCGACGCAGCTTTGGTTCAGGGAGGTGTTGAGCACGCCGGCGAGCGAGCCGGAGCCGTTGTCGTCCAGCCAGGCCGAGCAGGCGGCGTCGTTGCCGAACCAACTGGTGTCCGCCTCGGAGCCCCTGACCTGTGTCGGGTCGTCGCTGCCGTTGATGCCGCTGATCGATGACGAGGTAGGGCTGGGGGCGGCCGCTGAGGGTGCGGCGGGGGCAGTGCTCGGTGGGGTGGCCGGTGGGGTGGTCGGGGGCAGGGTAGCGGGTTTGGCGGTGGAGAAGGACGAGGGCCGCAGGCTCGGGGAGGGTGTCCGCGTGGTGCCGGCCGGGGCGGTTGAAGGCGGGGGAGAGAGTTCGGCGGTGGCGGAGATCGAGGCGCTCGGGCTCGCGGAGGGCCCGTGCGTCGTCCCGGCCGCGGGTTCGACGGTGACCGGCGCGCCGCTGGACCCTTGCGCGTTGTGGTTCTGCGGGGAGGTGGTCGGGCTGAGGACGAACACCGCGACCGCGCCGAGGGCGGTCGCCGCGGCGATCGGTAACAGCAACAGGTGCTTGCGCGGGCGGTGAGGTGATGCGAGGGGTGCGGTCCCGACATCGGGCTTCGGGTCCGTGCTCGATTCCGGTGGCGGGACGGTCTCCAGCTTGCCGACCGGCGTTTCGGCGAAGGCACGTCGCGAGTCGATGCGTGACATGACCTCGGGCGGCCAGGACGGGGGAGGGGCGAGCCGGTGCGTGTGGGTCGCCAGGACGATCTCGTCGGCGGTGGGGCGTGCTCCGGGGTCGGTGGCGAGACAGGGCTCGAGGAGGGCGGCGAGGTCGGCGTCCACGGCGCGCAGCGGCTCCACGTCGGGGACGGCGCCGGGCGTGCGACCCGAGGCGGCGTAGAGCAGGAGCGCCGCGAGCGAGTAGACGTCCGCGGGCGCTGCCACGTCCTCGTCCCCGGCCTGCTGTTCCGGTGCCGAGAAGCCCTGCGTTCCGTAGCCGCCACCGCTCCTGGTGAGCCTCGCCTGGTCCGCGGCGCGCGCGATGCCGAAGTCGATCAGCTTCACGCCGTCGCGCACCAGCATGACGTTGGCGGGCTTGATGTCGCGGTGCGCGATCTCGGACGCGTGTACGGCCCGCAGTTGAGCGGCTGTCTCGGCCAGCAGCAGCCACAGCGCCTCGGCGGGCAGCGGGCCGTGCAGCCGGACCGCGTCGTCCACCGTGAGCCCGGGGACGTACTCGGTGGCGAACCATGGGCGTTCCGGAGTGGCGTCGCTCGCCAGCACCCGCGGTCCGACTCCGAACGGCACACGGTAGAGGATGCCGACCTCTCGTTCGAAGCGCTCACTGGAGACCAGCCGCGGCCGGACGAGCTTGACAGCGGCGTAGCCCCTGTCCGAGACCCCGAGGTAGACCTCGCCCATGCCGCCGGTGCCGAGCAGGCCGACGATGCTGAAGCTGCCGATCTCCTGCGGATCGCCCGGACCGAGTGGTTCGGCGACCATGCTGTCGATCGCAGCAGCTCGCCGGCTGATCGTGCTCACGGCGGGCAGGCTATCGAGCAAGCCCACTCAGGGCAAACAGAGTTGGCGGTTCCGCAAGCTCGGCACACCGCATGCCCGCAGGAGGACTGGTCCTCTCGGTGCGCTCGTACACTGGCGCGAGCCGAGGCGGAGGTATGTGAGATGGCGTACGGAAACTTCCCACCCCAGATGCTGCCGCCGGGCAGTCCTTCCGACAGGGTGCCCTCGGCGCCACCCGGGACGATCTTCGTGCTCGGTCCGGAGGGTGGGTACGCCGTGCCGCCGCGCCGGTACACCTTGCTGTTCGGGCGCGACCGCGAGGACGTGCACGTACCGGTCGGTGTCGACGACCCGACCGTCAGCCGTCGGCACGGCGTCTTCACCTGCGCCGGCACGGACGGCGACTGGTGGCTGGTCAACACCGGCAATCTGCCGGTCGAGTTGCCCGACGGCGTGCTGATGCTCACCGGCCACAAGCGGATCATCGGGCCCGGGTACACCCCGCTGGTGATCAACTCGTCCAAGCGGCGGTCCCACCTGGTGGAGGTCCGCGTCGTGGACGGGGATGACCGGCACCCCCGCTCCACGAGCAGGGCGGAGACCGCGACCCCCGACACGGCCTACGCGCTCTCCCCGCAGGAGCGGCTGGTGCTCACCGCGCTCGCCCGGCGTTACCTGGAGGGCCAGGACGCCTTCCCGCTCCCGTTGGCCTGGGAGGAGACCGCCCGGCTGGTCAACGCCTCGCCCCACGTGACCAAGTTCTGGACCCACAAGTCGGTCGCCAACACGGTCGAGGACGTGCGCGAACGGCTGCGCCGGCGGGGCGTGCGCGGACTGACGCGCGACGAGGTCGGCGAGCCGGTCGGCTCGACGCTCAGCGTCAACCTGATCAGGGAACTGCTGAAGACGGCGACGCTGAACGCCCAGGACTTGGAGTTGCTGGCCGATCGGGGCTGACGCGTTTCTCAGTCCTCCGCCTCGGGCGCGGCTTCGGCGTTGTGGTTGTAGGTGACGTGCATGGTGCCGTGTTCCACGGCGAAGACGGCTGCCTGGTCCTCGGCCGAGTTCTGCTGGCGCGGTTGGGGCTGCGGCTGCTCGGGGTGATGCGTGGTCGTGTTCGTCACGTGGTTGCTGTCGCCCACGATGAAGGTGCCGGAGACATCTCCGGCGTGGATGTCGCCGGGGGTGGATTCCGTAGGCATGGTCGGCCTTTCCTGGTCGGTCTTGTGGCGGATTACCAGGCTGTGCAGTGGATTACCAGGCTGTGCCAGGCCGAGTTGTACGCCGAAGCCTGGCTGGCCGTGTTGTAACTGGTACTGGTCTTGTTCCGAAGCGAGCGGAACTGGCTCTCCTCCTGCTGGCGAGCGGTCAGAATGCCCTTGAGGTCGGATACCACGGATCCGTCCCGCGCTTGCGACAGGGCTCCCCGCAACGTGGACTCGCTGGCGCGCAGGTCTTTGAGGATGATGTCGATGCGGGATTTCATCGTGCTGTCGTCGGGAACGGTGGAGGTCCGTCGCGAGTTGTACGCCGCTACGGCGTTGTTGTACGAGTCGATGGCGCTGTTCACGGTGGGCAGGTCGGCGTTGTACTGCTGGGACTCCTGCCCCAATTCCCGTACCACCGTTGCGCACACAGGATCGACGGGGGCCGGCGTTACCAACGGGGCCGGGGCCGGCGGCTTGGGGGTATAGACCGGCGGGGCCGGCGGCTTGGGGGTGTAGACCGGCGGGGCCGGGGCCGGTGGGTTGGGGGAGCGGATCGGCCGAGTCGGGACCGGCAGGTTGGTGGCGTTGGCCGTTGTGGTCCGGTCCGACTGGTTCTGGGCGTAGACCATGGCGCCCACGCCGAGTACGGCTGAGGCGCCGACCACACAGGCGACGACGAGGGCTGCTCCGCCCTTGGCGCCCGCGGCACCGGTGGTGGCGAGCGCCGTGTGACCTGTACTGGTTGTGGTCGGGGTGCTGCTCGCGGCGTGCGTCGAGTGGGTGGCGGAGCTGTGCGCACCCGAGAGGTCGATCTTCTGCGGCACTGCGTGCGAGGGAGCATGCGCGCCGGCCACGTGGCCGGCGGGCGGGGGCTGTTGGGCGGACTGGGACAGGTCGATCACCTGCGGTGTACCCGGCGGGTGTACGGGCGCCGGAGCAGTGGGGGTGGGGACCGGTTGGGTGATCGTCGGGGGGCTGACCACCGGATGAGTGACCGTCGGCGGGGTGGCCATGGCCGGTGTCGGCGTGACCGGCGTGACCGGTGCAACTGGGGCGATCGGCGTCATCGGGGTGACCGGCACGACCGGCGCGAGAGGCGCGATCGGCGGCACCGCGGTGATCGCCGTCGTGGCGGCCTGGTGGGCCACCGAGTGCGCTTGCAGGGCGGCGAGTTCCTGCCAGAGCACCCCCGCCTCCAACACCAGGGCCGTCGTCAGTGCCGCCCGGCCGATCGCCTTGCGGCGGGTGCGCGCCTCCCCCAGGAAGAACTCCTCGCCCGCGCGGTCTCCCGCGCTCTTCGCGGCGGCCCAGCCGGCTCCGAGGAGGCTGCCCCACGCGTCGAACTGCCGGGAGAGCGCCAGTTTCGGCGAGGCGGCACGGGCCAACTCCACGCCGAGCTGCGCCTGTCCGCTCCGCTCCGCGCCCAGCACCGCGACGTCCAGGGCCTGGAAGTGGGCCGCGACCTCGTCCGGGGTGGTCTCCCGCGACTCGACCCACGCGGTGAGCGCCCGGCAGAGCGGCGCGGCGGGGAACTGCGTCATCCGGCTCTTGAGCACGCACTCGGCGACGTCCGGCGGACACCCGTAGCCGGTTTCCGAGGCGACCAGCAGGCCGTGCCGCACCAGGCCGCCGGCGAGCGCATCGGTGTCCGTGCGGCCGAGCAGGGTGTTGAGCTGCCGGGCCGCCAACTCGGCGCCCGACAGCGAGCCGAGCAGGTGCAGCAGGTCGCGCTCCTCCGGCCGGAGCCTGTTGAGCAGCGCGGGAAGCAGCGCGGGGAGATCGGCGATGCCCGGCAGGCCCTTGCCGGTCGCGGCCGACAGGGCGATGCGCCGCAGTCGGAGCGGATTGCCGTGCAGGGCGTCGCACAGCGCCGTCACGGTCCGTGCTTCGTCGGGCTGCAGCGCGCGGGCCAGGACCGTCTGCACCAGGACCACCCCTGCCGGGGCCGTCAGTCCGTCGAGTCGGATCGTGTGTACGCCGGCGACCGACGACCGGCGCTGCGAGGTGAAGACGAACGTGGAGTGCTCGGCCAGGTCGAAGAGCCGGTGCAGGTCCTTCTCGTCGAGTCCCGCGTCGTCCAGGTAGATCCGCAGCCGCAGGGTCTTCAGGTGCTCCTTCAGTACCTCCAGCGACGGCTTGTAGTTCGGCGCGTCGAAGCTGATGTCGAAGATCGCCTGCGCGAGGTCGTCGGCCGTCCGTCCGCCGGCCTCGATGTAGGCCGCGCCCTCGGGCCCGCGCGGCAAGGTGCGGGCGAGGTGGCGCAGCAGCGCGCTCTTGCCGACCCCGGAGGCGCCCCAGATCTGCACCAACTGGCGTGCCCCGATGGCCTGTTGCAGTGCCTGGAGCTCCCGCTCCCGGCCGATCAGCGGATCGGCGGCGGAGCGCGGCAGGTGGGAGATCGGCTGACGCTTGACCGGGTTCGGCGGCGGCCCCGCGTTCACGGTGATGGCCGAACCGTGTCCGGTGGTGATGTTCAGGTTGGTCACGGTGTTCCGGTTGCCGACGATCATCGTTCCGGACACGTCGCCCGCCCGGATTCGCGCGGAACCGCCCGGAGCATCGTTGTTCTCTGGCATCTGTTTCTCCGGTCCTCTCCAACGCTCGGGTCCCGGCACTCGGTCATGCTGGCGCCGACCCGTCGTCGGAACCCGGCGCTTTTACCTGTTTGGTGAGATCGCCCGTGAACCGGCCGGTTCGGCCGCGGCGGCGATCCGGGCGAGGTGGTCCAGGTCGAGGATCGTGATCCTGCAGTAGCCCGTGACGACCGCGCCCGACTCCCGCAAGGCCCGCAGGGCCTTGTGGATCGACGACTCCGCGGCGCCGACCAGCGTGGCCATCTCCGGCTGCGACAGCGGGAGATGGGCTTCGTTGCGGCCGGGGCGCCCGTAGGTGACGGCAAGGTGGTGCAGGATCCTGGCCAGCCGCCCGAGCACGTCGCAACCGGTGAAGTCGACGATCCGGCCGGTCGCCGTGCGCAGCTTGGCCACCACGCTCGCGTTGAGTGCGAGCCCGATGGCGGGGTGCTGCTTCGTGCACGCCAGCAGTTCGGAGGGCAGGATGTAGCGGGCCAGCACCCGGCCGCAGGCGGTCACGGTGCCGATGCGCGGCTGACCGTCGATCCCGGCGAGCTCCCCGACGAGGTCCCCGGCCATCCGCACGGCCAGCAGCGCCTCCCGACCGTCCTGTGCGTGCGCGGTGACCTTCACCGTGCCGCCGATCAGGAGCAGCGCGAAGTCCGAGGTGTCGGCCTCGCGGATGGTGATCTGACCGGCCGGGTAGACCACGCCGTGGCCGAGCCCCAGCAGGACTCGGCGATCGGCCTCGCCGACCCGGCCGAGCAGCCCGGTCGGCGGCCAGTAGGCCCCGGCCCCGCGCATCCGTGTGTTGCTCATCGGTCACTCCTCCTCCTCGTCCGGCCGAAGCCGGACAAGCCGTATTAGTAGCCGGTTTACCCGGGGACCCCTCCCCTACGATCTCGTTAACCATCGTGTCGGCACCGGGAATTCGGTGCCGACGGCAGATCGATCTCCGAACTGCCGGCCCCCGTCGTGATCGCGGAGGGAATGTGAATCCGAGGTACGAGTACCGAGCTCTGCTGGCGTGCGACATCGCGGGTTCCGCGGGCCGCGGTCAGCAGCGGCTGCAGGAGATCCGCGGTGTGCTGCGGTCCGCGCTGTTCGGCGCACTCGGCGTCGCGGAGCTGGACCGGCGGGACTTCGCGTACGTGGACACCGGCGACGGCTGCCGGCTCGTCGCCCCGGCC
Source organism: Kitasatospora sp. NPDC033851 (assembly GCF_055576085.1). NCBI lineage: Bacteria > Bacillati > Actinomycetota > Actinomycetes > Kitasatosporales > Streptomycetaceae > Kitasatospora > Kitasatospora sp. NPDC033851. The sequence goes on along the minus strand of NZ_JBVIRL010000031.1, from coordinate 73,403 downwards.
GGGTTGCCCAAGGCCGGACTGCTGGTCCCGCTGCTGCCGGAGCTGGGCTCGCGGATCCGCGAGCACAACCGGCACGCCGGCCCGGACACCCGGCTGCGGGTACGGGCCGCCGCGCACGCGGGGGAGGTCCGGCTCGATCCGGACGGCACCGTCTCCGGCACCCCGTTCGAGACCCTCGCCCGGTTGCTCGACTCGCCCCCGCTGCGGCGTACGGCCCTGGCCGGTCCGGACGGCGCCCCGGTGGCCGCGATGCTTTCGCAGCACTACTACGAGGAGACGGTCGGGCACGGCTACGAGGGGCTCGAAGCCGGCGCCTTCACCGCGGCCGAGGTCCGGGTCAAGGAGTTCGCCGCACGGGCCTGGCTCTGGTACCCGGGCAGCCCGGTCGGGCCGCATGGCGGTCCCGGCCCGGAATCCGGCTCCCGCGAGCGGCCTGCGGAAGCCGAGCCGCGGACCGTGGAGCAACTCGTCCAAGCCACGGGGAACGGCACGGTCTTCGCCGTCGGCCGAGGTCGCCAGCACATCCGCTACAACGAACGGGGCTGAAGCGCCGATGAACCAGGAACTCGCCGAGCTGGCCGCGAGCGGAGCCACCGCTCTGGTGTCCGCGATGGGCACCGATCTGTGGAACGAGGCGAAGCGACTGATGAGCGGCGTCATCGCCCAGGCCCACGGCAGCCGCCGCAGGGAACTGTCCGTCGCGCTGGAGCGGGGGTCGACCGCCACGAGGGGAGCGGTCGACGCCGCGGCCGTGGACTTCTGGACCGAGGCCCTGTTCCAGTTGCTCGACCGGAACCCGGCTCTCGCCCAGGACGTCATAGCGCTGGCGACGCTGCGGACCGCGCAACGGCCGGACGTCGTGGTCCAGGTCAACTCCGCCACCGGTTCCGGTGAGGTGTTCGCGGTGCAGCACGGTGACCAGCACTTCTCCTCCGGGCCGAGGTCCCGCGATCGTGAGGAACGGCCGTGAGCGGGGGCGACGGCCGGCGGGACGGCCTGACGGACGGCTGGGTGCGGGCGGGGCTGCTCGCAGCCGTCGTCCTCGGGGCCTTCGCCGAGGTCGGTACGCCGCACCGGCACTACGGCTGGCTGGTGGACGCGTTCGCCCTCGCGGCGGTGGGTGTCGTCGGCGCGGCGGCCGCCCTGGGGTCCGAGGCCGCCGCGGCGCCCGCCCGGCAGCGGGACCGGCCCGAACGGGAGCCCCGGCCCGACGCGACGGCGCCGGTCTGCCGCTTTGTCGCGGCACCGGCGGTGTCGACGGCGCAGCCCGGCAGGCCCCGGCCGTTCCTGCGCGAGAGGCCGACCGACCTGAGCGTGCCCCGCTTCGGCGAAGGCGCGCGGGCACAGGGCTACCCCTGGCTGCTGCCGGAGCGCACGGTGCAGAACGGCATCGCCGCCGACGAGGCCACGGTCGGTGCCCTCACCATCCGCGCCGCCTCCGTCGTCGGGCCCGGCCACCGCTGCGGCCAGCCCGCCGAGCCGCGACAGGACTCCTACCGGATCGGGCGGAGCCCGGACAGCCGGTACGCGATCGTGGCCGTGGCCGACGGCCTGTCCAGCGCGGCCTGGTCCGACGTCGGGGCCACCGCGGCCTCCAGCCAGGCCGTCACCCTGCTGCGCGAGCAGATCGAGACGGTCGGCTTCGACCGGCTCGACGTCAAGGCGCTGTACGGGCGGATCGCGGAATCGATCGCCGCGCACGCGGCCGGACGCGGCGTCGGCACCTCGCACCTGGCCACCGTGCTGATCACCGCGGTGATCGCCGAGCCGGACGCGAACGGCGTGGCGCGGGCCTGGGTCGGGTGGCTCGGTGACAGTTCGGCCTGGACACTCGACCCGCGCGTCCCGCGGTGGCAGTTCTCCGCCGGCGAAGCCAAGGACCGCGCGGCCGCGGTGGTCTCGAACGAGGTCGCCGGCCGACTGCCGGACACGCCGCACCTGGCCGTGGACGGTCACGTCACCCTGGCGGCCGGTGCCGCCCTCGCCCTGGTCACGGACGGGATCGGCGATGCGTGGGCGGACCAGGCGGGCAACGTCAACGAGTACTTCGCGAACGCCTGGCGCTCGCCGGTCCCGGCCACCCGGTTCACCGCTGACGTCGGCTTCGACGCACCGCAGTGCCTCGACGACCGCACCGCCGTCGTGGTGTGGAACGGCAGCGGGACATGACCGACTCCGATCCCGTCGCCGGCGACGGCGCCCCGGCGGTGGACCCGCGGGGCTGGGCGTTGCCGAGGACCGTGGGCCTCGGCGATCTCGGACCGCTCGCCGAGCCGATCTCCGAGCACAACGGCCAGGCCGTCGCCGTGCGGCCGCTGACGGGCCATCCGGGCTGGTTGGCCAAGCTCTACCGGCCCGGCCTGCACCAGGAGGACGGACACCGGATCGACCTGCTGATCTCGGCTCCGGACACGCTGCCGGAGGCGGCGCGGGCGACCCTGTACGCCGGGACGTGCTGGCCCGCGGCCCGGATCCACGAGCCCGGCAACCCGGCCGTCGGGTGCGTGATCCCGATGGCGCCCGAGCAGTACCGCTCCGAGCTGCGGCGCGGCAAGTTCAGCGAGCGCCGGTTCCTGGAGATCGACTGGCTGGCGAAGTCCGACGAGTCGATCCGGGGCGTCGGCCTGCCGTGCCCCGGCTTCGAGGGCCGACTGGCTGCCTGCCGCCAACTGACGGAGCTCGCCGCGATCCTGGAGGGCCTGGGCCTGGTCTACTCGGACTGGTCGTTCTCCAACGCCTTCTGGAGCCCGGAGGGGCGTTCCGTCTACCTGATCGACGTCGACGGCTGCCAGCCGAAGAAGATGCCGGACATCCACCAGCCGAACTGGGCCGACCCGCTCACGCCGCCGGGCTCCGACGCGGACCAGTACACCGACCGCTACCGGCTCGCCCTGCTCGTCGCCAAGTGCCTGACCGGCCGGCGCGACGCGAGCACCTTCCACGGCGTCGCCGCGTCCCACTGGCTGAACCAGCCCGCCGTCTCCGAGGTCCTGCTGGACATGCTGCTCGCGACCGACCGGGAGCGACGGCCCGCGGCCGCCCAGTTGAACCAGGCGCTGAACAACGGGCCCTACCTCAGGGCCGTGCCGCGTCCGACCCGTACGCCGCTGCCCGAACTGCCCCCGAAGCAGCCGACGGTGATGCCTCCGCAGCCCGCGTCGCACGCGACCTCGGAGTCCCCCACCGTCACCCGCAGCAGCACGGTCGAGGAGAAGCAGAAGCCCGAGACCGGCCGGTCCACCAAGTGGATCTGGGTGCTCGCCCTCGTCGTGATCCTGGTCATCATCATCGCCTCCAACCACTAGCTCAGAGGTGCACACAATGTCACTCTGCCTGCCCACCTACGTGGTGATCGACGCCTCCTCGTCGATGAAGCCGCACGAGGCAGTGCTCAACGCGACCCTCTCGCGTCTGCACTACAACCTGGCGACGAATCCGCGCGTCTCGGAGTTCGCCAGGGTCAGCGTGGTCGCCTTCTCCACCGACGTGCACGTGGTGATCCCGATGTCGGACATGGAGCAGGTCCCGAGCATGCCCGAAGTGATCTGCGGCGGGGGCACCGAGTACGGCAAGGCCTTCGACCAGTTGCGGCAGAGCATCGAACAGGACGTCAGCAGCCTGCGGGCGCAGCAGTACAGCGTGCTGCGGCCGGCGATCTTCTTCCTGACCGACGGCGCTCCGACCGACGCGAGGTGGCGGGACTCCTTCCGCACGCTGGTGGACCGGAACTGGCCGCGCCACCCGCACGTGATCGCCTACGGCTTCGGCGCCGCCAGGCGCGACGTGCTGAAGGAGGTGGCGACCAAGGCGCTGTTCATCGCCGACGGTTCGGACACCGAGTCGGCGCTGAGCGGGGCGATCACGGGCCTGCTCAACACCCTGATCGCCTCCTCGCAAACCGGTCAGATGCACATCGCCACCGACGTCAAGGGCTTCGAGTACGTCCAGGTCGCCCAGGAATACGTGGACTGAGCGTGGACACCGACCCGCGTACCACGGCGCCCCGGGCGCTGCGGGCCTCCGCCGGGCTGTCCGTGCTGGCCGCGGTGCTGCTCGCCTGCGGCGGCGTGGTCGAGGTGGCGGGCAATCTCCGCGGCCCCTCGACGAACGGGGGCGGAGGCGGCTCGCACCCGGCGACGCCGGTGCCGGTACAACCGACCCCGACCCCTGACGTCTCCTCTCCCGCCGCGGCGCCGTCGCCGAGTTGCTCGCCCTCGGCCTCACCCACCCAGCTGCCCGAGCCTACGATCACCGCCACCACACCGGTGTCTCCTTCGGAGCATCATCCCGGGAGAGGGGCATCCCGGACGAGGACTCCTGTGACGAGGGGTGCTGCTCCGTAGCCGCGATACCGGCGGGGTCGCGGAGGGGCCGAGCCGCCCGGTCAGCCAGCGCGGTGCAGGTCGCATTGCTGGTGGATCGCGGCGGGGGCGTCGCTGCTGACCAGGCCGATGCGGGGCGGCGGGCCGGTGGTGGGGGCGTCCTCGGCGGTGCAGACCAGCTGCTGGATCGCGGCGGTGGTCAGCGAGGCGGCGGACCAGGACAGGCGCAGGGTGACCGTACCGGGGGTGGCGGTGGCCTGGACGTCCCCGCCCGACGGCAGGTCGCTGTAGAGACCGGCCTGCCGTTCGGCCCGGTCGGGTCCCGCGAGCAGGGTGTCGAGCGCCTGCTGAAGGCCTTCGCGCTCGGTGCCGGAGCGGAGCCCGGTCGCCGGCGGGCCGGACTTCACGGGCCCGGCGGCGGGGATCGAGCAGCCGGCCGTGAGCAGGAGCAGCGCCGCCGCGGCGGCGCTGCTCCTGCGGTGGCGGGTGGTCATGGCCCCTCCGTGGCGGTGCCCAGCGGCAGCAGCAGGGTGAACACCGCTCCGCCGTCGGGGGAGTTGGCGGCCTCGATCAGGCCGCCGTGCAGCCGGGCGTTCTCCTGGGCGATGGCCAGCCCGAGTCCGCTGCCCTCGGAGCGGGTGCGGGCCCTGTCGGCCTTGTAGAACCGGTCGAACAGGTGGGGCAGTTCGGCGGCCGGGATGCCCGGGCCGCGATCGGTGACGGTGAGCAGCAGGTCCCCGTCCTCGCCGTGCCCGCGGGTGGTGAGGGTGAGGCGTACGGGCGGGTGGCCGTGGCGCAGGGCGTTGCCGACGAGGTTGGCGACGATGACGTCGAGGCGGCGCGGGTCGAGGCGGGCGGGCAGGGCGGTGGGCAGGTGGAAGTCCACCTGGCCGCCCCAGCCGCGCAGGTCGAGCGTGGCGCGTACGGCGGCCGCGACGTCGACGTCCTCGGTGCGCAGCGGGGCGGCGTCGGCGTCGATGCGGGAGATCTCGATCAGGTCGTTGACCAAGCGGGTGAGCCTGATGGTCTCGGCGCTGATCAGGCGCAGGGCGGTGGCGGTGTCGGCGGGCAGCTGTTCGGCGTCCTCGTCGAGGATGTCGGTGACGGCGAGCATGGCGGCCAGCGGGGTGCGCAGTTCGTGGGAGACGTCGGCGGCGAAGCGCTGGGCCTGGCCCTCGACGGCGCGCAGTTCCTCGATGGTGCCCTGCAGGGTGCGTGCGGTGTGGTTGAAGGTCTTGGACAGCTGGGCGAGTTCGTCGTGTCCGGTGGCGTCGAGGCGGGTGTCCAGGCGTCCCTGGGCGAGGGCGCGGGCGGCGTGGCCGAGCGCCTGGACGGGCTGCAGGACCTGGCGTGCGGCCAGCAGGGCGAGTCCGGCGGCGAGGAAGGCGGCGAACGCGCCGGCTCCGGCGGCCGCGGCCAGCAGCGCGCCGGCGGCGTCCTGTTCGCGGTCCAGGGGGAGGAGGGCGTACACGGTGAGCCCGGACGGGCCGCCTGGGGCGGCGGTGGTGCCGGCGGCGTAGCTGACCGGGACGCCGGTGGCGAGCCAGGGGTGGCCGTCGGCGGTGAAGCGCTGGAAGGCGCTGTGGCCGGCGTCGACGGTGGACTGCAGGGCGGTGGGGACGGCGACGGGCTGGGTCCACTCGGAGTGGTCGGTGCCGTACCGGGCGAGGACCCGCCAGTCACGGAAGCCGCCGGTGCCGGACAACTGGCCTGCCAGTCGGTCGAGTTCGCCTTGGGTCGGGGGGAATGGCAGGGCCGGTGCGAGGACGTTGACGCGGCGGCGCAGCTCGTCCGCGGTGGTGTCCTGGGTCAGGTCCAGGGTGGAGTTGGTGGCGGCCCGGTAGGTGAGCGCGGCGGTGGCCAGTGCGCTGAGGGCGGCGACGGCCACGAACGCGGCCAGCATCCGGGGCCGCAGGCCTGCGGCGGCCCGGCGCAGCCGCACCAGTCGGCCGGCCGGTGCGGCGTGCGGCGGCCCCGGTGAAGCCGGTGGATCCCCTGGCTCCGGCGGCTCTGGCGGCTCCGGCGTGCTCAGAGGACGTTAAGTCCCTTTACTTATGACTGGGGATCGCTCGTTCGTGTGATCGTTCGATGAACTGGCGTCGCTCCCATAACCGGCGGCCCGGCCGAGGACGGCGACGTCCAGGCCTCGCGAGCGCCGCCACCCCCAGTCGCTGCCACCGCCCGAGCCGCCGAAGCCGCCCCTCCTCAAAAGCATCGACCTGGTCGGCCGTCATCGCACTCCCCCGGTATCTCTTGCTTTCTGGCCCCGCCCAACCGTAGTCGGCCGCCTGAACGCGCAAGAGCGCAGCCCAACCGCCATCACTCACGAGGCTGCTCTCGAAGCCAGCTGACGCCTTGGTGCCCCGCGCTCGCGGGTACCGTCCGGGTAGGGAATCCGGTCCCGGCGAAGCCAGCGGTGAACACAGAACCCACGCGAACCTGGCCCGGCTGCGTCGGCAGGCCGGGCTCACCCTGGCCGAATTGGCCGCCAGGTCAAGGGTCGGGCTGCCGCTCTTGGAGGTAGCCGGATGTGGAAGCGATGATGCTCGCGTGACGACGCATCTGACGCTGTTCGCGGACTACCACCAGATCCACGTCACGGATGAGGCATTCGACGGAGATCTGGGCGAGGCCTGGACTACGGAGGCCTGGGTCGACGGGATCGCCGTCGCTGGTGACGCTCTGGCGATCGGTACTGAGGACAACCTCGACGTCTGCGTCGATGTGGAGATCCTCGGCGCCGAGCCGACCGATGACGCCCTCGCCTTCGACCACGTTGTGGAGGCGAGCCTGTCGATATCGTCCGGGAGCATCGTCGTGAAGGGGTGTACCGACTACCTCCCCGATGCCGCGCGATTCGAAGTCCCTGCCGGGCCGATCCGCGTCAGGGCATCCCGCTCGTACCTGGACACGCCCGACTGCACCGACGGCGCGGACGCCACCGAGCTCGTTCGACTGCAACTCTGGCCCGCCCCGCTGGCCGGCCCCCGCGTGGTCAAACGGCGCGCTACTCCCCAGCCGTAGCAATGGCTGGCCGACTGGCCCAGACCGTCCACATGCCCGCTGCGCGCAGCCAGTGAGCCTTTCAGCGTTGCAGCTCCAGGGCGAGAACTGCTTTGGCTGCTGACGTCAGCCAGCTCGGGCTGCATCGTGCGTGGCGGAGGAATCGCCAGCGTTTGAGTGTGGCGATGCCGCGTTCGACGGCGTAGTGGAGTCGCGCGTGGGCTCGGTTCAGCGATTCCTGGCCGATGCTGAGTTTGCTTGCGGGGCGGGCGCCTGGTGGGGACCGCGACCGTGCTACCGGCGCCGGTACTCGGCCGTCACCGACCGGGCCGCATTCGGCGAGGGTACCGTCGACCAGGATGTACTCCGGGTCGGCCTCACGCAGAACCTGGGTCAGACCGGGGCCAATCGGGGGAGCAGGTCGGTGACCTGGTGGACGTAAGCGTAGGCGGTGCCGACGCTGACTTGGCTGCTGTCGGGGGCTCCTGGGAGATCACGTCGACCAGTGGGCGTCGTCGATGTCCGGTCGAAGGGTCTCGGTGGGCCTGGCGAAGTCCGGGGCGTACTCGACGCCGTCGCTGCGGATGGAGAGGGTGAAGGTGAGCATCTGGTCGGGTCCCGGCACGAGGCTGACGTAGACGCTGACTCCCCCGGAGGCTTCGGCGTTGAAGTTGTAGTCCGTGCCCTTCTCCGGCTCGCTGGGGGTCCAGATCGGCTTGACCTGGTTGTAGCCGTGCAGCCGCCATTGGTTCTCGATGCCGTTCTTCAGTTCCAAGCGGTGGGACGCGCTGATCCTGGTGCGGGCGGTGAGCTGGCGATCGACGAAAGACAACCTGCTCGGCTCGCCGTTCGGACGCTGATGGTGCTGCTGAACGGTGTAGCCCGCGTCACTCAGTACCAGGCCGGGAGTCAGGCCGCCGATCGTGTCCTGGACGGCTTGCTCGCTGTGGTGACGGAACTCGTCCGCGGTGAAGCGAACGTGTTCGGGCCGAGGAGCGGACGGGTGCGCTTCGTCGTAGGCGATCCACCACCACACGCCGATGTTGAACACGAGAAAGGCCCCGACCAGGCCGACGAGACCCACCACGGCTCCCAGGCAGCCCTTCGCCAACCCCTTGTCGAACACTTCGCCCCCTCTGTTCTGCTCCGTCCCATCACCGTAGGCGTGCGGCTCGGACCGGGGCTTGAGTACGCGTACTCAAGCGCAGGTCCGAACCCGGCTGGGTAGCCCGTGACCGCACCGGCATCCTGAGGTGAAGGTGGGGTGGTGGTCCGCGGGGCCCGGCCGTGCGGGAGGCCAGCCGCGGTATGGGGGAGGTTGCGGCGGCTCTGTTTGGTGGCCCTGACTGCGGTGGGGTCGCGGTATCGGGAGGACCCTGGGTGTGGCGGCGGGTAGGGCTGCAACCTGGGAGTTTGGCCGCGAACATGGCATGTGGAGGACGTGGCCCGGCGTGTCAGAGGCGGCGCAGGACCGCGACAACCTTGCCCAGGATGGTCGCGTTGTCGCCGGTGATCGGCTCGTACGCCGGGTTGTGTGGCATCAGCCAGATCCGGCCGTCCGCACGTCTGAACCGTTTCACGGTGGCTCGCCGTCGATCATCGCCGCCACGATGTCCCCGTTCTCCGCGACCGCTTGGCGGCGAACAGTAACGTAGTCGCCGTCGAGCAGGCCGGCGTCCACCATGGAGTCCCCTGTCACGGTGAGGGCGAAGAGCTCGCCTTCACCGACGATCCGCCGGGGCAGCTCGAAGTAGTCTTCGGCACTCTGATCGGCCAGGACCGGCTGGTTCGCACCGCCCGTGCAGGTCCACTGCCGTACCGGCGCGCCGTCGTCGGTGCGCCAGTCCGCGACCTCCAGACACTTGCCGGTGGACTTGACCTGCAGCTGCTTGGCGACCCCGGCCGTGTCCATCGGCTTGTAGATCATCCCGTCGCCGGCCGCGGCCGGCGAAGCGGTGAGCAGACCGCCACCCAGGACGATGGCGAGCGCACCGGCGACCGCGCCGACACGGCGCTTGACTGCGGTGTTGTGGGAGTGGTGCTGGAACGTCTACGACGCCGAGGTGTACGGCAGCTACCGCGTGCTGCGCGGCGGCGGCTGGTTCGACGAGCGCTGGAGCTGCCGCGCCTCCGTCCGCCGACGCAGCCACCCCACCCTGCGGATCGACGACGTCGGCTTCCGGCTCGCCCGCTCAACTGCCCTCTCAAGGGCGCCGCACGTGCCGAAGGCGGCTGACGGGGGAAGCGAAGGTCTCGTCAGGCGGACCGCGGTCGACCTGCTGCGTGGCGGGGACGCGTAGGGCGTGACGAAGAACCGGCCCCACCGCGCGTGCGGTGGGGCCGGTCTGTGGGGTGTGCCGCGTCAGCCCTTCTTGGAGATGAAGTTGTACGCGGAGGCGGCCACGTCGTCGAGGTACGGGCCGGCGGACATCTGCTTCGGTTGGTCGGGGGAGATGAGGGAGACGTCGCTGACCAGGACGGGCTTGCCGTCCTTGATGACCGTCCACCCGCCGCCGCTGGAGCCGCCCGTCATGGTGCAGCCGATGACGAGCATCGGCGGCAGGGCCACGTCGAAGGACATGCGGACCGGCTTGTCGTCGGCGCACTGCTCCATCTCCCGGCCGTCGAACGGCGGGTTGGACGGGTAGCCGTGGGCGGTGACGACCAGCTGGTCGCGAGGAGCGTTGAACCAGACTGGCACCGCGCCACCGACCGCCTCCTCCAGGGACTTCCCGGTGTCGTTCTCGGGCTTGACCCGGACGATCGCGAAGTCGGCCTGGGAGGCCCTGTTGCCGGCCCCGGTGCTGCCTTCGGACGCCCAGATCGGGGACGTGACGTAGTTCACCGCGTCCCACACGCCGTACGGTGCGACCTGCGACGCCTCCGCGTTCTTGCCGTTGCTGAAGGCCCCGCTGGTGTTGAAGCCGGGGAAGAAGGTGATGTTGCCGAAGCTCGATCCGCCCTTGCCCTGGTGGACGCAGTGGGCGGCGGTCCACACCAGGTTGCTCTTGCCGGGGTGGACCGGGTCGACGACCACGGTCCCGGAGCAGGAGTGCGAGAACGACTCGCCGGGCTTGGGCTTCGCTTCGCCGGGGCTCGTGTAGAGGAACTTCCCGTTGACGGCCGTGTTCTTGGCGTACGGGTGCGGCACGGGCTGCGCGTTGCGGGTGCCGGGCCGCGGGTCGTTGCCGTTGTCGTTCGGGGCCTGGGTGGGTGCGGCCGGGGCGTTCGTCGGCTTGGGCGCCGGGGGCTGGGCGGGCTGGTTCTGGGTGGTGGTCGGCTGCGGGGCCGGAGCCTGGGTGGGCTGGCCGGTCGGCTGCGGGGCCGGAGCCTGGGTGGGCTGGCCGGTCGGCTGCGGGGCCGGAGCCTGGGTGGGCTGGCCGGTCGGCTGTGGGGCCGGAGCCTGGGTGGGCTGGCCGGTCGGCTGCTGCTCGGGCGGCGCGACGGGATCCATCGGCTTGGCCTCGAGGATCTTCTCCAGGGTCCAGTAGCCCTTGGTGGCGGCCGGGAGGGCGTAGTCCTTGGCCCACTTCTCCCAGTCGTCGAAGCTCCACTTCTTGAGGTCCGCGAGGTTGGCGGGCAGACCCAGGTTCGCCGCGTTCTTCGTGGCCGGGGTGTCGTCCGGACTGTTGTCCGGCCCGCAGGCGGAGGTGGCGAGCAGAGTGAGGGCGAGCGCGGACGCGCCGACGGCGGCCCGGACGGTGTGCTTGGCCCTACGAGTTGATGACATGAACGTTCGATTCCCCCTGTTACTGGCCCGACGTCGGAATACGGCGACGCCGGGGTTCTGCGCCCAGGAGTATGTCACCACTCGTCAGAACGCCTGTTCCCACCTCCCGCCTGGATCACAGGATCAACACAACTGCCCGACGGTGCGGTGGGGAGTGCCCCGGGCGGCCCGGGGAACCGGAACGCGGCGCCCGGCGTTCGCGATCACATGGGCGAAGAACACGTGTGCTACGCGAAGCCTTCGACCTGCCTTTTCGCAGGTCAAGTGCGGTTTGCTCGTCGGTGACGTGCGCGGGCGTCCGTGGTTGTGCGGGGTTGTTGCCGTCGCTACTGCCGTCAGACGGTTCAGCCCAGGTGCGGCTTCTCGCGCTGTTCCAGGAAGTGCTGAAGCCTGAGTCGTTGGGTGTGGTGCATCGGCAACTGCTCGATCTCATGCGGCGGCACGAACCGGAGTTCGGTGGACTCGTCGGAGATCTCCAGCCGGCCGCTGGTGATGCGGGCGGTGAAGCAGACGTTGAACTGTCGGCGGACCTCGCCGTCGGTGTAGGCGATGATGTGCTTCGGGTCGGTGTAGGTGCCGACCAGGCCGGTGATCTGTACGTCAAGGCCGGTCTCTTCCTTGACCTCGCGGACGGGCATTGTCACGTTGGCTGGCGGGGATGGGATGATCTTGGGGTTGGTCATGCTGGGAGGGGATCGCTCGTGTCGACTACGCCGCCGTCGTACAAGGTCACCGGTACCCGGTGGAGGTCATCGCGCACTGTGTGTGGCTGTACTTCCGGTTCCCGCTCAGCTTCCGCGAGGTGGAGGAGCTGATGCTCGAGCGCGGCCTGATCCTCTCCTACGAGACGGTCCGCCGGTGGTGCCTGAAGTTCGGTCAGGACTACGCCAACGCCCTGCGGCACCGACGCCCGCGCGCCGGCGACAAGTGGCATCTGGACGAGGTCTTCATCAAGATCAACGGTGAGCGGCGGTACCTGTGGCGCGCGGGCGACGCCGACGGCAACGTCCTGGACATTCTTGTGCAGAACTGGCGCGACACCGCTGCGGCCAGGCGTTTCTTCCGGAAGCTGATGAAGGCCACCCGGTCGGTGCCGAGGGTGGTGGTCACCGACAAGCTCCGCTCCTACGGCGCCGCCCACCGTGAGGTGATGCCCTCGGTGGAGCCCCGCTCGCACAAGGGCCTGAACAATCGGGCCGAGAACTCCCACCAGCCCACCCGGCAACTCGAACGCGCCATGAAGGGCTTCCGCTCTGTCGGCGGAGCCCAACGGTTCCTGGCCGCGTTCAGCGGCATCTCGCCCCACTTCAGGCCCCGACGCCACCTAATGACCGGCACCGAATACCGCACCGAGATGACCATCCGCTTCGCGATCTGGGACCACATCACCGGCGCCACCGGCCTGACCACAGCAGCCTGACCCAAGACTGACACCCGAGCCCACCATGCCCTGACACTCCGTCCGACATCCATACCCTCGGCAACATGACAGTGCCGCTGTCGCTGCTGATCACTGCCGGGCACCGGCACGACAGCCCACAGTTCCAGCCCGTCCTCGAACGCATCCGCGTTCCCCGCACCGGGCCAGGGCGGCCACGCACCAAACCGGACAAGGTTCGTGCCGACAAAGCCTACGGCTCTCGCGCCAACCGCTCCTACCTGCGCAGACGCCGGATCGAGTGCACCATCCCGGAGAAGGCCGACCAAGTCCGCAACCGGAAGAAGCTCGGCTCCCGAGGCGGTCGGCCGCCGGCCTTCGACAAGGAGGACTACAAGGAGCGCCACGCTGTGGAGTGCGGGATCAATCGCCTGAAGCGCCATCGGGCGGTCGCCACGAGATACGACAAGTTGGCGGTGCGCTACGAAGCGACAGTGCTGATCGCAGCCATCAACGAGTGGCTGTGACCAGCACTTTCGCAACAGGCCCTAGCCGTTCATCGCGGCGATCAACCACTGGGCCAAGGTGATGCCCTGTGGCCAACAATGTCCCTCTGCGTTGGACCACCTCGCACCGTTCGGGTCCCCGGAAATCGATCACCGACCACGTCGTGCAGCCCCAGTCGTAGAGGGGAACCACTCCGGCGGGCACTCCTCGGCGTGGTGACAACGGGCCGCGACGCTCCAGGAACATTCCCGCCCGCAGCCCGCTGCCAGTGCCGCTACACCTCGGAGCGGTTGTCGGCATTCCAGCCGCAGTCAACGCCGCGCCCCGACGGATCCGGGTGGGCGCCTCCCCAATTGGTGTCCGTCACGCCCCACGTCGAGTCCGTTCGGTATCCCCAGATGGTGTCGCCCGGCACCGCACCCCAGACCGAGTTCTTACGCGAACGAGCTGCCATGACGACCTCCCAGGTGGAACACGTGATCGGGCGCACCGCTCTAGGTCGGCAGGTCCCGCACGTCACCACCTGAGGCAGAGAAAGCGGAGCAGAACCGTCCGCAGGCCGGAGGATGTATGCCCGCGCACGAGATCGGTCCGACCCCCTGGTCCGTCCGAAGCCTGGCCGCCGTAGTAGCTGTCCTCACGACCACCGATGACTGGTTGCTCCTACGGTGTGCCCGGCTTGGCGTCGAGATTCAGCAGGAGGTGGTCGAAGAGGGCCGCGGGCGTCCCGGGACTGGCCGCTCGGAGAAGGAAAATCGGTCCGGTCGCTCGGTCCATCCCCATCGGGTCTGGGACGCGTGCCAGCCACCGTCACCTCTGGGAGTCAATCTGATCTCACTTGCTCCGTACCCCACACTCATGACGTCGCCGTCGACCTCGACCAGCTGGCAGTCCATAGCCTTGAGCCACTCCTGGACGACGCCGGTGAACCACTCCTCGCCCGGCGCCTCGAAGTTGCGCAGCAGCGCCGGGTCGGCGGTCGTCACGGGCCCGCCGCGGAAGACCCGGTTCAGGTGGGCCACGTTGATGATGTCGTGTCGCGTCACGAGCCGACTGTGCCACTGAGCCGGTCCACGGCGGGTCAGCCGCGCGCAACTCCACGTCCGCCCGGGCGATTGGCGTGCTGATCACACATGACGGACGGTTCACGTCCGCTTAGCCGCTTAGCCGCTAAGCCCGGGGTTGAGTGTGTGGCGGACCTCCCCGGTAGATTGAACGTTGCGGCGGCGTCGGGGGCCCAGCCCGGAGCAGCCCGTGCGACAAGGTGCGGGTCGGCTGGCGTCGGGCCGCTGCCCGCCCGGTCCGGGCGCTGTCGGCCCCCGGACCTGCAACGGCGAGCTGATGGACGCGTTTCCTGGGAAAGGGAACCGTCGGCCCCCCGCGCCTGAACGCAGGTACGCGTCGTCGTCCAGACCGGCAGTGTCCGCATGCGATGTCTCGCCTGTTGGTGAAAGTCCGAACCGTGCTCAGGCCCGTCCGGCGGCGGCCAGCGCTTCCCGCAGGTGGAGGCTGAGGAGGGCGCCCTCGTCGCCGTCGACGTCCACGGAGGCGCGTAGCTCAGGCAGGTGGCTTTCCAGGCCGGCCAGCAACTGGTCGAGGGCGGGCGCGCTCCAGGCGCGGGCGTCGGGGACCGAGGTGTCGTCCTCGTCCTGTTCCTCCCACGGCCGTTCCACGGCGATCCAGCCTGTCGCCGGGCTGTAGACCACGCCCTGGCAGTAGGACATGCCGGTGTCCTCGTCGAAGACGGTGCGCAGGAAGTAGTGCACCGTCACGGTGCCGGCCCGCAGTGCCTCCACCTGTGCGGGGGTGACCTGCGAGGAGGTGTCGAGGTGCTCCTGGAGCTCGTAGGCAGCGAACTGCCCGAGGTCCGGGTCTCCGCCACCGGGTGCGAGCAGCCAGCGCTCCATGTCCCAGCCCCCGAGCTCGGGGTGCAGACGGTGAAACCCCTCGTCCACGACGGGGCTGCCCGCCTCGGCCGGACCAGGAGTGACGGCCCTCGGCGCCCGTCGTGGGTGGTGCTTCTTGTGGCGTCCCATCAGCCCCTGTCCTCCTCGAAGTCGCCCTCCGACCGTGCAGTTCACGGCCTTCGCGCGGCGCCCACATCGTAGGGCCGCGCCAGCGACCCCCATTTCGAGTCGGTCACTTTCTGAAATCGCAAGCAAGCCGTCCGTGCACACCGCTACCCTCGCGTCGACGACCGCGATCGTCCCGAAGCGGAGGAGGGAACACGGTGCAATCGGTCACCGCACGGTTCACCCAGCTGCAACACCACGTCGCCCAGCGACGCGGTGCCGTCGAGGCAGCTGAGCCCGCCAGCCCAGGCTTCGACGAGACGCTGGCGGCCCTGCTGACCGCCACCGATGCCCTCCTCGACCACACCGGCCGGATCCCGAACTACGGGAAGCCCCCGCACGCCGGACCACCGAGCTCACGGTGCTATGGGGCTCACGCGGCCACACCGCCCTCACCGGCCTCACCGCAGCCGTGGTGATCCCCGGCTGGATCGCCTGGGGCTGGCCGATCCTGCTGCTCCCCCTGCTGCTGGCGGGCCTGACAGCGGGGTGGAAGGTACAACCGGTACGGGCCGGCCGCCCGCACCGGGGCCGCCGCGCGAGCGCGGTCCTGGCCGCGGTGAGCGCGCTGCTGCTGAGCGCGGTGGTCGACATGCTGGCCATGACCGGCACCGTGTCGTGCGTGGACGCGGCCGGCGCGCCCTCGGCCACCGGCACCTTCGAGCGGACGGTCACCATGCCGGCCGCCGAGTGCACGGGCGACGAACACGGCGACACCTCGACCACGACCGTCCACTGGCTCGACGGGACCGTCTCCACCTTCCGGTTCGACAAGATCGACGTCGTCAAGGTGAACGGTACGGCCTCACTGGTCGTCACCCGCGGCGTCACCCCCGACAGCGCACGCTTCGCCGGCGACACCGTCAACGCCGTGGGCACCAGCACCGGCACCGGCTGCGGCACCCTCGCCGGTGAGACCGCCGTCGACTCCACCCTCGTGCTCCGCCTCACCCAGTGACCGGCCCGGCGACCGCCACCCGCCCCGCCCGCACCCGAAGGAAGACCGGCATGCCGCTCCCCTCGACCCAGCCCCACCCGGCCCCGGCCGACCCCACCACCCCGAAGGCCCGCATCTACGCCATGCTGGACACCGACGGAGACGGAGTCGCCTCCCGCCACGACTACTTCGTCCGCATCGAACGAACCCGGCGGGCAACCGGACGCGACGACGACGATCCCCTGGTCATCGCCGCGCGCACCACGGGCGAACGCGCCTGGGCCGCGATGGACGCCAACGGCGACGGCCTGATGACCTACCCGGAGTACGAGGCCTGGGTGGACGCCGAGAAGTTCGACACCGTCTGCCAGTACGCCCTGGGCGCCCTGTTCGACCTCGCCGACGCCGACCAGGACGGCGCCCTGGACCGGACGCAGTTCACCACGCTGCGCCAGGCCCTCGGCAACCGGGCCGACAACGCCGACGCCGCTTTCGACGCACTGGACGGCGACGGCGACGGACGCGTCGGCCGCCAGGAGTACCTGGCCTCGATCCGCGCGTACGTCACCGGCGACGGCTCCCCCACGGGCGATGCCCTGTACTGACCCGCTCCCGCACCGCCCTCGCTCCCGCCTGGGCGGTCACCGGCTCTCACCGGTGTGCCGACGACGACGCCGGCTCCTCGTGCACCAGACCCAGCACCTCCAGGAGGAGCCGGCAGTTCTCCGGGCCGAGCGCGCGGGCGGCTATCTCCCTGCGCGCCCGGCGTCGCACCGCTTCCGGCACCTCTCCGCCCGCCGGTTCGAGAACCTCGCCCACGGACGCCGGATCCCAGTTCGCATGAACCACCACATCACCCCTTCGCATGCGGATGAACCGTCCAGGCTACTGCGCCGGCACTGAGCACCGGAAGGGCGACGAGCGCCCCGGCCAGGGGTGTCACAAGCCCAGGACTGGACAGGCGCAGGACAACAGCTTCCACAGCTTCCAGACGCGAGGACGGGACACCATGACCTCCAAGAAGCCGGCAGCCCACCACTCCATGGACGAAGGGCAGGCCAGCCGCCACCAGGGGCGCCAGCACGGCTGGTCGGGCGACATCGACGCCGAGCACCAGGAACCGAACGACAGCGCCCACCGCTCCTTCCATCCCGACACCTACGCTCCCGAGCCCGGCCCGGGGCGCGAACCCGCCGCCGAGGAGCACCGCGAGGTGCCCGGGAACACCGTGCACAGCGAAGGCTCGCGCGGTGAGGACCAGGGGCCTTCCGAGAACCGACGCGACCACGGCCCGAAAGGCCCCTCCGGCCGCCCGTCGGGGTCGTACTCGCCCAAGACCCGCACCGGCATCGACCCGAAGGAGTCGGACAAACCCGAACCCGGCCACTGACCGGCCCCGCCCGAAGGCGCCTGAGCCCCGGTTCCTCCAGCGTTCCCGTCCGGTAGCGCGACGGCGTGCGCGTGCGGACGCCACTGCGCAGCCCACTCCGTAGCCCACTCCGCCGCACGCCCGCTCGCACTCGACGGGGGCACGACCGGTGCGCCACCCGATCGGGGGAACCGAGTGGCAAAGGCCGGTGGCACGCGCCCGGTCGCGCGGACACTGGGCCGGCATCGACGGGTTCGTGGTCTGGGAAGGTGTGCTGAGCGATGGGGAAGAGCGAGATCCTGCTGGCTTTGCCCGAGGGGCCGGTCCGGTCGGGAGCCGCCGGCGAACAACTCCGCCGGGTGGGAAAGGAGTTGGAGAACCGGGGCTTCGAGCTGCGCTGGGCCGCCAGCGCCCGCGACGCCCGGGCCGTGCTGCAGACCGAGGCGGGGATCGCCGCCGCCGTCGTCGCCTGGGAGCTCCCGCCCGGAGCCGGGCCCGACTCCGGCGCCGGCCCCGGGCCGGGCGGTGCCCGGGACGGTGGCGCCGCCGTGCTGCGGACGATCGGGCGGCGCTTCAAGGACCTCCCCTCCTTCCTCGTCATGTCGGACGACTCGGAGCGGGAGTTCGAGGCACTGCCGCTGTGGGTCTCGGAGGTGGTGACGGGGTACATCTGGCCCCTGGAGGACACCCCGGCCTTCGTCGCCGGCCGGGTCGAAGCCGCCGCGCGGGCCTACCACAGCGACATCCTGCCGCCATTCTTCAAAGCGCTGCGCGGGTTCGACGACGCGCACGAGTACTCCTGGCACACCCCCGCCCACTCGGGCGGCGTCGCGTTCCTCAAGTCCCCGGCCGGGCGGGCGTTCTTCGACTACTACGGCGAGCGCCTGTTCCGCACCGACCTGTCGATCTCGGTCGGCGAGCTCGGTTCCCTGTTCGAGCACAACGGCCCGATCGGCGAGGCCGAGCGCAACGCGGCCCGGGTCTTCGGGGCCGACCGCACCTACTTCGTGCTGCACGGCGACTCCACCGCCGACCGGATGGTGGGCCACTACAGCGTCACCCGGGACGAGATCGCGCTGGTGGACCGCAACTGCCACAAGTCGGTGCTGCACGGGCTGGTGATCTCCGGCGCCCGCCCGGTCTACCTGGTGCCCACCCGCAACGGGTACGGACTCGCCGGGCCCCTGCCGCCGACCGGGACGGATCCCGCGGCGGTGCGCGCCCGGATCGCGGCCAACCCGCTGGCCGCCGACGCCGTCGACGCCCAGGCGCAGTATGCCGTGATCACCAACTCGACCTACGACGGCCTCTGTTACGACACCGTCCGGACGGCCCGCGCGCTCGCACCCAGTACGCCCCGGCTGCACTTCGACGAGGCGTGGTTCGCCTACGCCCGTTTCCACCCCCTGTACGAAGGCCGCTACGGCATGGCGGTCGGCCCGGAGACCTTCGACGACCCGCTGCGGCCCACGGTCTTCTCCACCCAGTCGACGCACAAGCTGCTTGCCGCCCTCTCGCAGAGCGCGATGGTCCACGTGCGGTCGGCCCCCCGGGCACCGGTCGAGCACGAGCGGTTCAACGAGGCCTTCATGATGCACGGCACCACCTCGCCGTTCTACCCCGGGATCGCCTCGCTCGATGTCGCCACCGCCATGATGGACGGCCCGCAGGGGCAGTGGCTGATCGACGAGGCCGTCACCGAGGCCATCAGGTTCCGCCAGGCCGTCGTACGGACGGCACGGCGGATCGCCGCCGCCGGCGACCGGCCCGCGTGGTTCTTCGGCGTCTGGCAGCCGGACACCGTCACCGACCCGGCCACCGGTGAGCGCTTCGACTTCGCCGACGCCCCGGCCGCGCTGCTGAGCCGGGAGCCGAGCTGCTGGCACCTGGAACCGGGGGCGGACTGGCACGGCTTCCCCGATCTCACCGAGGGGTACTGCCTGCTCGACCCGGTCAAGGTCACGCTCACCTGCCCCGGTGTCACGGCCACCGGTCAGACGGCGGACTGGGGCGTTCCGGCCCGGATCCTGACCGCCTACCTGGCCGGCCGCGGCATCGTCGTCGAGAAGACCGACAGCTACAGTACCCTCCTCCTCTTCTCCATGGGCATCACCAAGGGCAAGTGGGGCACCCTGATGGACGCGCTGATGGACTTCAAGGCGCTGCACGACGGCGACGCCCCGGTCGACCGCGTCCTGCGCGACCTCGTCGAGCAGTACCCCCACCGTTACGCGGGCCTGACGCTCGGGCAGCTCTGCCGGCAGATGCACGAACACCTCACCGGGGCCGAGCTGATCGACGCCCTCGACACGGCGTTCCGTGAGCTGCCCGAGCCGGTCGCGCCGCCCCAGCACTGCTACCAGCAGCTGATCCGGGGCGGCACCGAGCGGCTGCCGCTGGCGCGGGCCGCCGGCCGGGTCGCGGCCGCGATGGTCACCGTCACGCCGCCCGGGATCCCGGTGCTGATGCCGGGCGAGGCGGTCGGCGGGCCCGACGGTCCACTGCTGCGCTACCTGGGGGCGCTGGAGGAGTTCGACCGGCAGTTCCCCGGGTTCCGCAGCGAGACCCACGGCGTCACGATCGACCCGGCCACCGGCGACTACCTGATCGAGTGCGTCCGCGAGCCGTGACCGGCCGCCGAAACCCGGCGCCGTGCGCCGTGTGAGCGCGGCCGGGGCAGGGGACTCTCGTGCGATGAAAACGGAAATCACCGTGCAGGTCGACGGGGCCCCGCGTCGGCTGACCGTCGACACGCGCACGACGCTGCTCGACGCCCTGCGTGAACGGCTCGGAGGGCGCTGTCACGTTGACCGAGAAGTGGGATGATCTTCGGGGCGGTCGTGGCTGGGAGGGCCTGTCGTGGGTGTCGTGTCACCGGCGTACACGAGGCACCGGTACCCGGTCGAGGTCATCTCCCACTGCGTGTGGCTGTACTTCCACTTCCCGCTCTCGTTCCGGGAGGTCGAGGAGCTGATGCTGCAGCGCGGCGTGATCGTCTCGCACGAGACGGTGCGCCGCTGGTGCGCCAAGTTCGGCCAGGCCTACGCGGACGGGCTGCGCCGCCGACGGCCCACGGCGGGCGACAAATGGCATCTCGACGAGGTCTTCATCAAGATCAACGGGGTACGGCAGTACCTGTGGCGGGCCGTCGACCAGTACGGCAACGTCCTGGACATCCTGGTCCAGTCCCGCCGGGACGCGAAGGCCGCCAAGCGCTTCATGGCCAAGCTGATGAAGAAGCAGCGCCGGGTCCCGCGGGTGCTGGTCACCGACAAGCTCCGCTCCTACGCTGTCGCCCACCGCGAGCTCATGCCCTCGGTCGAGCGCCGCTCGCACAAGGGGCTGAACAACCGGGCCGAGAACTCCCACCAGCCGACAAGGCAGCGCGAGCGCGCGATGAAAGGCTTCCGCTCCATGGGTGCGGCACAGCGGTTCCTGTCCGCGTTCAGCGGCATCTCACCCCACTTCCGCACCCGACGACATCTGCGCACCGCCGCCGAATACCGGCTTGAGATGACCATCCGCTTCACCATCTGGGACCACGTCACCGGGAACACCGGCCTGCCCGCCGCAGCCTGACCCAAGCCCCGAGACCGGCCCCATCACACCCCGATACAGCATCAGATGATCAAGCACCCGTTAACGTGACAGCACCGTGGAGACCTGCTGGACGATGTGCAGGCTGCGGCCGGGGCGCCGGGCAGCCCCGCCGACGCCTCGGTCTCCAACGAGGACCTGGCCGCAGGCCGTTACGACCGGGCGCGCTACGGAGCGGAGGTCGCCTGAGCAACCTTGGCCCTCCAGGGAAAACCAGGGGGTTTCACGGTTTCCGTGCGGTGGGCGGGAGACCGGCGGACCGGCAGGCGGCGACGGGCGGACGGCCCCGCCGCGAACGCGTCCGCCGCCGACGTCTTGCCAGCGGACCGGCCCCCTCCCTACCGTTGAATGGCGCAAGCTGACAGACCGTCTCACAACCCGTCGTGCCACCCCCACGAAGGAGCGACGATGTCCAGGACAGGTCCCCGGCGCCGACTCGGCGTCCGATCCCTTTGCACCCTCGCGGTCGCGCTCGGCCTGCTCGCCCCGGCCGCCGCCACCAGCAGCGCCGCCCCCGGAGCCACCACGGCGCTACGGGAGGTGATGTTCGTCGGCAACAACTGGGACGGCACCGCCGACGTGATCGAATCCTCCGGCGCCCTCAGCAAGGTCGGACGGATTGACGTCATCCCCGACAAGGACCAGCGGCTCGCCGAGATCTACCTCAACCCCGTCAAGCTCGGCTACTTCCTCGGCATCCGGCTCGGCCCCGGTGAGGGCCACGACCAGTTCGTCGACGACATGTACAGCACGCCGGACGGCACCGCCGTGGTCGTCTCCCGGCCCAGCTTCGCCGACGTGGTCTCCCTCGACCTCGCCACCGGGCGGGTCAACTGGCGCTTCCCGGTGGCGGGTTACCGCGCCGACCACATGGCGCTCTCGCCCGACGGCACCCGAGTGGCGGTCTCCGCCTCCACCGCCAACACCGTGCACGTCCTGGACGTCCGCACCGGCGCCGAACTCGGCTCGTTCCACACCGGGGACAAGCCGCACGAGAACATCTTCACCGACGGCGGCCGGCAGCTGTGGAACATGTCCATCGGCAACGTCGAAACCGCCCTGGACGCGCCCTGGCTGGACTGGACGAAGGGCGACCGGCACATCACCGTCGTCGACGCGGCCACCCTCACCCCGATCCGCGAGATCGACATGCGCAAGCGCCTCGACGACGCCGGCCTCGGCGGCCTCTCCAACGCCGTCCGGCCCGCCGTCTTCTCCCCGGACGGCACCCGGCTCTACTTCCAGGTGTCCTTCTTCAACGGATTCCTGGAGTACGACGTGGCCGCCGACCGGATCACCCGGGTGAAGACCCTCCCGGTCGACCCGGCCGCCAGTACCGACCGCACCACCTGGCCCAACGACTCCCGCCACCACGGCCTGTCGACGAGCCCGTCGGGCGACCGGATCTGCGTCGCGGGCACCGTGGACGACTACGCGACGGTGGTCGACCGCGCCACCCTCCAGGAGGGGCCGCTGGTGCCCGCGTCCAAACCGTATTGGGCGACGGTGAGCGGGGACGGCAAGTCCTGCCTGATCTCGGAGAGCGGCGCGGACCAGGTCACCGCCATCGACTTCGCGACCGGCCGCAAGACCGCATCGGTCGCCGTCGGCCGCCACCCCCAGCGTGTCCGCCTCGGCCACGTCCCCACCGGCTGGACCGGGCCCACGAGGCCGTAGCGCGCCGAGCCCGTGGCGGAGCGTCGGTCCTCTTCGGCGTGGCGGCGCGTTCGTCCCGGGCCAGCTTCGAGCCCTCCTTCCCCCCGATCGAGCCCCGGCACGTCCAGCACGGGCGCAGCGCGGCGTTGGCCGTGCGGGCGGCCTCCAGCCGCTCTTCGGCCTCCCGTTCCATCCGCTCCTCGCGGTCCTGGTCGCAGGGCCAGCAGCGGCCGCCTTGGCGGCGGGTCCACTCGACCTGTCCCTGGCGGCCGTACTCCCAGGTGCTCTCCTCCTCGGGAACGTCGCCGCAGTCGATGCAGACCAGGGAGTCCGTCAGCTCCTGGTGGGCCTTGTGCTCCTCGTCCTCGCGGGCGGCCTGGCGCAGGTCGTAGGCGGCCCGGTTGTTCGGGTTCTCCAGCGCCTCGATGAGGGAGTGCCGGCCCGAGCGGCCGTAGCGCCACCACACCGGCCCGAGCGGGCCGTGCTCGGCCAGCAGCTGAAGGGTGGTCGCGATGATGGGCACGGCGTCGTCGTATTCGCGCCAGCCGTCGTCGTTGTAGTCGCGGACCTCCCTGCGCCAGCGGCCGCGCCAGCAGCCGGCGGACAGGTCCCCGATCGCTTCCTGGCGGTTGGTCAGCGCGACCGGTCCGGCGTCGGTGACGACCAGGGCGACGGGCGGGTACCCGGCGCGGGTGTGGGTGCCGGGGTAGGCGCGGCGCCACCAGTGCACCGTCCGGTCGGCCGGCTCTTTCTCGGCGAGGGCCGGGTCGTTGTCGCGGACCGTGGTGCGGAACAGCTCGCGGTACCGGGGGAACTTCGCGGCGACGTCGGCCGGGGCCATGGTGGAGCGGTCGACCTCGACCATCAGCACCGGCACCCCGACCTCCGGGGCCTGCCACACACCGTCCGGACGCACCTTGCGCCGCCCGCCCGGCAGCGGGAACTCGGTCTCGGTCGACCAGGACCGCACCGTGCCGACCCCGCCCGCGGCCCCGGGCGCGCTGCCGCCCAGGACGAACGCGGCGATCGTCTCGTTGACCGCCATCGCGTGCTGGGCACCAGTACGTCCGGCGCCCCGAGCCGTACCTCCCATCTCCGAGCGGACCATCCCGAGCACCGCAGCGGCCGCATCCAGCCCGGCAGCGCCCTCCAGCCGCCACGTCTTGTGCCGATCCCGGGTATTGCCGTCCGAGGCGACCAGGCCATGCAACGCGAGATCGCCCAGCGCGCCGCCGCTCCCCGCTACTCGTTCGGCGGTGGACTGCTTCGCGAACGCCGGGCCGACGGCGTGACCGGCCTGGAACTCTCCACCACTGCAGCCCCCTGGGGAGAGTGAGCGGCCCCAGTGGCACGCCAGCTCAGCCGGGGATGACCCAGCTGAACCGGCTCCCCCGTGGCGGGGACACGCTGGCCGTGCAGGACCCGACGAGGCGTGCTTCGCCCTGTCAGAGCTGCGTCCATTGTCGGCGGGGGAGCAGCTGCCGCCGTGGGAGTAGTAGCGCAGACGCCGGCACCGGGGTGGTCGGCGTCCGCGCTGCCCTGGCGCAGCCAGTTGTCATCGACGCCGTCCGTGCAGGCGGCGAAGCCACCGCAACCCCCGCCCGCGACCGCGACCGCGACCGCGGGACCGTAGTCACTCCCCCACCGGCCCGAGTCCAGCCAGCCCGGTGGCCTCCACCCGCCCTCGGGGTGGAGGCCACCGCCACACCGTGCGGTCGGGGACCGCCAGGCACTGTGCCGTGGTGCGGACATGCGCGCGGGTGAGCCGGCCCTCGGTACGCATGGCGAGCAGACGGCGCACCACGGGAGCGCGCAGGACCTTCAACGACGCCACGTCCAGAGCGGGCTCGGCCCCGGCCGGCGCAGAGCCGAGCGGCTCCTGCGCGAGCTCGGCCACCCCGGCGACCACGACGACGTCGCCCTCCTGATCGCCCGGGTACGGCCCGACGGGTCGGGAAGCGGCCCGTCATGAACGATGGAGCGGCCGGGACGCCGATCGGGTGAGGGAGATGGTTTCCACCTTTCACTCCGCGATGCTTCGACTGCGGAGAGTTGTTGGTGGCCTAGCGTGATGACGCACCATCCCCGAGCGCCGGCCCCTGGCCTGGGTGGTCTGCCATGGCCGAAAGGGAATGACCATGCACGTTGTCTCCAGCCGCACCCCGCTCACCAGGGCCGCCCTCGCAGCCTGTGCGGTGTCGGTGCTGCTCTCACCGTCCGCGATCGCTGCCCGGGCGGAAGCCGGCACACCCGGGGGCGGCCGGGGCGCGGTGGTCACTCTGAGGACCGCGAGAGTCGGGGCACCCGGGAACCCGTCGGTCGCCGTGGTGCCGTTCACCGACGCGATCTACCAGTCCTGCGCCGACGCGCCACCGGACTCGACGGACTGCCTGACGGTCGGTAGCGTCGGCGCCCCCTACGAGATCGGACAGCTCGAGGTCACCGTGGGCCAGTGGGTGGCCTTCCTGAACACGGTCGACCGCCGCGGGCGCGATCCGCACGACCTGTACGACCGGAGCGAGAGCGCGGCGGCCTGGCCCAAGTACGGCCCGATCAAGTTCTCGCCCACCGCGGCCGCCGGCCACCACTACTCCGTGGCCTACCCCGAGTGGGCGGATAAGCCGTACGGCTTCGCCGACTTCCTCAGGGCGGCCCGCTTCGTCAACTCCCTCTACAACGGACGTCTGGTCTCCAGGCGGACCGACACCAGCGGCGGCTTCGAGTACGTCACCTACCAGGTGGAGCTATCGACGCAGACCGAACGCGGGATGTACGACCTCGCTCGGCCCGACGCCACCCGCGCCCACGACTCCGGCTTCGTGGTGCCCAGTCAGGACGAGTGGATCAAGGCCGCCTACTACGACCCCAACGGCGGCGGCACCTACTCCTACTGGAAGTATCCGACCAACCCCGGCGTCTTTGGCGACGGCGACGCGAGCGCACCGTCACCCACCGTCCTCGACCCCGCCACGGGCGACGTCACGAACGCCGCCGCCCAGCCGCTCGCCTCCTACCACGCCACCAACCAGCCCGCCCCGAGCTGGTGCCCCGGCCAGGTGCAACCGGCCGTCTGCTCGACCGTCAACCCCTTCGGACTGGACCCCCTCGCCTACCGCGCGTTCTACCAGGGCAGCCTCAGCACCGTCGGCCAGGCCCGGACCACCTCCCCGTGGGGCACCCTCGACCAGGGCGGCAACGCGGTCGAGTGGACCGACACCATCACCCCCGCACCCGCCGGTGGCGACTCCGCCCGGGTCTGGCGCCGGCAGCACGGAGGAGTCTCCAACGCTCCGGCCTACCAGATGTGGCCGTCCGCCGTCGGTCTGGAACCACAGGACAATCCCTTCTTCAGCCACGTCTATCCCTGGCTCGGGTTCCGGATCGGCGTGATCGGCGACCGCAGCCCCTGGGCCCCCTGACTCCCTGACACCCTGTCGGCGCCGTCGGACGGTAGCGGCGCGGGCAGACCGCCACAGCGGCGGACACGGCACGGACAGCGTCCCGGGCGCGCCGAAGCGACAGGCAACGGCGTGGCAGTACCCGGGGCTTGCGCGTGAACATGGCGGGCGTCCACGCAACGAGGAGCACAGGCGCAGCCAGCGGCGAAGGGTGTCAAGAGTCCGGCGTCGGCCGATGAACCCAGGGAAACCGGTCCGTCCGCACGCGGGCGCTGCAAGACGCGGGTGCGACGGTCGGTGGCATGCCTGTGCCAGTCGGGCGCGGGAGGGGAACCGTGCTCGGCCAGCAGCTGAAGGGTGGCGGCCACGATGGGCACGGCGTCGTCGTACTCGCGCCAACCGTCCTTTGCGGTGCGGTGCGGGAGCCGCACCCGCGGTGCGGTGCGCGCGGAGCCCGCGCGGCCTGTCCATAGGCGCGCCGCGCGCTGCTTGGGAGCGTGCCCGGCAGGTTCTGCGACCAAGGTTGCGGGGCCGTGCTGACATCTCACCGGCAGCGTTCTCACAGCCCCGGCAACCGGCTGACACCCTGCCGCCACCCGGCTGACATCCCCTGACAGCGCCCGGGTGGCCCGTCGATCGCCCGGTTCCGCAACCGGGTGCAGGCGCCCTTCCAGGAGCCGTACCCGGCGGGCAGGTACACCCACTGTGAGCCCACCACCCGGATCACCCTCGGCTGACTGAGGTCCTTGAGCAGCCGCTCACGTGACCGGCGCGAGCGTGGGGTAGACGTCCCGCCAGCGGTAGCGGGAGCTGTGATGGTGCCAGTGCACGTAGCCGGTCATGAAGCGGTCGAGGTGGGGACGCTGCTCGTCGCCGGCCAGCCGGTGGAGGCGGCGGTGGGTGGCCCGTGCTCCGGCGAGGGTTTCGCGGTAGGCGTCGAGGTAGGAGATCTTGCGTGTCATGGCGTGGCGATAGATCCGGCTGGCCAGGAAGTCGTCTCCGTCGACCGCCTCCTTGTAGAACGACAGCAGGTCGTTGAAGTCGTTGAGGAAGTCGACGCTGGGGCTCAGCGCCGCCGCCCAGAACCGCCGGTTGCTGCGGCTGTCCAAACAGGGGGCGGCGAACTGGAGCGCGGTGGAGAAGAGTTCGCAGTGGCCCGAGCGCACCCGGACGGACTCGGTGTCGATGTCGTCGCACGCGTCCGCGGTGAACTCGCCTTCCATCAGGACACCCGTCATCGCGTTGTAGAAGAACATCTTGTAGGTGGCGAGGAACGTGGCGTCGCAGAACCGGCCCAGGTCGTCGAACATGTACCGGGCGTACCGGGCGTTGGGCGATGACGAGCCCCGTTCGGGCAGCATCCCGGCCTGCAGGATGGCCTCGAACTCCACACGGTCACGCGCGCAAACGTCGTCGACGTAGGCGAAGAACGTCCAGGCCCGGCTAAGAGCCAGCAGGAGATCTCGGTCCAGGTCCGGCAACAGCACAGAGCACATCGGGGCCACATCACGGACCACGGCCGCCGGGCACGGGATACCGAAGGCGGCCAGCTCGGCCGTCAGCGTCCCGGCGACGGCACGAGCCCCGTCCCTGTCGACAGCGTGTGTGACGGTGCCGAACTCGATGCCGATCTCCTCGACCAGGCCGGTGGCAATGACCTCGGCGGCCATCCCGCGCAACCTCGGGTCCGCGATGGCGTCCAGAGCGCCCCGCGGGGTGAACCGGAGGGTGTCGACGCCCGGCGGCGCCGGATGCCTGACGGTACGGCGATGTGTCACGGTGATACTCCTGCGCTGCCTCGAACCAATACCCTTCGCTCAGGTAACGGCGCCAAGACCCGATCGGCACGGTCTCCGGGCACGAGCGCGCCGATCTCGGTGATCAGCGCGGCGCAGCAGGGCGAGGGCCGTGTCGGCGTCGGGGCAGCGCAGGGGTTCGCCGCTGGCGGCGTTGGCGACGAGGCTGCTGTCGATCAGGGCGGTCCAGGTGCCGCGCTGGACGTCGTACTCCTCGATCCTGCCGACGGGGTGGCCGGCCTGCTGGAGTTCCTGGACGCCCGGGTGGTCGGGCCAGGTGAGCAGGAAGAGGCCGTCGCCGAGCGGGGAGCGGTTCGGTGCGCCCAGGCCGCGGGCGCTGGGTGTGCTCCAGCCGGTCGGGCGCTTGAGGGCCAGGCGCGGCACGCCGGCCACCGCGCGCTGGGCGCGGAGCCGGTTGGTGTGGGCGCGCTGGAGGGCGTCCAGGGCGTCGCGACGGTGCGGTGGGTGCGGGCCCCGCTGGCTCGGTCGGTCAGGATCACAGCGGCCCGCTCATCCCGGCACTCGGCGGCGATGTGCCCGGCCTGGCCCACGGGCTGTCCGGCAGCGGCGCGGTCCAGCCGATCGGCCGGCCCCGGTGGAGCAGCTGGTGGACGTCCTCGGCCTGCGGGTCGTCCCAGGAGGCCGCCAGCCAGCCCTCGCCGAGTGTCGGGCTCACGGCCGCAGGGAGACCCGCGTGACCAGAGCCCTCACCGTCACCGGCCTTGGCCTGGACTTCCCCCACGCTGTTCAAGCCGCGCGCATCCTGCGACACCGCACCGACCTCACCACCGGCAAGTGCAGCCGCCAGACCGTCTACGCGATCACCGACCTGACCTCGCAGGAAGCCTCGCCCGAGCAGCTCGGCCGACTCGCCAGATCGCAGTGGACCATCGAGAACCGGCTCCACTTCATCCGCGACACCACCTTCGCCGAGGACGCCTCCAAGATCCGCAAGGGTCACGGCCCGGAGAACATGGCAACCCTGCGGAACCTTGCGATCAACGCCCTCCGCACCGCCGGGCACCGCAACATCGCTGCCGGCCTCCGCCACGCCTCCTACGAGCCCTTCACCCGCCCGCTCGACCTCCTGGGCATCGCCTGACCAGCGAACTCACGAGATCACCGGACTTTGCAACACCCCTGCCGCCGGATGCGGTCGTGTGTGCCACGACGCGCCCACCGCATTGCGCCGGCCGGACACCGTCCGGCGCAGTGCGGGGATGTCAGAGGTGGCCGGGGAAGGAGACGGTCAGGGTGTTGCTCTCCTTGACTTCGTGCTCGATGAAGTGGAGCGCTTACCTGTCTGTCACGGTGTGGTCGGGCAGCTGAAGTTGATGTTGTCAGCCCAGTAACTGCCGCCGAAGATGTCAACCTTGGTGCCGGCGCCCCCTGGGCCGGCGTGCGGGTTGGTGGCGTTCGCGCAGTATGCGGCCTGGGCGACTTGGAGGGTCGGGTACGGGCCCAGCTTTGCGGTGAACTGCAAGGGGACGTCAGCGCCGCCCTGGTCGGCGCATTTGCCGCCGTCGATGAAGTCGCAGGTGCGTTTGCCGGTGACGTCGTCGGGGGTGCCGACGAGGATGTTCCCTGGATCGGCGACGTTGGTGAGGATGAAGACGTAGTAGGACGGGCTGGAGGACGTCTCACTCGGGGTTTGCGTCGTCGGCGTCTCACTCGGAGTTTGCGTCGTCGGCGTCTCACTCGACGGCTGAGGCACCGCACAGATCTCCGTCTGCTGCGGCAGCAGGCCGTCACCGTGGGGCGCCGCCACACCGGACTCCCCGGGCAGCGGCGGGCGTGCGGCACCCCGGGAGGCGGGGACCGAGTTGACGTAGTCCACCACCTCCCGCGTACGGTCGCCGATCTGCTTGGCGGAAGCCGAGCCGCAGTACAGGTAGTTGGCCAGGTAGTGGATGTCGAAGCGCGACTTGACGCTACCGTCGTAGACGACCTGCGGCGCAGCGGCCTCGACTGTGGGGTCGACATGGGAGATCTGTCCACCGGGCACATTGGCGATCTCCATCAGGAGCCAGTCCCAGTTGAACATGACATAGCGTGTGGGGTTGGTGTTCAGTTCCTGGCCGGTGCCGAACGGCGGGGCGATGAAGACCGCCCCGACCGGCGCCCCCGCACCGATCCTGGACAGCGCGTTGCGCAGATAGAGACCGCCCTCGCTATGCGAGATCAGCACAACGCGCTTCCCGCTCTGGAGATCCTTGTGCACGGAGTCCAGCAGCATCGCGTTCACCGGATCGGACGCGAAGTTCGGGTCCAGTGTCTTCTGCATGAACAGCTTGCCGACGTCGGCAATCATCCTCTGTGGCAGCGCGACCGCACCGGCAGCGCTGAGCACGCAGACGGCCTTCACCAGTTGCTCGGTCTCTGGAACGGGGTGGTTGGCGGTGACGGCCTGTGCATGCTGGCAGGCGTTGTAGGTGTACCACGCGATGTCGGCACCGGACGCGTTGAAGATCAGATTGACGTTCACAGGAAAGCCCAGCATCTGAGTGAGTGAGCTCTCCAGCAGGCCTTTACCCTCCCCCGCCGAGACAGCGTCGTTGAGGACACCGTTGACGAAATAGAAGGACAGGCCTGCGCCAGCGTTCGGCGTGTCGCGGTACGCCGCGGGCTGTTCCCCCCGGCCGTGGCCGGATGGGGCCGCCGCACCGAGCGTCGGCGCGGCGGGCGCCGAGGAACCACCGGCAGGCAGGATGTGCCCGTTGAGGACGGCGTTGTTGGCCAGATAGGTCTTCCGGCCCTGCGGGGTGCTCAACTGCTGCAGCTGCCAGTTCACCAGCTCGATGCTGAGGGAGTCCTCGCTGATTCCCGTCATCGCTGCCGACACGCCCTCGAAGGCACGCTGAGCCTCGTCGGGTCCAAGCGGCTTCTGCAAGGCGGCGAGGCGCTGCCGCAGCATCGCGATAGCAGCGGACGGTGAGCTCGCCTTGGACGACGCACCACCGCCAGGCGCGGAGGAGGAGCAGCCTGCTGCCAGAAGCGCCGCCGTAGTGACCGCTGCCGCGGCACGGATACGACGACGATGGCTGGCTTGGATGAACGGCATGGTTCCCCTTGGGTCGTCGTCGTCCGATGCCTGCGGACGACCTGCCCCGAGCCGTTCGGGCGCCGCGGGCGACGGATCATGGCCTCTCCACCGTCGGCCGTACGGCCGGGAACCTCAAGCGGGGTGGGCCACCCAGGTCCTGCACGGCATGTTGATCCGCCTGAAAGGGGAGTAGCCCCTGCCCGGCGTAGGCGGTGCGCAGCCCGTGCCCGCGAGGTGGGCTTCGTGGACAGCTTCTCCCTCGCCATCCACGACAAGGGGGACCGATACGCTCAGCTGCTGCGCAACCTGCCTCCTGGGCTCAGCGAATGGGCGGTCCATGCCGGTCTGGGCGATGTGAAGTCGCGGGCCATCGACGATGGATGGCTCGTGCGCCGGACGGACTACGAGTTCCTGACATCGCCGCAGGCCCGTGACATCCTCCGGCAGGAAGACATACGTGTGATCGACTACCGAACAGTCCAGCAAGTCTGGGCTCACTCCACGAGCTTGCGATGAGGAGCCTGCCCGCCGTCTTCCGGGCGGCGAGCAGGCGAGCTGGGAACCGCGGCCGTCAGCTGGCCGTGCTGGATGCTTCGGCCCGGGCACGGGTGCTGGCGAGGCGGTAGGAGTCGGTGCCGGTCTTGGGTGGGGTGCTGGGCGAGGGCGGCGTGCAGAGTCGATCCGGCCTGCCACGCCGCGGCGTGCACGACGGGCTGCAGCGCGCCGTCCAGGCCGCTCCGGGTGGACGACCCGCCCGTCGACCAGGGCCACCCAGCCGTCGAGGTCCTCGACGTCGCGCTCGGTCCAGCCGCGGGCGAGGCCGGCGCCCTGGTGGAGGGTGCGGATGCCGTCGTGGCCGGTCCAGCGCAGCCACACCGCGCCGTGCACCAGTGGGGAGTCGAGGACCGGGCGGCCCAGGTCCCGGTCGGCGGGTGCGGGCCAGCTCCGGGAGGCGGCCAGCTCCAGCCGCTCGGGTGCGGTGGCAGGGGTCGGGGCGGGTGGTGTCGGTCATCGCATGGTACCTCCGGACGTCGGGAACCAGGTGCGGACGGCCGTCCCGGCCCGAGATGGGACGGGACGGCGGGGTCTTGCGGGGCAGGTCAGCCGGTAACGGTCTCGGCGTGCCGGTGGAGGGCGTCCAGGAGCGCGTTCTGCTGATCGGTCAGCTTGCCCCCGGCCCGAACGGCAGCGCGGCAGACAGGCAGGCGGGGCGCAGCGGGCGGCCGCCCCGAACGGCAGGCACGGCAAGCAGACCGGTGAGCGGGCCGCAGCGGCGGCTAAAGCACTACAGATGATCTTGTCGGCTACGTTTCGTCCGTGACGAATCAGCAGCAGGGCGATATCCACGACATCCGTGAGTGCGGTTGGTGTGGGGAGGAGATGGCCTACCCGCCGCGGCGCTGCGAGGACAGCTGGGAGTTGTGCGCCGCGTGCGGCGCGTGCTTGTGCGACGAGGAGGGCGACGAGGTCTGCCGGAACCGGCACCCCGAGGACGGCCCGCTCTGGTCGGACGGCTCCGTCGACCCGCACAGCACCACGTACTGGACGCAGAGCAACCTCACCCTGAAGACGACCCAGCCGCTGACCGCGCTCACCGTCGAGTTGCGGATCGCCCTGACGGCCGGGGTCCAGGACACCGGCCAGTGGCAGACCCAGCCCGCCGACGCGTTCGACGTGACGGCCGGACAGGAGGGCGCCTTCCTGGTCTACCGCTGGACCCTCAAGCCCGGCCGTACCGTCCCCGCCGGCCAGCACGTCTTCGCCGGGCAGTACAACCACGCGACGGGCGGCCGAGACGCCAAGGACGACACGTACCGCGCCGACACCGACACCAGCTCCGTCTGGGGCGACTTCGCCCGCACCCACTGACCTTCTGACCGGCCCGGTGCGGCGGCGGACCGCACCGGACCGGGGCCGGGACTCTACGGGCGGTAGGTGACGTCGGCCGCGGTGTAGCGGCAGCTGCGGCCGTCGGGGCCGTCGCCGGCCTCCTTGGGCTCGCCGCTGGTGACGCCGGTGTAGCGCTGGCAGACCGTGATCCGGTGGGCGGAGTCGCCGGCGACGGTGAGGCGGGTGATGGTGGCGGTGTCGCCGAGGTTCGCGTTGATGCCCACGATCTTCTTCCCGGGGGCGGTGGCGATCACGTTGTCGATCACGACGTGCCGCTGGTACTGGGTCTTGCAGTTGCCGCACGAGCGGTAGAGCTTGCCGAAGCCCTCGACCCGGAAGTTCTTGATCACGAAGGTGCCGGGCCCGTTGTGCTGGAAGACCTTGTCCGCGGCGCCGCGCGCGCCGCCGCCGTCGACCGTCATCACCTGGTCGGCGGAGGTGCCCTTGAAGGTGGCGGCGTCCTCGCCGACGTTCTCCCACCAGACGTTGCGCAGCGTGCAGCTGCCCGCGCAGTGCACGCCGTCGGCGGCCGGGTCGCCCAGGATGACGTTCTGCAGGACGGCGCCGTCGGCGAGTTCGAACATCGCGGGCTGGTTCTCCGACTGGTCGCCCATGCCGAGCGGCCCCCTGCCGACGAAGCGCCGGCCCCCGCCGTCGAAGAGGGTGACGACCTTCTGGGTGGCAGTCAGCGGTACGTCCGCACCCTTCGGTGCCGGCCACGACGGGATCACACCCGTCGTGTTCGTGGCCGAGGCGGACGGCGTCGGCCGGGGTTCCGCGGACGCGCTCGCGGAAGCCGTCGGCGTCGCCCCGACCGAGGTGAAGGACCAACGCTTCGCCGGGGCGGAGTCGCAGGAGTTCTGCTGCACGGGCGCATCGGTCGCGGTGGAGCCGTCCTTGACGGCCAGGCACTTCCCGCTCGCCGCGTTGACGACGCGGTAGCCGCCGTCGACCGCCTTCACCGTCCAGGTCTGCGCCGCCGCGTCCGTGCACGCCTCCTGCTCGACGGCCGCACCCGCGCCGCTCTTCCCGTCCCGCACCCCGGCGCAGCTGCCGTCCCACGCGGCCGCCAGCCGGAATCCGCCGCCCGTCGCGGTCAGCCGCCAGCTCCGCGCGCCGCTCCGGTCGCACGGCCCCTGGGTCAACCGCGTTCCCTCGCCCGCGCCGTCGGCCGCGGGAGCGTCCAGGCACAGGCCGCTCGCCGCGTTGGCCAGGGTGTAGTCGCCCGGTGCCACGGCGGGTCCGGCCGCATCGGCGCTGGCCCACAGGCCGCCGACTGCGGCGGCGGCCACCAGGGCGACGGTACCGCCCAGGGCCGCGATCCTGGCGTGCCTGGGGCGTATCGCTCGCTTGCTCACGTCTCGGCTGTCCTTACCGGTACGGATTCAGGGAGCCCGGCGTCCCCTCCTCGGGTGCACCGCGCGAACGCCCCGGGTCCGTACCGTCCGCGTCGGCGTTCGTCTCCTGGTTGCCGCCGCTCGCCGAAAGGTTGCCGCACCGTCAGAAATCGTTTTCCGGCCACCATTCTCACTCGGCGGGCACGATGACCCCACCTGCAGCCAGCCGGCCACGTCGACCTCATCCATCGTCGTCCGGCCCGCTCCCGGTGGGGCGGCGTGCCGTCCCGTGCCCAACGAGCCCGGCCCGCCCAAGTGACAGCTTTAAATGGCCCGGTGGCAGCGGCCGCTGGCCGGTGCTGACGTGCAGGCCGCGGACGCTGCGGCCCATCACGTCCACTGCGCGCACCTCCCTCCACAGGCAGCGCGATCAGGTCGACGAGGACCCGCTGGGGTTGACGGGAGCTTGTCCGAGGCGGTGAAGGCACGTTCAGGGCGCAACATGGCCCTGCTCTCTTCGCCGAGTCGCCCTCCTCCCCCGAAAGGGCGCGACTGCGGAACCCCGGGGCTAACCGTCACGCTGATCCGAAGCGGCCGGTGGACCCACTCCAGGATGCCTCCCGGGCGCGGGCTCGCGCGCTGAGCGGCTGCGGGCAGGCCGAGAGTGCCGCTCCGCGCACCGGCCGACCGGCCCCAGGGCGCTGATACGCTCGCGAGATGACCACCTCCGACGGGTCGCCGTCTTCGGACGAACATGCCGACTTGTGGCTGGCGCCTGCTGAGCTGTCGTCGTGGATGTCCGTCGTTCGGCTGATCACGCGCCTTCCCTGGGCCATCGACGCCCAGTTGCAGAGGGACACCGGACTGAGCATGGTCGAGTACATGGCCCTGGCGATGCTGTCCGAGTCGCCCGGGTGGACCCTGCGGATGAGCACCCTCGCCGACCACACCAGCACATCGCTGTCCCGGCTGTCCCACCTTGTGAAGCGCCTCGAAGGCCGCGGCTACGTCCAGCGTGCGCCGGACCCGGCCGACGGGCGTTTCACGAACGCGATCCTCCTGCCCGCCGGCATGAGCAAGCTGGAGTCGGCCGCACCCAGCCACGTTGCCTACGTTCGCCACCTGGTCATCGACAACCTGTCCGGCGAACGGCTGCGCCGCCTCGGCCAGGACGCCGAGCGCATCCTCGGACGCATCGACTCCCCCGTCCGCTGACCCGCGCCGGACCGACGGTCCAGAGGAATTCCGCCCACTCATTTTGACTTGAATTTTAAAGTGAGAGCGACGGCGTGAGCTCGCTCGGACCGCGAGCGAGGTACTACATGCCGGCAGAGCGCAAGAGTCGTTCAGCGGCCGGGATCTGACTTGAGCGGCCGGGCCATCGGGTCTACGCTTTGACTTGAATGTTCAATTGATATAGAGGTCGTCATGACCGCCAACGCACCGGAGCCGGGCCTATGTGCCGATGCTCCCCTCGGGGCCCGGGCGGTGGCCGGCCCAGCGCGCTTCTCCGCCGGAGGCACGACCGCGAGGCGGTCTCACCTGCTCCGCCGGACGCCGCCGTCCACCCGTAGATCAGGTTCACCTCGACCGGCACCGGACAGGGCGCCGGCGTCCCGGCCCCGGTCACCTTCACCGTCGAACGGGCCCAGCACCCTCGGTCCGGGCCCGCCACTCGGCCTGCGGTCCGCGCCGCCCAGGACTGACACACAAGGAACCGTTCCCATGAACACCCTCAAGATCGCAGTGATCCTCGGCAGTACCCGCCCCGGCCGCAACGGGAAGGCAGTCGCCGACTGGGTCATCGACCGCGCCGGGGCCCGGACCGCCGCCGAGTACGAGCTGGTCGACCTCCTCGACTACCCGCTGCCGCACATGGACGAGCCCCTGCCGCCCTCCATGGGCCAGTACCAGGGCGAGCACACCAGGGCATGGGCCGCGAAAGTCGCCGAGTACGACGGATACGTCTTCGTCACCCCCGAGTACAACCACTCCGTCCCCGGCGTCCTGAAGAACGCCATCGACTACGCGTACGAGGAGTGGAACAACAAGGCCGCAGCCTTCGTGGGGTACGGCACCGCCGGCGGCACCCGCGCGGTCGAGCACCTGCGCGCGATCGCCAGCGCGGTCCAGCTCGCCCACGTCAACCAGCAGCTGGCATTCTCCCTGTTCACCGACTTCGAGGACCTCTCGCTGTTCAAGCCCGCCGCGCACCACGACAGAGCCATCACCACCCTGTTCGACCAGGTCGAGTCCTGGGCCACCGCCATGAAAACCCTGCGCAACTGACGACACCCCCGCATCGGGGTCGCCCTCGGCGCGGATACGGAACCGTGAGCGACCGGTGACGATGGCCTCGGGCAAGCGTCCGACCCGCAAAACACGTGCCGCTGCCCACCATGACCCGCCGCGGCATGTCACACGTCCTGGACGTGACCTGCATGCTCAATACTGGCTGGTGCGCGACCGCATCCCATCCGTTCGCCGGCCGCAGGCCGGAAGGAGCACTCGGATACGTCGCCGCCTCGCGCCTTCGCCGTCCTCGGGCAGGCCGGCCTCCAGGAAGTCGCCACCGTGGGCAGTGAGCCTGATCGCGCCGGTGACGCGGAGACAGTCGGCGGCAGCGACCCCGATCGGTCGCCGCGGCTCCTGCACCGCGTCCGGCGTCTGCTGTGGCAGCCACCCAGGTCACATGGAGAGCAGCCACGCGAGCGGGTCGTCGGTCCGCTGGAGCTCTTCTACGACCTGGTCGTCGTCGCGTTGGTGGCGCAGGCCGCACACCGCCTCGCCAAAGAGCTCACCTGGCGTGGCCTCGGCGAGTACGCCACCGTGTTCACGCTGGTGTGGATCGCATGGATCAACGGCAGCCTGCATCACGAACTGCACGGCCGCGAGGACACCCGAGGCCGCACGACGTTCCTGCTGCAGATCCTGGTACTGGTCCCGCTGGGCGCCTTCCTCCCGGAGGCCGGCGGAACCCGCGGGGACGCCTTCGCCCTCGCGGCCGCGGTGCTGTTCGCCGTGCTGGCCGTGCTGTGGCTGCTGGGATCCCGGGGCGACCGGCCCGAGTACCGCCGGACCAGCACGCTCTTCATCGCCGGCACCGCGGCGTGCGCCGCCGTCCTCGCCGCGAGCGCGCTGCTCCCGGCGGGCGCCCGGGTCTGGTCCTGGGGTCTCCTGGACGCGGCCTACCTGGCCGGCTTCGCCGCCGCCGTCATCGCCCCACCGGCGGCGGCGCACGCTCTCGCCGTCACCGCCGCGCTCATCGAGCGCTTCGGGCTCCTCATCATCATCGTCCTCGGCGAGACCGTGACCGGCGTCGTCGACGGACTCGCCCACTCACCCGTCGACGCGCGAACGCTCGCCGTCGGCCTGGTCTGCGTCGTGGTCGGCTTCGGCGCCTGGTGGACCTACTTCGACTTCGCCGGCCACCGAGCCCCCAGACCCGCGCCACCGGCCACCGCACAGTGGATGCTCACTCACCTGCCGCTCACCGCAGCCGTCGCCGCCATGGGCGCAGCCATGGTCGGCCTCGTCGAACACGCCCACGCCATGCGCACCACCGCCGCCACCGCATGGATTCTGTGCGGAGGCGCGGCAACCGTGCTGTGCACGACGATGCTCGTCGCCGGCAGCCTGACCGCCTGGCGCGCGGAACGCCGGCTCTACCGAGCCCTTGCCGTCGGTTGCACGGTGTCGGCGCTCATCTGCCTCGGGATCGGTGCGACCCGTCCCCCGCCTCTGCTGCTCGCCCTGGCCCTCGTGGCACTCTTCGGACTCCCCTGGGGGATCGCCGTCACGTACCGCCTCCGCTCCGGGCAGTCTGCCACCGGCCCGCCACCCGGCCGGTGAGGTGTCCGCGCGTGGGCGAGCAGACACCGCCGAGCGTGCCTCTCCCCTCCCCCATTCACCGCTCTTCTCGCACCCGAAGGATCATCCCGTGGCCATCCACTCCCCGCTCTCCCCTCAAGAAACGGCCGACCGCCTCGCCATCCGGGAACTGTTCGACGCCTACGCCCACTGCGCCGACCGCCGCGACTCCCAGGGCCAGCTGGCCCTGTTCACCGAGGACGCACGATTCCTGGTCTTCATGGACGCACGTTCCGATGAGCCCACCCAGGACCTCCGCGGCCACGCCCAGATCCTCCCGGTCTTCGAGAACCTGCGCACCTACCGTGCGACGACCCACTTCAACGGCCAGAGCACCATCGACCTCGACGGCGACCAGGCCACCGGAGAGTCCTACACCCTCGCCCATCACCTCTACGAGGCCGACGGCCGGCGAACGCTGATGATCGCCTCCCTGCGCTACCTCGACGTGTTCGCCAAGCAGCCGGACAGCACCTGGCTCTTCGCCGAACGCCGCCTGCTCGTCGACTGGACCGAGACCCACCCCTCAAACCCCTGACCCCGCGCTCGACGGCACGGCACCGCACAGACCGGCCGTCACCCTCGACCGACCGACGGACCCGATGCCGCCACCGACATCGGGTGCCGGGACGGCAACAACCACCGGCCGGACGACGGGTGAGCAGCCGCGCGCCGAGCCGGTGAGCAGCGGCGTCCCGACGGCGAGCGGCGGTCTCGCAACGCCGACGGCCGGTCGTCGCCACCAGGTTCCGGTGGATTCGGCGGAACGCCCCCGGTTTCGGCCTGTCTGACAGTCCCTGGGTGGGTGTGTCGCCGTCGGGGCCGGGTCGGGTGCGGGCCCCCGCCCCCGTGCAAACGAGGGAGAGGCCTCGGCGAGGATCGCCGCAAGATGGCGCTCCCTCGACGCCCGCTTCCCCGCCCGCCCGAATTCTGGCCGGCGATGTCGCCGGGCAGGCGGCGCCAATTCCCCCGACGCCTCACTCAAGGCTGACAGAGAGGGGCTCGTTCGCGCCGATCACGATGCCGGACGAATGGTGACCGCCCGCGACCGGCTCCACCGCGCACCCCCGTTCTCGACCGGCGCAGCACCGGACCCGCCGTCCGCTCCTGCGGCGCTGGCCCTGACGCCCACCTACCGCGCCAGCCGCGGCTCCTTGGCGTGGATGCGGCGCGATGGGTCGCGCCGCTGGTGAGCGCGCCCAGGTGCACGGCTCGGCGTGGCTGCAGGTGAGCGGCAGGGAGGTGTCGATCGACCGCTCGGCGGCAGCCTCCGCACCCACCTCGGGAAGTGCCGGCGGATCGCCTGAAGCGAGTCGGCTGCCGAGTCCTGCCCGCGCGGCTCCGCCGGGGCCGCGCCTCGGGTGGCGATCTAGCATGAAAAGCAAGGCTCATCTCCAGGCCCGCGCCGCAGCGGCAGGGAGGCCGGCATGGCGTTCGACACGACTGGTTTCGAACAGGCGGGCAGCTGCCGCTACACACCGATCTCCGAACACGGCCTGATCGGCGATCTTCGTACCACCGCCCTGGTCGGCACGGACGGCACCATCGACTGGTACTGCTGCCCGCGCTTCGACGCGCCCAGTGTGTTCGGGTCCATCCTCGACGCCGACCGGGGCGGGTCGTTCGAGTTGGCCGCCGATGTCACGACCCGCACCAGGCAGTTCTACTTCCCCGACACGAACGTGCTGATCACGCGGTTCTTCGCCGCAGACGGCGTGGCGGAGATCCAGGACTTCATGCCCGTGGTCGACGAGGCGCGCGAGACAGCGCGGCACCGGCTGATCCGGCGGGTGCTCTGCGTCCGCGGAACCCTCCCCTTCAGAGCGCGCATCGCCCCGCGCTTCGGCTACGGCGCCGAAGCCCACACCACACACCTCGAAGGCAACGAGGCGGTCTTCCGCTCCCCGTCCCTGACGCTCGCCCTGACCGCCACCGCACCCCTGAAGAGCGACGGCCTGGACGTGTGGTCGCACTTCAAGCTCCTCGAGGGCGAGTCCCACGTCTTCGCCCTCGACCAGATCGGCGACGACGTGGCCCCGCGATCCTGTCCGCGCGCCGAGGCACAGGAGCAGGCCGAGGCGACCGTCCGGTTCTGGCGTCACTGGCTGGCCGGCTCGCGCTACCAGGGGCGGTGGCGGGAAATGGTGAACCGCTCCGCCCTGGTCCTCAAGCTGCTCACCTACGCGCCGACCGGGGCGATCGTCGCCGCACCGACTACCAGCCTGCCGGAGCGGATCGGCGGCGAGCGCAACTGGGACTACCGTTACGTCTGGGT
The DNA here is from genome assembly GCF_055576085.1 of Kitasatospora sp. NPDC033851. Classification (NCBI taxonomy): domain Bacteria; kingdom Bacillati; phylum Actinomycetota; class Actinomycetes; order Kitasatosporales; family Streptomycetaceae; genus Kitasatospora; species Kitasatospora sp. NPDC033851. The sequence goes on along the minus strand of NZ_JBVIRL010000031.1, from coordinate 33,223 downwards.
CCGGGACGCCGCCTTCTGCGTCTACGCCATGCTGCGGCTGGGGTTCACCTCGGAGGCCGAGGCGTTCATGGGGTTCCTCGACGAGCGCGGCATCATGCGCGGCACCGGTGCGACCGGCCCGCTGCAGCTCATGTATGGCATCGACGGGCGCAGCGAGCTGCCCGAGTACGAGCTGCCGCACCTGGAGGGCTACCTCGGCTCCGCGCCGGTCCGGGTCGGCAACGCCGCCACCGGCCAGCTCCAGCTGGATATCTACGGAGCTCTGATCGACTCCGTCTACCTGTACGACAAGTGGGGTCAGCCGATCAGCAGCGACCGCTGGGACGAGGTCGGCGCGGTCGCGGACTGGCTCTGCGAGCACTGGGACCAGCCCGACGAGGGAATCTGGGAGACCCGCGCGGGCCGCAGGGACTTCGTCTACTCGCGGCTGATGTGCTGGGTGGCGCTGGAGCGGGCGATACGGATGGCGAACCGCCGCGGCCTGCCGGCCGACCTGCCCCGCTGGCGGCAGTCCCGTGACGCGATCTACCGGCAGATCATGCAGCGCGGCTGGTCGGCCCGGCGAGGCGCGTTCGTCCAGACCCTGGACAACGACGAGCTGGACGCCTCGCTGCTGATGATGCCGATGACCAAGTTCGTCTCGCCCACCGACCCCAAGTGGCTCTCCACCCTGGACGGCCTCACCACCGACCTGGTCTCCGACTCGCTGGTCTACCGCTACAACCCGACCACCAGCCCCGACGGCCTGCACGGCCCCGAGGGCACCTTCTCGATCTGCTCCTTCTGGTACGTGGAGGCGCTGGCCCGCGCCGGCCGACTGGAGGAGGCCCGGCTCGCCTTCGAGAAGATGCTCACCTACGCCAACCACCTCGGTCTGTTCGCGGAGGAGATCGGCCCGACCGGTGAACAGCTCGGCAACTTCCCCCAGGCCTTCACCCACCTCTCACTGATCAGCGCCGCCTTCAACCTCGACCGTGCGCTCGGCTGACACGGCACCGCCGCCCGGACGGCGGGCCCACGCACTACCGCGGGTCACCGGCCGGGGTTGGCGGTGGCGCCGAACGCGTCGGCAGTGGCAAGCCGACGGCCCGAGATCGCTGGACGGGGGCGCACTCTGCAGCCGCCCCGTGCGTCGGGCCGGTCCGGGAAGCGGTCGCGCCCTAGCGTGAGTCCGGAACAATCCGGGCGAACCGTCGCCTGGATCCCGTCTTACGGAGGCATCTCAGCCATGACCGTCACCGGCTCCGAGCTCACTGGGGACTACGTCCTCGACCCCGCCCACACCAGGATCGGATTCGTCGCCCGCCACGCCATGGTGACCAAGGTCCGCGGCGCGTTCCACCAGTTCGAGGGCACCGCCCACCTGGACGGCACCGACCCGGCCCGCTCCAGTGCCCAGGTGGTGATCAAGGCCGAGAGCATCGACACCGGCGTCGAACAGCGCGACCAGCACCTGCGCACCAACGACTTCCTGGATGCCCCCAACTTTCCCGACATCACCTTCCGCACCACCGCGGTCGAGCCCCGCGCCGACTCCGAGTACCGCGTCACCGGCGACCTCACGATCAAGGACACGACCCTCCCGGTCACCATCGACTTCGAGTACACCGGCAACGCCGTCGACCCCTACGGCAACCTGCGGGTCGGCCTGGAAGGATCGGTGACCATCTCCCGCAAGGAGTTCGGCGTGACCTGGAACGCGGCCCTGGAAGGCGGCGGCGTCCTGGTCGGCGACAAGGTCGTCCTGGAATTCGACATCTCCGCGATCAAGCAGGGCTAGCAGCCCGGGGCCGACCATCGCACCCGGCCGAGGGCGACACGCACAGGAAGCGACCGGGCGGCGGGGACCGGCGGCTGCCGATCAAATCCGTCGAGCGCCAGGTGCTGGCGAAGCTGCTGAACATCTGTTGTCGGAGCGGAACTCATGAGGAGAGCCAGGTCGGACGACGCGTGCACGGGCTTGGCTTGTCCCGAGTCGGACGACTTCCCTGTGCCGGCTGGTCGCCGAGGTGGGCAGCCCGGGTGCCGACGAGTTCGGCAGTGAGAGGAGCGCTGAGCAGTGTCCACCGCATCTACTGAGACTGTCGGGAGCCGTCGGGTTGCGGTCGTGACCGGCGGCGCCGGGGCGATCGGCGGCGCGATCGCCGCGCGGCTCGCAGCCGAGCACACCGTGGTCGTGCTCGACCGCACGGGCGACGTCTCGGTCGATCCAGGTGATCCGGACGATGTGCGCCGGGCCGCGCGGGTGGTGCTGGACCGCTACGGCAGGTGCGATGTTCTGGTCCACTCGGCCGCCATGGCCGCCTTCGGGCCGTTCGAGGATTTCGAACTCGACCTGTGGCGTCAGGTCCAGGCGGTGAACGTCGAGTCGGCACTGCTGCTCACCCAGGCGTTCGCGCCGGGAATGCGCGCGAACGGCTTCGGCAGGGTGGTCTTCATCGTGTCCAACACGTTCTGGCGTCCCGCGGGCGCGCACATGCTCGCGTACGTGGCGTCCAAGGGGGCGCTGATCGGCATGACCCACAGCCTCGCCGCCGGGCTCGGCAGCCACGGAATCGCCGTCACGGCTGTTGCCCCAGGACTGACTCGCACGCCGGCTACCGGCGTGGTGCCGACGGAGGAGTTCGAGGAGGTCGCGGCGCACCAGGCGCTGCCCCGCCCGCTCACCCCCGACGACACCGCATCCGTGGTGGCGATGCTCGTCGGCGACGACGCCGCCGCGCTGACGGGCCAGACACTGACCCGTCGACGGCGGCCTGGTGATGAACTAGGAGCGCAGCCGGCGGGATCCTCACCATTGGACTCCCGCGTGCGAGATCGCCGGCCCCGACGGGTACGCGGAAGGTGTCGGGTTCGGTGCGTCGGCGCTGGTCTCATCTTGCGTGGCCAGCAGCCGGCCGCACGACGACCAGATTGTCGAGCACTTTCAGGTTCTCGATACCTACCGCGCCCCCGGTCGCGATCGGCGCCGTCCCCAAGGGCGCCAACGCCTTCCGGCACGTCCTCGGCGTCGAGGAATCGGCGAGCGGCCCGGTCCCCAGGAAGGTCGGCCCCGCCTTCGGCAGGGCCGCCGGACGGCCTGTCTCGCGCGAGGAGTCCCGGGCCATGGTCCGCCGCCCACCTCGACGGCGGCGTGATCACCACCGGGAAGCCCGAGGACGTCGACGTGGTCGGCGAGGAGTACCCGCAAGACTTCCGGCTGGATACCCGACGGCCGCGACGCGTTCGCCAGTGCGCTCGCGATCAGCTGCGGGGCGATGCCCGACGGGCGGGCCCTGCAGACGTACATGGTCGCCGGGTACGACCGGCCCGCCTTCCAGAGCGTATGGGGCGGCACTATCGCCGGGAGCGGCCGGGCGGCCGACTTCACCACGCCCGACTTCTTCCGGGTCAAGGACGGGCTGATCGTCGAGCACGGGGAGTCGGTCGACTGGGTGAGGGCATATCAGGCACTCGAGCTGCTGCCCGACGACATCCGGGATATCTGGGACATCTGAGTTAGAACTGACTCAACGTCAACCGAGAGGAAGGCCGGAGATGACCACCGCAATCGTAGGCGTCGGCTACATCGGGCGTGTCGTGGCCCGGCACCTGGTGGCCGGGGGTGAAAGCGTCGTCCTGGCGGGGAAGGGCGCCTCGCGCGCAGAGGCGCTCGCGGACGAGCTCGGGCCGCTCGCACGTGCCGCCTCCGTGCAGGACGCGATCACGGGCGCGGACACCGTCGTGTTCGCGGTCTGGCTGGATGCCATGAGGGAGCTGATCCCGCAGGTTCGACCGCTGCTCGAAGGGAAGGTCGTCATCGACCCGTCGAACCCGGTCGCGTTCGACGAGAAGGGCCAGATCGTGCGGTCGCTGCCTGACGGGCAATCGGCCGGGTCAGTGGTCGCCGCCCTGCTGCCCGGAGGCGCCCACTACGTGAAAGCGTTCGGCACCCTCACCGCGGAGGTGCTCGCCGCGAACGCGAACCGCGCGCCGCGGCGTGCGGCGCTCTTCTACGCCACCGACGACGAGAACGGCGCGGCGACGGCCGGACGGCTGATCCGCGCGGCCGGGTTCGACCCCGTGAAGGCCGGCGGCCTGGCCGCCACCGCCCGCATCGAGGCGCCGGGAGGCGACCTGGACCAGTTCGGGTTCAACGGCGAGGTCGTCGACCTCGACCAGGCGCGCGCCGCTGTCGACTCCACCCACCCGTGAATCCAGACACGAAGGCGGCTCGCCCAGGTGCGGCAGCTGCCGGCCAGGCGTGAGCTCGAACTCGGCGACAGCAGCAACCCCGGGCCCTCGCCCGGACGCTTTCGATCACAAGCCGAGTCGGGCGACGGCATGGCGGCGTCGTCGCCGATGGGACCGGACCGGTCGAGGCGCGGCGCGGGACCCGGGTTCGCCAGGGGCGTCGGTTCCGCCGGATGCTGGAGAAGGCCCGGGTGGGCTACGTCCCGACCGCTGTGTCCCTGCAGCTCATCCTCCCAGCGCATGGCCCGGATTGTGGACGACAGGAGTCCGACATGAGCGAAGCAGTCGACTGGAACGCAAAGACCATCGCAGAGTTCCGAGCAAACGAGGGCAGGGTCGGCGGGGTCTTCGAGGGCGCTCCGCTGGTCCTCGTCCATCACCGCGGCCGCAAGAGCGGCCGGGAGCACGTCACCCCGATGATGTACCTCCCGCACGACACCGAGCCGGACATCGTCTACGTCTTCGCAACCAAGAGCGGAGCACCCACCAACCCGGACTGGTATCGCAACCTGATCGCCGCCGGTGAGGGCACCATCGAACGCGGAACCGCGACCTACCGGGTGACCGTCCGCGAACTTGTCGGCGCCGAACGCGACCGCATCTACGCCGAGCAGGCACGGCGGTACCCCGGCTTTGCCGAGTACGCACGCCAGACCGCCGGAATCCGCATCATTCCCGTGCTCGAACTCCGGCGGGCGTAGCCAGAGCCCTGCCGGCTTCAGCAGGTCGAAGGAGAGAGATCATGCCCAGGGCGGTCAGGTACGACGAGTTCGGTGGGATCGACGTGCTGCGGGTCGACGAGGTGGAACGCCCGGTGCCCGGGGACGGGCAGGTCCTCGTACGCGTGAAAGCGGCCGGCATCAACCCCAGTGAGGCGGTCATCCGAACGGGGGCGGTGGCACAGACGTTCCCGTCGACGTTCCCGTCCGGACAGGGCAGCGACCTCGCCGGGGTCATCGAAGAGGTCGGAGCCGGGGCGGCCGGGCTCTCGCCCGGCGACGAGGTGATCGGCTTCAGCAACAAGCGGGCCTCCCAGGCCGAGCTGGTCCTGGTCGAGGCCGGTGACCTCACGCCCAAGCCGGAGAAGGTCTCATGGGAGGTGGCCGGCAGCCTGTACGTCGTCGGCGTCACCGCATGGGGTGCGGTCCACGCCGTCCAGCCCGAGGAGGGCGAGACCGTCGTCATCTCCGGAGCCGCCGGTGGAGTCGGCTCGCTCGCCGTCCAGCTCGCCCGCCGCACCGGGGCCACGGTCATCGGCCTGGCGAGCGAGAGCAACCACGACTGGCTGAGAAGCCACGACGTGATCCCGGTCGCGTACGGTGACGGCGTCGCGGACCGCATCAGGACCGCCGCGCCCGGCGGCGTGGACGCCTTCATCGACACCTTCGGCGACGGGTACGTCGAGTTGGCCCTCGCCCTCGGCGTCGCGACCGATCGGATCGACACCATCGCCGATTTCGCGGCCGCCGAGCGGCACGGGGTGAAGACCGACGGAGGGATCGCGGCCGGGCCGGGCGCCAAGGTGCTCGCCGAGCTTGCCGGCCTGATCGCCGACGGACGTCTCGAGGTGCCGATCGCAAACGTCTACCCGCTGGCGCAGGTCCGCGAGGCCTACCCCGAGCTCGAACGCCGCCACACCCACGGCAAGATCGTCCTCAGGCCCTGATACTCGTCGTTCGGCCCACGGCCCAGGGGTGACGGGCTCGGGCTCACACGGTGGCAGGCGGGCGGCCGGGACTTCGCTTGGCCGGTCCTGGCCAGACCGCGCGCTAGGTCGGTTGGCTGCTCCCGCCGACGAAGGTGTAGAGCTCGATGATGACACCGTCCTTGCAGCGGGCGATGTCCATGCCGGCCACGGCGGGCGGCTGGCCGGCGGGGCCGTAATGGAAGGCGAGGTGTCCGAGGTCGTCGTTGACGGAGACGGGGCCGTCGGGCCGCATGACCCAGTCCGGGGACTGCGCGAGCAGCTCTGCGGCGCGGCGGGCGAGCGCCTCGCGGCTTCGGTGTACGCGGTCGGGTTCGTGCCACACGACGTCCTTGGCGTAGGTCACCGCGATGGCCGCGTTGCGGCGCTCGGCATCCGGTTCATTGAAGACGTCGAGAAGGTTGCGGCGCATCAGGTCCGCGACGGTGGTGTTCATGGGCGGCCCTTCGGTCACGCGACCCGTGCACAGGCGCCTCCCGACCCGGATCGTGGTCGACAGGCGCAGCGTTACGGTGGAGCAGCCCAGCGCACCGGATGACGCCGAAGGGCGGCAGACCGCGCGGGGGCTGCTGCGGCGCCGGCTCTATGCCTCAAGGGTCTTCGCGGCGTCGCGGATGACGTCGAGGACGAAGTCGGGGTGCGAGAGCATGGGCACGTGGCTGCTGTCGACGGCGTGGGTCTTCGCGCCCATCCGCTCGGCGGCGGCCCGCTCCAGATCCGGGTTCACGGTGCGGTCGTTGTTCGCGACGACGTACCAACTCGGCTTCGTGCGCCAAGCGGTGCCGGGGACCTGCTGGGTGAACAGGTCGGGGACCGGCACGGCGCCCGTCGCGAGGACGAGCTTCTGCTCAGCTGCTGGCAGATCGCCGCAGAAGTCGCCGACGCCGGACTCGAGGAGCCAGATCCGGCCGTCGGCGATGTCGATGTGGTCGAAGACGGGCGTGCGCGCGAACTTGTCCTGCTGGTCCTGTGAGGTCTCGTCCTCGTCGGGGGCGAGTGCGGCGAGGTAGACCAGGGCGCCCACGCGGTCGTGGGTGCCGGCCTTGGTGATGAGGGTGCCGCCGTAGGAGTGGCCGACGAGCACGACGGGGCCGGGCACGTGGTCGATGGAGCGGGTGACGCATTCGACGTCGCCCGCGAGCGAGTCGAGGCCGTGCTGCGAGGCGGACACCTCGTGCCCTTCGGCCTGGAGCGCGGGGATGAGCTTGCTGAAGCACGACCCGTCGGCCCAGAGTCCGTGGGCGAAGACGATGCTGGCCTTGCCGGTCATGATTTCCTCTTCTCGCAGGCATCAAGCGACGGCAGCAGAACTACACACGGCGTCCACACTATTACTCTCAGCGGTGAGCCGCGACCGCCTCTCGATCCAGGACCGCCCCCGAAGCCTGCGACGCAGCCACCGACCTCTGCGACCAGCTCGCCCTGTCGGCCGCTGGGTCCGGCCACCGCTGCGCGTCCGGACCACCGTGGTCATCATGGAACTGCGGCCGACGGGCAGGAGGGCTACTCGATGGAGCTGTTCCCACCGATGCCGCTCGCCGAGTGGCGGGACACGAAGGAGACGCTGCACCGCTTCACGCAGGTGGTGGGCAAGATCCGCCTGGCGGCGAGCGTGCGGCGCAACCACTGGTGGAACGTCCCGTTCCACCTCACCGGGCGTGGGATCACCACCCGGCCCATGGGACAGGTCGACGGCAACCCGATCTTCACCATCGACTTCGACTTCGTCGACCACCGGCTGGTCGTCGCGACGGCGGACGGCAGGACGGAGTCCTTCCCGCTCCTCGGCCAGTCCGTGGCCTCGTTCTACCGGCAGACCTTGGAGGCGCTGGCGGCGCTGGGTATCCGGGTGGAGATCCAGGTCCCCCAGCCCTACCGGCTGGCCGACTCCGCCCGGCCGTTCGCCGAGGACTTCGAGCACTCGACGTACGATCCCGCCTGGGCGAATCGCTACTGGCAGGTGCTGGGCCAGGTCGGGCTGGTGCTGGAGGAGTTCGCGGCGCGCTTCTCGGGCAAGGTCAGCCCCGTCCACCTCTTCTGGCACTCGCTCGACATCGCCCACACCCGGTTCTCCGGACGCGTCGTCGACCAGCCACCGCAGGTGGACCCGGTGACCCGCGAGGCGTACTCCCGGGAGCTGATCAGCTTCGGGTTCTGGTTCGGGGACGCCGACCTGGGCGAACCGGCCTTCTACTCCTACACCACTCCCGAGCCCGCCCATCTGGCCGAAGACCCGCTCAGGCCCGCATCGGCCCGGTGGATCGTGCTCAACGACAGCCACCTGGCGGTACTGCGCTACGCCGCGGCCCGTACGGAGGCCGATCCGAGAGCGACCGTACTCGCCTTCTACGAGAGCGCGTACCAGGCCGGAGCCGTCCGCTCCGGCTGGGACGTCGACTACCTCGCTTGCCCGGGTGGAGTCACGGACCCGCGTCTGCCGGCTCCGCCGCTCTGAGCGCCTCAGTGCAGGTGCAGCTGCCAGTCGGCAGGGACCTTGCCTCGCGGGCCGGGCGTCGGCTGCGAGGCCGGGTGCGCGGCGGGCGGTGCCAGTTCCGGTCCCTCGTAGTACTGCTCGGTCTCGACGTTCCACAACCACGCCTCACCGGGCTCGAAGCTGGCCAGGAACGGGTGCCCCGCCTCTCGGGCATGCCTCGTGCCGTGTTGCGAGGGTGATGAGTCGCAGCAGCCGATGTGCCCGCACGCGGCGCATCGCCGCAGGTGGAACCACCACCCCGGCCCGTCTCCCGCCAGGCACTCCACACACCCGTCTCCGCTCGGCTGCGCGGAGGGATCAATCCCCCGGATTGGGCTGTCAGTCATCGGACACGCCTCCCGATCACGGCTCGGCCGGTCGCCGGTTCGGCACACCGACACCGAAGCCATGGCACTGTCTGTCCCAATCCCAACCAGCCGGCTCGCACAGAGATTCCGTGACGAGCAGCAGCGGGCGGTCCGTCGTACCCGATCGAGCCGTGCCGACGGGAGGCGATGCGGCCCGGCGTGATCACGATGGGCCCGGCGGTGACCTTGAAGGTGGCGACCGGCTGTGCGTGACTGGAGGGAGCAACAGTGGCCTGGCCGACATCGAGGTGCCCCGGATGGGATTCATCGGCACGGTGGGGCTGGTACTCCACCCCGAGCGCACCTGCGCGCCCACCGTGGAGGCCGTGGTCGGCTGGAGCCGGGCCCGGGGGACGAAGGTGCTGGGGCTGGCGGCGGAGGTGGCCCGGATCGGCTGCAAGGCCATTCCGGTCGAAGCCGAGGAGATGACCACGAGCGCCGACCTGCTGATCAGCCTCGGCGGGGACGGCACCATGCTGCGCGCCATGCGGCTCGCGACCGGGGGCCATGCGCCCGTCCTGGGCGTCAACGTCGGACGCCTGGGTTTCCTCGCCGAGGTCGACATACCGGAACTCCCTGCCGCACTGGATGCCATCGACGCCCACCGTTTCACCGTGGAAGTCCGCTCCGGCGTCCATGCCCGCTTCGGGGCAGCCCAGGAGACGGCACTCAATGACGTCGTGCTCCTGCGCAGCCCGGGACACAAGTCCGCGGCGGTCGCCGTACGGGTCCTGGGCGAGCCCTTCGTGGCCTACACCGCCGACGCGGTCGTCGTCGCCACGCCGACCGGCTCCACCGCGTACAGCTTCTCCGCCGGCGGCCCCATCGTCTCCCCCAACGCGGAGGGACTGCTGATCACCCCCGTGGCTCCACATGCCGCGTTCAACCGCTCCGTGTTCCTCTCCAGCGGCGAGCGGCTCGACCTGGAAGTCCTGCCGAACAGCGGCGACCTCGCCATCGAGGCCGACGGCCTCCTGGTCGGCCACGTCTCACCGGGCGATGTCGTCGAGGTGACCATGCTGCCCGCCGCCGCACGCGTCGTGCGACTCGGCCACACCACGTTCTACCAGCGGGCCCAGCGCAAGCTCCGGCTCACCGGCTCGGCGGAACACGGCTGACTCTCCGGTCCCATGGGCGGCAACCACCACGTGCTCGTGGTGGCGCTCGAGAACGTCCTCGCACTCGACATCGGGATTCCGTTGCAGGTCTTCGGGAGCTGGCCGGACGGGCCGTACTCGCTGACGGTGTGCACGGAACGGCCCGGGCTGGTCCCGATGCACGGCGGCCCGGTGTTGTCCGTCGCCGACGGGTTGGAGGCCCTTGAGACCGCGGACACCGTCATAGTCCCGGGGTACTTGGAGCCAGACCCGCCTTCGGTTGCGGTCACCGCCGCGCTCGCGGGGGCGGCGGCCCGCGGCAGCCGAATGGTGTCCACCTGCTTGGGGGCGTTCGCCCTCGCCGCCGCCGGCCTGCTCGACGGCCGCCGGGCTACCACGCACTGGCGGTACGCCGCAGCGCTGGCCAGGCAGTACCCGCACGTGACGGTGCAGCCGGAGGCGCTGTACGTCGATGAAGGCAAGGTGCTGACCTCGGGCGGCGTCGCCGCGGGCCTCGACCTGTCTCTGCATCTCATCCGTCGCGATCACGGCGCCCGTCTGGCGAACCAGCGGGCCCGCCTGCTGGTCACCGCCCACACCGCATCGGCGGTCAGGCCCAGTTCGCCGACCTGCCGGTGGCCCCGGACGCCTCCGACGGACCGGCGCCGGTGTACGAGTGGGCCCTGCACCACCTGCACCAGCCGCTCACCGTCGACCAGTTGGCGCGCCAGGCCGGCATGTCCCGCCGCACGCTCATCCGTCGCTTCCACGCCGACACCGGCCGGCCGCCCATGCGTTGGCTGCTCGACGCAAGGCTCGGCCTCGCACGGGAGCTCCTGGAATCGAGCGACCTGACGGTCGAAGCTGTCGCACGGCGCTGCGGCCTCGGCACGCCGGCCAACTTCCGGACCCTCTTCAAAGCACACGTCGGGGTACCACCGCGCACCTACCGCGAGACGTTCAACCCCGCCGTTTCGAAGAGCCGTTGAGCCTCGGCTCCCGATAGACCGTCGCAAGTCGCGAACGCGCCTCTCCGCACCAGGCAACCGGACAGCCCGCACTTTCGCATGGCAGGTCCGCACCGACACGGCGACGGGCCTCGAAGGCCTGCGCGCGTCTGTCGGCTGTGCCGGTGGTGCCGGGTCGAACGGGGGCCTACACGGCGAGGGCCGGGTTCACGCGCAGCGGGACGAGCGCGGTGCTCCAGGCGATGACCGCCGTTGTCGGCGAGGGAGCTGCTCAGGACGCGTTGTTGGCCTGAGGGTGGAGCTGTTCGGCGATCCAGGATGCCGCGAGCGTCGTCCACGTGGCGGCATCGCCGGCACCCTGGGCGAGACCGAGACTGTGCGGGCCGTGGGCGAAGACATGCACGGCGTGCGGTACCTCGTGCGCGGCCAGTGCCGAGGCGAGCCGGTAGGTGTGCTCCGGCGGGACGTAGCTGTCTTCGGCGGTGTGCCAGAGAAAGAAGGGCGGAGACGCCGTGGTCACCAGCGCGTCGAGCGATGTCGCGCGGCGCAGGTGCGGTGCGGGGTTCTCCCCGAGCAGGATCAACCGCGCGGGTCGGTAGGTCTCGGTCTCCATCGATGTGATCGCGTAGCCAAGGACGGCGAACTGGACGGACTCACGTTGATCGTCGCCGGGTGCGAGTGCGGCCAGGCCCGCAAGATGCCCGCCGGCCGAGAAGCCGATCACCCCGATGCGATCCGCCCCCTGTGCGCGCCTGCGGAGGATCTCGGCCCTCAGAGCCAGGAGGGGTTCGGGGTGCCGCACGTGGAGCGGGTACCGGAAGACGCTCGCCGACAGGCCCAGTGCGGAGAGCCACGCAACGATCGGCTCCGCCTCGTGTGGGGCATGCGACGCGTAGCCCCCGCCCGGCAGGACGATCAGATATGTCGTCGTGGGGTGCACCCGCTCGGCGCGTCCGCGAGACGCTGGTGCCGTCTCGAATCGATTGCTCATGCCAACCTCCGCCCTTGCTCACGGACGCACGCCGCAAGCGGCCCTCTCCACAAGGCTGTCCTAACGTCATCGCCACACCGAGTTCCTCGATATCACGCGAACAGGTGTGGGGTGCAGTCGTGTGGCAGCTCCCGGCCCGGCACTCCGGATGGCACCGCCGACCTGCCGCGTGGTACGGGACGATCGCTGCTAGAACCAGCCGCCCCCAGCGGCGGCGATGGGGTCGGCCCCCGGCTCGCGCAGGGCGTAGATCGTCTTCGCACCGACCCACAGGAGGGTCCTGCCGTAGGGGAGGTCGGAGTGGCGGTCGACCATCGTGTTGAAGAACTCGGTCCCGGAGGAGCACTCCTCCAGCGCCGCCTCGGCGTCGTCGAGATACCGGCGGGTCTCGGCGATGACGCGGGTGGCATCGTCGTCGAGGTCCTTGTTCTTGTGGCCGGCGACGATGTACCGAGGCGCGAGGGCCTCGACGGTGCTGATGGCGTTGCGCCAGGCGTCCAGGCCGCCTCCGGCCGACTCGCAGATGTACATGTGGGCGCCGTTGTAGAGCGCGTCGCCGGCGACCACGAGTCCGAGGCCGGGGACGTGCAGGACGCTGGTCTACTCGGTGTCGGTGTGGCCGACCTCGACGAGGTTCAGATCGTGCCCTTCGAGGGGGAGGGTGTTGTCCGGGACGGTGACCGCAGTCACCGGGGCGTCGGGGATTTGCCCTGGCCAGAGCTTGTCCCAGGCGAACGGCCGGGCCTCCACGTTGCCGTGCATGACGGCGATGGTGCCTGCGGTGGCCACGACCGGCGCGACGAACCGCTTCGCTCTCTCTTCGGCGCCGGTCGCCGAACCTGGGGGCCCGGGCGCGGGAATCCTCTCGACCTCGACCGTGATCATCAGGCACAGCGGGACGCCGACCCGCCAAACGCACCCGATTCACGCGCCCGCGGACGCGTGGTGACGTCGGCTGCTGACGACTGCACGGGATGACGTGGCTTGCGTTTCGTCGGAGGGTGTTCGTGGACGGGCACGGTCGGAACTGGGTCCCGTTGCGGAGAGCAGAGTCGGCGGGGGTTGGCATCAGGCGCAGGGCAAGAGGCTGGAGGGCCGGATGAGCAGCGACGTGATCATTGGATACGACGGGGAGCCGCGCTGCGCGTGGGCGGGCGCCGAGGACACCGCGCTGAGCCGATACCACGACGAGGTGTGGGGGACCCGCACTCGTGACGAGTCAGCGATGTTCGAAGCGCTCACCCTCGGCGTTTTCCAGGCCGGGCTCAGTTGGAAGGTCGTATTCAACAAGCGGGACGCGTTCCGTAAAGCGTTCCGGGGCTTCGACGTCGCAGAGGTCGCAGCGATGACGGACGCCGATGTCGACCATCTGGTGGACGACGCCTCGATCATCCGCAACCGCAGCAAGATCGAGGCCACCATCAGCAATGCGCACGTCATTCTGTTCGCTTCGCCGAGCCTGCTGGTGCTCGCGAAGTCCTATGAGAGGACCCGCAAGCGGGCTCCCCGGTCCTACGCCGAGCTGCCTACATCGACGTCGCAGGCGGAGGACCTCGCCAGGCAGTTGAAGGCCCAGGGGTACCGCTTCGTCGGCCCGACGAGCGTGTACGCGTTCATGCAGAACGTGGGTGTGATCAACGACCATCTCCACGGCTGCTTCCGCGCAGCTGACTACCAACCCGCGCATCGGAGCGAGTGAAAGCCTGCCTCCGTCAAGAGCGACGGCCACGCGGCCGACGCCAGTGGGGCAGGAGGCCCGAGACGGCATCCGTGGCGCTCGGGCGCAGGTCGACCCCGGTAGTAGCCCCGCTCGTCGAGTTGGCGACCGTGAGGAGCGAGAGTGTGGCCAAGGGGACGCCCACCGGGCCGAAGTAGGTGCCGAGCAGCTTCGTGGCGAACGCCGCGGCACCCACCAGCAGAGTCAGCGCAAGTGCCAGGGGCAGCAGGGGTGCGGGCACCGCGCCCAGGACAGGGCCGACCAGCGCTGCAGCCAACGCCGGCAGCGACGCGAAGCCAGCTATCAGGGCGAAGCGGTGCCGCAGGGCAGAGGCGGGGCTGTTGCCGACCGAGGGCCACGGGGGTCTGGGGGCTTGCCCGCGGCCCAACCACTCGGTCGATCAGCCCTGACGTGCCTTGAACCGCGGGTCCCGCCTGTTCATGCAGATGGAGCTCGTGGGCGGCGGCTTGGCTCGTTGGCGTCGCCCCTGCGCACGCGAGGCGCCGCAGGGTCGGATGGTGAGCTCCCTACGCCCGCGGGGCCGTGCAGAGCGCTCCGCCTGGCGGCCGTTGTGCGGTCGCCGACGGGGACAGAATGTAGCGGGCGGTGTCCGCAAGCGGCTGCGGGAGAAGCCGAGATCACGCCCGTCATTGATGAGGGAAATCGTGCACCTGCTGGCGGGCGGGGCTGCCTGAGCTGTCCAGCGGGCCTGCGCGGAGAGACGATAGAGGGCACCGAGACGGAAGGCGAGGTCGAGCGACGGGGCCGGATCGGACGAGGCCGCCAGTATCGGGCGGGCGGAAGGAAGGCCGGGAATGAGCGCCTCCGATGCGGGCCAGCCCCTGGTCGGCAGGGTGCGGGCTGCGGCGTCCGAGCCCGGTGGCCTGCTGGACCTGCTGGGTGTGGCCGCATCGGTGTTGGACGCGGATGGGCGGGTCGTCCTGTGGAGCCCGCAGGCTCAGGATCTCTTCGGCTGGAGGGCCGAGGAGGCGCTTGGCCGGTACGCGGCCAAGCTGCTGGTCGCCGAAGAGAACCGGGGTCTGATTCTCGAGCTGTTCGCCGAGGTGATGGGTGGCGGCGGGCGTTGGGCGGGGGTGTTCCCGGTGCGGCACAAGGACGGCAGCACCCGGCTGGTGGAGTTCCGCAACATGCGGTTGCAGGACGAGCGCGGCCGCCTCTATGCCTTGGGGATCGCCACCGACGAGGCCACGCTACGTGGCGTCGAGCGCGATCTGGCCCTGTCGGCGCGGCTGGTGGCCCAGTCCCCGATCGGGGTGGCGGTGCTGGACACCGACTTGAGGTACGTCCTGGTCAACCCGACACTGGAGCGCATCAACGGCCTGCCGGCCGAGCAGCACCTCGGTCGCGATGTCCGCGACGCGCTGCCGTTCCTCGACACCGGGGTCGTCGAGTCCGCGATGCGCCGGGTACTGGCAAGCGGGAAGCCGCTGGTGGATCAGTTGACGGTCGGCCGCACGCGTGCCGATCCGGACAGCGACCACGCCTGGCGAGCGTCGTACTTCCGGCTGGAGGACTCAGCCGGGCGGGTGATGGGCCTGGCCGTCTCGGTGGTGGACGTCACCGAGCAGCACCGCGCGGCCGCCGAGGCCGCCCGCGCCCGCCAGAGACTGGCACTGATCGCCCAGGCGTCCATAAGGATCGGCACCACCCTCGACCTCGGCCGGACCGCCCAGGAACTGGCCGACTTCGTCATTCCCGATCTCGCCGACGTCGCCGCGGTCGACGTTCTCGACTCGGTCCTGTGCGGACGCCCGCCCGCACACGGGCCGGTCGCGGGGCCGGTGACCCTGCGGGCCCTGGCCGTGGCGGCGGCCTACCCCTCCGACGCCTTGCGCGCCGCCGATCCGGTCGGGGAGATCGCCAAGTACGACGCCGACCGCCTGGTCACCCGGTGCGTGACCACCGGCCGTCCAGTGCTCGTGGCCCGCGTGACGGGCGAGGACCTGCCTGGCATCGCCCGAGACGGCGAGGCCGCGGCCGTGCTGGCCCGAGCAGGCCTGCACTCCTACCTGGCGGTGCCGCTGATCGCCCGCGGCGAAGTGCTCGGCGCCCTGGACCTCAAGCGCGTGCACGATCCGCTGCCGTTCGGCGAGGACGACATCGTGCTGGCCGAGGAGCTTGCCGCCCGCGCCGCCGTGTGCATCGACAACGCCCGCTGGTACCAGAGTCAACGCAACACGGCACTGACCCTGCAGCGCCACCTGCTGCCGCACGTGCCCACGCGGCCCGTCGGTCTCCAGGTCGCCTCCCGGTACCAGCCCGCGGGACGCGCCGCGCTGGCCGGCGGCGACTGGTTCGACGCCATCACGCTGGCCGGCGACAAGACCGCCCTGGTCGTCGGCGACGTGATGGGCCATGACATCAACGCCGCCGCCAGGATGGGCCAGCTGCGCACCGCCACCCGCACTCTGGCCGACCTCGACCTCGCCCCCGCTCAGGTGCTGCACCACCTCGACCGCGTCACCGTCGAACTCGACGAGACCACCGCCACCTGCGTCTATGCCGTCTACGACCCGCACCACAGGCGGTGCCGCATCGCGCTGGCCGGCCATCCGCCCCCCGTGCTGGACCGCCCCGGGCGGGCCCCGGTGCTGCTGGAGCTGCCCCCGGGCGCGCCGCTGGGCGTCGGAGGCGTCCCGTTCCAGTCCGCCTGCGTGGAGCTGGCGCCCGGTGACCGGCTGCTGCTGTACACCGATGGCCTGGTGGAGACCCGTGACCAGGCCATCGACACGCGCCTCGATGCCCTCATCGGCCTGCTCCGCGGGCCCAGGCTCCCGCTGGAAGCAACCTGCGACCGTCTGCTGACCGCCCTGCGGCGGGCGGACGACGACGATGACGACGTGGCCCTGCTCATCGCCGAGGTCGACTCGGCGCCGGGTCCAGTCGGATCAGGGTCTGCCGCTCCGGTCGCACCGAAGGCGTTCGGCGTGTGATTCGGCGTGTGAGCGGTGGGGAACGCGCCGGCACGGGAGCCGCTCGCTGCGGTGGGAGAGCATGCCGTCATGGACATCGAATCGCTTGTACGCACCCGCCGCGCCTTGCACGCGGTCGCGGAGCTGGTCCTGGCCGGACCGCAGTTCCGAACCAGTGGCACGATCAGGCTGCGCGCCTCCCTCGGAGGTTTCGCCACCAGAGCCGAGCCGAACATGCAGGTCGTCGGTGCGGATCTGGTGGCGTCCGGACAGCGCCTCTTCCTGGAACGGACCACCTGCGCCGCGCTGGCGGCTGCGATCGGGGTCACGGTCGGTGCACCCGCGGGGCTGTACCAGGGCGGATCCGGTGTCGGCCCCGAGGACGTGATCGAAGCCGATCCGCAGCCGGCGCACTGGATCGCGCAAGGCTTCGCGGTCGGCGACGCCGCACTGCGCCGGATGTTTCCCGGGGCGGATCCGGTCATCTGGCCCGAGCACTTCGACATCGGCGTGACCGTGGCCGCGGTCAACTACGGGGTCTCCCAGGGCGACGACTTCCAGGCTGAGCCGTATGCCTACGTCGGCCCGCACACCCGGCAGCAGGGGAAGTACTGGAACGCGCCGTTCGGCGCGGTGGCCACGGTTCGCGAGCTCGGCGGCGTGGACGGCGTGCTGGCCTTCTTCGAGCAGGGCCGTCAGCTGGTCGATTGATCATCACTGACGGCCGCCGCGCCGGCCTCTCCTGGAAATCTCGGCAGTCGGCCAGCAGCTCGATGATCGGAGCGAACGCTGCCATGTCGCGCTCCTGAACGCAGGCATAGGAGATGCCGCAGCACTCCCAGCGTGCCAGCACCGGCGTCCGCGATCTCCGCGGGAGTGGCGACCAGCAGGTAGGGACCTGGGAGCCGTCAACTAACTACTGCCTGATTTGATGTTGCTCTCGTGGTCAGTGATCGCGTTCTGGAGGGCCTCGATCGTGCGGGGTGGGCGGGTCCGCCGGGGATGGGCGAGGGCTGCGGCGATGTCCGGGGCGGCGAAGGCGAGCAGTGGCCTGGTGCGGTGTGCGTGGTAGTTCAGGCTCGTGGGTACTCGGCCGAGCAGTTGGGCGGCCAGGGTCAGGGTGACTGTGTTGCGGTGGTGCAGGACGGCGACCAGCACGCGGTGGCGGTGGTCGAGGAAGCCGACCCCGGGGTTGTATCCGCGCCGGTTGATGCCCTTCCTCTTCTCGCGCTCGGCCTCGGCCAGCACCCGGCGGAAGGGCTCGAGTTCCTCCACGAGTCGGTCGAACTGCTCGCGGGACATGCCGGTCAGGGCCGGATGCGTGAGCAGGAAGGTGGCCTCGGCCGGGATCGAGGGTGCCTTCGCCTGCTCCGGCTCGACTGACGGTGCCTGTTGGGGGTCGTGTGGGGCGAGGGTGTAGTTCCACTCCCCGTGGAAGTCGTCGCGTTCGACACGCTGCAGGATCGCCGTGCGCTCGGCTTTGGTGAGCGTCCGACCGGTGGGGTAGGCGTTCTCATCGAGGACGGCCTGGAGGTCAGCCCGGTGCTGGTGCGGGTGGCCGAGATGGTCTGCAGCAGCACTTCGTAGCTGGTCAGCGGCTGACCGCGCAGGCTGTGGGTGATCCGGGAGAACAGCCGGTGTTCGACCTTGTTCCATTTCGAAGTCGCCGGCGGAAAGTGCATGACCGTGACGCTCAGCCCGCACTCGTCGGCGAAGGCTGCCAGATCTGTCTTGAACAGGTGGGAGTCCGCCGAGTTCGCTCCTCCGGAGTCGGCGGTGACCAGCAGGCGGGTGGCGCCGGGGTAGTCGAGGCGCCCCTGGCGATTCCACCAGCGGCGCAGGGACTCCACCGCGAAGGCCGCGGTGTTGCGGTCGGCGCCCACGTTGACCCAGCCGATGTCACGTCCCAGGTCGTAGACGCCGTAGGGAATGGCTATCGGGGTGTCCAGGTCCAGGAAGTCGTGGTCCGGGGCGGTGATCGGCCGGCCCTTGGGGCGGTAGGTGCGGCCCGCCCGGGCGAAGTCGCCGATCGGCTCCTTCTTCTTCGCGTCCACGCTCACCACCGGCAAGCCCTGAGTCAGGAACTCCTCGACCCTGGTGTTGATGTGCCGGAACTGGGCGTCACGGTCAGGGACTTGGCTCCCAGCACGAGTCTTGACCATGCCCTGGAGGCTGAAGCCCATCGAGCGCAGCAGCTTGCCCACGGCCGTGGCGCTGACCGGATGGCCTGCAGTGGTCAACTCCCGTGCCAGGTCACGCAACGAGGCTGTGGTCCAGCGCAGTGGGGAGACCGGGTCGCCGATCTCCTGCGGCTCGATCAGGGCCTCGAGTGCCGGCACCAGGCCAGGGTCACGGCGGTCGGCCTGCGTCCGCCGCCGGGGCGGCGAACCCGTCCCAGCACCGGCGCACCGCCGGCGAGCTCGTCGCGTCCCCGCGCAATGGTCGACTCGGACACTTCTGCCAGCCGGGCCACCGCCGCGACTCCGCCATGGCCCAGCGCCTCGGCCTCGGAAGCCAGATACAAGCGGCGCTGCCGCTCGTCCAGGTGCGGCAGCATCGCCGCCAACTTCGCATCCAGTGCTGCCAGAGTTACTTCCGTCATCCCCACGGAATCCATCTACCACGTCACAGGCCGGAGCAGGGCCGAATCAGGCAGTAGTTAGTTGACGGCTCCCTGAAGGATCCGCTCCGCCGTGAAATACGGGATGCGGCGGCGCATAGTGCTGTGACCGCATAGGTTCACCGGGTTGCTGCGTGCTTGTCGAGGGCGGCTCAGCGATCGACATCGGAG
The DNA here is from genome assembly GCF_055576085.1 of Kitasatospora sp. NPDC033851. NCBI lineage: Bacteria > Bacillati > Actinomycetota > Actinomycetes > Kitasatosporales > Streptomycetaceae > Kitasatospora > Kitasatospora sp. NPDC033851. The sequence continues at coordinate 13,947 of NZ_JBVIRL010000031.1, read as the reverse complement.
ACTGGTCCGACCTTGGTGATAACTCCGGTCCACCAGTCCGGTCGATCGGTGGGCTGCCACGAGACTTCCAGCTGTCGGTGGGTCAGCTCTTCGGCCCTGCGGTGGAGTGCAGCCTGTGCCGTCTCGGGCTCGCATGAGGGCGCGGGATGATCGAGAGCGCCGTCGGCGGTGCCGCCAGGTGCTTCGAAGTAGATGGCGAACCGCCACCGGTCTGGCGTGCGGTAGAGCACGAGGGTCTTCGGAGTCCCGAACGTGCGCCAGTACGGCTTCCTGCTGCTTCCCATGGAGGAAGTATCGGCGGCAACTGGTCAGGCAGCGGTAGCCAGTGCTCGTCCGCCCAGCGCATGCCCTTCTCGCTGCGGATGCGGGCACGTTCGCGGCGCTGGGCGGTGAGAACGTCGGGGTGGCGGGCGTTGGCGTTGCGCCAACGGAGGTAGGCGTGCAGCGCGCGGGTCTGGACGGTGTGGTTGGGGTGGTTCGAGTTCGCCAGCGTGAACTGCCGCAGCGGTCCGAAATGCGCCTCGATCGGGTTCGCCCAGGAGGCATTGGTCGGGGTGAAGCACAGGTGGACGTTGTTGTTGCGGGCCCAGCAGCGGATCTTCTTGCCGTTGTGGGCGGACAGGTTGTCCAGGATCACGTAGACCGGGGCACCGTCCGGGCGGGCAGCCCGGATCGATCGGAGCGCGGCGAGACTGTTGATGGTGCCTTTGCGACGGCGGTTGACGCCCCACAAGGTGTCATCGCCTATCGAGTAGCAGCCGTGAAAGTAGGTCACGCCGTGGGTGCGGTGGTAAGTCGCCGGAAGGCGGTCGGGCCGACCCTCGTTGGCCCGGCAGGAGCCTGCGGTGGGGCGGATACCGAGGGGGCCGAACTCGTCGAACGCGAACGTGCGATCGGGGAAGCGTTCCAGGATGTGCTCGATCCGGTCGAGCTTGGCGTCCCGGTCTGGGTCGGTGGACTCCTTCCACGTCTTGGTGCGCTGGAAGGTGACGCCGCGTCGGGCGAGCAGGCAGCGCAGGGCCTCACGGCCGATGCGGATCACCCGGCCGTGGACCTTGCGCAGGTAGGCGGCGAGCTTGCGGATCGACCAGCGGGTGAAGGGCTGCCCGAGCTTGGCCGGGCGGGTGGTGGCCGTCTGGACGACGAAGTCCTCGTCGTCAGGACTGAGCAGGCGGGGACGGCCTCCCGCCCAGCGAGGGTCCAGGCAGGCCAGACCGATCTCGTTGAAGCGATGGATGACATCGCGCACCGTGTCCTCGTCGGCCGCTACCAGCTGGGCGATGACCGGCACGCGGTTCCCGCCGGCCGACGCCAGGAGCATCATCGCCCGCCGGTAGCGCACCGAACTCGTACTGCCGCGCCGCACAATCCGCTGTAACTGCTGGCCCTCCTGGTCGGTCAGTCTCCGAACCTTGACCGGCTCCGCCACCATGCCTCCCCGAATCTCGGATGTCCCCCACATCCAACCGGTCCGGACGGTGCCACCGCCAACCCGGCGAACCTATGCGGTCAGAGCACTAGCGGAGCGCGTTCGCCAGCGACTGGATCAGGATGCAGGTGAACCCGACGCCCCAGTCGTCGCGGTCGTCGCAGCGCAACTCCCGGTCACTGAAGGCGTCCAGCAAGTCCTCCAGCGGGACGACGGTGCCCTCGGCGGCGGGCTCCGCGACGTGCAGCACCTCGATCGCTCCCTCGCGGACGAGCCGGACCAGCGGGGCGAGGTCCGCCGCCACGTACGCCCGCAGCTCCTCGCCCTCCAGCCCGGACGGCAGATCGGCGAGGATCCCGAACGGTCCGGTCAGCCAGCCGCTCGCTTCCATCGCACACACCCAGACCCGCTCCTCGTCATCCGTCAGGTCCACCTGATGGATGGTGGGCTGGGCGTCCGGAGCATACGCCCGGGCCTCCCAGCGGCGGTGCCCCTCATCGGTCGCCCGCAGGGAAAGGGCCGGCAAACCGGACCACTCGTCCCACGGCCACACCCACGTCTGCGGGTCGGCGACCAGCTGCTCCAGTTCCGTGCCCGTCACCTCCGGGCTGTCCTTCTGGACGAACCTGGTATCGAGGGCCCGGCGCACCGTCAACCACCCGCCCGCGACCAACCGGAGCACCGCCTGCGCCAGCTCCGGCACCCGCTGCGGCTGCTCCTCCGGCGAGCCCGCCCAGCGCAGCACGGCCGTGACATGCCGCGCGCTGCCGCGCGGGGAAAAGTCGGCGACAGCGCGCCGGACCAGCACCTGCTCGGTGACAGTCAGTTCATCCCAAGTCTCCACGGCAGGCGATCCTGGCACACTTACCCGCTCCGACCCGCAGGGTTTTCGCCCGGAGGGCGGCCCGGACGGCGGGGTGCGGCAGGGGCGAGGACGGCGGCCGGACGACCGACCGCCACCACGCTTGATGACACGAGCGAGGCACCCTGACCGGCCCGGCGAGGACGGCACCGAGCCGGACCGGGGCCAGGCGGCCAGGACGGCGGCGAGCAGGACACCGACGACACCGAGCAGGGCGTCGACGAGCGGCCCCGGACAGCGGCGAGCGACGGCGACGACCACCCCGGCGCCCCGACCGCTACCGACCCGACCCGGCCCAGCCCAGCCCAGCCCAATGACCGGCAGAAACCGAACACCGACCCCCACCACCACCCCACACCCGGCCATTCCAACCCGAATTCAGAACACCACCGGGAAACCCACCAGCAAAACCAAAGACGAGAAATCCACGCCCGATCACCGGGCGAAACACCCATCAACCCGCCGAGCACCCCCACACCACCCCCGACCCCACCCACCACCACACACAGTCACCACACCCCATCCCCACCAACCCCCACCACCACCCCCAACAGGCCCAACCAAAGGACCAGACAACCCGCGATTCAAGCCCACCACCCCCACAACCACCAACAGGTCACACCATCCGGCTCGTATGGGTGAAGAGGGTCCGCCACGCGCGAACACGGCAGCCACACCAGTGGAAGAGCGATGGGATGAGGCAGTGCTCCGCCACCCTGGCGGGAACACCACTCAGAGACGGGAGACCAGCGTGATCACGCGCATCATGGGCGAAGGCCAATTCAAGCTCGCCGACAGCCACTTCCCCGAGCTCAACCAGCTCGACGACGAGCTCCTGGAAGAGATGGAAAGCGGCGACGAAGAGGGGTTCCGGAAGGCCCTGGGAACCCTCCTGGACGCCGTCCGCCGCCTGGGCACCCCCCTGCCCGACGACGCCCTCGAACCCTCCGAACTGATCCTCCCCGCACCCGACGCCAGCCTCGACGAAGTCCGCCAGATGCTCAGCGACGACGGCCTCATCCCCGGCTGAACCCCACCCTGCTCGGCCCCCGAACGCGCCACTCGAGGGCCGAGCCCACCCCCAACACCGCACGTCACACCCTGCGATCCCTGGGCGGGTAGAGCTTCGCGTGGAGCACCCGCACCTCCCACCCCACGGATCATCAGGGGCGGAAACCAGCGCGGCGACCTGCTCGCGCTTGGTCGGAGCGGGCAGCACCAGCCGACCCAGATCCTTCTCGGCGCGGTCCCGCTCGCACTGCGGGCACTCCAGCCGATCCGGTCCAGCCTCCTCCCCAGCTCCAGCACCGAGCCTTCCTTCCCGCCGATCGAGCCCCGGCACGTCCAACACGGGCGCAGCAACGCGTTCGCGACCCGGGCGGCCTCCAGCCGCTCTTCGGCCTCCCGTTCCAGCCCCTCGGTGTGTTCCTGGTGGCAGGGCCGGCAGCGGCCGCCGGGTCGGCGGGTCCACTGGCCGCCCCCGTACTCGTAGGTGCTCTCCTCTTCGGGGACGTCGCCGCAGTCCACGCAGGCCAGGGTCCGCATCAGATCGCGGTGCTCCTGGCGGGCCTTCTTCTCCCGGGCCTTCTGGCGCTGGTCGTAGGCGGCGCGGTTGTTCGGGTTCTCCAGCGCGTCGAGCAGGGAGTGCCGTCCGGCGCGGCCGTAGCGCCACCACACCGGCCCGAGCGGGCCGTGCTCGGTCAGCAGCTCGAGGGTGGTGGCGATGATGGGCACGGCGTCGTCGTACTCGCGCCAGCCGTCCTCGTTGTAGTCGCGGACCTCCCTGCGCCACCGGCCGCCCCACGTCTCCACCGATAGGTCGGCGCCGCTTCCTGGCGGTTGGCCAGCGCGACCGCCCCGGCGTCGGTGACGACCAGCGCGACGGGCGGGTGTCGCGGTCGGGTGTGGGTGCCGGGGTAGGCGCGACGCCACCAGTGCACCGTCCGGTCGGCCGGCTCTTTCTCGGCGAGGGCCGGGTCGTTGTCGCGGATCTTGGTGCGGAACAGCTCGCGGTACCGGGAGAACTTCGCGGCGACGTCGGCCGGGGCCATGGTGGAGCGGTCGACCTCGACCATGAGGACCGGCACCCCGATCTCCGGGGCCTGCCACACACCGTCCGGACGCACCTTGCGCCGCCCGCCCGGCAGCAGGAACTCGGTCTCGGTCGACCAGGACCGCACCGTGCCCACCCCGCCCGCGGCCCCGGACGCGCTGCCGCCGCGCACGAACGCGGCGATCGTCTCGTTGACGGCCATCGCGTGCTGGGCACCGGAGCGCCCGGCGCCCCGGGCGGTGCCACCCATCTCCGAGCGGACCATCCCGAGCACCGCAGCGGCCGCGTCCAGCCCGGCAGCGCCTTCGAGCCGCCAGGCCTTGTGCCGGTCCCTGGTGTTGCCGTCCGAGGCGACCAGGCCGTGCAGCGCGAGATCGCCCAGCGCCTGCCGAACCGCCTTGTTCAACGCCGCGCCAGGACGCAGCAGGCGCTGGAGCTGGTCGGCAGTGGCGACCTTGAGGACGCCGAGCGCGCCGAGGACGTCGGCGCGCAGCGCAGTGGTCGAGCCGCCCGGTTCGCCGCCGCCTTCCTGATGCCCCGCACCGCCGTCCTGGCCGCGATGCTCCGCAACGCCACACCCGAGCGCATCGCCCTCGCCAAGGACACCTGGGGCGTCCCCGCCACAGCACTCCTGCGCCGCCTCCACGACCTGGACCTGATCCCGGAATGGCCGTTTCGCCATGGCCTCCGGCACCTCACGTACAACGCCGTCAACACCAATCCGCACGCGGCCCCGGAGAACAGCCTTCTGCTGCCCAGGGCCATCGCCCTCCTCCACCACCGAGGACTGCGAGAAGCCGCCGAGCAGACCGCTCTCGCGCTGGGCGAACCGGGACACCAGCCCGCCAGCTGAGAACCCGTCTTTGAGCCGCCGAGCAGCAGGGCTGCTTCTTGACGCGCCTTGGAAAAAAAGTTGTGGGCCGCTGTCGATCCGGTCGCGTCCCGTTCGACGTCATGATGTGCGGCGGCTCGCCGCACGGTGACGCGACAACCCGACGAGGAACCACGTGGATCAACTGCTGAGAGTCATGAACTTCAACGTCTCGAGTGACGGAATCGGTGCCGGTGAGCACCAGAGTCTTGAGAGTCCGTTCGGCCACGACCATCCCGAGAGGCTGTTCGCCTGGGCCGGAGCCACGGCGAGCTGGCCCATGCGCACCGACCCTGGGGGAAGCCGGGGCCTCGACGACTACTTCACGCGAGACTTCGCACACAACATCGGTGCCGAGATCATGGGCCGCAACAAGTTCGGGCCCCAGCGCGGGCCCTGGCAGGACCATGAGTGGCGCGGCTGGTGGGGGGAGGAGCCCCCGTTCCGCACGCCGGTGTTCGTCATGACCCACCACACGCGTCCGTCGTTCACGCTCTCCGACACCACCTTCCACTTCGTCGACGGCGCCCCGGCCGCGGTCCTCGAACAGGCGCGGGAAGCGGCACAGGGCCAGGACGTCCGACTCGGCGGCGGTGTCACCACCATCCGACAGTTCCTCGACGCCGACCTCGTCGACACCATGCACGTGGCGGTCTCACCGGTGAAACTCGGGTCCGGACTACGCCTCTGGGAGTGCCCCGACGAGCTGCTCGACCGGTTCCACCTGGAGGTCGTGCCCAGCCCGAGCGGCGTGACGCACCACCTGTTCTGGCGAAGGTGACGCGAGGACCCACTCGGGTCGGCTGAAACGGCTGGCCAAGCTGACACCTGCAGGCCCCGCCTCGATGGCCGCCGCCCTCACGGGCGGCGGCCATCCCACGAAGCGACGTCGTTTCTCACGCATTCACGGCCCCGCGGACCGCCCATCGACGCTCAAACCGATGGACAAACGGCTGCTGCTTGAAGCTCACAAAACGCGGCCCCGCGGGTCAGGTCAGCTGCTGGTTGCGGGGCGGGTCAGCCCATCACGGTCTCGGCATGGCGCGTGAGCGCGTCCAGGAGCGCGGTCTGCTGGTCGGTCAGCTTCCCGTCGGCGCGGGCCCCGCCTGCTCTCGGCCCCAGGCACGGGTGCTTCGGAGGTCGCGGAGTTGACCGTTACTCGGTCCTGTATGCGGAACCGAGTAACGGTCAGGTGTTCCGGGTCCACAGGGTGGCGGTAACGGTCATCCCCTGCTGGTCGCTGCCGGGCTTGGCTATGACTTTGAACCACGCCACCGAGTCCTTCGCGGTGATCGCGCAGTAGGCGGAGCCGACGGTGACTTTGCTGAGCGGCACGGGGTTGGGCATTCCCTGGCGCATGGCGTTGTCGCGGCACTGGTCCGGACCGGGTTCCTGCGCCGAGGACGTTCCCCAGGCCTTGAGGTTCGGGTAGACCATGGTGACCGAATTGAGGGTGTAGCAGGGCTGCCGGATCGTCAGGTCCGCCGGGGAGTTCACGACACTCATGACGTCATCCGGGTCCAACGCGGCCCCGCGAGCCGGATTGAAGTCCATGATGGCTTGCTGACACATCCCCTCTGGCGGCGGAACGTTGATGGTCGAGTCCCGGTACCGGGCTGTCCATCCCGGTGCATCGGCTTGCGAAGCGGCCGGGGGCTGGGACAAGGGCAGGGACGGGGTCGGGTTGCCGGTCGGGGTTGCCGGGGTGGTCACGGCTGGCTGCGGGGCGGTGGTGGCGAGGCCGGAGGGAGCCGGCTGTCCGGTAGGTGGGGCGGCCTGAACGGTACTGGGCGTACCCATGCCGTGAAGAAGCAGGGTGATCCAGATTCCCGCCGCGCCGAGCAGGCCGAGCAGCACGCCGATCAGGATCCACGGAGCCCGCCTGGAAGCCGTCGCGGACCCGGGCCAGGTGGTGCGGCCCGTTTCGTGCTGGGGGAACCGTGCCGTGGGGGTGGCCGGCACGGGCTGCGGCCACCACGGAGGCACCTGTTCCCGGGCGGGAACCCGCAGGTCAGGGTCGTCGAGAAACCTGAGTTCTCGAGGCAGCAGTTGCTCTGCCTGCGCGGCCTGTGCCCGGATCAGGTGCCGTTCGGCCCCGAGACGCTCGGCCGCCAGTTCCGCGGTGCGCAGTCGTTGGTGGGCTGCGGTCGGCGTCGTCTGCCCGGACCGGTGCAGCCGCTCGAGATGGCTTTTCAATATCCAGATCTCGTAGTAGGCGTGGGACAGCGCGGCGTCTTTGCCCAGGCCTTGTCTCACCAGGTCGAAGATCTCGCGTAACTCGGCGTTGTTGCTCACCTCCATCACGGCGCCGTACAGACTGAGGGTGATTTCGCGGACGTCGAACGTCAGCGGTCCGCCGGCGGCTTTCTCCACATCGGTCATCAGGAGTTCCATGAACCGCCACGGCCAGGTGCGCCCGCCGTTGGCGTAGCGGGACGCGGTGGACTTGGGGATCCCGTGCCTCTTGTTGAACTCGGAGCGCGTTTTCATGCCGGCCTGTTGCAGCATCTGCTCGATGTGCGTGTTCAGGGCCCGCTGCGCTTTGGCATGCGGCGTCGCGACGATTTCGCTTCCGGCCGGTTCCTCTCCCTGGACGTCGCTACTGTGGTTTTCCGGTTGCACCGCGTTCCTCCCCATCGGTGGCCCGGGCCAGGCCACGAACCCGGGTTCCCGGTCGGCAACCCGCTGGCGCAGCAGCCTACTTGGGTACACCGAATGTCTCCGGAGCGGTTCCCCTTCCGCAACCGCCCCTCTGGCACCCAGGCTCGGTGAACGTCCCGCCGGTCAGCGCCGGGACGTTCACCGAGCACGTTTCCGGGAGGAATGTTCATGCTGCCCGTGTCCCTGTCGCGAGCCCTGTTCGGGCCCGCTCGCACGACCACCATCCTGGCGAGCGCGATGCTGCTGCTTGTCGTGCTGCTGGCCAGCGCGCCATCCCTGCTCGTGCTCTCCTTCAACAGCACGGGGCCCGCACGTGTCCAGAAACTGGTCGAGCTGATCACCGACTGGACTCGTGTCCTGATCGCCACCGATGGCACCACCCGGCGACCCCACACCCCGCCCCCCACGAAGCGCCGACGGCGCCGGGCCGGCGGCCCGTCCCGCCGCGCCAGGTCCTGATCCGTCTTCGGGCGAGCGGTGCGGTTCACAACGGCGGGATGAAGGAGCACTTTCGTGTACGGGGATCTGGAGACCGACCACGACGTCCTGGTGACGCTCCACCGCTTCGCGCTGGCGACCGCCGAGCAGCTCCACCAGCTGCACGGCGGCGCAGCCGGGATCAAGCAGACCCAGAAGCGCATGGCCCGGCTCCAGCCGAGGGCCTGGCCGAGTTCGTGACCCTGCCGCAGGCCGGCCGGGCGAAGGCCTGGCACCTCACCGCGGCCGGCTCCGCCGTCACCTTCCCCGAAGCCCTGCGCCCGACCTCCCCGGTGTCCGGCTCGGAGAAGCCGACGGTGCGGCACGGACGCGAGCACCTGCTGGACGTCGGCCGGATCCACGCCGCCTTCGTCACCGACGCCCGCACCCACGGCGAGGCCTGCGGCCCACTCGACCTCCTCCCCCACCCGGAACTGCCCGCCGGCGAGGGCGGGGTGTACCGGCCCACCGCCCACCTCGCCTACACCACAGGCCGAGGCGACGACCGGCACCGCCTGCGGGCGTTCATCGAACGCCACCGCCCCGGCACCGGCGACGAACAGACCGCGGCGCAGCTGGCGGCCTGCGCCCGGGTCTGGGAGCAGACCCGGCGAGGACGGTTCAGGTCGGGCATGGGAGCGGCGCTGGCGCTCCTTCCCGCGGCTACTGGTGGTCCTGGCCGGCACGGCGGCCTCCGCGGTGCGTTCGGCGGTGGCGGACCTGCGACTGGCCGCCGAGGAGAACCCGGCCGTCGCCGCGATGCTGGCCGCCGTCCCGGCCGGCGTCGCCCGGATCGAGGACCTGGTCCAGTGCGGACCGGCCGCACCGATCTGGCACCCGCTCGGCGGCCGGGGCGGGCGAGCGTGCGGGTGGACGGAGCTGTAGAAGGAGGCGGAGCGGAGCCGCAGGTGGTCTGCCGCCGGCCGTCCCGTGCCGCTGCGGAGCCAACGGGCCTGGCGGCAAGGCGTCCGGCCCGCTCCCGCGCGACGGCGGCCGGCCCCCGGGCCTCGTCCTCGACCCGGGCCGCCTCCAGCAGCGGGGCCGCCGTGTGGCCGAGGTAGACGACCGGCAGAGGGTCCACCACGACCGCCTCCTGCCCGGGCGGGGCGTCGGCGACTGGCTGGTACAGCGCCTGCGCCGCCGAAGCGCAGGCCCCGACCGTTGCAGTCAGGGCGGCGATCAGCCGGGCATGGCGGCGTCGGCGTGCGGGCAGGTCCAGGCGGGCGGGAGTCGCAGTCACGCACGCACTATGCCGCGCCGCACCTGCCCGCGACTTCCGTTCCCGTGAACATCGTGCGGGTGGTCAGCGCCGGACGTGTCGGTCACCACCAGGAGCAGCAGCGGCCCGCCCGCAACGGGCCGGAGTCGTCCAGCTCGGTGCGGGCGCATGCAGGCTTTAAGGCCGTGAACAGCGGACCGTTCAACTCGCGCATTCCCGCTACACCACCCGTCGGAGCCCGATAGGTTTCTGATTGTGCATCAGGCCTCTATGGCCACGTAGACAGTCATCCGCCGGTCCGAAACACAGGGGCAGTACATGGCCGAACTCGATATCGCGCAGCTGATCACGCCAGCCGCTCAAACCCTTGTCAGTGTAATGATGGGTGACCTCTGGTCCGGCGTCCGTGACCGGTTCGCCAGGCTGCTGTCGCGGCGCTCGGACGATCCCTCCGCCGTCGTCGAGGAGCTCGAGGAATCGCGCCAGCGTCTGGTGGAGGACACTGAATCCGGCGAAACGCGTGACGAGATCGCCGCAGAGTGGCGCAGCAGGATCCGACGAGCACTCACCCAGGACCCCAGCCTCGTTGACGACCTTCGCACGATCCTCAGGGACTGCGCAGAGCACGGCGGGCAAGAGAGCGCCCAGGTCGTCCAGACCGTGAACGCGAGCGGCGGCAGCATCGTGTTCAACCAGGGGTCAGGCTCTCAGCACAATGAGGTGCACGGCAGGTGAGCGCACGCGGTGAAGAGGGCCACGAGATTCACCAGGACGCAGCGGCCGATCGCGGCGGCATCGTGTTCAACCAGGGCGCCGGCGTTCAGAACAACCAGGTCACACAGCACAACTACGGCCCGGGATCAGTAGCGTCGAACGACGTCGAGAGCTGCTTCCGGTACGGCAAGGTCAAGTACGACGCCCGCGAATGGAGCGAGGCAGAGTTCCCGCTGGTCAGCGCGGCCGAAGCGGGCCACGAAGAGTCGATGAGGCTCCTAGTGATGCTGTACAAGCTGACGCAGCGTGAGGCCAAAGCGCGCGAGTGGACGCATGCGCTCGCCAATCTCGGGGATCCGACTGCCTGCGCGGACATGGGCATCCTGATCCGGCGGCAGGCCGAGTTCCGGGAACTTGCCGGGGCACGGAAGTCAGACTGTCGAGAGGAGTTCGAGGAGGCCCTCGACTGGTTCCGGAAGGCTGCCGAGGCGGGCAGCGAGAGCTCCGTGAAGGACGTCGCACAGCTCCTCTACACCCTCGGGCGATACGACGAGGCGATTCCCTACCTGGAGCACGCGATCGAGATCGGAGAACGCGATGGCGACCACGTCTACCCGCTCACATCGAATCTGAAGTCGGCGCGGCGCCAGGTAGCACGGGCCGAGAAGCGGGGCCAGGACCAGGCTAGCGAGCAAAAACGTCCCTGGTGGCGGTTCAGTTCATCGGGCTAAGAGGTCCTAACAACGGCGTTGGAGTGCCGGTGGGTGATCAGGCAGGTGGCGAGGCCGAGGAAGGCCTGGTGGATGTCGTCGCGTCGTTCCCAGCGGATGCGCAGGCGGCGGAAGCCGTGGAGCCATGCGATGGTGCGCTCGACGACACAACCGTGGGCACCCAGGTTGGGACCGTGGGGTACACCTCGCACCCGTCCTCCACTGGCGCGCCCTGGACGCCCCCGGCGGCCGCTCCTTCGGCGCTACCCCGCCCACGGACGACGAACTCGCCGACACCGAAGCCGCCATCCGCCTCCCTACGGACACCCTCACCCGCACCGGCCACAACTGACCAACCGCAGCCCGCGCCGGCAACCAGGCACCCCTGCGCCGCGCGGAACACGGAAGACTCGCGCGCCGGCTATCGGGCGCCGCGGCTGCCGGGGCACGCGACCGCCCGCACCGGCGGTGCACAACGCAAATGCGCGCGACGGCCCGGTGAACGACGCCGACCGGCACACCGGGCGCCAGCACCACCCGGTTCCTTCTGGCGTGCGACCGGCCCGGACCGGCGGCAGGTGTCGCCGCCGCTCAGGGCCGGTCGTCATGGTGGCCACACAACCGGGCCAGCGCCGTGTAGGAGCCCAGCATCCGCTCCGCATCCGCCACCCGCGCCGCCTCCGTCCGAGCCGCTCCGGTGCGCAGCGCCACGGCCGCGGCCTGGCACTCGGCCAGCAGCTGCGCCCCGGCGCGGCCCCGATGGGCCTGCCATGGCGGCGGTCGTCACCGGCGCGGGCATCCGCGCGCCGACCGCCCACCGGTACGCCTCCAGCAGTCCCTGCTCGTACTCGGTGAACGGCCGGCACCGCGCGTCGAGCCCCTCCAGGGCGGCGAACACCTCCTGCGCCGACCGCACCCCCACCACCGCCGTGTTCTCCTCCGTCATGCTCCCGACGCTAGGAGCGGCCGCGACCACACGCCCCCGCACGACTACCGTCCGAAGGACAGGCCTCGGACGCGAGGCCGGCAGAGCAGCGCGGGAGGCCGGACGGTCAGACGGCGGTGGCCAGGTCCGGCCATCGGTCGGAAAGCCGTCCGGCGCGGGTGCGGCCCCGGGGCCGCGGCGGCCGGCGCAGTACCGGCGGGCCGTGGGCGGGGCGGCCGGGCGGAGACGGCAGGCGGCCCGCGCGTGGGTTGCGCGGGCCGCCTGCTGCGGCGTTCGTCGGCCGTTGTCCGGAGTGCTACACGTGGGCGCGGTGGCGGCTGTAGTGGGTGATCTCCAGCACGGTGAGCCCCCAGAACAGTGCGGACATGCCGGCCACTGACTTTCGTCGCGATGCCGGACGAACCAGCGCCGAGCCAGCACACTGAGCGCCGACGCGTTCCCGATCAACAGCCGGCGAAGTGCAGGTCCGCTCGTGGAGCCGGCCCGGCAGGATGCCCGGGTGGAGATTCGAGCACCTGCGCTCTCACGGCAGTGTCCACCGCGTGCTACACGGGGCGAAGAACGGGGTCGATCTCGGCCAGGATTTCGTGCAGCTGACGAGCCCCCAGGGAAACGCGGTCGTCAGTGTCCCGCAGCATCTCCTCGCACAGATGCATCGCGTTGTCCCGGTCCTCGGAGAAGATGCTGAACACATCGAGGACTGCGGTGTGGATCCAATCGCTGTGATTGGAGTCGGCAACTGCCAGTGCGGAGGCGACTACTGCCAGCCCAATCCTGTCCTTTCGCCGAAGCACGGCTTCCGCGGTCACCCGGGTGACGAAGGTGTCACCGGGGTCGAGCACGAGCTCCAGCAATGGCCCGGGGGCCTCCTGCATCTCGGCGAAGCCTGCCAGGCCGTGACCGGCATCCGCCCGGTCACGGTAGTCGTGGCTTCGTCCGAGCTCGCGGAGCGCCAGGACAGCTGCACGCCGCCGGTCTCTGTCCACCTGCTTTCCCACCCCTCCCGCGATTGTCAAAGTACCACCGAGACGCCCTGCAGATGATCGCCCGGACCGGCCCAAGGTCGTTCCGGCGGATCAAGGCGTCATAGGCTCCAAGACATGCACAGCACCTTGACGGAGCACGCGCGCTGTCTCTACGGGAACGAGTTCGGACCGACACCTGAGTGCGTCCTCGGCCACCGGGAGCACTACTTCGTCGAGGAACTGACTTTCGCTGACGCGGATTCGATCCTCGCCATGCTCCGGGAGCTCTGCCCGCACGTGGTCGATGGTCGTCTGCCGGTCTGGGTCCGCAACCTGTCCTACCGGTTGGTGCTCCTGCAGCGACCTGATGAGCCAGCGCTGATGCGCCAGGCTGCCGAGAACTTGTGGCTGCATGGACCGACTGGGATCGCATCGCGGCGGACCTGACGAGGCGGGCAGACGCCATGGAGGCCGACTGAGTTGGGACGCCGTGTTCATGGCGCGCGCTCGGGCCACGTCAGAACGCGTCATCCATGTGCTGCGTTGTCCCTGACCCAAGGCCCCTGCTCTATTCGATCGGGGCCGCCGGCGCCCTGCCCGGGGCCACCGCGCTTGACCAGGCCCGTTCCGCAGGCCGTTTCACCCCGGTCCATGACGCCTGGTGGGCGGCCGCCCGCAAGGCCCACGGCGAGCGTGAGGGTACTCGGGCGCTGATCGAGGTTCTGCTGCTGGGCCGACACCCGCCCTCCAGACAGCGGAGGTGTCGGCGTACAGGTCAGATACAGGTGTACGCCGACAGGAGGTTGCGTGCGGGCCAAATGTGAGTACGCGTACTCATGTGGCGGCCGGGCAAATCAATGGAGGATCGCTGAGGGCCGTACTACGCGGCCGCCGCCAGGCTCGCCCGCACCGACGAGGGGCATCCACCTCAGCCGGGTCGACCGTGTGTTTTCACCGGGGTGAAGTAGAGCCACGGATTCGGTCTGTTGGGGAGCCAGTGGTTCTTCGGTGAGTTCGGGAGCCAGTAGGTGTGATGGTGT
>NZ_JBVIRL010000030.1:0-87113 GCF_055576085.1 Kitasatospora sp. NPDC033851 | reverse complement strand
ACAGCGGCGCCACCTGGACCAACGACATCAGCCACGGTGACCTGGTCCGCAACAACCCCGACCAGACCATGACCATCGACCCCTGCAACCTGCAGCTCCTCTACCAGGGCAAGTCCCCCACCGCGACCGGCCCCTACGACCAACTGCCGTGGCGCCCGGGTCTCCTCACCCTGCGGCGCTGACCCGCCGCCAAGTCACGGCCACACCACCGCGAGCCGTGAGAGCCGACCGCTGGTCGGAGCGTACGGTTCCTGAGCCTCGCCACTTCGCCATCGGAAGTGGCGAGGCCCCGCGCGTCCTCCGCCCGCACCGGCCGGCAGCGCCGAGGCACGTCCGGTCGGCGACGGCTACGCGACCGGCACGTTCGTCCTGCTGAACGCGGTCGGTTCGCCGCTGGACGAGCGGTCGTTCGCGGCGATCGTCCGCGCGGGCCGCCAGTACGGCGTGCCGGTCGAGGAAGTCGAGCCCTCCGAGGTGCCGGCTGTGCAGTCGCTGGACAACGAGCGGCCGCTGCGCGCTCTCCACCTGCCCGACGAGGCGTTCCTGGACGCCCGCGGTTGGCTTGAGTCCCTGGACGCCGCGCTCGACTCGCTGCCGAACGTGACCCGCGTCCCCGCCGCCCCGCTGCGGTCGAGTGGCGCCGGCTACCTCCTGCGGACGCACCACGGGCACGTCAGCGCGCCCAACGTCGTGCTGGCTGCGGGAGCATGGACCGGTCCGCTGATCGAGGCACTGGACCCGGACCTGGCCCTCATGCCGGTCGCCACCGCGGAAGGCACCGCCATCAGCGTCACCGCCCCGGCCCCGCTCCCCGCCGTGCTCCGCACCCCGAACCGGGCGTACGCGTGCGGGCTGCACGCCGTGCCCCAGGCCGACGGCAGCTGGTACCTCGGGGCCGGCGCCGCCCCGGCGCTCGTCCCCGGCGACACCCCGCACCTGGGCGGGGTGCGCTTCCTGCTCGACGCCGCCCTCGGCCAGCTCCACCACGGCCTGGCCACCGCCCGGCTGCAGCGCCTGTACCACGGCAACCGGCCGATCGGCCTGGACGGCCACCCACGGCTCGGGTCCACCAGCCGCCCCGGCCTGTGGGTGGCGACCGGCACCCACCGGGACGGCCTGCACGCCTCGCCCCTGCTCGCCCAGGAACTCGCCGGAGAGATCGTGGCACGGCCTTGCCGGCCTGCTGAGTGGTGGGCCGCTCGGCCACGCAGAGGATGTTGCCCTCGCTGGTTCGACCCCCGACGCCGGTGCCCGGCCCGCTCGCGGTGAGCGGGCCGGGCACCGGCGGGTCGACCGGACGTCGACCGGCACCAGCCGGTCACCGGCCGGCCGTCAGCCGATCAGTCGTCCGTCTCGTCGTAGCGGCCGTGGCCGAGGTGACGCAGGTCGAAGGACCAGATGCCGCGGCCGAAGGTGGCGGCGTAGAGCTTGCCGTCCGGGCCGATCTTGAGCTGCTGCACCGCGGTGGTGGGCAGGTTGCGGCCGAGGACCCGCCAGTCGGTGGTGCCCGGCGCGCGGTAGAAGGCGGCGAGGTCGGAGCCGAGGGCCACACCGCCGTTCGGCAGGATCTTCACCGAGGTGGCCGGGACGTCGGGCAGGTTGGCCGAGATGTCGGTCCAGGTGGTGCCGCCGTCGTGGGTCTCGAAGAGGTGGCCGACGCCCGCGCCGGGGCCCTCGGTCCAGGTGCGCGAGAAGCCGTTGAAGGCGACGAGGACGTGCTGGGCGTCCTTCTCGTCCACGGCGAAGGAGGAGATGTAGCGGTTCGGCAGGGTTGCGTCGACCGGCAGGTCGAGCTGGTGCCAGCCGGTGCCGTCGGTCTTGCCCACCGCGATGCCGCGGCTGAAGCCGACGTTGTTGCACGGGCCGCACCAGCCCGCGTACACCGTGCCGTCGACCGTCGCGACCGCGGTGGCGACGTGGCCGGTACCGAGGTCGTAGGCCGAGGTCCACTCGTTGCCGCTGCGGATCGCGTAGCCCTTGTGCTGTACCCAGACGTGCCGGCCGCCGGCGATCCAGGTGTTGCCGTCCTTCGGGTCGCTGGTGATCGGCGCGATGAAGCGTGCGGCGCTGGTGTTCTTGTCCGGCGGGGCGACCTCGTAGGAGGTGGCCTTGCTCGGGTCCTTCGTCCAGCTGCCGTCGTTGACGGCGCAGTTCTGGGTGACCCACATGTCGAGGTAGACGTACTCCTCGGCGATGTTGCAGCCGTTGGCCGGGTCGACGAGGGTGTCGGCGCCGTCGCCGCCGAAGTTGGAGCCCATCACCTTGTCGTGGGCGCGCAGGATCGACTGACCGTTGTCCTGGAGGCCGCCGCTGACGATCACACCCCGGCCCGAGCGGTCCGCCGGGTCCTTGCCGACGCCGACCGAGTAGTACTGCAGGGTGTCGATGGTGCCGTCGTTGAGCGGCGTCCAGTCCTTGGCGTGGCCGTACGCGTCCAACTGCCCGTTGGCCGGGCGGCGGTAGATGCCGCCGTCGTTGCCGACGTAGACGTTGACCTTGCCCTGGTAGCTGCCGAAGGCGACGGCGTGCTGGTCGGAGTGGGTGGTCGGCGAGCAGTCGCCGGTCTGCTTGGCCGGGTCGATGCTCCAGCACGGGAAGCCGTTGTTCCAGTACGGCCCGACGGTGGCCCACTTGGCGCCGCCGTCGGTGGTCTCGAAGACCTCCTCGAGACCCGCGTAGACGTGGTCCGGGTTGGCCGGGTCGACCTGGAGGAACTGGTTGTACCAGGCCTGGATGCCCGGCTGGTAGCCGTCGTCCTGCAGCGCGGAGCCGGAGCCCTTCAGCTTGTCCTTGTCCGCGACCAGCGTCCACGAACCGGACGGGGAGCCGGACTTGGAGACGTAGATGCCCTTGAGGCCGGTGTCCGGGTCGCTGGCCATGACCGCCGGGGACTGGTCGATCGCGTAGTAGCGCGAGCCGTCCGCCGAGCGCGCGAAGGTCACGTTGCCGACGTTCGCCGCGTCCGTCGGCAGGTCGCCGAGCGAGCCGACGCGCTGCCAGGTGCCGTCCGCGGCCTTGCTGTAGAAGCCGTTGTAGGTGTCGCCGCCGCGCCAGCCCACCGCGAGGACCACCTTGTTCGGGTCCTTGGGGTCGATCGCGATGTCGTTGGCGATGTTCTTGTACGGCGCGGCCGGGTCCCCGGCCTTCGAACCACCCGGCAGGTACTCCGGGTTGGGCGCGAACTCGAGCGTCCACGGGCCCGACAGCGTGGTGGTCGAGTGGCTCCAGACCCCCCGGCTGGTGGCCGCCCACACCTTGCCGCCGGCGAAGCGCAGCGCGTGGATGATGGTCGACTCCAGCTCGGCGCCGCCGACCCGGTTGCCCGGCTGGAACTCACCGTGCTTGGGGTCGGCGAGCACGTACACGCCGGTGCCGACGTACGAGGTCGCGCCGGTGTTGGACTCGCCGGTGGCGTACCAGAGCCGGCCGCCGTCGTCGAGGTTCAGCGTGCCGGTGGACAGCGTGGGCAGCTTGTCGGCGATCGGCTCCCAGTTGCCGCCGCCGGTGCGGGAGCGGAACACGCCGCCGTTGGCACCGCCCGCGTAGACGTAGCCGTCCTTGTCGGCCGCGAGGCCGGTGGTCCGGCCCGTCACCAGACCGGATCCGCCGCTGGAGTTGGAGTTGACGTCGCGGTAGCGCGGGTCGTCGGAGTTGTACGGCTTGTCCGTGACGTGGTCCCAGCTGCCGCCGGTGTGCGGCATGGACTGCAGTTGGGCCCAGGCCGCGCCGTAGGCCCCCGGCGCGACCACGCCGGGGGCGGTGCGGGCCTCGGTGTACTGCGCGGTGCCCTCGGCGGAGTTCTCCGCCTCGTCACCGCCGTCCCCGGCCTCGGTCTCGGCCCGCGGGCTGAGGCTCGGGGCCGCGGTCGTGGCGCCGGTGGCGCTCCGCACCTTCTGGGCGTGCGCCTTCCCGATGTCCGCCTGGTGCCGGACCTGCCACGGTTGCGGCTCCCGGGGTGCGGGCGGCGCGGCGAGCGCCTGGGTGGTGGTCAGTCCGAGCGCGGTGAGCGTGACGGCGCTCAGCAGCAGCCGTCGTCGTTGCCTGGTGGGCACGGTTGTGGTCCTCCCCTGCGGCCGGTCGCGCGGTCGCGCGACTCGGCGGAAACAGGGGGACAGCCTGCTGGTCCGATCCGGCCAGGGGAAGGGCCGTACGGTAAGAAGGCGGTAAGTTCCTTACCGATTGGAACAGTTGGCATTCACCGAATACGGAGGGCACACCGGACGGACCTCCCGGGCGGCGGGACCCTGGGCGGCGGGACGCCCCACCGCGAGCGCGTCGGCTGATATCGTCCGATCACCGCCCGCCCCGTCACCGCCCGCCCGGTCACCGCCCGCGCACTCGCCGCCGGGCCGCGCGCACCGAGGCGACCGGGTCGAAGGAGCCGGGGCGGTCCCGGGTCAGCGGGTAGCAGGCGAATCCGATCAGTGCCGCGCTGAGGTGGCCGACGCTGGTGTAGTCCCGGCTCTGCTGGACGCCCAGGCCGTAGACGACCAGCACCCCGGCCGCGTACAGGTACCGCCAGGGCCGCACGATCAGGTAGGTGAGCACCGCGACCACGCCGGCGAGCGCGTAGCTCACGCCGTAGTCGAGGGTGTAGACGGCCTTCGGCGAGGCGAGCCCGCGGTGGATCGCCCAGCCGAGCACGCCCTCGCTGAGGTAGGTCGCGCCGACGTGCGCGAGCATCGCCACCGAGATCCAGCGCAGCGTGCCGAGCCACCGCTCGGCGGGCACGTGGAAGAGGTTGTAGAGCAGGAAGTAGGACAGCCACCCGCCGCCCGCGATCCACAGGGCGCTGGTCACCAGGACGCGGACCGGCGAGGTCTGCAGGTGGTGCAGGTTGGTCGAGCGCCGCTCCAGGATGCGGTCGGCGGTCAACGGATCGACGTGCCGGATCACCTGCGTGGTGACGAGCAGGATCGCCAGCCAGACGTAGGTGCCCGGGGCGCGCCGGACGTAGGCCCACACCGCGCGGGCGGCTCGCGCCCACCAGGGCCGCCGGTGCGCCTCGGAGTTCCTGGCGGTGCTGCCGGCCATCGACTGCCTCCTCGACACTCCTCCCCTCGACACTCCCTCGCCCTCCCCTCACCGCTCCCCCTCACCACTTCCCCCACCCTCGCCCCGGCCCGCCGCCACCCGCCGCCGTGGCGGCCCGTACGGGTGATCCGGCCCCTGCCTCCCGGCGGCGCCACCCGCCAACCGCCCGAGGGCGGCATCCGGCGGCCACGCTCCACTGACGTACGCTGGCGCTCTGACCCTCCCGGCCACGACCTCCTCGGCCACGCACCGGGCGTGCCGGTACCGGGAACAGCAGACAAGGGCGCCAGGCACGATGAGCGATCGCCTCGCAACGAGGGCACCGACCGACACCGAGGCCTCCCGGCAGCCCGCGCTGAGAGCGGCCGCCCGGCTGCGGCTCACCACGGCGTACGTCCTGCTGCTGACCGTCACCGCTTCCTGGCTCGCCAGCCAGGGCCACGCCGAGCGGGCCAGGTTCGTCCGGCACAACAGCAGCAACGTGCACCACATGGAAGTCGGTAAATGGTGGACGATGTTCACCAGCGGCCTGGTGGTGGACGGCGTACCGGCCTGGGCGGGCATCGCGGCGGTCGCCGTGGTGCTGGGCCTGGCCGAGTGGCGTTGGGGCCCGGCCCGGGCCGCCGCCGTCTTCGCCTTCGGGCACCTGGGTGCCACTCTGCTCACCGAGGGGGCCATGTGGGTGATGCTGACCGCCCACATCCCCGGCGCGCTCTCCCGGGCCCGGGACGTGGGCATCAGCTACGGGCTGGTCGCCACCGGCGCCTGTCTGCTCGCCCTGGGTCCGGTCCCGCTGCGCCGCTACGGTCTTCCGGCGCTGGCCCTGGCCCTGGCCACCGCCTGGGCGCTGGACCAGCAACTGGCCGACGCCGGGCACCTGGTCGCGCTGGGCCTCGGCGTACTCGCCTCCCGGACGGCCTGGCTGCGCGCCCGGGCGGCGCCCGTACCGCGCTGACGCCGCACCAGCGGGGACGGGCCGGACTCCCCCGGGAGTCCGGCCCGTCGCGGTTCCCACGGTCTTCCCGCCGTCTCCCACCGTTCTTCCGCCGTTCTTCCGTGCTCCGCCCGGATCTTGCCCACCGCACCCGGCACCGGGCCGACGGCCGTCCAGCGAGCCACCAACCACGCCGCAGCGCAGGTGAGTTGAGCGGACCGGCGGTCGACGGAGGGCGGCTCCGCAAGCAGTCACCCGCATCGACTCGATCGTATGCTCTTGCGTTGCTCTGCAAATCTATGCCACAGTTCGGGCATCGGATCGAATACGCCGAATCCCGTCACATATCGCTGAATCAGGGTCCCGCTCGCGCGGGTCTAAGGGTGCATCCATGTCGAAGGTCTTGAGCAAGCTGCCGGTCGGTGAACGGATCGGCATCGCATTCTCCGGTGGGTTGGACACCTCCGTCGCCGTCGCGTGGATGCGCGAGCACGGTGCGTTCCCCTACGCCTACACGGCCGACATCGGCCAGTACGACGAGCCGAACCTCGCCGACGTCCCCGCCCGGGGCCGCGCGTACGGCGCCGAGCAGGCCCGGCTGGTCGACTGCCGGGCCGCGCTGGTCGAGGAGGGCCTGGCCGCCCTCGCCTGCGGCGCCTTCCACATCCGCTCCGCCGGGCAGACGTACTTCAACACCACCCCGCTCGGCCGCGCGGTGACCGGCACCCTGCTGGTCCGCGCCATGCAGGAGGACGAAGTCTCCATCTGGGGCGACGGCTCCACCTACAAGGGCAACGACATCGAGCGGTTCTACCGCTACGGCCTGCTCGCCAACCCCAACCTGCGGATCTACAAGCCGTGGCTGGACCAGGCGTTCGTCGACCAGCTCGGCGGCCGCAAGGAGATGTCCGAGTGGCTCGCCGAGCGTGACCTGCCGTACCGGGACTCCGCCGAGAAGGCCTACTCCACGGACGCCAACATCTGGGGCGCCACCCACGAGGCCAAGCGGCTGGAGTACCTGGACGCCTCGATGGAGATCGTCAGCCCGATCATGGGCGTGGCCTTCTGGGACCCGGCGGTCGAGATCCGGACCGAGGACATCACCGTCGAGTTCGAGTTCGGCCGCCCGGTGCGGATCAACGGCCAGGAGTTCGCCAACGCCGTCGACCTGGTCCACGAGGCCAACAGCATCGGCGGGCGCCACGGCCTCGGCATGTCGGACCAGATCGAGAACCGGATCATCGAGGCCAAGAGCCGCGGCATCTACGAGGCCCCCGGCATGGCGCTGCTGCACATCGCCTACGAGCGGCTGCTCAACGCCATCCACAACGAGGACACCCTCGCCACCTACCACACCCAGGGCCGCCGCCTCGGCCGGCTGCTCTACGAGGGCCGGTGGTTCGACCCTCAGGCGCTGATGCTCCGGGACAGCATGCAGCGCTGGATCGGCCACCCGGTCACCGGCAGCGTCACGCTGCGGCTGCGGCGGGGCCAGGACTACTCGGTCATCGACACCCAGGGCTCCAACTTCAGCTACCACCCCGAGAAGCTGTCCATGGAGCGCAGCGTCGACGCCGCGTTCGTCCCGGACGACCGCATCGGCCAGCTGACCATGCGCAACCTCGACATCGCGGACTCGCGCAGCAAGCTGGAGCAGTACGCGGTGCACGGCCAGCTGGCGCCGTGGAGCGGCCTGATCGGCGAGCTCGCCCCGGGCGGGGCCGCCCCCATCGCCGCGGGCACCGGCGACGCGGAGGAGTCCACCGCGCTCGACCACGCGGCGATCGAGTCCGGCACCGACTGACGGGCCCGGCACCGACCGAAGATCGCACAGCGACAACGCATCGCATCGCACCGACCGACGGATCCGGTGCGACCACGGAGGCCGCCGCACCACACCGGTGCGGCGGCCTCCGCCGTTCACTCCGACGGCCGCACCGGCCGTGCACGCCGGGCACCGCCGTAGCTGAATGGCGAACGTGCGCCCGGCGACGGGAAGGCAGGACCCGCAATGGGTGAAGCGGTCGGTTCGATGCTGGCCTCGGCGGTGGCGGTCGCGCTCAGCCCGCTGCCGCTGATCACCGTGATCCTCATCCTGGTCACCCCGCGCGGCCGGACGAAGGGCCTCGCCTTCACGGCCGGCTGGGTGCTCGGCCTCGCCGTGCCGGTCGCCGTCACCCTGGCGGTCGGCAGCGCGCTGAACCGGGTTCAGACCACCCCTACCTGGTCGTCCTGGCTGAAGCTCGCCCTCGGCGCGCTGCTCCTGCTGTCGGCCGCGCGGCAGTGGCACGACCGGCCTCGCGCGGGCCACGTCACGGCGCCGCCCGCCTGGCTGCAGGGGATCGACCGCTTCTCGCCCGCCAGGTCCGCCGGCCTCGCCCTCGCACTCGTCGCGCGCAGCCCGAGGACCCTGCTCCCGGCCGTCGGCGGCGCCGCCTCGATCGCCGCCACCGCGACCGGCACCGGCGCCGAGGCCGTGGCCGCGGCACTGCTGGTGTCGATCGGCTCGCTCTGCACGCTCCTGCCGCTCGCGGTCCACCCGCGGGACGGAGCCCGGACCCTCGGCGAGTGGCGGGCCTGGACGGCCACCCACCAGGCCGCCGTCCTGACCACGGTCCCGGCCGTGCTCGGAGCCGAGTACCTGGGCGACGCGGTCTCCGGGCTCACGTGAGCCAGACCCCGTCTCCGAGGGCACGCGGTCCACGGCCGCGCGCCGGTCGGCCCGCGCCCCTCACCGGATCCGCACCACCCCCCGCCCCCGTACCGCCCGGACGCCCAGCCTTGCGGGGTCCGTCCTCGGGTGCGCCGCCACCGCCTCCCGCAGCGTCAGCAGGATCTCCCCGTCGTAGCGCTCCGCCAGGACCCGCGCCAGCTCGGCCGGACCGCCCGGCCGCACGTCCGGCGCCAGTTCCGGCAGCCGGCCCGGGGCGCTGAGGTCCTGGGCCTGGGCCGCCCAGCGCGCCGCGTCCCGCCGCTCGCCCTCGGCGGTGTAGTGCACGGCCAGGCAGTGCACGGCCAGCTGGTCCCCGTACTGGGCGGCGATCCGCCACCAGAAGACGCCGTCCGGCGCGCGGCCCATCCCGTACAGCAGGCAGCCGAGGGTGCGGAAGGCGGTCTTCTCGGCGAGTTCGAGGTCCAGGGCCAGTTCCGCGGGCTTCACGGCACCCGCCACGCCCGCGCACAGGTGCCGCAGGTCCCGGCGGAGTTCGGCCCGGCGCCCGGCCCACGGGGACTGTCCCGCCCCCGTGCCCGCGCCTGCACCCGGCGCCCCGCCCGAACCCGAACCAGGACTCCAAGCCGGTCCCCAACCCGGCCCGGGACCCGGTCCCGAACCAGGTCCCGGGCCTGCTCCCGGGCCCAGCCCCACCCCCGGGCTCGACCCCGACGCCGGAGCGTGCGGCGGTCGGGCGCCGGCCGGCGGACGGGCGGGGCGTTCGCGCACGGCGGGGGCGGGCCGACGGGCGGCGGCGAGCCGCTCGGCCAGCCGCCGGGTGAAGGCCACCGGGTCGTGGTCGTCGAACTCCCGCTCCAGCTCGGCGGAGTGCGCACGCAGCAGGTCCCCGACCCTCACGTCTCCGCCTCGTCGTCGTCCGGGTGCTCCAGCAGGTACTCCAGGTGGCGCCGCCCCAGGCTGTAGTAGGTGCGGGCGGTGGTGTGCGCGATGCCGAGCGACCGGCCGATGTCGGGGTACGACAGGCCTGCCTGGCGCAGTCGGACCACATCGGCCTGGACCGGCGCGGCCCGCGCGAGCTCGTCCATCGCCCAGTCGAGGGCGTCCAGTTCGGCGAGTTCGTCCAGCTCGTCCTGGCTGTTGTCGGGGCTGCGCTGGGCGATCACCCGCAGTCGTTTGCGTTCGGTGCGTCGGCGGTCGCGCATGACGTCCACCACCGCGTCCTTCACGACCTTGAAGGCGAAGGCCTGTGGATCGGCGCTGGCCAGGGCCCGGCGCCAGTTCTTGTAGAGCGTGGCGCCGGCGTTCTGGACCGCGTCCTGGGCGTCCTCGCGGTGCCGCAGGCGCTGCTGGGCGTAGCGGAGGTAGCCCGAGTTCTCGCGGGTGAAGAAGGCCTCGAAGTCGTTCGGCAGGTCGCCGAGCGGGTCCGCCCGAAGGCCCCGCTCCTCGCCCGGCCCGGGACTGTTCATGCACGCCCCCTCTCGTGGGTCAGCTGGCCGGCCCACCGGGTGGCACGCCGACGGCCCCTTGGGGGCTCGTGGTGTAACCGTCCGGGAGGCGCGGGATGTCGACCGGATCGGGCGGACAATTGGTGAACGTTTCCGTTCACTTTTGAACAGCACGACTGACCTGCCGATTCGGGCCCTTCAGCCCCGCCGGAACACCGGCTATGTGACCCAGATCACATCGGGCGGGGCGTCGGCTTGACAAGCCCCATGGCGCCGATGCGGCGACACCGACCCCCGACGCCACCCGACAACGCCACCCCGCGTCACCACCCTCGCGTCGCCACCCCCGTCGGCAGCCTCGCGCGCTGCCCGGCCCTACGGCGCCGGCTCCACCGCCGCCGAGTCCAGCGCGGCGGTCACCCGCTCCAGCAGCCCCCGCAGCGCCGCCAGATCCTCGACCGGCAGCCCGGTCGCGGTGAGCAGACGGCGCGGGACCTGCCCGGCCCGCTCGCGCAGCGCCGACCCCTCGGGCGTGAGCGCGACGGTGACCGACCGCTCGTCCTGCGGGCTGCGCTCGCGGCGCACCAGTCCGGCTGCCTCCAGCCGCTTGAGCAGCGGGGAGAGCGTGCCGGAGTCGAGCCGCAGGCGCTCGCCGATCCGCTTGACGGGCAGCTCGCCGTCCTCCCAGAGCACCAGCATGACCAGGTACTGCGGGTAGGTCAGCCCGAGGTCCCGGAGCAGCACCCGGTAGGTGCCGCCGAAGGCCCGCGAGGCCGCGTTGAGCGAGAAGCAGATCTGCTGGTCGAGGCGGAGCAGTTCCTCGTCCGCCATGCCGGGAAGCGTGGTCATGGGTCCATGGTACCGATCACACTCGCGCCATTGAGTTGTGCGCAATTGAATTGCGTGCTCTACTTATCTCACGGCAGGGCACCGGACAGGCCGCCAGAACAACGGCGACGCCCCCGGGCCCACCCATCCGAGCAACGTGAAGCACCACGAAGGGGACCGACCATGGACGCGCTCTACACCGCCGCCGCCACCGCCAACGGCCGGGAGGGCCGCGCCGTCAGCTCCGACGGCCGACTGGACCTCCCGCTGGCGATGCCGGCGGCGCTCGGCGGCAACGGCGAGGGCACCAACCCCGAGCAGCTGTTCGCGGCCGGCTACGCCGCCTGCTTCGCGAGCGCCCTCGGCCTGGTCGGCCGGCAGTCCCGGGTGGACACCAGCGAGGTCTCGGTGACCGCCGAGGTGTCCATCGGCAAGGACGGCGCCGGCTTCGGCCTCGCCGTCGTGCTGCGCGTCGAGCTGCCCGACTCCCTCGCGGGCGAGACCGGCGAGCTGCTGGTCAAGCAGGCGCACGAGGTCTGCCCGTACTCCCGCGCCACCCGGGGCAACATCCCGGTCGAGCTGGTCGTCGAGTAGTCGGGCAACTGCGCGGGTCCGCCGGTCGCGATACCGCGCGGAAGCCTTCGCAGGCACACCGGGCCCGCCGCACAGCACGTGCGGCGGGCCCGCCCCTGCGCCCTGCGCGATGCCGCCCACACCGACACGCGCCGGCTCAGCCTCCTCCCGGCCCGTTCGCCGAGCGCAGCGTCTCCAGTCTGTGCCGGTACTCCTCCGCGTCGATCTCGCCCCGCGCGAACCGCTCCGCGAGCATCTGCTCCGGGGTCGGCCCCGACGCCCAGCCGCGCGAGCCGCCCGGCCCATGACCGCCGGGGCCCGGTGCCGCCGGACCGGGCGGGATCGGCTGCCGCGAGCGCGAGACGTACCGGAACAGGGCGACGGCGAGGACCACGATCAACGCCAGGACCAGCAACGTCCCGATCACCATCATCCCGACGCCCCAGCCACCCATGCCGTGGCCGTGCCCGAACCCATGCCAGTGCCTCATCAGGACCTCCTCCTCCGGCCCCGTCGGGGCCCGCCGAGGTGATCAGCGCCTTACCACCATCGTGCGCCCGGCACCGGTGAAAGTGCCGTGAAGAAAGCCTGAAAAAACGTTCCGGCGCCCTGGCACGCACCCACGGGGGTAGCGTGCCGCTCGTGAACCGGCACCCGCCCACGACCCGCCATCCACCCGACGACGGCCGCTCCCCCGAGCAGCTCGTCGCCGCCGGCGTGCTGCGGCGCCACACCGACCCCAGCCCCCACCCGAGGCTCGGCCACTCCCCGATCACCTACGTCGCCACCGCGCTCTGGGCCGAACTCGCCGCCCTCGCCATCGCGCCGTCCGCCGCCGAGGCCACCGCCACCGCCCTGCTGCGCGAACTCGCGGACCAGGCCGTGGACGCGGCCCTCGCCCCGGGCAACGAGCACGCCCCGCGCGACGACCTGTACGTGACCGACCCCGCCCACATCGGCCGGAACCGCCGCGCGGTCTGGTTCCACCGCTTCGGCCCGCACGGCCCGATCACCGCCGCCTTCGCGCCGTGAACAGCAAGCCGTACGCGCCGTGAACAGCAAGCCGCACACGCCGCGAACCACAGGCCGAAGGGTCCGTCCGTCTCAGCGCTCGACCTGCAAGCTGTGGCAGACCCAGCTGAGCCGGTCCGGCCCGTCGATCGGCGGCCGGTCGTGGTACGTCCCGTCCGCCACGGACAGGTTGACGATCAGGTAGGCGTGCCAGTTGGACCCCACCCCGTGCAGGTCCGCGTAGACCAGCTCGTCCTCGACGTACCAGTCCACCGAGTGTGCGCCGAGCACCACCCGCAGGCCGAAGGTCGCCCCGGGGCCGATCCCGACACCGCCGCCGTGCCAGTACCGGAAACCGCCCCGGACGTGGTTGGAGATCTCCAGCAGGTCCGGGTTGTCGGGGTGGTACTCGAAGACGTCCACCTCGTTGCCGCCGTCCCGCCAGGTCCAGATCGCCGGCCACGCGCCCAATTCGACGGGCAGCGTCACACGCGCGGACAGCACGTCCCCGGTGCGGACCTGGAAACCGTCCGGACTGCCCTCGGTGGTCAGCAGGTTGCAGCTCCACAGCCCGCCGCTGTGCCGCCGGGTGGCGGTGAACAGTCCGCCGGGGCAGTACCCGCGGACGAGGTAGTCGAGCTTGTGGTCGCTCCGATTGGTCGGCCCCATCCGGGGATAGGCGCTGCTGCGCCCGGTGATCCACTGCCTGGTCGAAGTGAAGTCCGCGTCGAACACGACTGTCACGGCCGCCTCCCCGGTGCACCGATGTCCCGGCAGTCATCAGCCGGGCACACAGGGTGAGTTACCCGATACGCTCCGCTGTATGCGAAGTGGACCGCCCGGGTCCGAGCCGGCACCCACAGCCGACGGAGCCGACAGGCCGGAACCGAGGGCCGGAAGCCGGTAGCCGGAAGCCGGATCAGCCGACCGTCGCCGCGCCCCCGGCACCGAGCCGGTCGGTCACCGAGACCACGCCGTCCACCGAGCGGCACAGGTTGAGCACGATCGGCACCAGGTGCGGTTCGGGCACGGTGCCGCTGAGCACCACCCGGCCCTGGTTGACCTCCACCCCGATCTCCGCCGGGCTGACCCCGTCGATCCGGCCGAGTACCTCCTCGACGATCTCCCGCCGGATCACCATGTCCTCGCGCAGGAACACCCGCAGCAGGTCCCCGCGGCTGACCATGGCGATGACCCGCCCCTCCTCGTCCAGCACCGGCAGCCGCTTCAGTCCGTGCCGGCTCATCATGCGGGCCGCCGCGACCACGCTGGTGCCGGGGGTGGTGCAGACCGGTTGGGTCGTCATCAGGTCGGCGGCGGTGACCTCGCCGCCCGGGCCCGCTTGCACCGACTCGGGCGCCGGCAGCAGGCTGCCCGGGTCCTCCTGCGCGGCCAGGGTGCGCAGCAGGTCGGCCTCCGAGACCACGCCGAGCGGCCGCCCCTCCGGGTCCGTCACCGGCACCCCGGTGATGTCGTACTCGCTCAGCAGCGTCACGATCTCCCGGAACCCGGTCTCGGGGGAGACCAGGACCACGGGGCTGGTCATCACGGATTCGACAGTGGCATGCCGCACGCCGGTTCACCTCGTCCAACAGTGCTGGTCCGACCGGGCGCGGATCGTCCCGGCCGGTTACCGGCAGCATGGCGCGCGGCCGCGCGGATCGCCAGGGGCCAAGGGGCCGAACGGGTGGGACCTTGGGCCCCGGCCCGCTCCTGGTACACGGCCCCGACCGGAGCTCCGCGCACCCCTCGATCGCTTCCGATCGCCCGCCGGGATCCCCGGACGGCGCAACCATCACATGATCGACTCGTTGGACCGTCCACCACGACAGCACCACGGCTCCCGGGAGGCCCCTTTGCCAGGACGGACGGTGGGCGCGGCAGCGCCGGCCCGAGGGGTCGCGGCGCGTCCCGTGGCCCGGGCGGAGGCCGCGCTGGTGCGCCACTACAGCAGGCTGGTCCGGCTGGCGTACCTCGCTCTGCCGGCCGACCGGGACCGGCACACCCGGGTGCTCGCCGCGCACGCCGCCGTCCAGCGCGCCCTGCCCTTCCGCTGGACCCGCCGTGACGAATCGGGCACCGCCGAAGCGGACCCGGTGTACGCCGCGCTGCGCCTGCGGGTCCTGCGCGCCGCGCTCCGCCCGCACCCGGCCGCCCGCCTGTTCGCGCCCCGGGTCTGGGGGCTGCGGCTGTTCACCCCGCACGGCGGCGAGGAGGACGCGGAACTCGACCGCGCGCTCGCCGCGCTCGACGCCCCGGCCCGGGCCGCGTTCGCCCTGCGGACGGTCGAGGAGCTGGACGCGGACGAGGCCGCGGAGGTGCTGCGGCAGGCGGGGGTGGCACAGCCGGACGAGGCGGTGACCGCGGCCGCCGCCGTCCCGTCCGGCCCGGACCCGCAGCCACCCGCCTTCGACCCGTGCGCGGTCCGAGTGCAGCCCACCGACCTGCTGCGCCGCCGCCGGACGCTGACCGCGGCGTTGGCGGTCGGCGTGCTGGGGCTCACCACCACGGCCGCCGTCCTGGGCGGATCCGGCCCCGCGACGCCCACCGGACCGGCGTCCGGGCCCGCCCCGGGCGCCGCCGATCCGGCCCGGCTGGTCCGGGTGGCGCCCGACGCGTGGCAGCACACCGCACGGGTGGACTTCTCCGCCTGGCCCGCCCGGGGCGACCGCCGCGAGGACGGCGCGCTGCTCGGCCACGCCCTGGCCGCCTGGGCGCAGCCCGGACCGCGGACCCGCACCGAGCCGGGCACCACCGCCGCGCCGCCCCCCGAAGCACCGCAGCTGCTGTTCGCCGGGACGGTGGACGGCACCGGCGTGGTGGTGCTGTACGACGGCCGGCGGATCGCCCGCTACACCGACGGCCGCGACGGCGGTCTGGACCTCGCCCGCGCCGACGACGCGGACCTGACCACGGCGGGCGCGGTGGCACTGCGCCGCCAGGGCACCGCCGTCCGGTATCTGCTGGCGCCCTGGGTGGACGCCGCCGAGACCCGTCGGATCGACCAACCCGACGCCCCTGCCCGCCCGTTGGAGCACCCCGACGGCATCACCACCCCGGCCGCCGGCGGCGGTCCCGCCGACTGCCAGGGCGCCACCCTGCTCCAGTTGCACTCCTCCCCCGTGGTCGCCAAGCACGCCTTCCTGCTGGCCGACCTGGGCGGCCTCGTCCCCGCGCACCTCACCTACGCCGCGCCGCCGGACCGCCCCCAGCCCGCCCAGTCCGACCGCTCCCAGCCGACCCGCGAACCCCACGAGGCGACCGCCCAGGACGCGCTGCAGGCCTGGGCCCGGGCCGGCTGCGCCGTCCCGGACGGCAAACCGGGCGTCAAGCAGCTCGACCTGTGGGCCTTCGCCGTCCAGCCGCTGCCGCAGAACGCGGGCTCGGCCGCCTGGGTCTGCCTGCGCGCCGACCGCTGGAACGGCGAGGGCAGCGCGGCCACCGCCGTCGTCCTGCCGGCGGCCCGCGGACCGCAGCGCACCGGCGGCGGCCCGGGCCGGGCGTGCAGCCGCTTCGAGCAGGACACGGTGGCCTGGGCCTGGTGGCGCTCCCCGCAGGGCACGGAGTACCTGCTCGCGGCGGGCAGCCGCCGCGTCACCCGACTCTCGGTCAAGGGCCCGGACTGGTCCGCCGACCGGCCCGCCGCGGACCACACCCTCGCCGTCGAGCGCCCTGCCCGCGCGGCCGTCCAGGTGGAGGCGCTCCTCGACAACGGCACCCGCATCGGCCCGCTGCACTGAACCCCCGCGCCGCTCAGCCTGCCGCACCCGCGGCACCTGCTGCACCTGACAACTCCGCCTCGTAGTCCGGAAGTTCGACGCTACTGACCTTCTTCCCCAGCTCCAGCATCTTCTCCAGCGCCCACCGCCGGTTCAGTACCGCGTTGCGGAACCGCAGCCCGGTCGCCGTGCGCGGCGCCAGGAACGGCCCGGTGCGGTCGCCGCCCTTCTGGCAGCCCTGCGCGTAGCCGCGCAGCAGCGTCTCGTACCGCTCGAAGGCGGCGCGGTGGTCACCGCGCGCCCGGGCCAGCTCGCCCGCCAGGACGTACGCGGCCACCACCGCCGTCCCGGTGCCCATGCCACCGATGGTCGCGCCGCAGGCGGCGTCGCCGATCAGGGCGATCCGGCCGCTCGACCAGGTGGGCGTGTCGGCCCGGCTGATGGAGTCGAAGTACAGCTCGGGGGCGGCGTCCAGGCTTTCCAGCAGCTGTGGCACCCGCCAGCCGAGATCCGCGAAGGCGGCCCGGACCAGGGTTTTCTGCTGCGCCTGGTCGTGGCGGTCGTAGCGCAGCTCAGGCGAGGCGAACAGGCAGAAGGCGCCCGCCCGGTTCGGGTCCCGGTGGGCGGCGCCGACGGCCATCAGCCGGCCGGGGACGTTCAGTCCCACCGTTCCGACCGGCAGTCCGAGGCCGTTCGGCAGCTGCCAGGTGGCCGCGTAGTAGCCGAGGTGGCGGACGTAGCGCTCCTCCGGGCCGAAGGCGAGCCGACGGACGTTGGAGTGCAGCCCGTCGGCGCCGATCACCAGGTCGAACTCGCGCGGCGCACCGTGCCGGAAGGCGACCCGGACTCCGCTCGGCGTCTCCTCCAGCGCGGTGATCGAGTCGCCGAAGAGGTACTCGGCGCGGGCGCTGCTGTGCCGGTACAGCAGCTGGGCGAGTTCCCCGCGCGGTATTTCCAGGTCGCCGCCCGCGAACTCGGCGGGCAGGTGCAGCAGTCGGCTGCCGTCGGCGGCCAGGAAGGTCATCGGGCTGCCACCGGTGGCGAGTGGGCGCAGCTCGTCCAGCACGCCCATCCGTTCCAGCACGGTCAGGTGGGTGCGGCCGCGGAAGTCGACGTCCTGGCCGCCGTCGCGCAGTGCGGGGGCCAGCTCGACCACGGTCACCTCGAAGCCGTACCGGCCCAGCCAGTGGGCCAGCGCGGGGCCGGCGATGCTCGCGCCCGAGATCAGGATCTTGGTGCTCATGGGGACCACTCCGTCCGAGGATTCGGAAAACTGCGTCCGGCGGACACTGTTTGCTGCTGTGTACGGTAGACACAGTTGGAATGGAGGGCAACCCCCAAGGCAGCACGACGGGAGCGGACGATGAGCGAGGCGGCGAACGACACGGTGCGGCTGCTCTGGGAGCCGCCGGCCAAGCCGACCCGGGGGCCGAAGCCGGCCCTCACCCTGGAGCGGATCGCCGCGGCCGGCGTCGAGGTCGCCGACGCGGAGGGCCTGGGCGCGGTGTCGATGCAGAGGGTGGCCGGGCTGCTCGACTTCACCAAGATGTCGCTCTACCGCTACGTCCCCGGCAAGGCCGAACTGATCGCCCTGATGGTCGAGTCGGCCGTCGACGAGCCCCCACGGCCCGCGGACGGCGCCGACTGGCGGGAGCAACTCTCCGCCTGGGCAGTCCACTTGGCCGCCACCTTCGCCCGGCACCCGTGGCTGCTGGACGCCACCGTCGGCCCCCGGGTGGTCGGCCCGAAGGAACTCACGTGGCTGGAGCGGGTGGTGGCCGCACTCGACGGCCACGGGCTGACCGGCCCCGAGCGGATGGACGCCGCCGTCCTGCTCGCCGGGCACGTGCGCGGGATCGCCGAGCAGTCCCGCGCCGCCGGACCCGCCGGCTCCCCCGAGGCCGAACTCCTCAGCGTCCTCGACACCGTGGTGCGCCGGCACGCCGACCGCTACCCCGCCGTCGCGGCCGCCATGGCCGACCCGGGCGGGCGCGACCAGGCGCTCGACTTCGGCCTGGAACGCATCCTCGACGGCCTGGCCGCCCTGATCGAGCGCCGCACCCGGCAGACCTGAGCCACACCCGGCAGGCCTGACCGCGAGAATCCGGCTCAGCCGCGCACCCGGAAAACCCCTCGGACCACCGCCCGTCCGCCCGCTACCATCGCGCCCCATGGCGATGTTCGTGCACCTGACCGCCGCGGCCAACGCGCCGCGCATCCGCCGCGCCGGGATCCGGGCCGACAGCCGCGGGCAGGGCGGAGCGCGCGGGCTCTACTGCTTCCCCGTGCTGCCCTCGTACACGGTGACCCACCAGTGGCTGCGCGAGCTGGCCAGGTTCGGACCCAAGGGTTCCCTGGTCGCGGTGCACGTCCGACTGGACGACGCGCAGGAGGTCCTGGCCGGGCACTACCGCGACCGAGCGAAGGGCGCCCAGCAGTCGGTGTCCGCGGCCGAGGCGGTGCGGCGGATCGGCGCGCTGGCCGATCCGCGCGGCTGGGAGGTCTTCCTGCCGCGTGCGGTGGGCGCCCGCGAGGTGCACCGGATCCGCGCCGTGCCGCAGGTCGCCGGCTGGCGCTACCTGCCGAACGCCCACGGCACCCGGCCCTGCACCTGCTTCGGCTGCCGGATCCGCGGCGAGTACGGCGGACGTCGGCTGCGCGAGCGCCGGCCGCACGCGCTGGACGGTCCGCCGCCGCCCGTCCCCGTCCTGCTCTCCCGGATCGAGGCGGCCGGCGACCCGGGCGACCCGACCGAGCTGCGGGCCGCCCTGCACTGGTTCGCGATGCGCCGTCGCGGCCCGGTGGACGCCCTGGCCCGCCTGGCCGCGCACCCCGATCCGGGCGTGCGCGAGGATCTGGTCTGGACCGTCGGCACCTGGTCCACCCCGGGCGCCGCCGGGCTGCTGGACGGCCTCGCGGACGATCCGGACCCGGATGTCCGCGAGGCCGTCGAGGCGATGCGGGACCGCTGAGGCCCCGCCGCCACCGGAAGCCGTCAGGAGACGCGCATCCCATCGGTGACCTGCGCCGCTCTCCGCCGACGTGCCCGTCCGGCCGATCCGGGTGAGCATGGGACAAACCGCGTCTTTGGCGATTCGGCGATTCGGCGCGCCGGTCGGCTCCGGTGGCGCCCGGAAGGTGGACTGCGATGTTCCAGCTCCTGTGGATTCTGCTCATCGGCTTCGTGCTCGGCGTGCTCGCCAAGCTGATCCTGCGCGGCCCGCAGGCGATTCCCTGGTGGCTGACCATGCTGCTCGGCGCCGCCGGGGCCTGGCTCGGCAACGCCGTCTCCGGCTGGGTCGGCGTCCGCCACACCTCGGGCATCGACTGGATTCGGCACATCCTCCAACTCGCCTTCGCCGTCGGCCTGGTGGCCTTCGTCGCGCCCGCCTGGAGCAGGTCCCACCACAGCCGCTGACCTCGTGGCCCCGGCCGGCCCGCCGGGCTGAGCGGTACGGCCGCACCCCGCGGCCGTACCGCTCAGCCCACGTGCACGGCCGGACGGCGCGAGCGGTCCGGTTCGGCCTCGCGCAGCACCTCGCGGGTGACCGGTGCGATCTCACCCTGCCCGAACAGGAAGAACCGCAGGAACTGCGCGAAGGGGTTGCCCTCGGTCCACTCGAAGTAGATGTGCGGCTGCTGCCCGGTCAGGTCGCGGACCTGCAGCAGCAGGGCGGCCAGCGCGTTGGGGACGCTGGAGCTCTGCAGCGACAGCACCCGGTAGCGGTCGTGCATCACCTCGCCGTGCACGGTCAGTTCGGCTTCGAAGTCGGACGGGTCGAGCACGGTGACCTCGACGAAGACCAGGTCGTCCTCGACCGGGATGTCGTTGTCCCGGCGGATCTGGTGGATCTTGTCCCGGTACTCGGCGAGGTCCCGGCTGTTCGGCTCGTTGGCGATCAGCCGCAGCGGGCGGTGCATGTAGTCCCGGACGAACCGCTCCGCGACGTCGTCCAGCACCACGTCGGTGACGCGCAGTTCGAAGGCCCGCTTGAGCCGGGAGAGGAAGGAGACCAGCATGATGCCCGCGATGAAGCAGGCACCGATCTTGACGCCGTCCGGCCGCTCGGCGATGTTGACCGCCGTGGTGTAGAGGAACACCGCCGCGATCACCGCGAAGCCGGACCGCCAGCGGCGCTGTCCGGCCTTGTGCGCGGCGATGGTGACGGCGATCGCGGCGGAGCTGATCAGCACCAGGACGCCGGTCGCGTACGCGCCGCCCTGGGCGTCCACGTTGGCGTCGAAGAGCCAGGTGACCAGGAAGGCGATCAGGGTGAGGACGATGACGGTGGGCCGCACGGCGCGGGCCCAGTGCGGCGCCATGCCGTAGCGGGGCAGGTAGCGCGGCATCAGGTTGAGCAGTCCGGCCATCGCGGAGGCGCCGGCGAACCAGAGGATGGCGATCGTGGACAGGTCGTAGATGCTGCCGAAGGCGCTGCCGAGGTACTCGTGGGCGAGGTAGGCGAGCGCCCGCCCGTTGGCCGGGCCGCCCTTCTTGAAGGCGTCGGCCGGGATGAGCAGGGTGGTGATGAAGCTGGTGGCGATCAGGAAGCAGCTCATGATCGCGGCGGCGGTGGTGAGCAGCAGGCGGGCGCCCCGGATCCGGCCGGTGGGCTTCTCCTCGGTGTCGTCGGGGTCGCCCTCGATGTGCGGCATCACGGCGACGCCGGTCTCGAAGCCGGACAGGCCGAGCGCGAGCTTGGGGAAGACGATCAGGGCGACGCCGACCATGGCGATCACGTTGCCGTGCTCCATGATGAGCGCGTCGGTCCAGTCGCTGAACAGGTGCGGGGCCTTGAGCACGTTCCAGAGCCCGTCGACGACCACCACGACGTTCAGCGCGAGGTAGACCGCGACCAGCACCACGGCCAGGCCGATCGCCTCGCCGAAGCCCTTGAGGAAGACCCCGCCGAGCAGCGCGATCATGATCAGGGTGAGGAGGACCTCCTTGCCGGTCAGCGCGCTGTGCAGGTGCGGGTTCTCGACCAGGTGCGCGCTCGCGTCGGCGGCGGACAGGGTGATGGTGATCATGAAGTCGGTGGCCGCGAAGCCCAGCAGCGCGAGGACGAACAGCTTGCCCTTCCAGAACGACAGCAGCCGCTCCAGCATCGCGATCGAGCCCTCGCCGTGCGGGCTCTCCTGGGCGACCCGCCGGTAGACCGGGAGCGCGCCGAGCAGGGTGACGATCACCAGCACGATGGTCGCCAGCGGCGACACCAGGCCGGCCGCGAGAGCGGCGATGCCGGGCTGGTAGCCGAGCGTGGAGAAGTAGTCCAGGCCGGTCAGGCACATGACCCGCCACCAGCGCTGCCCCTTCACGTGCGGCACCTGGGCGTGCGGGCCGGGGTGCTGCTTGGCCCTGTCCGCCAGGCCTTCGAGCATCCACGCCCGGAACCGCCCGCCCTTGGGCCGGGACGGCGCCCCCGGTTCGGCCGAACCCGACGAGACCACGTACACCCCTGTCCACGACTCGGTCGGCCGCCTACGGGGCCGGACCCCCTGTGGCCGCCGGACGGCGGGCCTGGTCAGGCTAGGTGACCGGGTCGGGCCCGCCCGGGAACCGCGCGGGCCAACACGCCAGGGTGCGCCCGTACGGCCCTCCCGGCCGGCGGGCGGCGTCCGGCCGTGCCCGGCGGCCCGGCGCGTTTACCCGGACTCGGCCTCCGGAACGGGTGAGGATGTCCGCGCGCATTGACGCACGAGGTTGACGCTCCGGGTCGGCGCGGGCCGATCGACACCATCGACACAGCTGCGAACCAGAGGGAGGCCGCGGTGGCGGTACCGAGCCGGCGGGGGATCCTGGGCCTGGGCCTGATGGCAGCCGCCGTCACCTCCTGCGGTGCCCGTCACCCGGAGCCGGCACCGGCCCCGCACCCCTCCGCCGAACCACCGGCCGGCCCCGGCGCGGGGGACGCCGGCCGGCACGCCGGGGCGACCAACGACCTGAAGCACGAGCAGGCCCTGCCCGGCACGCCCGGCTGGGAGATCACCGACCCCGGCCCGGACGCCGCCATCGCGGGCTTCGCCGACCGGGTCAGCGTGCTGCCCGGCGAGAGCTTCGGCCTGCACGTCTCCACCCCGGCCTCCGCGTTCACCGTCTCCGCCTACCGGATGGGCTGGTACGACGGCGCCCGCGCCCGCCTGGTCTGGCGCCGCGAACACGTCCCCGGCGACCAGCAGCCCGCGCCGCACGTCGACCCGGCGACCCGCACCGTGCTGACCGGCTGGCAGCGCACCCTCGCCGTGGACACCACCGGCTGGCCCGAGGGCGCGTACCTGCTGCGCCTGGACACCGAGGACGGCTCCGGCCACCGCTACGTGCCGCTCACCGTCCGCTCGGCCGTCACCGCCGGGAAGACGGTGATCATGAGCGCCCCGGCGACCTGGCAGGCCTACAACGAGTGGGGCGGCTACAGCCTCTACAACGGCCCGACCGGAGGCCTGGCCACCCGTTCGCTGAAAGTCGTCTTCGACCGGCCGTACGACTACGACCACGGCGCCGGGCTGTTCCTGGTCTACGAGGCGCCGCTGGTCGCCCTCGCCGAGCGGCTGGGTCTGCCGCTCGCCTACACCACCGGCATCGACGTGGCCCGCGAGCCCGGGCTGCTGACCGGCGCGACCACCGTGGTGTCGCTGGGCCACGACGAGTACTGGTCCCCCGAGCAGCGCGCCCGGGTGGTCGCCGCCCGCGACGCCGGGACCAACCTGGCGATCCTGGGCGCCAACTGCTGCTTCCGCCGGGTCCGCTTCGAGCCGACCGACCTCGGCCCGGAGCGCACGGTGGTCTGCTACAAGGGCGCCTGGGCGCAGGACCCGGGGTACCAGGCGGGCGCCCCGGCGACCACCGACTTCCGGGCCGACCCGGGCGCCGACCCGGAGAGCTCGATGCTCGGCGTGATCTACGACGGCTACCCGGTGGACGCCCCGTACGTGGTCACCTCCCCCGGGCACTGGGCCTTCGAGGGGACGGGCGTCGCGGCCGGGGCGTCCTTCCCGCACCTGGTCGGCGTCGAGTACGACCGGGTGGACACCGCCTTCCCCACCCCGCGCCCGATCGAGGTGATCGCCCACTCCCCCGTGGTCTGCGAGGGCCGCCACTCCCACTCCGACACCGCCTACTACACCGTGCCCGGCGGCGCCGGGGTCTTCGCCTCCGGCACGATGCGCTGGGTCGAGACCCTCGACGCCCACGGCCCCGGCGGTGGCAAGGCCGACCACGGCATCGACGCCCAGGCCGGGGACCTGGTCCGCAGGACCACCGAGAACGTCCTGCGCACCTTCGCCGCCGGCCCGGCCGCCCGCACCCACCCGGCCCAGGACAACCTCGGCGCCGTCTACGGCACGGCGTAGCGGCGAGTTCTCCGGACACCGTTCCGGGCGGGGGCGGCCCGCCGCGGGAGCGCATCGTGGTCGAACGGACGTCCGACCGCCGCCCGCGGCAGGAGGGGGCCCGCGCCCCCGATACACTCACCCGGTCCAACCAGCGCAGGTCGTCCAGGCAAACCGACCGGTGCGGCCCGGGTGCCGACCGGCGAGTGCACGAGGGAAACAGAACATGGTCGAGGCCTCCCCCAAGGTCGTTGTGGTCGTCCCCACGTACAACGAGCGGGAGAACCTCCCGGTCCTCGCGGGCCTGATCGCGGAGCTTCCGGTGCCGAACCTGCACCTCCTGGTGGTCGACGACAACTCGCCCGACGGCACCGGCGAGATCGCCGAGAAGCTCGCCGCGGACTCCGGCGGCACCGTCGGCGTGCTGCACCGCACCGAGAAGAATGGCCTCGGCCGCGCCTACCTGGCCGGCATGGACCGGGCCCTGGACGAGGGCGCCGACGTCGTGGTCCAGATGGACGCCGACCTCTCGCACCCGGCCTCGGTGATTCCCGAGATGGTGCGGACCCTGCTCACCGACGACACCGGCGTGGTGATCGGCTCCCGCTACGTCACCGGCGGCTCCACCGCCGCCGAGTGGCCCTGGCACCGCAAGGCCCTGTCCGCCTGGGCCAACCTCTACGTCAACACCATCCTCGGCCTGGGCGTCAGGGACGCCACCGCCGGGTTCAAGGCCTGGCGCGCGAGCACCCTGCGCGCCATCGACCTGCCGACCGTGCAGAGCAACGGCTACTCGTTCCAGGTCGAGATGAACTACCGGGTGGTCAAGCAGGGCATGACGATCCGCGAGGTGCCGATCCGCTTCGAGGAGCGGATCGAGGGCGCCTCGAAGATGAGCATCGGGGTGCAGGTCGAGTCCGCGCTGGCCCCCTGGAAGCTGCGCTTCCACCGCGGCAACTGACCGGAGGCAGCCGGAAGGCGACCAGTAGCCGGTCGGAACCGCTCGTTTTCACGGGTCCTGCGGGTTCATACGGGTTCATCCGGGCTCATACGGGTGCCGGACGGGCCCGGGACCGGTGTGAAGGGCGGCGGCGGGGAAAGAAGGGCGACATGGCCCTTCTCCCGGAGTCACTCACGGCCCTGATCCGCCGCAGCGCGCGGGAACCCTTCGTGGTCCAGACCATGCGGGCCACCGTCGCGGCCACCATCGCCTACGCGGTGGCGACGCAGCTCAGCGCCGAGCCCGCCCCGCTGACGGCGCCGCTGACCGCGCTGCTGGTGGTCCAGGTCACCGTCTACTCGACGCTCAAGACCAGCATCCGCCGGGTCAACTCGGTGGTCGTCGGGGTGCTGATCGCGATCGGCTTCAGCGCCGTGGTCGGACTCTCCTGGTGGAGCCTCGGGCTGATCATCCTGGCCTCGCTGGTCGTCGGCCGGTTCGTCCGGGTCGAGGAGTTCGTCCAGGAGGTCGCGATCAGCGCGATGCTGATCCTGGGCGTCACCAAGCTGGCCTCCCAGGCCTGGGACCGGGTGCTGGAGACGCTCATCGGCGCCGCTGTCGGCCTGCTGTTCAACCTGGTGTTCGCGCCGCCGGTCTGGGTGGACACCGCCGGGGAGTCGATCGAGGACCTCGCCCGGCGGGCCCGGCAGCTGCTGGTCGACATCTCCGAGGAACTGGGCCGGCCCACCCCGGTCGCCCGGGCCGCCGAGCGGCTGCACGAGGCCCGCCGGCTGGACCAGGCGATCTCCGAGGTGGACGCGGCGCTGCGGCAGGCCGAGGACAGCCTGCGGTTCAACCCCCGGATC
This sequence comes from Kitasatospora sp. NPDC033851, assembly GCF_055576085.1. NCBI lineage: Bacteria > Bacillati > Actinomycetota > Actinomycetes > Kitasatosporales > Streptomycetaceae > Kitasatospora > Kitasatospora sp. NPDC033851. The sequence goes on along the minus strand of NZ_JBVIRL010000030.1, from coordinate 61,760 downwards.
AGCGAGGGGCTGCTGTCCCGGCTGGTGCTGCGCACCGGGCTGGACACCCTGGAGATCTGCGTCGTGGTGATCCGGGTGCTGGCCCGCTCGCTGACCGACCTGGCCAAGCGGCGCGCGCCCGGCGAGCGGCTCTTCCCACCGGACGTCGCGGTGGGCCTGGAGGAGCTGCTGGACCACGTCGGCGGGGCGATGGTGAGCTTCGCGGTGCTGGTGACCACCCAGGTGAGCCGCAGCGCCGAGGAGGCGGAGACCCGGCTGACCGCCGAGCTGGCGGCGGCCTGGGCCTGCCGGGAGAACGTCGCCCCGGTGCTGCTGCGCAAGGTGCAGGAGCACCCGGAGGCCTGGCAGCTGCACGGTTCGATACTGGCCGAGGTGGACCGGATCCTGGACGAGCTGGACCTGGAGCACCGCAGCCGACGGCTGATGGAGGAGCTGGACCGGGCGTCGGTGGCGAACCGGGAGCGGTTCGCGCGGTTCGCCGGGCTGCGCCGGTTCCTGCGCGGCGAGCGGGGGCGGGGGCGCGGGCGGGGAACTGCGGGGCGCCCGGCAGCGGAGGCCGGGCGCCGATCCGCTGCCGGGCGCTGACGGCCTGCGGGGCCTCAGGCCATCAGGGCCTCAGGGCGTCAGGGCATCAGCCAGGGCTGCTGCGGGAGCGGGTGGCCGGTCTCCAGGTAGGTCTTGAGGTTGGAGAGCACCGCCGCCCAGCCCTCCTCGGCGTTCGTCCGCTCGGCCTCGTCGGCGAGGTTCTCGTGGGTGACGGTGAGCCGGGTGAGGTCCTGCCAGCTGCGGATGTCGAAGGTGACCCGCGAGGGCCCGCCGGGGCGCCGCTCCTGCGGGCCGGCCCAGGTGGTGACCAGCCGGTGCGGGCGGTCGGCGGCCTCGACGGTGCCGACGACGTCGGAGATCCCGGAGTCGTCGGTGCGCTGGTGCTCCCAGGGCGCGCCGGGCAGCCAGGTCGAGACGTTGCGGTGGCCCCAGTAGAGGCCGGACTCGTCGGCGTTGGTGAGCGCGTGCCAGACCCGCTCGGGGGCGGCCCGCAGGTAGACGATCGCGCGGTGGGCGGAGGCGGTCACGGCATCAGCCCTCGGCCGCGTCGAGCAGCTGCCGGATGTCGAGCTTCTGCATCCGCAGCACGGTCGCCATCACGCGGTCGGCCTTGGCCCGGTCGCGGTCGCCGATCAGGTCGAGCAGGACGCGCGGCGTGATCTGCCAGGACAGGCCGAAGCGGTCCTTGAGCCAGCCGCACGGGCCCTCCTGGCCGCCGTCGGCGGTGAGCTTGGCCCAGAGCTCGTCGATCTCCCGCTGGTCCTCGCACTCCACCTGCAGCGAGACGGCCTCGGTGAACGTGAACTCCGGGCCGCCGTTGAGGGCGACGTACTCCCGGCCGGCGAGTTCGAAGGCGACGGTCATGACCGAGCCGGCCTCGCGGGGGCCGGCCTCGCCGTAGTGGGTGACCTGCGTGATGCGGGAGTTGGGGAAGACCGAGGTGTAGAAGGCGGCGGCCTCTTCGGCCTGGTCGTCGAACCAGAGGAAGGTGCTGATTTTCTGCATGGGCCCGACGGTAGCGGCGGGGCCCGACAGGAAGGCCGAGCCACGGCCGGGGGTCACCGGTTCGGCGCCCCACGGCCGTGGCGGGAGCACGGATCAGTGCACCCAGCCCGCGTAGCGCTGGGTGAAGCGCTGACCGGTGTGGGCGGTCACGATGACGTCGTAGCGACCCTGCCTGTCCAGCGGCCAGGCCAGGTCGGCCTGCTTGCCGGGCTTGACCCAGACGGTCTGCGCGGTGCCCGCGAAGTCGTTGGGCGCGGCGGTGAAGGCCACGTCGGTCATGCCGTCGTTGGCCAGTTGGAGGCTGAACTTCCCGTTGCCGCGCAGGTCGGCGGTGACGATCGGCACGCCGATGTCGTTCTGGCCGTCCTGCCCGTCCCGGACCACCGTGCCGGCGAAGCGGCGGACGAAGCCGTCCGGGCCGTGGACGGTGAAATCGTAGCGGCCGTCGGTGGCGGCCGCGTCCCAGACGTACCGGGCGGTGGCGCCGGGGGCGACGGTGTACGGGGTGCCCGCGAAGGGGAACACGATGTTGGGGTAGACGGTGTACGGGAACGCCACCGAACCGTCGTTGCTCATCGTGCAGGTGACCTTGCCGGTCTTCCGGTCCACCTCCACGTCGGCCCACGGCTGGTACGGCAGGGGGCGGTGCGGGCGCTCGCCGCGCTCCTGGACGGGCATCGACTGGGCGCCGACCGCCGGCAGGGCGACACCGGGCAGCTTGGCGCCCGCGTCGGCCTTGGCCATCAGGGCCTTGGTGTCGGGCAGCTTCGGGATCGAGTACTCGGGGGCGGCGAAGTCGAAGCAGCTGGTGAGGTCACCGCAGACGGCCCGGCGCCAGGCCGAGATGTTGGGCTCGGCCACGCCGGTGACCTGCTCCATGAAACGCAGCACCGAGGTGTGGTCGAAGACCTGGGAGTTGACCCAACCGCCGCGCGACCACGGCGAGATGACCCAGAGCGGGACGCGGTTGCCGAGGCCGATGGCCCGTCCCTGGGTGAACTCCTCGGGGGTGCCGGGCTCGGGGGTGGGCGGGACCATGTGGTCGAAGTAGCCGTCGTTCTCGTCGTACATGACCAGGAAGACGGTGTGCCGCCAGACGTCCGGGTTGGACATCAGCGACTGCAGCGCCTGGTCGACCCAGTGCGCGCCGTAGGCCGGTCCGGCCTCCGGGTGCTCGGAGAACAGGTAGGGCGCGACCAGCCAGGAGACGGTCGGCAGGGTGCCGTCCTTGCAGTGGCGGTCGAAGTCGGCCGGGTCGAACTTGGTCATCGCGTTGACGTACCGCGGGTCGTCGGGCGCGAACGCGTGGAACTGCTTGAAGTAGGAGAGCGCGTTGTCGTCGTAGTCGCCGGTGCGGTCGTCCTTGCTGGGGTTGTGGTAGACGCGCCAGGTGACGCCGGCCGCCTGCAGCCGCTCGGCGTAGGTGGTCCAGTCGGCGACGGGGTTGTCGGTGACCGGGGTGTTGTCGATCCACGGGCCGGTGGTGCCGTCGCGGCCGGGGCCGGAGGTGCCGGTCCACAAGTAGAGGCGGTTGGGGTCGGTGGGGCCGGCGAGGGAGGTGAAGTAGGCGTCGCAGACGGTGAAGGCGTCGGCCAGGGCGTACTGGTAGGGGATGTCGTCGCGGGTGAAGTAGCCCATGGTGCGCTCGCCCTTGGCGGCGATCCACTTGTTCATCGCACTGTTGTTGATGGCCTGGTGGCCGGTCGCCCAGTCGTGGGCCAGGCCGCCGGCGTTCTGCGCGTTGTACTTGGCGGTGTCCATCCGGTACGGCAGCATCGCGCCGCCGTCACTGCGGCGGGTGTCCGGCTGGCGGAACACGTCGGTGCCGTCCGGGAACCGGAGCGCCTGCTTGTCGCCGAAACCGCGGACGCCGGCGAGGGTACCGAAGTAGTGGTCGAAGGAACGGTTCTCCTGCATCAGGACGACGACGTGCCTGACGTCCTTGATGGTGCCGGTGGCCCGGTCGGATCCGGCGGGGGCAGGAGCGGGGGCGGCTTCGGCGGTGCCAGCGGCGGACGCGGCTTCGGCCGGGGCGGCGGCCAGGCCGGTCAGGGCGGTGGCGCCGACCGCCGCGGTGGCGCCGACGAAGGTGCGGCGGGAGAGCTCGGGCATCACGAACTGACCTCTCAGAGCTGGAAGGTGGCGACGGCGGCGGCGGTGTCGGAGGGCCACTCGTTGGCGGCGGTGTTCGGCTCGGGCTGCGGCCAGTCGGCGACCAGGGTGTGCGCCTCGACCAGCTTCAACGGGCCGGCGTACTGGACGTAGTCGATGCGGTCCTGCGGCTCGGGCCGGTCGCCGCGCTGCTTGCGGGTGGGCGACCAGGTGGCCCCGGGGGCCTTGGCCGGGTCGCGGTACTCCTCGCGGAAGGCGTCGGTCAGCCCGGCGGCCTCCAGGGCGACGGTGACCGGCCAGTCGAGCGGGCCGACGCCGTGGTGGGCGGCGGCGGTGGCGGCCGTCCAGTCCCGGTGGGAGGGCGAGGAGAGCGCGCCGCCCAGGACGACCGGGACACGCCGGGCGAGGTCCGCGCGCACGGCGGCGGCCAGCAACCCGGCCTGCTTCACCCGGAGCGAGCCGTTCTCGGCGGCCACGGTCTGCGCGGCGGAGCTGCCGTCCTGGACCGCGTACGGGCCGTAGCCCGCCTCGTCCAGGTGAGCGGCCCAGAAGCGCACCTCGCGGCCGCCGGGCAGCCGGAGGGTGGCCGCGGCGGCGGGCAGGTCGGCGGTCGGCGGGGTGACGACGGCGAGCGGGTAGCGGCTGAGGATGCCGACGCTGCCCGGGCTCTGGTAGGCGTACCAGCCGAGGGCGTCGGCCAGGGTCTTGGCCCGCTCCCCCGCCGTCTCCTGCAAGGCGAGCACGTCCAGGCCCTGGGCGAGGACCACGCGCAGCTGCTTCTCCAGCGCGTCCGTGGAGGCCGCGCCCGCGTTGTGCAGGTTCCAGCTCGCGGCCTTGAGGCGGGGCGGCGCGGCCGGGTCGACGACGGGGACCAGGACGGTGACGGTGTCGGTGGCGCCCGCGCTGTCCTTGACGCCGACGACGACCACCTCGGGGTTCTTGCCGGGGGTGGCGGGAGCGGTGCCGGTCAGCGTGCCATCGGCGCTGACCGAGGCCCAGGCCGGGCCGCTGACCTTGCGGAAGGCGGCGGAGCCGGGCACATTGCCGACCGGCCGGGACCAGAGGCCGCCGAGCTTGACCTGTACGGCGGCGCCCGGGGCGACCGGCGTCGCGGTGAAGGCGTCGACGGCGGCGTGCGGGCGGACGACGGCGGGCTTGGGGCGGAAGCCGAACGGCGCGCTCCGGGCGAGGATGCCGTACCCGTCCTTGGCGAGGAGGTAGGCGGTGTACGGGCCACCGGTCAGCGCGGAGGTGTCGATCTGCACGTCGCCGGAGGTGCCCGGGACGTACTTCCACAGGAGCGACGAACCGGTGCCGGGCTGCCGGGTGCCGTCGTAGATGCCGACCCAGTTCTTGGCGTCGGGAGCATCGGTGGTCCAGTGGAAGGTGAGCCGGTCGCCTTCGGTGGGGTCGGTGGATGAGGTGATGGTCAGGGCGCTGCCTGCGGCCACGGTTGTCCTGTCCGCCGCCCGGTGCCCGGTCCGCCGGGGGACGGTTCGCCGGGGCCGGGTACGGCTGGTCACGGAAGGCTGGGAGGAAGAGGTGCTCCACAGTTGGCTGTACAACTGCGGGCTGCCTCATTCATCCGAAGGCCAGCGACCTGCACATGAACGACGCATGACGGAACATCGGGCGGTACGGGAACATCCGCGCACAGCGAAAGGGCCGCGACGGGTGATCCGTCGCGGCCCTCCTACGGGTATGCGGTTGTCGGCTCTCAGCTGCCGACTGTCAGCGGTGGCGCGTTGTCGGCTGTGGTGCCGTTGTCGCCGGGCTCGTGGCGCCGCTCAGGCCAGGGCGAGGAACAGCTGCCAACCGCTTCCCCCGCCGGTTTCCCCCGCGCGAGGTCAGCGGCGGGCCAGCCGGCGCTCGCCACCGGCGCCGGTCGCGTACGGAAGCTCGTAGTGGGCGAACACGGCGGGCTCGTCCTCGGCGGGCAGGACGTCGTCGGTGCCGATCGCCGGAGCATCCTTGACCTGGTTCTTCGCATACGCCACCCGGACGTAGTCCGGCCCGACCACGGCGCCCTCCAGCGGCACGAAGACCAGCCGGCGCCGACCGGCGAAGCCCACCGTGACGGTGGCGAAGAACGGCTCGTCACTGGCCGTCTCGACGTAGACCGACTCCAGCGTGCCGATGCGGTGGCTCTTCTCGTCGACCACGGCATGGCCACGCCACTCGCGGATGTCTGCCATTGCGATCACCACGGCCCGGACCTCCCGCCGCCGGTTGTACCACTGCCCCGGGACTTCCATCCTGCGCCGGGAGGGACCGCGGCGCGCGGCGAGCCTCCGCGCACGCCCGCCGAGACGAAAGGGACAAACGGGGGTGACCCGATCAACCGGCACCAGGGCCGTGCCCTGGGCTGCAGGCTGTGCGCCGGCAAGGCCGCGAGTAGATCATCAGACCCTTGCGGGCAGCGGTTCCGGGCGAGGCTTCCGGGGGCCACCCGCCGAGCTGCAGGCGGCTGCCGCCGGGTGGCGGCCGGAGAGGTGGACGATGCCGTCACGGGCGGGGGCGAGGCACCCGAGGAAATGGCGGGTCTTTCGCCTGCCGGTCGGTGCTCCCGTAGGGTGCGCGGGTCGTGGTCGCGGGGAGGGCGGTTCGGAACGCGGTGGCACCGGGGGCGGTCGGGCGGCAGCGGTTGGCGGGGGCGGCGCGGGCCGCACTGGGTGGCGGGCGGCGGCTGGAGACCGTCGAGCGGCTTGCGGGTGGCAGCAAGAAGGGCGCGTACCGCCTGGTGATGGACGATGCGGCGACGGTGGTCGCCTACCTGTGGGATGACGCCGAGAACTACTGGCCGGCGGCCGAGGGCGACAGCGACCTCACCAACCCGTTCTCCCCCGGCCTCGGGCTCGACCTGTTCGAGGCCGCGCACGCGCGGCTGGACGCGCTCGGCGTCCGGGTCCCGGCGATCCGGCTCCTGGACCGCGACGGCGTCCACGGCCCGTCGGACCTCGCGATCGTCGAGGACCTCCCGGGCGGGAACCTGGAGGACCTGCTCGCGCGCGACCCACGCTCGGCCGCCCCGGTGGTCGCCCGGCTCGGGGAAGCGCTGGAGGCGATGCGAGGTCATCGGGCGTCCGGGTACGGCAAGGTGGCCGTGGTCGACGGAGGGGGAACCTCGCGCGGTACGTCCTGCGAGGCGGTCGTCCTGGACCGTGCGCTGCGCGACCTCGCCGAGGCTGCATCGCGCGACCGGCGGATCGCGCACACCCAAGGTCGGCTGGAGCAACGGCTGCTGGGCCTGACGGCGGCGGTGCGGCCGCGCGCGGAGTACGCGGTCGTGCACGGCGAACTCGGGCCCGACCACGTCCTGGTGGACGCGGACGGGCACCCGGTGCTGATCGACATCGAAGGCACGATGTACTTCGACGTCGAGTGGGAGCACGTCTTCCTGCGGATCCGCTTCCACGACGCCTACCGGCCGCCGGCGGTGGACGGGCTGGACGAGGCCCGGCTCGCCCTCTACACGCTGGCGCAGCGGCTGTCGCTGACGGCGGGCCCGCTGCGGCTGCTCGACGGCGACTTCCCCGACCGGTCGGCCATGGCCGGCATCGCCGAGTACAACCTCCGGCAGGCGCTGGCCCTGCTGTGACGTGGGCTCGGATCGGCTGGACGAGCAGCTCCGAAACCGGTCAGTGGTCGTAGGTGATCAGTGAGGTGATCAGTGAGCGGTCCGGCCCCCTGGTGATCATGTCGCCAGGTTCATCAGGTACGTCACGACCCCAACAGGGCCATCCGGCCCGGGGTGAGGACGGCGTTGTCACCGGGTCCGCCGGGTCCGCCGCGTTCGTCGGGTCCTCCGCGCTCGTCGGCTTCATCGGCTTCATCTGCTCCGTCGAGCAGGAGCGCGGCGACTGCCTGCGGCGCCTCGCGCATCGGGTTGTGGCCGGTCGGCACGTCGTGGACGGTCCATCCCGGGTCGGCGAGCAGCCGGGTGCGCTGGTCGGCAAACGGTGTGCGGTCCTCCCATCCCGAGCAGTAGACGAACTCGCGGCGGGTGACCTCGGCGAGGGCGCCCGTGAGGTGGACCGTCTGCAGGAAGGCGGCGAGCGGGTGCGGGCGGCGGCGCGGGTCGCCGTCCGGCCGCCACGGGGGTTGGACGGCGTAGCCGGTGGTGGCGGCGCCGGCGACGAACGACTGCCGGTAGCCCTCGTTCATGATGGACCAGCACGACTCGCCGTCGCGCGGCACGCAGGCGTCCAGGTACACCAGGCGGGAGACCCGGCCGCCGGCGCGGTCGGCGGCGGCGGTGATCACCATCCCGCCGTAGCTGTGACCGACGAGCGTCACGTCGCCGAGGTGGGCGCGCTCCAGCAGGCGCAGCACGTCCTCGGCGTGGGTGTCGAGGTTGGCGGCGGCGATCGTGGCGGGGTCGTCGTGGGGGCGCAGGCCGGTCAGGGTCAGGGTGTGGACGGTGTGGCCGGCCCGCTCCAGCAGCGGGACCACCGCCTCGAACGCCCAGGAGCCGTGCCAACCGCCGGGTACGAGAACGAACGTCGCCATGGGACTTCCCCTTTTCGTGCTCGGCCGTGGCACCGGGGGCCACGGCTCATGACGGAAAGTCTCGTCGGCGCGCACCGTGGCGTGCCACCGATAGGTTGCCAACCGATGCCCGTTCGCCGCCAAGCCCGCCCCGGACACCGGCACCTCACCGCGACGCTAGAGGCGTTCGTTCAGGAAGTCGTCGACGAGGGCGATGAAGCGCTCGGGCTCCTCGGCCCAGGGCCGGTGGCCGGAGCGATTCGCCGGATCGTGGGCGAATGGAACGACCGGACGGGAAATGCCGCTCCGGGTACACCCGTCGAGTGCGCACGTCGGCGCGTGCACCCGGAGCGGGGTCACCCGAGAGTCAGAGACCGACCTGGATCTCCGCGCGGTGCCGAATGTACTCGTCGGGGTGCGAGCGGGCGATCGCGACCGCCGCCTCGACCAGGCCGTGCAGTTCCGCCGGGTAGGCGCGCGGCACGAGCGGGAGGCCGGGGAGGATGCAGCGGCGGACGTCCAGGTCCTCGTTGGCGACGAACTCCCGCAGCGCGGTCTCGTACCAGGCGTCCCGGACGCTCGCACCCTCGTCGGCGGCGGCGCCGTTGCGCCCGTCCCCGATCGACAGGGCCGTCCAGTACCAGGCCCGCGCGGCGCCCGCCCGCTCCGGGCCGGTGCCGGTGCGCAGGTAGCCGAGCAGGGCGAGGCGGACCCGGCGCTGCCCGAAGGCGAGCAGGGCCGGCTCGACGAAGCGCCGGTTGAAGCTCGGGTTGGGGTCGTGGACCGCCGCCTCCAGCAGCGCCTCGAAGTACTCCTCGGGCAGCTCGGACCTTCCGGCGACCACCTTGTGGACCTCCCACCGGGCCGAACTCTGGTAGTCGGGACCGGGTGCGGCCTCGACCCCGAGCAGGCGGAGCAGTCGCGCGAGCCGAAGGTCGAACGCCTGAGATGCGTCCGCCGTACGCCCGGGCAACGGCTGGAGAATCCGCACCTCGCCGGCCGTGTCCTTGGTTTCCACGAACATCCTCCTCATTCTGAGTCACCGGCAGACTACTCGCTGATACACCAGTTCGGGGGTCGTTTTCGGCCAGGCCGGGAACCTGATCCGCTTCTGCTGCGGAAATTTGACGGAGACTCAGCCCTCAGGCTGCTCGAATGACGCGAGTCGGCCGTGATCAGGACGGCCGGCCGGGCGGGACCAGGCCGGACTGGTAGGCGATCGCGACGAGTTGGGCGCGGTCGCGGGCGTCGAGCTTGGCCATCGCCCGGTGCACGTGGGTGCGGACGGTGAACGGGCTGACGAACATCCGCTCGGCGATCTCCTCGTTGGTGAGGCCGGTGGCGGCCATCGACATCACCTCGCGCTCGCGGGCGGTGAGGACGGCGAGCCGCTCGCTCGCCGGGCCGGCGGCGCCCGGGTCGGGCTGGGCCAGGAACTGGTCGATCACGGCCCGGGTGGCGGCGGGCGAGAGCAGGGCGTCGCCGGCTGCGACGGTACGGACGGCGGCGAGCAGTTCCTTCGGGTCAGCGCCCTTGCCGAGGAAGCCGCCGGCGCCCGCGCGCAGCGCCTGGGCCACGTACTCGTCGATCTCGAAGGTGGTGAGGATGAGCACCCGGGTGCCCGACAGTTCCTCGTCGCCGCAGATCGCGGCGGTGGCGCCGAGGCCGTCGGCGCCGGGCATCCGGATGTCCATCAGGACGATGTCGGGCCTGGTGGCCCGGGCGAGCTCGACGGCCTCGCGCCCGTCGGCGGCCTCGCCGACCACCTCCATGTCCTCCTCCGCGTCGATCAGCATGCGGAAGGCGCCGCGCAGCAGGGCCTGGTCGTCGGCGAGGAGCACCCTGATGGTCATGCGTGGTCCCTGTCCTCTCGGACCGCGCGTGCCGGTCGGGCGGCGCGGTCCTGTCCTTCGGCGTCGTGCGTACGGGCGGCGCGGGCGGTTCGGGGGCTGCAGAGGGGCGCGGCGCCGCCTCCCCGAACGGCGTGATCCTGTCCACCGGCCCCCGGCGAGCCGACCCCGCGGGCACCGGCCCCTGGTGAGCCGGCCCCGTGTGCACCGGCCGGGTGCGGACCGGCCGCACCGGCATGGGCCGGGCCGTCGTCGAGGGCGCCGGTGCGCAGGGGCAGTTCGGCGGTGACCAGGAAGCCCCCGTCGGGCCGTCGGTCGGCGCTGAGCCGACCGCCCACCGCGCCGGCCCGCTCGCGCATGCCGATCAGGCCGAAGCCGCTCTCGCCCGGGGCGGGCTGGGGCAGCAGTGCGGCGCGGGGGCTCCCGGTCGCGGCCGGACGGCCGTTGGCGACGCTGACCGTCACCCGGCTCTCGCTGTAGGCGAGGGTGACCTCGGCGTCGGCGCCGTGGGCGTGCTTGGCGACGTTGGTCAGCGACTCCTGGACGATCCGGAAGGCGGTGAGGTCGACGCCGGGCGACAGCGGCCGGGCGTCACCGCGGACGGTGAGGCGGACCGGCAGCCCGGCCCGCTCGAAGGAGCCGAGCAGCTCGGGCAGCCGGTCCAGGCCCGGGGTGGGTTCGAGCGGGGCGGGCTCCTCGGCGCGGCGCAGCAGGCCGACGGTGGCGCGCAGCTCCTGCAGGGCCGAGCCGGTGGCGTCGGTGATGTGGCTGAGCACCTCGCGGGCCTGCACCGGGTGGTTGTCCATGAGGTGGACGGCGATGCCGGCCTGGGCGTTGGCCAAGGCGATGTGGTGGGCGACCACGTCGTGCAGGTCGCGGGCGATCCGGATCCGCTCGTCGGCGACCCGGCGGCGGGCCTCCTCCTCGCGGGTGCGTTCGGCGCGTTCGGCGCGTTCCTCGATGGCCGCGAGGTGGGCGCGGCGGTTGCGGATGGAGTCGCCGAGGGCGCCGGGCAGCAGGGCCCAGGCCAGGACGCTGATCCGCTCGCCGATCGGGCCGCCGGGGCCGAGCAGCAGGGAGATCCCGGTGAGCAGGACGGCGGTGGCGATCGAGGCGCGCAGGGCGGTGGCGCGGTCGGTGCGGACGGCGAGGAAGTAGAGCGCGAGCAGGAGGGGGGTGGCCAGCATGGGGGTGAGCCGGGGGCTCGTCCCGGCGAGCACCATCGTGCAGAGCAGTGTGACGGCGACGACCGCGCGCGGGAAGCGGCGGTGGGCGAACACGGCGACGGCGGAGACCAGGGCGATCACGCCGGTGGCCGGGTCGGGCATGGTGACGGGCCCGTTGGTCTGGTCGACGGTGGCGCCGAGCGCGGTGACCGTGATCAGGGCGGCTCCGCCGACCGCGTCGAGCAGCCGCGGGTGGTCGCGACGCAGGCGCTGCCAGGTGTCGGTCATGGTCGTGCTCTCCGGGTCGGGGGCCCTGGCCGCAGCCTCGCCGGGCTCGCCAGTTCGTGCCGCGCCGCGTCCGGGTGAGGGCGGCGGGCCGGACCGGGGACCTCCGCGCGGGCGGCGGCCCCCGACAGCAACGGTAACGGTAGGGGCTCGAACCAGTGTCGAGCCGGACGGGGCAAGCAGTGCCGAGCGAGGCGAGCTGTGCCGGCCGGCGCCAGCGGTGCCGACCGGGTCCGGACGGGTCCGGGCGTGTTCCGCCCGGCCCCGTCCTGCCTGCCTGCCTGCCTGCTTGCCTGCTTGCCTGCTTGCCTGCTTGCCTAGACGGTGACCGACTCCGGGGCCGGGGCCGGTTCGGCGGCGGGCGGCTGCAGCTTGCTGCCCTCGACGTCCACGTCCGGTATCAGCCGGTCGAGCCGACGCGGCAGCCACCAGGCACGGCGGCCGAGCAGGGCGAGGACGGCCGGGACGATGGCCATCCGGACCACGAAGGCGTCGAAGGCGACGGCCGCGGCGAGCCCCAGGCCCATCATCTTGATCATCGGCTCGCTCATCCCGATGAAGCCCGAGAAGACGGCGATCATGATGAAGGCGGCGGCGGTGACCACCCGGGCGTTGTGCCGGAAGCCGGTGACGATCGCCTCGCCGGGCTCCTCGCCGTGGACGTAGCCCTCCCGGATCCGGGTGACCAGGAACACCTCGTAGTCCATGGCGAGGCCGAAGACCACGCCGATCATGAAGATCGGCATCATGCTCATCACCGGGCCGGTCTGCTCCACGCCGATCAGGTCGGCCAGCCAGCCCCACTGGAAGACCGCGACCACGGCGCCGAGGGCGGCGGCCACCGAGAGCAGGAAGCCGAGCGCCGCCTTCAGCGGGACGAGCACGGAGCGGAAGACCACCAGCAGCAGGAGGACGGCGAGGCCGACCACCACGGCGAGGTAGGGCACCAGTGCGTCCGTGAGCTTCTGCGAGACGTCGATGTTCATCGCCGTCGTACCGCTGACCAGGACCGTCGCGCCGGTGGCCGACTTCAGGGCGGCCGCGTCGCCGCGGATGGCGTGCACGATGGCCTTGGTCTCGGCCTCGCTCGGGCCGGTCGCCGGTATCGCGTTGAGCAGGGCCGTGTCGCCGGCCTGGTTGAACATCGGCGGTGTCACGGTGACGACGCCCGGCAGGCCGGAGACCTTCTGGGAGACCTCGTTCGCCGCGGCCTTCGGGTCGGCGACGCCCTTGGCGTCCACCAGGACGGTCAGCGGGCCGTTGAAGCCCGGGCCGAAGCCCTCGGAGAGCAGGTCGTAGGCGCGGCGCTGGGTGGTGGAGGTGGGCTTGGCCTCGTCGCCCGGCAGGCCGAGCCGTAGGTCGAGCGCGGGGGCCGCGAGCACGCCGAGTCCGATCACGCCGCCGAGCAGCACCGCGAGCGGGCGGCGCAGCACGAACCGGGCCCAGCGGGCGCCGCCGTTCTCCTTGGTCGCCTCCCGGGCGGCGTCGCCGCGGGCCTTGCGGACCTTGCGCGGCAGCACCTTGCGGCCGAGGAAGCCGAGCAGCGCCGGGACCAGGGTGAGCGCGACCAGCACGGCGATGACGACCGTCCCGGCGGCGGCCATGCCCATCTTGGCGAGGATCGGGATGCCGACCACGGACAGCCCGGCGAGGGCGATCACCACGGTGAGGCCGGCGAACACCACGGCGGACCCGGCGGTGCCGACGGCCCGGCCGGCCGCCTCCTGGGGGGTCCGGCCCTCGGTGAGTTCGGCCCGGTAGCGGGAGACGATGAACACCGCGTAGTCGATGCCGACCGCGAGGCCGAGCATCATGGCGAGCGTGCCGGTGGTGCTGGACAGGCCGAGGGTGCTGCCGAGCGCGGTGATCAGCGCCATGCCGAGGCCGACGCCGACGACCGCCGTGAGCAGCGGCAGGCCGGCCGCGACCAGCGAGCCGAAGGTGATCACCAGCACGACGGCGGACAGTGCCATGCCGATCGTCTCGCTGCTGCCGCCCGCGCCGGGTTTGGCCGTCAGCGCGTTGCCGCCGATCTCGACCTTGAGCCCGGCGTCCCGGCCGTGCTGGGCGGCCTGCTCCAGGGCGTGGGTGGCGCCCTGGGACAGCTCGCCCGCCTTGACGGAGTAGTTCACGGTCGCGTACGCGGTGCTGCCGTCCTTGGAGACGGCGCCCGCCTTGAAGGGGCTGACCGCCCCGGTGACCTGCTCGGCGTGGGCGAGCTCGTCGACCGTCCGCTCCACCGCCTGCTGGTGGGGCGCGGCGGTGATCTTCTGCCCGGAGGGCGCGACGAACACCAACCTGGCCGAGGCGCCGTCGGCGTGACCGCCGGGGAAGCGCTCGTTCATCAGGTCGAAGGCCTTCTGCGCTTCCGTGCCGGGCATCGCGAAGCCGTCGTCGGGTGCGGCGGGCGCCTTGGCCGCCAGGACTCCGCCGACCGCCAGCACGGCGACCCAGAGCAAGGTCACCAGCCGGCGCCGGACGAAGGCCCATCGGCCCAGGCGGTAGAGGAACGTGGCCACGGGAGAGCGGACTCCTTCGGATGCGGCGTCTCGGTACAGGGCGCGCCGCGGGCGGGCCGTACGCCCCTGAGGACGCGGTCCGCCGCAGCGTGACCAATCCTTGATCGCCGACCCCTGCTCCGTCGTCGTCCCTGCGCAGGCCGTTTGCGTACTGCGGACGCAGTACGGCCGTCCCCCGGACGGAGGAGCGCACGCCCTGCGTCGGGAGTAGCCCTCCTACCTGCGGAGGAAGCAGCCGGGTCACCCGTGCGGGGGGCGACGACAGGCCGTGACCCGGCCGGGCGAAGTAGCGTGATGTGCCTGACCCGACCGCTTTTGTGCGGTTCGGGAGGATCCGACCCGATCGGTGCTGCGTCGGCAGCCCGCCGCCGGAGGTGCCCCATGGGCGTGCCAGCCGCCCGCATCGTGTTCGACGAGAGCGACCGCGCGGCCGTCGCCGAGGCGGTGACCGAGATGCTCACCACCGGTGCCCTGACCCTCGGTCCCTGGACCGAGCGCTTCGAGCAGGGCTTCGCCGCCGAGCACGGCGCCTCCCACGCCGTCGCGGTGAGCAGTGGCACGGCGGCGCTGGAGATGATCCTGCGCACCGTCGATGTCCGGGGCCGCGACGTGGTCGTCCCCGCCGTCACCTTCTACGCGACCGCCGGCGCGGTGCTCCACGCGGGCGGGCGCCCGGTGTTCGCCGACGTCGACCCGGCCACCCTCGCGCTCTCCCCCGAAACCCTCGAGGAGGCCCTCACCCCGGACACCGCCGCCGTCGTGCTGGTGCACATCGGCGGGCTGGTCACCCCGCAGGTCGACGCCCTGCGGGCACTCTGCGACCAACGCGGCATCCCGCTGGTCGAGGACGCCGCGCACGCCCACGGCAGCAGCGTCAACGGGCGCGCCGCCGGGACCTTCGGGCTGGCCGGAGCCTTCTCCTTCTACCCGACCAAGGTCACCACCAGCGGTGAGGGCGGCATGATCCTCACCGAGTCGCCGGAGCTGCGCGACGAGGCCCGGATCTACCGTGACCAGGGCAAGGGCTCCTTCACCACCAACCACCACGTGCTGCTCGGCTACTCCTGGCGGATGAGCGAGCTCCACGCGGCGGTCGGCGCCGTGCACCTGCGCCGGCTCAAGGAGTTCATCGAGGCCCGCCGGGCCGTCGCCCGTCGCTACGACGCGGCGCTGGCCGGGCCGGACGGCCTGCAGCCGGTGCTCGAACCGCCCGGCTGCCGTGGCAACTACTACAAGTACGTGGCGCTGCTGCCGCCCGGCACGGACCGTGCGGCGTTCAAGCGGGCGGTCGCCGAGGAGCACGGCGTGCGGCTGTCCGGCGAGGTCTACGACCTGCCGCTGCACCTGCAGCCCGTGCTCGCCCCGTACCGGCGCGGGCCCCTGCCCGTGGCCGAGGACCTCTGCGCACGGCAGGTCTGCCTGCCGGTGCACTCCGACATGACGGAGGACGAGACGGAGCAGGTCATCGAAGCCGTCTCGGCGGTGTACCGGCGGTCGGCCGGTTAGCCGGCCGGCCGGAGCGAAGGGAGCAAGAACGTGCGGATAGCCGTCACCGGGGGCTGCGGATTCATCGGCTCACACGTCGTGGACCACCTGATCGCGGCCGGCCACGACGTCCTCGCGGTGGACACCACCGACCAGTACCTCAACCCCGACGCCGAACACGCGCGGATCGACGTCCTCGACCTGAAGGCCCTCACCTCCGCACTGGCGGGCAGCGAAGTGGTCTACCACCTCGCCGCGATGGCCGACGTCGAACAGGTCTCCGCCGACCCGGTCCGCGCCGTGCGGACCAACATCGACGGCACCGAGGCCGTCCTGGAAGCCGCGCGGCGCAGCGGCCTCAGCCGCACCGTGCTCGCGAGTACCGTCTGGGTCTACGGCGCCGCCCTCGGCGGCGAGCAACTCGGCGGCGAAGAAGAGGAATTGGACGAGCACGTCCCGATCGAGCTGGAGCACAGCGGCCACCTCTACGTGGCCACCAAGCTCGCCGCCGAAATGCTGGTGCACAGCTACCGCGAGCTGTACGGGCAGCACTTCACCATCCTGCGCTACGGCATCCCGTACGGACCCCGGATGCGCGACGAACTGGTCGTCGCACGGTTCGTCCAGGCCGCGCTGGCCGGGCGGCCGATCACCATCGCCGGCGACGGACGCCAGAGCCGCAACTTCGTCTACGTCGAGGACCTCGCCGACGCCCACGTCCGGGCCCTGTCCCCCGCCGCCGAGGACCAGACCTTCGCCCTCGAAGGCTCCACCGCCGTCTCCGTACGCGACATCGCCGACACCGTCGACGAACTGCTCGGACCCGTCAGCATCGAACACATCGGGGGCCGGAAAGCCGACTACACGGGCCGTCGGATCTCGTCCGCTCAAGCGAAGCGACTGCTCGGCTGGTCTCCGCGGACCAACTTCGCGGACGGCGTGCGACGGTACGCCGACTGGTACCGGGCCGCCACCGCCGCGTCCACCACCACCTGACCGGGACCACCCGATGCCGCACGCCCTGCTGATCTCCGGCTCGCTCGGCCAGGGCCACGACGTGATGGCCCAGGCCTGCGCCGACACCCTGCGGGACCGCGGCTGGACCACCGACACCGTCGACGCCATGGCCCTGCTCGGCGAACGCTCGGGCGCCGCCGGGGAGGCGGTCTTCCGCCACCTGCTCGGCCTCCCCGGGGTGTACGACGCCTTCCACTTCTCGGCGCTGCGGCCGGGCACCCGGATCGCCCGGCTCACCGACGCGGCGGCCCGCACCCGGCTCGTCCCGGCACTGCGGAAACTGGTCGAGACCCAGCGGCCGCAGCTCGTGGTCTCGGTGTTCGCCACCGCGACCTCGGCGGTCAACCGGCTGCAGGGGTGGGGACAGGGACGGGAGTTCCGGCACTTCGTGTTCTGCACCGACGTGACGCCGCACCGGCTCTGGGTACAGGAGGGGACGGACCTGTTCCTGGTCACCTCCGAGGTCGCCGCCTGCGCGGTGCGGCGGTACCGCCCGGACGCCGACATCGCCGTCGTGCCCGCGCCGCTGCGGCAGCCGTTCTACCACCCGCCGGGACGCGCCGAAGCACGGAACGAGCTGGGCGTACCGGCGGACGCCCCCTGCGTCCTGCTGATGTCCGGCTCCTGGGGGCTCGGCCCGCTCGCCCGCACCGCCGCCTCACTCGCCGCCACCGGGCCGCACGTGCTCGCGGTCGCCGGACGCAACCGCGCACTCCAGCACCGCCTCCGAGCCGCCGCCCACCGGCAGCCCCGGCTGCACCCGTTCGGCTACACCGACCGGATCCCCGCGCTGATGACCGCCGCCGACCTCGTCGTCACCAGCTCCGGCGACACCTGCAGCGAAGCCCGCGCACTCGGCCGACGGCTGCTGCTCCTCGACGTCGTCCAGGGCCACGGGCGCGACAACCTCCAGCACGAACTCGAACTCGGCCACGCCGACGTCACCTCCGCCCGCCCGGCCGACGTCGTCCGCAACGCCCTCGCGGCCCTGAAACGGCCCTCCCCCGCGCCCTCGCCCGGCGCCACCCCGACGGGATGGCAGGCAGGGTTCGCGGAGGCACTGCGGCGGGTGGGGCTGGGGTAGGTCACGCGCACCGTGCCGACACGGGCGCGAGCCCGGCTAGCGGGGCGGCACCGCGTGGTCGCGGAGCGGGCCGAGGGTGAGGTGGCGGGTGCGGCAGTGGCCGGCGATCAGGGGTAGGGCGGCGAGGGTGGCGCGCCAGGAGTCGGGGGCGGAGGTGCAGTCGGAGTCGTGGAGGAGGAGGGTCGCGCCGCCGGTCAGGCCGGGGCGGGCGGTCGCGTAGACGGAGGCGCCGGTGGCCTCCGCCGTCCAGTCGCGGCCCCAGGCGGTCCACAGCACGCTGCGCAGGCCCAGGCGGCGGGCGGCCAGGGCCGGGCCGGCGGTCAGGACGCCGTACGGCGGGCGGTACCAGAGCGGGCGGGCGCCGCAGAGGTCGGTCACCGCCTCGCTGGCGCGGCGCAGTTCGCGCAGGTCGCGGGCGGGGGCCGGGTACCACTGCTGCCGGTGGTGCCAGCCGTGGACGGCGACCTCGTGGCCGCGCCGCACCAGCTCGCGGCCGAGCGCGGGGGCCCGTTCCAGCATCGCGCCCAGCAGGAAGAAGGTGGCACGGACGCCGAGTTCGTCCAGCGCGTCGAGGATGTACGGAGTGCTACGCGGGTCGGGGCCGTCGTCGAAGGTCAGGGCGATGTGGCCGGGGGCGGTGCCGTGGCCGGCCGTGCGGCGGGCCAGGGTGCGGCGCAGCGGCGGGAGGCGGACGGCGGCCGGGGCGAGGTGCAGCAACTCCACCCCGGCCACGGCGGCCCCGGTGAAGACGGCCTTCGTGATGACCGCCTCGGTGCTGACGGCCCCGGTGCTGACGGCCTCGGTGGCGACGCCCATCCGGCGCTCACCCGAAGCGGGAGGCCATCCGGCGGAACACGCCCGGCGCGACGCCGTGGATGCGGGCCGGGAAGCCGAGCCAGTGCGGCACGTACAGACGGTCGCGTTCGGTGCTGATGGTCGCGACCACGGTGTCCGCGACCCGCTCCGCCGAGACGGGGCGCGGCCGCTCCCGCTGGTACGGCGTGCCGCGCCGGTCGAAGAACGGGGTGTCCACCGCCCCCGGGAGTACCAGGCGCACCCCCACGCCCGTACCGCGCAGCTCGTACCAGAGGCTCTCCGCGAACATGGTCAGGCCGCCCTTGGTGGCCGAGTAGCCCGATTCGTCGCGCACGCCGACCTGGCCGGCCATCGAGCCGAGCAGCACGATCCGGCCGTGGCGGCGCTCCAGCATGCCGGGCAGGAGCAGGCGGACCAGGCGCAGCGGGGCGGCGAAGTTGACCTCGAACATCCGGTCCAGGGTGTCGAGGGGGGTGTCCGCGAACGGGCCGCGCCAGCCGAGGCCGGCGCTCGCGACCAGGGCGTCCACCCGGCCGGCCTCGGTCAGGGCGGCGTCGGCGAGGCGGCGCGGGCCGTCCGGCTTGCTCAGGTCCTCGGGCAGGGCCAGGCCGCCGGTGCGGTCGGCGACCTCGTCGAGGCGGGCCCGGTCGGTGCCGGAGAGCAGGGTGTGCCAGCCGGCCTCGGCCAACCGGATGGCGGTGGCGAGGCCGATCCCGGAGGAGGCGCCGGTGATCAGCGCGACGGGACGCTCGGTCGGTACCGACCGCCGAGATCCGGGGTGGGGTTCCGATCGGGGTTCCTCCGCCATCGCGCACCTGCCGCTCTGAGGCCGTGTCGCCGTCCGATTTGTCCGGCAAGTCACCTTCGCACGGCGGAGTCGTCCGGGCTACCGGGGCGGGACGGCCGGCTCCGCCTCGGCGCCCGGGTACGGCATCGACAGCTCGGCCGACCCGCCCTCGAGTTCACCGAAACGGGACAGCAGGAAAGTGCCGCCCACCGCCACCGCGAAGCCCGTCAGCGCGCACCACTCGAACCCGGGGCGCGCGGCGTCGCCGAGCGCCGCCACGCCGACCAGGGCCGGGCCGAAGGTCTCGGCCACCGTCCCGGCGGCGGTCGCGGCCGTCACCGTGCCGCGCTGCAGGGCCAGTGCGTACGCGAGATAGCCGCCGAGGCCGCCGACGGCCAAGGCGTAGGCGGCCGGGTCGGAGAGGACCGCGAGCGGGCCGGAGGCATCCAGGACGCGCACCGCGAGGCTGGTCACCCCGAAACCGACCCCGGCCAGCAGGCCCAACCCGGCGGCCGCCACGGTGCCGTCCCGGCGCACCAGCACGAGGGTGGCCAGCAGCATGACGGCGGTGGTGGCGAGCAGCGACCAGTGGAACGCCGCCGGGGCGTCGTTCCGGCCCTCCTTGCCCGAGCCGAGCGCCAGCAGGGTGAGGCCGACGACGACGACAACGATGCCCGCGACGTCCCCCCGGCGCAGGCGCGCTCCCAGCAGCCAGACGGCGGCCAGGGCGGTGACGGCCAGGCTGGCGTTGGTGACGGCCTGCACCAGGAAGAGCGGAAGGCTGCGCAGGGCCACGATGCTCAGCACGAAGCCGGCGATGTCCAGCACCGTCCCGACCAGGAACTGCCACGACCGCACCAGCGCGGCCAGCAGCCCCGCCCGCACCCGGTCGGCACGCGGGGCCGACCGCGCCCCGCGCGCCTGGAAGACCGCCCCGAAGCCGAAGCAGACGGTCGCGACCAGCGCGGTGGTGAGTCCCAGCAGCATGCGTCTCCCAGCCTCGCGGGACAGCATCGGTCCACCACCAGTCTGTCCCCGGGGCGGCGCGGGCGCACAGGTGAGTAAGGGGCGTCAGCGAGTGGCAGCGGGTGGACCGCGCACGGGCGGGACGGGCGGTGCTGCGGGTCGGGGCACGGGAGAGCAGCCGCGGCCGCCGAGGGCGAGGCCGGGCGGCGACGGCGCGCAGCGCGTGGTGCGGGCCGTCGCCCGGCCGGTGCGGGGGTGGCACGTCGGGTGCGGGGTTACCCGAGGACGGGGGCGAGCAGGGCGGCGGTCTTCGCGACGAGGGGTTCGTCCTTGGGGGCGGCGGCGTCCGCGGGCTTGGTGGTGAGGACGGCGAGGAGGACGGGGGCTCCGGTCGGGGTCCAGGCGATGCCGACGTCGTTGGTGGTGCCGTAGCTGCCGGTGCCGGTCTTGTCGGCGAGGGTCCAGTCCTGCGGCAGGCCCTCGCGGAAGCGGTGGGTGCTGGTGGTGTTGGCCCGCAGCCAGGCGGTGAGCCGGTCGCGCTTGGCCGGTGGGAGCGTGCGGCCGAGGGCGAGGCGGCCGTAGGTGCGGCCGATGGCGTGCGGGCTGGTGGTGTCGGTGATGCGATCGGGCTCGGCCGTGTTGAGTTCGGGCTCCCAGCGGTCCAGCCGGGTGACGCGGTCACCGATCGAGCGGCAGAAGCGGGTGACGGCCGTCGGTCCGCCGAGTTCGCGGAGCAGCAGGTTGCCGGCGGTGTTGTCGCTGTGGTCGAGGGCGGCCGCGCAGAGTTCGGCGACGGTCATGCCGTTCGCCAGGTTGCCGGGCTCGCCGGTGATCGGTGCGCCGCCGGCCCGGTCGACGTCGGCCTGGGTGTACCGGATCCGCCGGGCGAGGAACTCGCCGTCGCGGTCGAGGTCGCGCAGGACGGCGGCGACGGCGACGGTCTTGAAGACCGAGCAGATCGGGAACAGTTCGTCGGCGCGGTAGTGGACGGTCCGGCCGGTGGTCAGGTTCCGGGCGTAGACGCCGAGCCGGGCGGAGTGCTCCTGTTCGAGGGCGGCGAGCCGGCGGTGGAGATCGGAGCCGTCGGGCGTACCCGGGGCGGATGCGGCGTAGGCCGGTCCGCCGCTGGTGGACGCGGCGCGGGCCGGTCCGCCGGTCGCGGCCGTGACGGCGACGGCCGCCCCGAGGCCGAGGACCGCGCGGCGGCTGTGACGGCGGTGGCGGGCTTCCGAAGGCTGCGAGTACATGGTGCCCCTCTGGTCGAGTGTCGCGGCGCGAACCGCCTTCTCGATCACAGGACGCTACGGGGGCCCGGGTGGTTCGTCGACCATGGGTCAGGGCCGGAGGGCCACCGCCGCGTACGCCGAGGCCTCCGGGGCGGAGACCGGGGGTTCGTCCGCCGAGGGCCGCCACTGGGGGGTGGGGACGACGCCCGGGGCGAGGAGGGTCCAGCCGTCGAAGAAGCGGGCGACCTCGGCGCGGGTGCGGGCCTGGACGGCGGTGCCGCCGGACCCGTAGATGCGGACCAGGTTGGCGATGTCCTCGGGGGCGAAGTCGGGGGTGGTGTGGGTCACCACCAGGGCGCTGCCGGGGGCCAGGACGGATTTGAGGTGCTCGATGATCTCGTACGCACCGCGGGCGTCGGGGACGAAGTGGAGCAGGGCGTTGAGGGAGAGCGCGACGGGGCGGTCCAGGTCGATGGTGTCGCGCAGCCCGGGGGCGGCGAGCAGCCGGGTGACGTCGGTGACGTCGGCCTCGACGTAGGCGGTGCGGCCCTCGGGGGTGCCGGTGAGCAGGGCCTGGGCGTGCGAGAGGACGATCGGGTCGTTGTCGGCGTAGACGACGCGGGCGTCCGGCCGGACGCGTTGGGCGACCTCGTGGAGGTTGGGCGAGGTGGGGATTCCGGTGCCGATGTCGAGGAACTGGTCGAGGCCGGCCTCGGCGAGGGCGCGGGTCGAGCGGTGCATGAAGGAGCGGTTGGCGCGGGCGCCGGTGCGCAGCCAGGGCGCGACGGCGAGGGCGTGTCCGGCGGCCTCGCGGTCGGCGGCGAAGTTGGTGAAACCGCCCAGGAAGTAGTCGTACATCCGGGCCGAGTGCGGCACGTTCAGCCGCAGGTCCACCCCGTCGTAGAGACCCATCGTTTCCCCCTCGGTACCTCGATCGCAACCGACCGATTGCTGCCCACGGTATCCGGGGACCAATCCCTGCGGGGCCAATCCCGGCGGGACCGATTCAACCAGTCGCCAGATCCCATGAGATGACAATCTGTATTCACTTTGCAGCCTGGAGTAACAGGCCTGATGGAATGAGGATGGGCACGGACAGCCCGACCCTCGGGTGGCCGGGTGAGCAGCCGACGGCCACGGAAAGCAGGATCGATGACGATCGACAGGGGTGCCCCGGTGCGCGGGTACCGGGGCGGGGCGGCAGTGGACTGCGCCGGCGGGAACGGGCCGGAGCGAGGGGTCGGCGGGGACCTCGGCCTCAGCCTGGACCTCACCTACGCCGCGTTCTGCGAGACGCATGAACCCGCTTGGCACGCCCTCGCGTTGACCAGGATAGGCAGCCAGGCCGACGCCGCGCTGGTGGTCAAGGTGGTGAAGGCCGACCTGGCCCGCTGCTGGCCACAGGTGCTGCGGTTCGAGGAACCGGCCGCGTACGCCTGGCGGTTGGCCAACCGGCAGGTCTCGGACTGGGTCGCCGCCGAGGAGCCGGTGGAGGTGGAGGCGGTCACCTTCGCGGCGGTGATCAATGCGTTCAAACAGGTGGCCAACGGGCTGCTGCACAGCGAGGCGGACGAGGTGCGGCTGTACGCGGCGATCCTCGAACTGCCGGACCGACAAAGGGATGTGGTGATCCTGCGCTACCTGCTGGGTCTGCACGTGAAGGTGATCGCGGCGTACCTGGGAGGGCCCGTGGCGACGGTGCACTCCAACCTGCGGCATGCCCGAGAACGGCTGGCGCGCCGGCTCGGGGTGGGCGAACTCCCGGACCGTGGCGACGAACTGTGACGGGCCGACGGACGACCGCGTCGCCGGGCGGGGCGTGCACCACGGGCGGGGGGCGTGCGGTCCTCCGCGTGCCACGGCCCCAACGCGCCCACGCCGAGCGGATCGCCGAGGTCCGCCAGGCCCGGCTGACGGCCGCGCCGACCCACCTGCCGTCAGAGCACGAGCAGGCCGCCTTCGAGCTGGGCCTGGTGGTGGCCCTGCTCCTGGGCGCGCCGGACGCCTCGCGCGGACTCGACCTGCTGGTGAACGCGCGCCGGATCCAGCCGGAGGGGGCGGAGGTGTTCGGCGCACTGCTGTACGCCACCGGCAAGGAGGAGGGCGCCGAGTTCTGGTGGCGCTTCGCGGCGGGCTCGGGCAGCGGGACGGCCGCGTACTGCCTGCACCTGCACCACCTGATGCTCGGCGAGACCGACGACGCGGACTACTGGCGGGCCTGGTCGGACCAGCTGTCCACGGCCGAACGCCCACCCGGGCCAAGGCCGTTGCGGATGAGCCGACCGCTACTGCCGGAGGACGTACGGCGCGACATCCTGTCCCGGGTGCACCGGGGGCTGGCGCCGCAGCTGCCGCCCGCCCTGGTCGCGGTGATCGACCGGCTGCCACTGCAGGGCGACGACGACGCGGAGGAGGTCCCGAGCCCGTGGGGGCTCACCTCGGGGGCGACCTCCGCATGTTCGTGGGACCTCCCGCGGGGGCTCGGCGACGACGGCGAGGGTTCGCCGAGGCACTCGCCGGAGTGAACGACGCGGCACTCGCGAGAGTGAGCGCCGACGATTCGCGAGAGTGAGCGGCGAAGACTCGTGAGGATGAGCGGCCCGTGGCTGCCCGCGATCATCCCTTCAGGTGAGTGCGGACAACCGGGCGACGATCTCCGGGTCGCGTCCGCTTCCGGCGTGGACCTCCTCGCCGTCCGGCGTCACCCGCCGGATGACGTAGTGGTGCGGCGCCATCGCGGTGTCGCGGCCGGGCAGGGCGGCGACGACGGCCGCGAGCACCGCGAGCAGCGCCCGGGCGAAGCCCTCCGCCTCCTCCGCGTCGAGCACCTGGGGGCAGGCGACGAGGACGAAGTCCAGGCTGCCGGTGACCCGCAGGACGGCGAGCATCAGCCGGACCGGCAGCGGCGGGCTGGGCAGCGCGGTCAGCTCGGGGTCGCCGGACGGGGGCGGCTGGGCGTCGGCAACGGCAGCCGGGACGGCGAGGCTCAGGTCGTTGACGACCACTTGGCGGGCGAACCGGGAGCCGCGCCGGTGGGCGACGTCCTCGACCAGCTGCCAGACCTGCCCGGCGTCCAGGATGCTGTTCCAATAGGCTTTCAGCGAAGCCGACTTGGCTCGGCCGATCAGCTGGTCGAGGTCGGCCGCGTCGGTGTCCAGCAGGATCAGCGCGTCCTGCGCGAGGGTGCCGACGTGGTCGATCAGCTCGGCCTGGTGGCGGTTGGCGGAGAGCGCCGACAGCACCAGTTCCCCCCGCCGGCCGGCGCGGTGGGCGACCAGCGCGGCGAAGGCGGCGAGCAGGACGACGGACGGGGCCGGCGCCGACGCGGCGGCAGACGGCGGCGAGCTGGTCGGCCGCCGAGCACGAGCGCACCATCAGCGCGGTGTGGTCGCGGGGCGGGCCGGTGACCCGCGCGTCGGCGAAGACGGTCTGCGGGCCGCTGCCCAGGACCCGGGCCCAGTGCCGCAGGCCGGCGGCCGCCTTGCGACGACCGCGGGCGCTCTGCTCCGCGACCGCGAGTTGCAGCGGCGTCGGGGCGGTGACCGGGGGCAGCTCCTTCCCGGCGGCGAGGGCGTGCCAGTCCTGGATCAGTACGGCGGTGGCGGCGCCGTCGGCGCCCGCATGGCAGACCACGGCGACCAGACGGAGCAGCCGCTCGCCGCGGGCGACCAGGGTGAACCGGATCCGCGACGGCAGCGCGAGATCCAGCGGGACGGCGAGATCTCTCCGCCCCAACTCGGCTGCCAGGGCGTCCAGTCGACTGTCCTCACGACCGTCCGCCTCGACCACCGTCACAGCGAAGCGCCCGCTCGGGTGCACCACCTGGCGGTCCGGGAAGCCGTCCGGTCCGGGGCCGGCCGGGAAGGAGGTCCGCAGCGACTCGTGCCGCTCGACCAGCAGTCGCAGGGCCACCAGGCCGGCCGGGACCGAGGTGCCGGCGGGCACCGGCCAGACGGAGTCCTTGTTGATCTGCTCGGGGCTTCGCTCCGGATGCAGCGGATCATGTTGTCCTGGCCGCGGGTGAGCGGACCGGAGCCGCTGCCGGCGGCGGCGAACCGGACGGTGACCAGCCTGGCGGCCGGTCGCGTGTCGTGCGGGGGCAGCTCGGGCGTTGTCGCATCGTGCGGAGCCGCCTCGCGCGGCGTCGTCTCGTGCGGCGTCGTCTCGTGCGGCGTCGTCTCGTGCGCGGTCGCCTTGGATGGAGCCGCCTCGCGGGAAATCAGGTCGTGCGGAGTCACGTCGTACGCGCCTTTCGGCTCGCCGGGAGGGGCTCAGCGGGGGGTGTGATCGGGACGCTACCAGCGGGGCCGCCGACTGGTCCAGACCAAAGTAGGCCGGATCCGACGAGGCATCAATCAGGCCGCCATACAAGCAAGTTGGCATGTAACGGCGGTTCGCCGAGCGCGGCCACGGCAGCCCGATGCCCCCGTTGACCGGACACGTAAACCCGGCCGCGGGCATCGCCGCCGAACTGACCGCGCGCGGCCACGAGGTCGCCTGGACCGGTACGGAGTCGGTGCTGCGGCCGCTGCTCGGCGGCGACGCCCGCGTGCTCGGCACCGGCACCCGGGCGTTCCGGGCACAGGGCGGGCACGGGCTGGCCGCGCTGCGCTCGCTCTGGGAGGGCTTCATCGTCCCGTACGCGCGGTTCACCGCGAAGCCGCTGGACGCGATCGTGCGGGAGTACCGGCCGGCCGTGCTGCTGGTCGACCAGCACACCCCGGCGGGCGCGCTGGTCGCGCACCGGCACGGCCTGCCGTGGGCGAGCTTCGCGCCCGGGGCGATGGAGCTGGGCCGGCCGTACCGCGCGTTGCCGCAGGTCGAGGCGTGGATGACGGGGCTGCTGCGCGGGTTGTGGGAGCGCGCCCGGCTGCCCGAGGCGGAGTACGTCGACCCGCGCTTCTCCCCCGCCCTGATGCCGGCCACCACCGGTCCGGCGCTGACCGGCTGCACTGCGCCGCCGCACTGCGCGACGGTCGGTCCGGTGCTCGCGGCGCGGCCGCACGCTCCGGGGTTCCCGTGGGAGCGGCTGCTGCCGGGCCGGCGGCGGGTACTCGTGACCATGGGGACGCTGGCCGGCGAGCTGGGCACGGACTTCCTCGCCCGGGCTGTGCGGGCGCTGGAGCTGTGCGGCGAGGACGTGCAGCCGGTGTTCGCGGCGCCGCGCGAGCTGCTGCCCGAACTCCCGGTGCGAGCGGTCGCGGTGGACCGCGCGCCGGTGCTGGAGCTGATGGCGCGCGGCGAGCTGGACGCGGTGCTGTGCCACGGCGGGATGAACACCGTCGGCGAGGCGCTCGCGCCCGGCCCGCCGCCCCGCGGACCCGGGCGGCGAGCCTGGCCGGCAGCACCACCGTGCTCAGGTACCCCTCGCCGCGGAACCCCTCGACCGTCCAGCACACCCACGGCAGCGGATAGTTGGCGGCCGGGCTGAAGAACACCGGGCGGCGCCCCTGGAAGCTCACCCGGTAGGCGCCGAAGCGGCTCCAGTTGGAGAAGCTGAACCGGCGCGCCCGCGGATCGAAGCCCAGCGGTACGCACTCGCGCAGCCGCGAACGGCCGAGCGCGGCCAGGACGCCCAGGTTGGACCGGAGGTTGAGGTGCGCGGTCGGGAACTCCTCTGCCGCCGTCCGCAGCGCCCGCGAGCGCCGCCGGGCCGTCCTCGGGCCGGTGCGGTACGTGGACCTCGCTCAGCAGGTTGCCGACCAGGGCGGGTGAGAGGCCGAGCGGGCGGCGCACGTTGACCGGGACGGTCAGCATCCGCTCGGCGTCGTCGCCGTCCAACTCCCGCAGGGTGCCGAGGAGATGGGCGCAGAGCACGTCGCCACAGGAGAGCCGGCGTCCGGTCGTCGCACCGAACTCCTCGCACATCCGCGCCACTTCGGCATCGGTGAAGGCGATCTGGACCGTCCGGTTGGCGCGCGGCCCGGCCGCCACCTCGCAGGCCAGCAGCTCCGCCTCCTCCGCCGAGGGCACCCGGAAGCCGGGGCGCCCGCAGTCCTCGGCGGGGAGCGTATCGTCCAGCAACTCGTCATGGTCGCCGATGAGTTCGGCCTCCGGGAGCGGCTCTCCCTCGACCGCCGCCGACCAGATCCGCAGCAGCAGCATGAAGCTGTGCAGGTCGCCGATCGCGTGGTGCCAGGAGCAGCCGAGCACCGTCCCGCCGTCGGCGGTGCGGGTGATCCGGACGGTGACCAGCGGGGCGCCGCCGGCGCGTGCGGCCGGGGCGTCCACCCGGTCGACCAGTTCGGAGCCGGCCGCCGTCACCCGGCCCATCGCCTCGGCGAGCGTGCCGTCCACGGTGTAGACGTCGAGCGGTACGCCGGAGTCGTCGCAGACCGCCTCCAGGACGCCGTCGACGGTGCGCGGCCGTCCGGCGAAAACCGGTACCCGTTCCAGGGCGCGGGCCAGCCCGGCGGCGAGCCGGTCGTCGTCCAGCGGCCGCTCGAAGCAGAGCACGAGCGAGACGGCGAGGTCGGCGAGCATGGTGTCCATCAGGCCGCAGCGCAGCACCCGCCCAGTGGCGGTCCCGGCTCGGACCGTCCGGGACCGGCGCAACTGGGGCCAGAGGCTCATGGGTTCCGTTCCGAAGCACTCGATGACGCTCGGCGACGCCCGACGCTCGGCGGCGCCCGACGCTCGGCGGCGCCCGACGCTCGGCGGCGCGCGCGGGCACGCCGAACGATAGTGCCGCCTCGGCACAGTGGTCCAGTCCAATCCCGCAATCCGGAAAGGCCCTTCGCGGCCTCCGGCGATAGAATTCGCAGCATGGGAGAGCGCCCCGGCGCAACCATCGCGCCACCCCTCGTCCTGGTCACCGACACCGACTCCCAGCTGATCGACCCGGCCCGGGCCTACCACGTCGGCCGCGACCCGACCAGCGAGATCGTGCTGGACGACCCCCGGGTCTCCTGGCACCACGCGATCCTGCGCGCCACCGACGGCCACTGGCTGCTGGAGGACGTCGGCAGCACCAACGGCACCTACGACCAGGGCCACCGGGTCAGCCGCGAGGACGTCGGCCCGGGCACCCGGCTGCGCTTCGGCGATCCGGCCGACGGCCCGTCCGCGACCTTCGCCGGCGTGCCCGCCCCCGGGCCGCACGAGCGCCCGTCCCTGGTCGCCCCGCAGAGCTCCGGCACCTTCCGCAGCCCGAGCGCCGTCCTCCAGCTGCCCGGGCACACGGTGCGGATCGGCCGCTCGGACGACAACGACCTGGTACTGGACGACCTGGTGGTCTCCCGGCACCACGCCGAGCTGCGCGAACTGCCCGACGGCGGCCACGAGATCGTCGACCTGGGCAGCCACAACGGCACCTACCTCAACGGCCGCCCGGTCCAGCGGGCCCCGGTCGGCCCGGCCGACATCGTCGGCATCGGCCACTCCGCGCTCTGTCTCTCCGACGGCCACCTGGTCGAGTACACCGACACCGGCGAGATCTCCCTGGACGTCCAGCAACTGGTGGTCCGGGTCGGCCGCGACCGGCGGGTGCTGCTGGACGGCGTCGGCTTCCCGCTCGCCCAGAAGGCCCTGCTCGCGGTGGCCGGCCCGAGCGGCGCGGGCAAGTCCACCCTGCTCAACGCGCTCACCGGGCTGCGCCCCGCCGACGAGGGCACGGTGCTGTACGACGGACGCGACCTGTACCGCGACTACGCCGAGCTGCGCAGCCGGATCGGCCTGGTGCCGCAGGACGACATCCTGCACACCCAGCTCACCGTCCGCCGCGCGCTGTCCTACGCGGCCGAGCTGCGCTTCCCCGGTGACACGGCCCCGCACGAGCGGGAGGCCCGGGTCCTGGAGGTGATCCACGAACTGGGCCTGGACAACCGGGCCGACCAGATGATCGCCAGCCTCTCCGGCGGCCAGCGCAAGCGGGTCAGCGTCGCCCTGGAGCTGCTCACCAAGCCGTCCCTGCTCTTCCTCGACGAGCCGACGTCCGGTCTGGACCCGGGCATGGAGCGCTCGGTGATGCACATGCTGCGCGGGCTGGCCGACGACGGCCGCACGGTGGTCGTGGTGACGCACAGTGTGCTCAGCCTGAACGTCTGCGACCGTCTGCTGGTGCTGGCCCCGGGCGGTCGGACGGCGTACTACGGGCCGCCCGGCGAGGCGCTCGGCTACTTCGGCTACGAGGAGTGGCCGGAGGCCTTCGAGGCCTTCGAGAACGAGGACCACGCCGCCTGGCAGACCCGCTTCCGCGCCTCCCCGGAGTACCGGCGGTACGTGGCGGCCGAGGCCGTCCCGTCGGTGCCCCTGCCCGCACTGACACCCGCACCGGAGCGGGCACCGGCGATCGGCCGGGAGAAGCCACAGGGCTGGTTCTCCCAGCTGGGCACCCTGGTGCGCCGGTACGCCGCCGTGCTGGCCGCCGACCGGCTGTTCCTCACCATCATGGTGGTGCTGCCGTTCGTCATCGGCCTGATGTGCCGGGCGATGGCCGGCTCCCGCCTCACCCCCGTCAACGCCGTCAACTGCCTGCTCACCCTCTGCATCGGCGGCCTGCTGACCGGCTCCGCCAACTCGGTGCGCGAACTGGTCAAGGAACGCGCGATCTACCAGCGGGAACGGGTGGTCGGGCTGTCCAGATCGGCCTACCTGGTCTCCAAGGTGGTGATCCTCGGTATCGTCACGGTCGGTCAGGCCGCGGTGCTCACCGTGGTCGGCCTGGCCGGAGTGGACCTCTCCTCGGCGGTGCCGACCGGCATCGTGATGCCCCAGCTCCCCGAACTGATCATCGCCGTCGCGCTGCTCGCGTTCTCCGCGATGATGCTCGGCCTGGTGGTCTCCGCGCTCGTGGACAAGGAGGAGGCCACCATGCCGCTGCTGGTGCTCCTCTCCGTCGTCCAGATCGTCTTCAGCGGCCTGATGCTCAAGCTCTACGGCGTCCCCGGGCTGGAGCAGTTCGCCTGGCTGATCCCGTCCCGCTGGGGCATGTCCGCGATGGCCCGCACGGTGGAACTGCACACGCTCTTCCCGAACGAGATCACCAAGGACCCGATGTTCCGCCACGAACGGCCCGGATGGGAGCTGAGCATGATCATGCTGCCGCTGCTCTCGGCCGCATACGGGCTGGTGGTGCTGGGCCTGCTGCGGCGCCACGAGCCCGCGATCATGCGCAAGTAGCACCCGGATCGCGCACGGCGCACGGCGATCGCCTAGGTAGCATCCGATCGCATGCGTAGCACCCCGAGCCCGCACGTCGCACACCCCGCTCAGGCAGGGAGCACCGTGATGGCGCGAGGGTCCCGGTGATCATGCGCCGGTCGCGACGCCGGGTCGGTCCGGGCCGTCGCCGGTAGAGTGGGAACAGCCCTGTGGTGCGAGTCGTGCCGCGCGCGGCGGGGGTCGCGCGGCGGAGGAAATGTAGCCGCCCATGGACGAGTTCGCGTTCCACCCCACCCACGTCGCCCCGCCGGGCGGGATGGCCTCCTGGACGGCCCCGGACCCGGCACGGCCCACCGCCCGGCTCGACCCGCTGCTCCCCGTGCAGCTGCTCGGCCACCAGGGCGACTGGGCCCAGGTCCTCTGCTCCAACGGCTGGACCACCTGGGTCGACGGCCGTCTGCTGGTCGCCCTCCCGCAGCCGCCGCCCGCCGCCGGGGGACCGCCCGCCCGGACCGCCGACCCGCGCCCGGCGCTCGCCGAGGCCGAGACCGCGCTGGCCCGCTACCGCGCCCTGCTCGAGGACCTCGCGGCGGGCACGCTCGACCTGGAGGCCTTCCGGGAGCACACGCGCGGCCTGCGGGTGGGTCTGGTGGTGGACGGCGAGGCGCTCTGGGTGTTCGATCCGGTGCACGACCGCTGGTGCTACTGCGACGGGCTGCAGCTCCAGACGTACGCGGCCACCGACCGGCCCCCGCCGCACTCGACGCCGAAGCCCGCCTCGACACCGACGCCGACCCCGAAGCCGACGCCCACACCCGGGGCCTCGCCGTCGCCCGCGCACAGCCCGTACGCCCCGACCCAGGCCGGCGAGCCGTGACCTCGGCCGGACAGCCGTCCGCCCCCAGCCTGCCCGCCGGCCTGGTCGGGCGGAAGGTCGCGGGCTACCGGCTGGAGAGCGAGATCGGGCGCGGCGGCATGGCCGTGGTCTACCGGGCCAAGGACCTGCGGCTCGGCCGGACCGTCGCGGTCAAGCTGCTGGCCCCCGAACTGGCCCGCAACGAGGTGTTCCGGCAGCGCTTCATGCACGAGTCCGAGGCCGCCGCCGCGATCGACCACCCGCACATCATCCCGGTGTTCGAGGCGGGCGAGCAGGACGGCATCCTGTTCATCGCGATGCGCTACGTCGAGGGCGGCGACCTGCGGGCCCTGCTCAACCGCAGCGGCCCCTTCCCGGTCGAGCGGACCACCCGGCTGGCCCTGCAGATCGCCTCCGCGCTGGACGCCGCGCACGACCGCGACCTGGTGCACCGGGACGTCAAGCCGGGCAACGTGCTGGTCGCCGCCGGAACGGACAGCGAGCACCCCGAGCACCTGTACCTGGCGGACTTCGGGCTCACCAAGAAGTCCCTCTCGCTCAGCGGGCTGACCAGCGTCGGCCAGATCGTCGGCACGCTCGACTACGCGGCGCCCGAACAGATCTCCGGAAGGCCGCTGGACGGGCGCTGCGACCAATACAGCCTCGGCTGCGTGGTCTTCGAGATGCTCGCGGGCGCCCCGCCGTTCCGCCGGGAGAGCGACCTCGCGCTGCTCTGGGCCCACCTCAACGACCCGCCGCCCGCGCTGGACGAGCACCGGCCCGACCTGCCCGCCGCCCTGGCGGCGGTGGTCGCCCGGTCGCTCGCCAAGACGCCCGAGGAGCGGTACGCGAGCTGCCTGCAGTTCGTCGCCGAGCTGCGCGCGGCGACCACCGCCGCCGGCGCTCCCGCCCCGGGCCGGTGGGGCGGGGCGGGGCCGCCCACCCAGGTCGTCCCGGCGGTCTCCGCGGGCGGGCCCCACGCGGTGCCGGAGCCGCCCGTCTGGGCCGCGCCGGTCGTCCACCCGCCGTCCGCACCCCTGTCACCGTCCGCGCCGCTGTCACCGTCCGCGCCAGGAGGGAGCCGCCCGCCATGAACGCCGTGAGCCAGGTCTTCGCCATGATCGCCGCCGCGATCCACCTCGTCGTGTGGCCACTGGAGAGCTTCCTGTACGGACACCCCCGGGTGCGCTACCTGCTCACCGGCAACACGGCGGACGCCCCGGAGGTCCGGCTCTGGCGCTTCAACGTGGGCTTCTACAACCTGTTCCTGGCACTCGGCCTGGTCACGGGCCTGGTCCTGCTGCACACCGGGCACAGCAGCTCGGGCCGGCCGGTGATCCTCTACATCGCCGCGTTCATGGTCGCGGGCGGCATCACCCTCGCCGTCTCGGAGCCCAGGCTGTGGCGCGGCGCGCTCGGCCAGGCGGTCCCGGCGGCGGTGATTCTTCTCGCCGAAGCCTTTTGACCGACAGTCATCTGTTCGACCGCCCCCGACGGGAATACAATCCGCCTACCCCGCGACGGTCGCGGCGGCGTCCAGGGGGTGGCAGGGTGGCGCGGTCCTCGATCGGTGACCGGTACGTCGTGAGCATCGGCTGCAGAGCGGGCGTGGAACACGGGCTCACCACGACGACGGTCAAGTGGAGCATCTCCCACCTGCCGCCCGGCGGCTCGCCCCGGCCGGCGAGCGGCGACCAGGAGATCGCCCTCATCTGCCCGCGCTGCACCCTGGCGTTCGCGGTCCGGGTGGAGAGCGCCACCCGGGCGCGGGCCAAGCAGCTGCTGCACCGGAGCCTGGGCTGGCTGCTGCTGCTCTCGCTCCTGGTCACCGTCCCGATGCTGATCCACCTGGGCGGCCAGACCGTCGAGGAGGGCGACCAGCAAAGCACCGACAACATCGGCATGCTCGTCGCCCTGGCCGCCGTGGGCGTGATCGTCGGCCCGTCGCTGCTGGTCAGCGCGAAGATGCACAGCGGCGTCAAGAAGCTCCGGCTCGTCCGGGACGACGGCACCAAGACCGCCCTGGTCCAGGGCCACCGGCTGTTCTGAGCTTCCGAGCCCCCGGCCGCGCCGCCCGTCACCCCGCACCGCCTGTCACCCCTCTTCGCCCGCGTCTGCCGACACCTCGCCCCGGTGCCGCACCCGGGTGGCGAGCAGTGCGCCGAGCGTGCCGGTGAGCAGGCCCCAGCCCGCCGCGAGCGGAACGGCCATCCAGAGCACCGGACGCAGCGTGAGGCTGCCCCCGGCGAGGCCGGCCAACGGGTTCGAGCCGCCGAGGACGGAGCCGAGCAGGTCACCGAGGCCGCCCTGACCGAGACCGACACCGAGGACGGACAGCCCGTAGGCGGCGTCCATCCGGGTCCACAGGCCCACCAGCAGCACGGTGACGGCGGTGGCCAGCGCGAACCGTACGGCGTGCTGCCAGAGCCGGACGGTACGGGGCGAGCGGCGGGCCGCCAGGAAGGCGGCCGCGAGCAGCAGGACGGCGGCCAGCGGCAGCAGCAGCCAGGCGCGCGCGTCCTGGTCGGCCAGGGTGCCGAGGTCGACCGTCGCCGACTGCCCGTGCGGCGCGCGCAGCACGTCGGCGAGCGGCTTGGGCACGGGCAGGCCGAGCCCGCCGACCAACCGGCCCTGCCACTCGGCGCCGAGGCCGACACCGAAGGCCAGCCAGACCAGGTCGGGCAGCGCGAGCAGCACCACGGCCAGGGTCTGCCGGGCGTTGCCGTGCACGATCGCGGTCAGCACCCCGGCCACCGCGCCGAGCGCCAGGTACGCCAGCAGCACCAGCCAGAGCGCGAACGCGGCAGGTCGGACCGCGAGTTGGTAGCGCACCAGGGCGGGCGGCAGCGGCGCCCGCCGGGACACCGCGAAAGTCGCCGCGAGCACCAGCAGCAGCCAGGCCAGGCCGATGCCGACGGTGCTCGGGCCGTCCGCGTGGAAGCCCACCTCCGGGGTCAGCCCGAGTGCGCCACCGATCGACTGCACGAGGTCGCCGCCGAGCGGGACGACGAAGCTGTGCCGGGCGCCGAGGGTCAGCAGGACGAGCGCGAGCAGCCAGACCACGACCGTCCGGGCGATCCGGCCGAGCAGTTCGCCCCCGCCGGCCACCGCGCGGAAGCGCAGCTGACGTAGGAACACCTCGGCCATCGCGACCGCGCCGACCAGCGAGACGGTCAGCGGCATCGCGCTGATCCCGGCGTCCAGGGCGGCGAAGTTGCCCGCACCGCCGTCGAGTTGGACGGATCCGCCGACGGCGAGCGCCAGCGTCGCGGCGAGCACCGAGGGGAAGCCGCCGTCCGGGAGGTCGTCGGCACCGGCCAGCCAGAGGCCCAACGCGGCCACCGCCGCCATCGCGGCCACTCCGGCCAGCACGACGGCGAGCGCGTCCAGCCAGCCGCGGATGGCGCCGGGCGGGCCCACGGCCCGGGTCGTGGGCTGCTGCATGCCGCCTCCTGGTCGCTCGATGGGGCCCGCCCGCTCTCCGGGCCCGGCCGGTTTCCAGGGTGGCCGACGGGCGCTGCGCACGCTCGGCGACGGCCGGGGCACCTGCTGTTGCGGCGGACGGGGCACCGGGGGAGAAAGGAACCAATGGCAGGAGCTTCCTGTGCCGGCCGTGATCGCCGGCCGCCTGCGAAACGGAGCCTCGATGACCCCCCAACCGCCTCCGTCCGGCCCGCCGAGCGAGCCGCCGTACGGCCCTCCCTCCGGTCCCCCGTCCGGCCCGTTGGCCGGTCGGCCGTCCGGTGGGGGAACGGCCGGACCGCCGTCCGTCCCCCCACCGCCCTCGGGCCCGCCCGGGGCCTCCGGGCCGCCCTCCGACGGTCGCGGCGGATCCAGTGGATCCAGCGGCAGGCCGCGCACGCCGTGGTGGCGCTCCGGCAAGGGGCTGGCCCTGGCGGCGGGCACCCTGGTGGTGGCCGTCGTGGCCACCGTGCTGATCGTCAACAACCAGGGCAGTCACACCGAGGCCGTCCCGGCCGCGAACGAGGTCGCGCTGCAGGCGCCGGCCGACCCCGGGCCGGACCCGTTCACCCCATCGGTGGAAACCCAGGGCATGACCGCCTCCGCTCCCGCCACCTCGGCGGCGGCGCAGCAGCCGGGCGGCGCGACCTCCCACCCCGGCGGCGCAACGTCCAAGAGCAGCTCACCGGCCGCCCTCCACAGCGTCGAGGGCAGCTCCACCGGGCTGTACGCCGGGACGATGGGCAAGTCCAGCTGCGACACCGAGCGCCTGATCGGCATGGTGTCGGCCGGGGACACCGGCCGCGCCTGGGCCTCCGCCGTGGGCATCGCGCAGGCCGACATCCCCGGCTACCTGCGCTCGCTGACCCCGACGTACCTGCGGGTGGACGCCCGGGTGACCAACCACAACTACAAGAGCGGCGCCGTGGTCGAGTACCAGTCCGCGCTGCAGGCGGGCACCGCCGTCCTGGTGGACTCCCAGGGCGTGCCCCGGGTGCGCTGCGCCTGCGGCAACCCGCTGAAGCCGCCGAAACTGGTGAGCAACGCCAAGTACACCGGGAAGGCCTGGGCCGGCTTCCAGCCGACCACGCTGATCGTGGTGGTGCCGGCGCCGCAGCCGGTGACCGAGATCATCCTGGTGAACGTCGAGACCGGCGGCTGGTTCTCCCGGCTGACCGGGCGGATCGAGATCGTGGACAAGCCCGTCGAGCCGCCGAAGGGCCCACTGGTGCCGGGCGTCCCGCCGCCGGGGCCGTGGACGCCGTCCACGCCGTCGGGCACGGCGACCACGTCGACCAAGGGGGCCACGACGTCCGGTCCGACGACCTCGGGCTCGACCACCTCCGGTTCGACGACGTCAGGCTCCACGACGTCCGGTTCGACCACGTCGGGTTCCACGACCTCGGGCTCGACCACGTCGTCGGGCGGGCCGTCGTCCTCCTCGGCGACCTCCTCCACCTCCTCCGGCACTCCGTCCGAGACGAAGGCGACGTCGAGCACCTCGGCCTCGACCGCCACCGGCACGACGACGAGCGCCGGCAGCACCACGAGCACCAGTAAGCCGACCGTCACCAGCACCTCGGCCGCGAGCACCACCACCGTCCCGAAGACGCCGGCCGCGACCTGCGCGACCACGCCGCCGTCGACCCTGCCACCCTGCCCGACCACGCTGACCGCCACGCCGAGCTGACCCGGCGTCCGGCCTCGTCCCGCTGCCACCGCCCGCACCCCCGGCCGGTGGCAGCGGCACGCCCCAGGGGCGCAGCACCGTCGGCGCTCTGGCCGATGCCTTACGTACCCATGCCGATCCCCTCGTGTTCCCCGACGCCTTTCGTGTTCGTGTACGACGGATACTTGCACACGCCACTGACAATCACGCCACTGACAGTCACGCCACCGGCAGTCCACCGAGCGGACGGATATTCGCTGGTCAGCGGGGTACCGGTGGGGCAGAGTGCCCCCATGACCACCACTCAGGGACTGGACGCCGACGGGTTCATCGCACGGGAGGGCTCGCTCGCCCGCGTGCCGGCGGAGTTCGCGCCGGTAGTGGACGCCGCCCGTGAGCGGATCGCCGGTGCCTTCGGCCCCGCCCGGCTGCACAGTGCCTACCTCTACGGCAGCATCCCGCGCGGCACCGCGGTCCCCGGGGTCTCCGACCTGGACCTGCTCGTGGCCCTGCGCCACGAGCCCACGGCGGCGGACCGGGCGGAAGCGGACGCCCTCGAGGCCGCGCTCGACGCCGAGTTCGCGCAGGTCGACGGGGTCGGTGTGCTGCTCTTCAGCACCGGCACGCTGCTCAGCGAGCTCGAACTCCACGACCTGGGCTGGTTCGTGGCCTGCCTCTGCACCCCGCTGCTCGGCGAGGACCTCGCCGCACGGCTCCCCCGCTACCGCCCCACCTCCCTGCTCGCCCGGGAGACCAACGGCGACCTGGCCCTGGCCCTCCCGGGCTGGCGCGCACGCGCGGCCGCCGCCACCAGTGACGCCGACCTGCGCGCCCTCAGCCGCGCGGTCACCCGCCGCATCGTCCGCACCGGCTTCACCCTGGTCATGCCCCGCTGGGGCGGCTGGACCAGCGACCTCACCGCCTCCGCCAAGGCCTTCTCCGACCACTACCCCGAGCGTGCCGCCCAGATGCACCTGGCCGCCGCCACCGCCCGCACGCCCGCCACGGATCGGACCGTCCTCGCCCTGCTCATCGACGACCTGGGCCCGTGGCTCGCCGCGGAGTACGCCGCCGTCCACGGCGAGAAGGCCCCGCGCCCTGAGCAGCCGAGGTCCTCGACCGGCGCCCCTTCGGGACGCGCGCCTCAGTCCACGCAGGGGATCCCGCCCGCCTTCACCGCGGGTCCCTGCATGGGCAGGCCCGCCGCCGGGTCGGCGGACGGGTCGCCCGATGCGGCGGTGCCGGAGGGCGCGGCGGTGGGGGTCGGGGTGCGGGTGGCGGCGAGGGTGAGCAGGACGTGGCCCGGTGGAACGGCACCGGAGGGCGCGGCGGTGACGCCGTAGCGGCCGGCGAGCTGCTGGGCGTCGGCCTTGGCCCCGGTGCCGTAGGCCACGGTGGTCATCCGGGTCCTGGCGGGGGCGTCGCCGATCTTCCCCGCCTGGTAACCGAGTTCGGCCAGCGCCTTGGACTCGGTGGAGGCGGCACCGGCGCCGGCCGCCGCGTTGATGTCGACCACCGCCTTGGCCGACCCGCTCGGCGAGGCCGGGGCGGAGCCGGCGGAGGCCAGGGGTGAAGCGGCCGAATCGCCCGCCGTGTCGCCGGGGGCCGGGGCCGGAGCGGCCGGCGCCGTCTCGTGGTTGAACAGCTGTCGGACGATCTTCTTGATCAGGTCCGGGTTGACGGTGTTGACCTCCTGTCCGCCGACCGTCTTGAACCCCGAGATCGGCAGGGTGTTGAACTCGACGTTGCCGCCCGTCAGGTTGGGCGCCTGCTGGGCGAAGTCGAGGATGTTCCACTCGTTGTCGATGACGACGTCCTTCTTCACCACCCCGAACAGCTTCTGCATCTGCCCGAAGTCGTTCAGGATCCCCTGCTGTTTGAGCTTGTACTCGACGGAGGAGATGAACGCCTGCTGCCGGTGGGTGCGGTCGAGGTCGCCGTTGGTGAGGTGGTGGCGCTGGCGGACGAAGGAGAGCGCCTGGGCGGCGTCGAGGGAGCTGATCCCGGCCGGGAGCTTGAGGCCGGTGCCGCCGCCCTCGTGGGTGGCGGTCCGGGCGGTGATCGGATCGTCCACGGGGTGGTTGAGGCAGACCTGGATCGGCTCGACCGCCTTGGCGATGTCGTAGAAACCGATCAGGTTCACCTCCGCGAAGTGGTCGATCGGAACGTCCAGGAAGCTCTGCACGGTCTGGATGGTGGCCGAGCGGCCGGCCTCCCGGCTCTGCCGCTCCAGCTCCGCTTTGGAGAGCCCCTTGCCGCCCAGCTTCAGCTCGGCGGCGTCCTTGGCGATGCCGTACGCCTCCTTGATCTTGTGCATCTTGCCGTCGGCGCCGACGGTCTGCACGTAGTCGTCGCGCGGGACGGACAGCGCGGTGACCTTGCCGCCGTTGGCCGGGATGTGCAGCACGATCAGCGCGTTGGTGTTGTAGCCGCCGATCTCGCTGGAGCCGGCGTGCAGTTCGTCCTCGACGAACTGCTTGGGCAGGTCGTTGCCGTCCATGTCCTTGCGACTGTCCAGGCCGATCAGCAGCAGGTTGACGGACTTGTCGAGGTGCGGCGGGGCGTTCTTCTTGGCCTCGCTCAGCGCGGTGGACTTGATCATGCCGTCGTCCAGGCTTCGGTACTCGTACCAGGTGAAGCCGCTGGCCCCGAGCACGGCGACGGAGACGGTGCAGGCCAGCGTGCGCCCGGCGACGGTCAGCGGGGCGGCGCCGCGCCGCGGGGCGCGGCCGCGCGGACTGCCGGTACGGCCGGTACGACCAGCGGCGCCGCCGCCGTCGGTACGGCTCCGGCTCCGGCTCCGGTTGCGCTCAGCCACGGCGGCTCCCTCCGGTCGGGACGCCCGAACTGTCGGGTCGTCGGCCGTCGGCCACCGCCCGGCGGCGGTCGGCCACTGCCCGGCGGCGGTCGGCCACTGCCCGGCCGACGACCACCGCCAGCGCCACGCCCACCGCGGCGGCCATCACCGGGAACGCCCCGACCACCCAGCGCAGCGCGCCGGTGCCGAGGTTCTTGCCCTGGTACTTGTGGGGATGCGCCACGTACTCCACGCCCGACGCGGCGAGCAGCACCACGATCGGAGCCGCCGTCACCACCCACCACCGGCCCGGCCGGCTGCACAGCGCCGCCGCGATGCCCGGTCCGAGCACCGAGCCCACCGCGAACAGGAGTCCGACGCCGGGCCCGCCCAACTCGTCCGCCACACCGCCCAGCACGGGCAGTCCGACCGCCGAGAGCGCGGCCACCAGCCCGCCGCGCCACCGCGCCTGCTGCCGACGGCGCGCCACTCCCGCCCGCTGCGCCCGCGCCGACCGCTCCGCGCCGGCGCCCCCTGCGTCCGCCGCGCCCCCCTCACCGGCCGCGCCCCCGGCCGGGTGGGAGCGCTGGGCGGGGAAAGCACGGTCCTCGGTGCGCGGTCCCGCGTCCTGGTACGGCGTTCTCGCCCGCTGGCCGGCCATGCGCACTTCCCTCGATCGTTGCGGCTGCGGCGGCGCGGTCGCACCGGCGCGGATGCCGGGACGCCTTCGGTCCTGGCGGCGGCCCCGCCCTCTACATCTCTGTAGAAGTCGGGCTGGAGCATACAAACCCGTGTCACCGAAAGTCACCCGCTGCCGACCGACAGCAGGCGAACCGTTCGGTGGGCCGTCGTTAGGATGGCCATGATCCCCGCCACGTCGGCACACCATCAGGAACGCATCGGAGGAGCAGAGCGTAACCATGTCTGAGAGTCTGAAGGACCTCGCGGACAAGGCCACCGACCTCGCCCGCGAGCACGGCGACGTGATCGGACAGGGCCTGGACAAGGTCGGCGACGCGATCGACGATCGCACGGACGGCAAGTACAGCGGGCAGATCGACACCGGCGTCGAGAAGGCGAAGGACCTCTTCCGCAACCTCGACGGCGACCGGAAGCCCGCCGAGTAACCTGCCGCCGGACACGATCGACCGTACGGCGGTCGAACGAGCGCACGGACGAACGGGGAGGGCCGGCAGCGGTGAGCGAGGAACAGAAGGGGCCGGGCTGGGGACGCCGGCTGGTGATCGGCGTCGTGGTCGTGGCCGTACTGGGCCTCATCCGCGGCAACGGCCACGACGGCGCGACCTCCGCCGACCCCGCCCCGTCCGGCGCCGCGTCGGCCCACTCGTCCGGGGCCCCGTCGTCCGGCGCCACACCGTCGGCCGGCCCCTCGGCCGCGCCGTCGAAGCCCTCCGCCGGGTACGACCCCGCCGACTACGCGGCGCCGGTCCGCCAGTACGCCGCCGAGGCCGGGGTCAACCCGCAGCTGCTGATGGCGATCCTCTACAACGAGTCGTACAAGCCGCACGACCCCGAGCTGGAACGGGCCTGGCAGCGCAGCAAACCGGACGCCTCCTTCGGCATCGCCAACATGCACCGCGCCGCGTTCGACGACACCAAGCCGGGCCGCCCGTTCGCCTCCCGCCAGTGGGAGGAGCTCCCGGACGACCGCAACCTCGCCGTCCAGGCGGCCGCGTGGCACCTGCACGACCTCGCCGCGCAGCTCCCGGCCCACCCGAGCGTGTCGCTGAGCCGCGACGAACTCGTCGCCCTCGGCTACAACGCGGGCGCGGGCAACATGCTGGCCTTCGCCCGGGGCGTCAAGATCGGTTCCCAGGCGCAGTCCTACCTGGACCGGCTGCGCGACAACTGGACGAAGTCCGGCGAGGCCGTGAAGTGAGACCGTGACATGAGGCCGTGCCGCGAGGCCGAGACGTGGCCGTGAGGAAGGGCCTGCCCGCGAACCGCCGCCGCCGGGCGCCGGCCGGAGGACTGACGGGCCGCCGGAGGACTGACGGGCGGCCGGAGGGACTGACCAGCAGTCGGAGGCAGGCCCCGAACTCCCGAAGGATCAGACGCCCAGGCGGGCAGCCCACTTGGCGCGCCAGGCGAGCGCGTCGGTGACCCCCTCCGCGATGCCGCGCCGGGGCTGCCAGTCCAGCAGCTCGCGGGCGGTGTCGACGGCGGCGTAGCAGCCGATCACGTCGCCGGGGCGCGGGTCCGCCTCCCGGACGTCGAGCCGGGCGCCGACGGCCTGTTCGAAGGCGGCGATCAACTCGCGGACGGTGGTGCCGTCGCCCGTCCCGACGTTGATCACGCGGTAGCGGTCCGCCGCGCCCGGGGCGATCACCTCGTCGAAGCGGAGCAGCGCCGCGACGTGTGCCTCGGCGAGGTCCTGGACGTGGACGTAGTCGCGGATGCCGGAGCCGTCGCGGGTCTCCCACTCGACGCCGGTCACGGTGAACGGCGCGCCGGTGGTGTGCGCCTCGATCAGCTTGCCGAGGGCATGGGTCGGGTTGAGGTCCTGCAGTCCGGTGCGCAGCTGCGGGTCGGCGCCGATCGGGTTGAAGTAGCGCAGGGTGATGACGCGCTGCCGCTCGGCCCCCTCGCCCCGGGTCCAGTCCTGGAGTACCTGCTCCATCATCTGCTTGGTGCGCGCGTACGGGCTGTTGGCGTCGACCGGGCTGCGCTCGTCGACCCGGGCGTCGGGGGTGGGCGCGTAGATG
The DNA here is from genome assembly GCF_055576085.1 of Kitasatospora sp. NPDC033851. NCBI lineage: Bacteria > Bacillati > Actinomycetota > Actinomycetes > Kitasatosporales > Streptomycetaceae > Kitasatospora > Kitasatospora sp. NPDC033851. Next base: position 19,796 of record NZ_JBVIRL010000030.1, on the reverse strand, counting down.
GAGGCGGAGCTGCTGAAGACGATGCGGGTGCAGCCGTGTCGCTGGAGGGAGTCCAGGAGTTCGACCGTCTTGGCGACGTTCTCCCGGTAGTAGTACAGCGGTTTGGCCACCGACTCCGGTACGACGATCTTCGCGGCGCAGTGCACGGTGGCGTCGATGTCAGGGTGGTCGGCGAAGATCCGGTCGAGCACGGCGGCGTCGGCGATGTCGCCCTGGTAGAAGATCCGGTCCTCGACGAACTCGGCCCGGCCCTTCGACAGGTCGTCCAGCACGACCGGGGTGATCCCCCGGTCGAGCAGGGCGGACGCCACCGTGCTGCCGATGAACCCCGCTCCGCCGGTGATCAGGACCTTCTTCATCCGCGAATGCTCCCTTGCGATCGGCCGGGCACCCGGCGGCACCCGATGATCGGAGAGGACGCCGGTTCGTGCCCTGCCGGTTCCCGGGTCGGCAGTACCGGCAGCTCAGGGGCGGTGAGGCGGGCTCGGCGGCTCGGGTACTGCGGCTCATGGGTGGTGGCCCCCGGACCCGGCCGCTCAGGCCCGGCGACGACGGAGCCAGAGGCCGGCGACGGTCAGCAGGACGGCTGCGGCGGCGGTGCCGATGGCGGCCCAGGTGGTGCTGTCGGTGGTGGTCTCGCCGGCGGGTGCGGCCGTGGTCGCGCGGACGGGCCCGGCGGTGGCCGCCTGCGCGGGGGCGGGCGCGGGTGCGGACGCCGCCCCTGCGGTGGCCTCGGCCGACGGCGGTGAGGCCGCCGTGCCCGCGGGCACCGGGTCGTTGATGACGGCGGCCTCGACGTCGAGCTCGCGCTGGGCGTGGCCCAGCGAGGGGAAGGCGCAGTCGACGGTCACCTGCCAGTGCCCGGCGGGGAGGATCTCCCGGGTGGTGTACGTCCCCGGGTGGCCGGGGACGGTGATCAGGCGCCAGGGGCCGACCGCGCGGCCGTCCGCGGCGGTGGCGGAGAGCGTGCCGGCGAACTCCTCGGTGACCGGATCGTGGTCGTTCTCCCAGGTGGCGACGGTGCTGACGTGGCCGTTCTGCTGGCCGGTGACGTCGAGGTGGACGCTGTCGCCGTGGGCGGCCGCGGGCGCGGCGGCGGGCAGGACGGCCGCCGCGACGAGGGCGGCGACGGCGAGGATCGGGCGGGCAGCGAGGATCGGGCGGGTTCGCATGACGGGCATTCCTCGTGGCGGTGTGGGGGACGGGCGCGGGAAGCGGGTGCGCCGGGCGCGGCCGCCTCAGGGGGCGGCCACGCCCGGCGAACGGGGCGAAACGACTGACGTGCTTCGCGACTTACGGGCTTCGCGACGTGCGGGCTTGTGGAGGGACCGACCTACGAGGTCTTCAGCAGCGACCAGTTCTGGTACGGCCGGCCGTTCGCCTGCTGCAGTTCCAGCAGCCAACCACCGTAGTACCAACGGTCGCTGAGCCCCAGCACCAGCGAACCACCGTCCGCCGTGATGGTGAACCCGCCGTCCGCGGCGGTGAGTTGCCACTTCTGCGCGGCCGCGTCGGAGCACGGCTGCTGGGCGACGTACTGACCGGCGACCGGGGTGCCGCCGAGCTGCAGGCACTTGCCGGAGCGCGCGGACTTGATCCGCACCGCGCCGTTCCCGGCGTCATCGAACTGCCACTTCTGGTTGGCGTAGCCGGTGCGCTGGTAGGCGATGGCCACGGTGCCGTCGTTCATCGAGCTGCCCCACAGGTCGGCCGCCTGGCCGGTGAGGCCGTTGACCATGGTGTAGTTCGCGCTCGGCTGCGGGCGTCCGCTGTCGGAGACCGTACGGAAGGTGGCGGCCCGGCCGGGCTTGCCGACCGCACCGGCGGCGTCGCGGACGGCGACGGCCACGGTGTAGGAGGTGCCGGGGGCGAGGCGGACCACGCCGACCACGGTCGAACGGACGGTCCCGATCGTCTGGCCGTTCAGCAGGACGTCGTAGCCGGCCGCCGCGGGGGCCGCCTTCCAGCTCAGCATCACGGAATTCTGGGTGATCTGGCTGGTGCTCACATCAGGTCCGGCGTTGCCCGGAGTCGGGGTCGCGGTCGGCGACGGGGAGCCGGTCGGCGTGGCGGTGGGGCTGCCGGTGGGCGTCGGGGACGGCGAGGGCGTGCGGGTCGGGGAAGCCGTCGCAGTCGGGGTCGGGGTCGGCGTGGGCGTCGGGGTCGGCGTGGGCGTGGGGTTCGGGCCGCTGCCGCCGCCGGCGATGAGGAACCGGTTGTTGGCGACGTTCCAGTGCGTGGTGAGGTAACTTCCGGGCGCGGGCGCGGTGTTGTAGTAGTCGTCGTGGTTGCAGTCGAGCCGGTCGTCATGGGCGCGGTCCGGGCAGACGGTCCGCATCTGCGGGTAGTTGGGGGCGTCCGAGTAGCACATGATGTCCCACTCGTCGACGCAGTGCCCGGCCTTGCTGGAGTTCGGCGCGCTGTTGTTCACCGCGCCCAGGTTGTGGCCGAGCTCGTGCGCGGCGGTGCTGCCGCTCCAGCAGCCGGAGTCCGTCCGGCCGTACGAGGGACCGAAGTTGCTGAGGTTGTCCTGGCTGGGGCGCTCGTCCCCGGCGAAGGTGCCGATCCCGCAGTACACCTTGGCGTCGGTGAACATCATGTACTTGCGGTCCTTGCGGTTGAACCCCTGCGCGGCGAGGGCCCGGTTGGTCGCGTTGAAGTCCTGGATCTCGGCGTCGGAGATCTGCACGTTCAGCACCGAGGCGGTGCAGTCGGCTTCGGTGACGAAGCGGACGTGCCGCTCGCCGCCGGTCTCGCCGGCGCTGGCGTTGTAGATGACGTCGACGTCCGCGGCCCACTTCTTGAACGAGGGCAGGTACTGGGCGAAGCGGTCGTTGCCCGGGCTGTGCACGTACACCACCTGGACGCGGTTGCCGCTGCTGCCGTCGCCCTCGCAGACCAGCTTCGATCCGGCGGGCGCGGCCGCCGCCGCGCCCGGGGCGGGCTCCGCGGCGGCGCTGCCGGAGCCGCCGAGCAGCGCCTTCTGCGTGGCGTCCAGGACGGGCGCGGCGCCCTTCAGCAGGTCGGCGGCGGCGGGCGGCTGAGCCCCGGCCGCGGGGGTGAGCGCGGGCGCCTGGGCGGCCGGTGCCGCGACCGGCGCGACGTCCTGGTGGATGTCCACGCCCTTGGGCGGCACGTCCGGACCGTGGCTGCACTGGGTGCTACCGGTGACCTCCAGCGTGCCGCCGCAGCGGTCGCTGCCCGGCAGGCTCAATCCCGCGTAGACCAGGCCGCGGTCGGGCTGGTCCTTGGGTATCGCCTTGAGCGGCACGGCCTTCTCGTCCCGCTTCGGGGCGGGTGCCTGGGTGGCCCCCTCGGCGGTGCCGGTCTCGCCCGGTCCGCCGTCGTCGCCGACCAGTCCGGCCTGCGACCCCGAATTGTCGACCACGTCCGCCGCGGCCGTGACGGCGCTGTGCATGGCCGCCGGCTCCAGCGCGGTGCGGATGCCGAGCGTCCCCGCCACCAACCCTGCCGCCACCGCTGCGGCGACCAGGGCGCTCCTGCGGGTGAGCCTGCGGCGCTTGCGCCGACGAAGCTCGCTGCTCCGGTGTCCCATCGCGTTCCTTTCCTCGTGCGACGACCCGTGCCCTGTGGTGAAAGGGGGCTCGGGCCTTCCGACACTCCGGAGAGCGGACGGGACGGCCGGGAATAACAGAAACCTTTTACGAATTTCTTCGACCCGTTCGATCGGGCGGTCGCGGTCGCCGACTCGCTCGGCCGGATCGAGCGCTCGCGGTGTCCGACTCGCTCCGCCGGATCGGGCGGTCGCGGCGGGCGAGGCCGCGGAACGGTTCGGGACAGGAAGAGCGGCCCGGAACAGGAAGAGCCGGGGAGCGCACTCGGGGGGTGTGCGCTCCCCGGCATGGGGTGGTGGCGGCCACCCGGCCGGAGTCGCGGGGCCTTGCGACTCCGTCGGCCGTGACGGAATGCTAGACCCGTCGAGGGGTGCTGACCAGAGCCCTGGGAAGGTCGCTTTCCATCCCGGACAGGCCATCCTCGTCAGGCATATGACGGCTCATCAGCAAAGTGCGGCGGCCAGGCCGCCGAGCAGCGGCAGCAGGTCCGCGACCGCGGCGGGCAGCCACCGGGCGAAGGGGGTGGGCCGGGCCAGGACGCGCAGCAGCGCCCGCTCGGCCGCGGTGATCCGGACGGTCAGCATGACCTCGTCGCAGTCCGTGGTCCCTGCTCCCGGTCGGCACAAACGGGTCATCAGGCTCCTCCTTCTCCGCCACCATTGCCGGCCCTCGCACGGCTCTGCGGCGAGGGTCCGAAGACCCTCCGGCCCGGCCCTGCCGCGGACCTTTCAGCCCGGGACATCCGCGCAGGTCACCCCGGCTCTCGGGGCGGGCACGGGAGGGCCGGGGAGATCCGCCGTTGGAGTGATCCCCGCGTGTTCGGCGCAACGCCCGTGGGAACGGCGCGTTTGCCATGGCATGCGCCCTCCGGTGGGGGTGCGCGCGGGTCCGCGCTGGCCCGTCCCCCGACTCGCGGCCGGTGTGCCGGTGCCCGCCCGGCACCGCCCGCACCGGCCCTCCCGTGAGAGGTAATGTCATGAACCTGCAGACCGAGACCCGGAAACGGATCGTCGCCCCGAGATCCGCGGCGCACCCGTCCCCCCTGACCCGTGCGGCCGTGCCCCCGCTCGCCCCCGGCGCGCTCCCCGGCCTCGGGCACGCCGCCGCCCTGCTGCGCGACCCGCTCGGCTTCCTCGGCTCCCTCTCCCGCCACGGCGGCGTGGTGCGCATCCGCCTCGGGCCGCGCACCGTCTGCGTCGTCACCGATGCCCGGCTGGTCCACACCCTGCTCGTCGCGCTCGCCTACGACTGCCCGCGCGGCGCCGTCCAGGACACCCTCAAGACGGCGTTCGGCGACGGCCTGCTGATGTCCGAGGGGCAGGCCCACCGCGACCGGCGCCGGATCATCCAGCCCGCGTTCGGCCCGGACCGGATGGGCGAATACCTGGCCGTGATGCACCAGGTCACCGAGGAGCGCGCCGGGCGCTGGCGCCCCGGTCAGGTCCTCGACGTCGCCAAGGAGATGAACCACCTGGCACTGGAGATCGTCACCCGCTCACTGTTCGACGCCCGGCTCAGCGAGGACGCCACCCTCGCCTTCCAGCAGGCGCTGCCGGACATGGTGAAGGGCCAGATCGTCCAGTCCCTCTACCCGCACCCGGCGCTCGCTCGGCTGCCGCTGCCCGTCAACCGGCGCTTCGACGCCGCCGTGCGGGTGCTCAACCGGGTCGTCGACCAGGCCGTCAACGGCCGTACCGCGAACACCCGTTCCGACCAGAGTCAGGGTCGGGGCCGGGGCCGGGGCCGGGGCACCCTGCCCGGCCTGCTGCGCGCCGCGACCGACCCGGGCACCGGCCGCCCGCTCACCGAAGCCGACGTCCGGTCCGAGGCCATCACCATGTTCGGCGCGGGCACCGAGACCGTCTCCACCACACTGACCTGGCTGCTCGACGAACTGCTGCGCCACCCCGAGGTGGAGGCCCGCGTCCTGGCCGAACTGGACGAGCACCTGCCCGCCGGCACCATCCCCACCCCCGAGGCACTGGCCCGGCTCACGTACACCCGCAACGTCACCCAGGAGGTGGTGCGCCTGCACGCGCCCAACGCCTTCCTGATGCGCACCGCCCAGGTCCCGGTCGACCTCGGCCCGTACCGGATCCCGGCCGGCACCGAACTGCTGTACAGCCTCACCGCGCTGCACCGCGACCCGGTCCGCTACCCCGAGCCGCTCGGCTTCCGCCCCGAGCGCTGGCAGGACGGCGGCGGCACCGGGCGGCCGTCCTTCCTGCCCTTCGGAGCGGGCAAGCACAAGTGCATCGGGGAGGCCTTCGCCTGGGCCGAGCTGACGGTCGCGGCAGCCGCGATCCTGCGCCGCTGGCGCCCTGAGGCCGTGCCCGGAGCGCGGGCCCGGGAGGTGGTCTGGACGACGGTCCAGGCGCAGGGGCTGCGCGTCCGGCTGGCGCCGCGCGAGCAGCGGTCGACCGACGCGGGGCCGGCGGGCGGCGCGGGCCGGGCCGCGCGCAGCGAACGGACCGCGCGGGCGAGCGGTGCGGCGCCCTCGCGCGACGAACCGGCGGTACCAGGCGGCTGCCCGTTCACCGGCACCCCCACGGCCGCCCTGCCGGCACGCCCGCCCGGCGAGCTGCGCGCCGCCGCGGACCGGCACACCGACTGGGCGGTCCACCACGGCCTGCTCACCCCCGCAGAGCTGCCCGGCTACCGGGCCTACGCCCTGCACGAGCTGATCGGCCACGCCTTCCCCACCGCCCGCGGCACCGAACTCGACCTGCTGGTGGACATGCTGGGCTGGTTCACCATCCTGGACGACCGCTTCGACGGCACGCCCGGACGCCGCCCGGCCGAGGCACACGCCCTGGTCGACCCGCTGATCGCCGTCCTCGACGGCAGAAGCACCCCTCCGGACTGCCAACTCCTGGGCTCCTGGCGGGAACTGTGGAAACGTCAGACGGCGTCGATGTCCCCCGCCTGGCGCGCCCGCGCCGCCCGCGAATGGCAGGCCTGCCTGGCCACCTTCCCCGCCGAAGCCGACCACCGCGCCCGCGGCACCGTGCCCGCCCTCGGCCTGGCGGACACCATGCGGCTGCGCCGACACGGCAGCTGCCTCTACCCGTTCATGAACATACTGGAACGGGTCCACGGCGCCGACGCCCCCGCCGCCCTCCACGCGGAGCCCGCGCTGCACCGCCTGCGCGCCAACACCGCCGACACCGCCACGCTGATCAACGACCTCTACTCGCTGGAGCGGGAGGAACGGCAGACCGCGGCCGCCTTCAACACCGTGCTCACCCTGCAACGGGCCCGCCGCTGCACCCGGAGCCGCGCCGTCCGCGCCGTCCGCGACCGGGTGGCGCGACTGCGGCAGGAGAGCGAGGACCTGCGCCGCGACCTGCAGCGCCGCCACCCGGCGGGGCGCTGGTACCTGGACGGCACCCGGGAGCTCGTCGCCGGCGTACAGGCCTGGACCAGCACCAGCGACCGCTACCTGGTGCCGGACGGCGGGCGGCAGCGCTGAACGGAGAACAACCTTGAACGGAGGGCAGCGCTGAACGGAGAGCAGCCTTGAACGGAGGGCAGCGCTGAGCCGGCGCACCGATGAGCGGGGGCACCGGACAGCCGCCCGCTCGCGCCCCGCTACTTCCGGCCGCCGAGCGCGAACAGCAGCAGCACAAAGCCGGCGAACAGGTGCGTGGCGAAGATGTAGATGCCCGCGCGGATCAGCATCGCCTTGCGGCGCCTCTTCTCCTCGCTCGTGCCGTCGTTCATGGTGGGTGGTGCTCCTCGGGTCGGGCGGACGGGCCGGGCGCGGCTCAGCGGGACCGCCGGCCGCCGGACACACGCAGCTCGGTGAGCAGCGCGCCCTGGTCGGTGATCAGCTCGGTCAGGATCCGGCGCGCCGCGCGCAGCAGCTCGGCCACGTCCGGGGTGCTGAGCGCGTACACCACCGTGTTGCCCTCACGGGTGGCCGTGACCAGCTGGGTGCGGCGTAGCACCGCGAGCTGCTGGGAGAGGTTGGACGGTTCGACCTCGATCTCCGCCAGCAGCTCGCGCACCGGCCTGGGTCCGTCCTGGAGCAGCTCCAGGACCCGGATCCGCACGGGGTGGCCGAGGGTGCGGAAGAACTCCGCCTTGGCCTGGTACAGCGGGACCGGCATCGTCCGCGCGCCTCCCTCGAATCCGGCTCGGTGGTCGTCCCGGCCGGGCGGGTGCGCGCCACGGCCGGTAGGCATCATCGCGGACAGATGAAGATTTCTTCAAGTCGTCACAGCTCGACGACTCCCGGGCGACGCGCGCAGGTGACCCACCTCACACCGGCGCGCCGCGCCCGGACATGCGAACGCCGAGCCCGGGACGCTGCCAACTCCCGGGCTCGGCGGTCACGGTGATGAGCCGTCAGCAGACTACAGGCACATCGACCGTCACCGGGGACGGCCCCCACCACATCGTCTCGACCGAGAAGGATGCGTGCACGGTCGAACCGCACGGCGCGGTCGCCGTGATCCCGTCGACCCGCACGGTGCTGACCGTGAACACGGTGCGACCGTTCACCGCGCCGAGCGAGTTACCGCCGGTCACGTCGGCCGACACCCGGGTGAGCAGCTCCTGCGGCGCCGGCGGCCACGGGGTGCCCGGCGACGGCGGGCCGGCCAGCCCGATCTGCCCGTACAGCACGACGCTGTTGCCGGTGACGTCGGCGCAGACCTTGGTGGACAGCCCGGCCTGCAGGCCGGACCACCCGCAGGTGGTGACGGTGGTGGCAGCGGCAGCCGTCGGGGCCGAGGCGAACGCCGGTACGGGCACCGCGAACAGGGCGACGGCGCCGGCGGCGCCGGCCGCGATCTTGGCGATGCGGTTCATGAGTTCCTCCTGGGAGGGTACGAGGACGGTCAGAGACAGGTGGCGTGGCACATATGACATTTCATAGGCCCACAGACAGATACTTTGTCATGCGATTCCTATGCGACGAGCCAGTTTTACCCTTGGAACTACCGGCTCGACCGAAACCAGACCTTCGATGGCGCAATCACCCTTGAGTGACCCAACCCGCGCAAGCCCCCAGGCAACGCCCACGTTGCCCCCAGGTGAACCGCCTCCGCACCGCCTCCGCGACCGGTCAGCCGAGGGAGGCGCGCAGGGCGTCGACCCGGGCGACGGCGGCGGCGAAGGCGTCGCGATCGAGCCGACCGGAGTCGAGGGCATCGGCCAGGGCCTCGGTGGCGTCCTCGGCCTGCTGCGGGTCGCGGACGGAGCAGAGCAACAGGTCCATGCCGGCCTCGGCGGCGGCCACCGCGCGGTCGCCGGTGTCGCCGTACGGAGCGAGCGCGCCGGCCTCCATCGCGTCGGTGACGGTCACGCCGTCGAAGCCCAGCCGGCCGCGGAGCTCGCCCTGGATGACAGTGGGCGACAGTCCGGCCGGGCGCTCCGGGTCCAGTGCCGGGTATACCGCCCAGGAGGCCATCACCAGCCGGACACCCGCCGCGATCGCGGACCGGTAGGGCGCCTCGCCGCGGGTCCGCAGCTGCTCCAGCGGGACGGTGAGGGTGACCGGGCGGTCGTCGGTGTTCTCCTCGCGGGCGGCGGCGCCGAGGCCCGGGAAGTGCTTGGCGGTCGCGGCCACGCCGAGGCTCTGCTGGGCGGCGAGGAAGGCGCTGCCCAACCTCCCGACCGTGGCGGGGTCCTGGCTGTAGGAACGCTCGAAGTGGTCGATGAAGTTGTCCGGGGTGTCGTAGACGTCGAGCACCGGGGCGAGGTTGACGTTCAGCCCGGCGTCCGTGAGGGTCCGGGCGGCGCCGGTGCCGGAGTCCACCGCGGCGGCCGCCGGGTTCGGAGCCGACCCGGTGCGGCGGGCGGAGAGTTCGGGCGCACCGGGCAGCCGGCGGATCCTGCCGCCCTCCTGGTCGGTCATCAGCAGCAGCGCGCGCGGGTTCGGCGCCTCGGCGGCCGCCTGCTTCAACTCGGCGACGGCCTCGGCGAGCTGCTCCGGGCCGGTGACGTTCTCGCCGAACAGGATCACCCCGGCCGCCCGGCCCTCCCGGATCGTCCGCAGCACCCCGGGCGGCGGCGTCGGGCCCGCGTACGAGAGGACGATCCGCCGTCCGGCGAGCAAGCGCGACTCCTCCTGGTCCTGGGCGGCCATCGCTACGGTCCTCTCCGGGTGGGTGCTGCGGGGCGCGGACGCCGACCCGATCGGGGCGGGCCCGAACGCGGCCCCCAGGACCGTCAGCACCGCCCCGAACCGGGCGACTCGCCGGAGCGGGGCCATCACGCCTCCTGGGTCAGCAGCGGTCTACGGCCCGTCAGCGTACCCAGGACCCCGATCCGCCATTCCACCCCACACCGGGTCCAGCCGATATTCCGACAGACGATGCCCCGCAGGGCCCTAGGCTGGCCGGATGTTCGATCGACTGGAGATCAGGATCCTGCCGCCCGGCCCGCGCCTCCCCGCCGAGGTGCGGGTCTGGGTCAACGGCGAGGACCTGGTGGCCCAGGCGGCCGGGGCCGCCGGCCAGGGCCGGTGGGCCGGCCTGCTGCTCCCTCGCGACCGCCCGAGCCCGCTGCAGGCGACCGCCGAGCCGCACCGCGTGGAGCTGGGCGAGCCCGACTGCACCGGCGGCTGCTGCGGCTACCTCTCCGCCGACGTGCAGCGCTTCGGGAACGTCATCCGCTGGTCGGACTGGGAGGTGCCATATCTGGAGGCCCGCCCGCCGGAGTTCGACTTCGAAGCCGAGCAGTACGACGCCGAACTCGCCCGCGCCGCGGCCGACCCCTGGTGGCACGGCGCTCTGTAACGGAAGCCGACTCCGGCGCTCGGGCCCGGCACACAGGCTCGGCGCTCGGGCCCGGCCTGGCTTCGGCGGCGCCCGCCCTCACCCCGCGTGGCGGACCAACTGCCCGAGGACGGCGATGCCTTCGGTGATCTCGGGCGGTGAGCCCGCCGCGTAGCCGAGGACCAGGCCGGGTGGGTACGGGAGGCGGGCGTGCCAGGAGAGGGGCTGGACCTTCACGCCCCGGGCCAGTGCGGCGGTGGCCAACTCGGTGTCGGTGCAGCCGAGTTCCGGCGGCAGGGTGAGCATCAGGTGGAGGCCTGCCGCCGCACCGTGGACGGTGGCGCCGGGGAGGTGGGTGCGGATGGCGGTGATCATGGCATCCCGGCGGCGGCGGTGGCGGCGGCGCAGCAGCCGTAGGTGGCGGTCGAGTTCGCCGGACTCCATCAGGTGGGCGAGGACGAGCTGGGGCAGGACCGGGTTGCCGAGGTCGGCGAAGCGTTTGGCGTCGAGGACGGCGCCGCGGAGGCGGGCGGGTACCAGCAGCCAGCCGGTTCGCAGGGCCGGGGCGAGCAGCTTGGAGATGCTGCCCGCATAGCAGACCCGGTCCGGCAGGGTGGCGCGCAGCGCCGCGACGGGCGGGCGGTCGTAGCGGTGCTCGGCGTCGTAGTCGTCCTCGATGACCAGGCCGCCCTCCGCCGCCCAGCGCAACACGTCGCGTCGGCGGTCGCCGCCGAGGACGACGCCGGTCGGGTACTGGTGGGCGGGGGTGAGCAGCACGGCCTGCGCGCCGGTGGCACGCAGGGCGTCGACCCGGATGCCGTCGGCATCGACCGGGACGGGCGGGGTGGCGGCGAGCCAGTGGGCGAGGTGCTGGCGGGCGCCGAGGGAGCCGGGGTCCTCGACCGCGACCTCGGTGATGCCCGTCCGTTCGAGGGCGCGGCCGAGCAGGGCGAGGGCCTGAGCCGTCCCGGCGACGATCAGCACCTCGTCGGGGTCGGCGCGGATGCCCCGGTTGCGGGCGAGCCAGTGGGCGACGGCCCGGCGCAGGGCCGGGGTGCCGCGGACGTCGCCGTAGCCGAGGTCGTGTGCGGCGAGGCCGTCGAGGACGGCGCGTTCGGCGCGCAGCCAGGCGGTGCGGGGGAAGGCGGCGAGGTCGGGTACGCCGGGGGTGAGGTCGATCCGGGCGGGGGTGCCGCGCAGCAGGTCGAACACCTCGGAGTCGGGGTCGTCCCGGAAGAGGGCGGGCGCCGCCGACCGGGGGCGGGGAGGTTCGGGGTCGGGCGCGGCGGGAGGGGCCGGGGCCTCGACCACGACGGTGCCGCCCCGGCCGCGCCCGGCGACCCGCCCCTCCTCGGCGAGGCGACGGTAGGCGTCGGTCACCACCCCACGGGAGACGCCGAGTTCGGCCGCCAGCACCCGACTGGCGGGCAGCCGACTGCCGGCCGGGAGCCGCCCGTCGGCGACGGCCTCGCGCAGCCGGCGGGCGAGCCAGTCGGCGAGGCCGCCGGGCGGGGCGTCGGCGGTGTCGAGCTGGAGGAAGTCGGCGCCGAGCTCTTTGGGCCTGTCGGATGCGGCAGCTTTGGACCTGTCGGACGTGGTGGCTTTGGACCTGTTCACCGGACCATAGTGGCGCGAGGGTGGGGGCCATGACCACGGAAACGGCACCGCCAGAGAACACGACCGACGTCCACGGCCATTCGGACTACGTCCACGGCTATTCGGACGCCGAGGCGCAGCGCCTCGGTGACCAGGCGGACACCCTCGCCGAGTTGCTGCACGCGGGCACGGCCTACCCGGCGGGCAGCCGGGTGCTGGAGGCAGGCTGCGGGGTGGGGGCTCAGACGGTGCACCTGCTGGCCGCCGGCCCGGGGGCGCTGCTCACCGCGATGGACCTCTCGGCGGAGTCGCTCGCGCAGGCCCGCGCCCGGGTGGCGGCGCAGATGCCCGACGCGAAGGTCACCTGGCACCACGGCGACCTGCACCGGATGCCGTTCCCGGACGGCGCGTTCGACCACGTCTTCCTCTGCTTCGTGCTGGAGCACCTGCCCGATCCGGCGGCCGGGCTCGCGGCGCTGCGGCGGGTGCTGCGGCCGGGCGGGACGATCACGGTGATCGAGGGCGACCACGGCTCGGCCTTCTTCCACCCGCAGAGCCTGGCGGCCGGCCGGACGATCGACCACCTGGTCCGGCTCCAGGCCGAGGCGGGCGGCGACGGGCTGATCGGCCGCCGCCTCTACCCGCTGCTGACGGCGGCCGGGTTCACCGAGGTGACGGTCCGGCCGCGGACGGTCTACGCCGACGGCGGCCGCCCGGCGCTGGTGGAGGGCTTCACCCTGCGGACCTTCGTCGCGATGGTCGAGGCCGTGCGGGCGGAGGCGCTGGCCGCCGGGCTGGCCACGGCGGAGGACTTCGACCGGGGCATCGCGGAGCTGCGCCGCGCGGCCGAGCCGGGCGGGACCTTCCACTACACCTTCTTCAAGGCGGTCGCCGTCAATCCCTGAGGCAGAAGGGCCGGGGCCAGGACCGGGGCCGGGGCCGGAGGCGTTACTCGGGGGTGTCTCCGAGGGCCGCCAGCATGGTGCGCATCGCGTCGACCAGCGCGGCGGTCCGGGCGTCGTCCAGTCCCTCGAGGAGGCCGAACTCGGTGGCGAGGTGGTCGGGCAGCGCGCGCTCGATCAGGGCGTGGCCCTCGGGGGTGAGGGCGACCTCGCGGCTGCGGCCGTCCTGGTCGCTGCGGGTCCGGGTGACCAGGCCGCGGGCCTCCAGCCGGTCGAGGCGCTGGGTGATGGCGCCGGAGGTGACCATGGCGGACTGCATCAGGCCGGTGGGGGTGAGGCGGTAGGGCGGGCCGCTGCGTTTCAGGGTGGCGAGGACGTCGAAGGAGGCGGCGTCCAGGCCGTGCTCGGCGAAGGTGCGGTTGAGCGCCGCGTCCACCAGGCGGTAGAGGCGCTTGAGCCGGCCGAACACCTCCATCGGGGAAACGTCCAGGTCGGGGCGCTCGGCGGCCCACTGCGCGACTACGCGGTCCACATGATCTGCCACGGCTCCAGGGTAGGCGATCGGGCTCGGGTTCCTTAGCGGTGAGGTACAGGATTCCTTAGCGGTGAGATAACTGTGAGCCACGTCACCGGTCGGCTCCGATGGAAAATACCTTAGCGCTGAGATACATTGGCTTAGTGCTAAGACATCGCCTCGCCGTCGTACTGGTGACGGCCCTCGCCCCCGCCATCTGGGGGACGACCTACCTCGTCACCACCGAGCTGCTCCCGCCCCACCGTCCCCTCCTCGCCGCCGTCATCCGCTGCCTGCCCGCCGGGCTCCTCCTGATCGCCCTCACCCGCCGACTGCCGCAGGGCAGCTGGTGGTGGCGATCGCTGGTCCTCGGCGCGCTCAACATCGGGGCGTTCCAGGCCCTGCTCTTCATCGCCGCCTACCGCCTGCCCGGCGGCATCGCGGCCACCGTCGGCGCCGTCCAGCCGCTGATCACCGCCGGACTCTCCGCCGCCGTCCTCGGCGACCGGCTCACCCTGCGGACCGTGCTGTCCGGCATCGCCGGCGTGGCGGGCGTGAGCCTGCTGGTCCTGCGGGCCAACGCGCAGCTGGACGCCCTCGGGGTGGCCGCCGCGCTCGGCGGCGCGGTGGTCATGGCCGCCGGCGTCGTCCTCTCCAAGCTCTGGGTGTCCCCCGCCCCGCTGCTCGCCACCACCGGCTGGCAACTCACCACCGGCGGAATGCTGTTGGTTCCGCTCACGCTGCTCACCGAGGGAGCGCCGCCGTCCCACTACACGGCCGCCAACGTGCTCGGCTACACCTACCTGTGCCTGATCGGCGCGGCCTTCACCTACGTGCTGTGGTTCCGCGGGATCCAGGCGCTGACGCCGACCTCGGTCTCCTTCCTCGCCCTGCTCAGCCCGGTGGTCGCCACCGCGATCGGCTGGCTGGCGCTCGGACAGGACCTCAGTCCGCTGCAGGCGCTGGGCGCCCTGGTCGTGCTCGGCTCGCTCGTCGTCGCCCAGACCCGGCGGCCCGGCGCCGCCACCGGGTCGACGCCGGTGGCCCGATCGGCCTCCACGCCACCGGTGCGCGAGAACGCCTGACCCGCCTCATCCGCACCCCGCGCCCACATCCCACATCCCGAAAATCCGCATCCCGCATCCCGCATCCCGCATCCAGTCCAGCCCGGTTCAAGGAGAACTCCCCATGCGTATCACCGTGTTCGGCGCCACCGGCAACGTCGGCAGCCGGGTCGTGACCGAGGCACTCGCCCGCGGCCACGAGGTCACCGCCGTCGTACGGGACCCGGCCAAGCCGCACGGCCTGCCGTCCGCCGCCGCCATCGCCGTCGGTGACGCCCGCAACCCCGAGGACGTCGCCCGGATAGCTCCCGGGCAGGACGCGGTCATCACCGCCACCCGCCCGGTGCCCGGCAGCGAGCACGAACTGGCCGTCGCCACCAAGGGCCTGCTGGCGGGCATCGCCGGCACCGGCGTCCGGCTGCTGGCCGTCGGCGGCGCGGGCAGCCTCACCGTCCCGGGCACCGACGGGATGACCCTCGTGGAGGACCCCGGGTTCCCCGCCGCGATCCGGCCGATCGCGCTGGCCTGCAACGAGCAACTCGCGCACTACCGCGCGGCCGACGCCGATGTCGACTGGACCTACCTGAGCCCGGCCGCGCTGCTCGAGCCCGGTGTGCGCACCGGCCGGTTCCGGCTCGGACGGGACGAACTGCTGGTCGACACCGACGGCAACTCGGCGATCTCCATGGAGGACCTCGCCATCGCCCTCCTCGACGAGGTCGAGAGGCCCGCCCACCGCCGCGCGCGGTTCACCGCCGGCTACTGACCGGCCGCGGCGGCCTCGACGGGGGTGAGGCCGCCGCGGTCCACCACAGACCGGATGCTGGGGCTCCCACCCGGACGGGGGTGTAGCCAGCACCACCCCGAAGACGGGGGTACGGGTGATCGATCGTCAGGGCGGGTTTCGGACAGGATCGTTTCCGTGACCAACACCGCATCGACCGACACCGCGCCGACGAGCACCGCAGCGACGAGCACCGCAGCGACCGACACCGTCCCGGCCACGGCCAAGCCCCGCCTCCGGCGCGCCGCACTGGCCGTGGCCGCCGCCGTCCTCGCCGGCCTCGCCGCACCCGCCACCGCCGGCGCCGACACCGCCCGCGACCCGGG
The DNA here is from genome assembly GCF_055576085.1 of Kitasatospora sp. NPDC033851. Lineage (NCBI taxonomy): Bacteria > Bacillati > Actinomycetota > Actinomycetes > Kitasatosporales > Streptomycetaceae > Kitasatospora > Kitasatospora sp. NPDC033851. The sequence continues at coordinate 4,310 of NZ_JBVIRL010000030.1, read as the reverse complement.
CGACGCCGACCCGGCACCCGCCCGCTACACCCACCAGACCCTGAACTGGCAGCCCTGCGCCGGGCAGCCCACCCTGGACTGCGCCACCATGGCCGCCCCGCGCGACTGGCACCACCCCGGCGTCGGGGCCGACCTGAGCATCGCCGTCTCCCGGCACCGCGCCACCGACCCGGCCAAGCGCAGGGGCACCCTGCTGATGGCGGCCGGCGGCCCCGGCGCCTCGGGCCTGCCGCGCCCGGCCGGGCTGGCCGAGACGGCCCCGGCCGTCGCCGCCGCCTACGACATCGTGGGCTTCGACCAGCGCGGGGTCGGCGCGAGCACCAAGGCCGTGTGCCAGACGCCGGAGGAGTACCAGGAGTTCCTGGCCGGCGACTACCGCGACCAGTCCCCCGCCGCGATCGACGGCGTCATCGCCAACGCCAGGAAGCTGGCCGCCAGTTGCCAGGAGCGCAGCGGCGACCTGATCCCCTACCTGAACACCGAGCAGACCGCCCACGACATCGACCTGTTCCGCGCCCTGCTCGGCGAGCGCAAGCTCAGCTACTTCGGCCCGTCCTACGCCACGATGATCGGCGCCTACTACGGCACGCTCTTCCCGCACCGGGTCGAGCGGATGGTGCTGGACAGCAACATCGGCTTCGAGGGCACCTGGGAGAAGTTCGAACTGGGCCAGCCGATGAGCTTCCAGCGCCGCTTCGACGAGGACTTCGTCCCCTGGCTCGCGGCCCGGGACGCCACCTACCACTGGGGCTCGACGCCGGAGCAGGTACAGGCGCACTGGGAGCAGCGGCGCGCCGCACTGCACGACTCGCCCATCGTCGAGGGCTCGGTGACGATCGGCCCGAACCAGTTGGACAACGTGGCGATCGGGGCGATCTACGAGGCCGCCAACTTCCCGATCCTCGCCCGGATCCTGACCACCGTCGACAACTGGCAGACCGCCGACCCGGCGGCCAAGGCCATGGCCGGGAAAGCCTTCAGCCACTACCTCAGCCCGGACTTCCTCGCCGAGTACTTCTCGGTGACCTGCTCCGACACCCCGTGGACCAGGGATATGGACACCTGGATCGCGCGCGGCGCCGAGAACACCGCCCGTTGGCCGCTGGCCGGCTCCCGGACACTCGCCTTCAGCGCGGTCTGCGCCTCCTGGCCGGTCGCCCCGGCGCCCAAGGTCAAGGTCACCGGCGCCCATCTGCCGACCACGCTGATGCTCAACTCGGTGCACGATCCGGCGACTTACTACGAGGCGGCGCTCGGCGCCCACCGCGCGCTGCGCGGCTCGAGGCTGGTCACCGTCACCGGGAACGGCGACCACGGCCAGTACCCCGGTCCCAACGCCTGCGTCACCGACGTGGTCGAGCGCTACCTGCTGGACGACCAGGCACCCGCGCACGACCTCACCTGCGCTTCACCGCAGGCGGGTTGACGGCTGCCAGGTCAGCGCCGGGGCCGGGTCCGCAGCCCGGACCCCAGCCTGGAGCGGAGCCAGGTGAGGCCGACGGCCAGCCCGGCGAAGCCGCCGACGGCGAGCTTGATCCCGGCCTTGGCGACGATCCAGCCGATCCCCGGGACGGTCCACCCCAGCCAGTGGAAGACGGCCAGCAGCATCGCCGAACCGCACAGCGCGGCCAGGACGGTGACCGTGACGGCGGCGGCCCGCGAGAGCTCCTGCGGGCCGTCGGCGTCGGCGGTGCTTGCGGTGTCGTTCATCATGTCGTTCGTACCCCCCTCATCCATGGAGTCGATGATACGACCTCAGTGCCGGGAGTGGTGGGTGTCCCCGAGGTGCTCGCCGGTCTCGTCGTCGGGGAAGCTGACGGCCATGGTGACGCGGTACTCGTGGACGTCCTCCCGGTGCCCCGGCACCCGGGCCCAGGCGAGCGAGTGCACCTCGGCCTCGGGGGCCTGCCGGCACCAGGCGGCCGCCTCCTCCAGGGCGCGGGCGGCCGACAGTCCGGTGCACACCACCGCGGTGTAGGCGGCGACCGCGACGTCCCCACCGGAGCGACAGTTCCGCGACACCGCCCGGACGGCGGCGGCGGCCTGGGTCAGGTCACGGGCCAGGTCGTCCACGACCCGAGGGGGCGCCGGCAGGACGACCGCTCCCTCGGCGACGGTATCCGGCAGGTTCGCGCTCACGGTCTGGACCTCCATCCGCATCATCACGCGGCACAGCATGCCGGGCGGCGATACCTGGCATGCCCACTTTCACCAGAACGTCACCCGTCCAGGGCCGAGTTGGGGACGCACCCTGGCGCCCGCAGGCTCGTCCTGCTAGGGGAGGCCGCCCCGAGCGGCGGACGTTCCGGCAGGTCAGAGGGGTCGGTCGCGGGCGCCGCCGGGGAGCCCGAACCGCCGCACACGTACCACCCCCGTGCTCCGAACCGCCGGTCCGGCGCCCGGGGCGTCCGTCCCACCGCCGTTGGGGCCTTGGTCAACTCCCCGTACCGGAACCGGAGATGCCGCCGGAAGCGGGCCGGACGACCGCAGGCCACCGGCCTCGCGCGACGCCCCGGGAAGCGGCCGCACCCCCGCTGAAGTGCCGAGTCAACCCCTCGGTGGGCGTCGGGCCGCCTCCCGGTCACCCTGTCCCTGTCAGATCGTCGTGATACTAATCGTCCCGGCGACGGCTCCCGTTATCAGATGGACGGGCACGATGACGGGCACGATGCCGACAACTCAACCGTTCCGGGATGGTCCGGACGGCGACGGGGAGGGGAAACGGATGACGGCGAGGTTCGGCAGCACCCAGGGCGGGCGCAAGGTCCGGGTCGGCAAGCGGGTCACGGGGACGGCGGCCGCCTTCGCCGCACTGGCCGCACTGACCGGCTCTCAGGTGACGGGTCTCGGGCTCGCGCCGGTCGCGGCCGCCGACACCGGTCCGACGAGCGGCACCACCGCCCGGGGCGACGACCGCTACGGGACCGGCACCCTGGACGGCACCCCCTCACCCGGCACCCCCGGCACCGCAGTCCCGGCCGACGGCGGCAGCACCCTCCTGTTCCCGCAGCCGCCCGGCACGCTGCCCGGCGCACCCGACGCCGGCCCGTTCGCGGCCACCGGGCCCGCACTGCCCAGCACGGTGCTCACCGCCTACCACCAGGCCGAGGCCTCGGTGGCACAGCGCTCCCCCGGCTGCCACCTGCCCTGGCAGCTGCTGGCCGCGATCGGCCAGGTCGAGTCCGGGCAGGCCAACGGCGGCCAGGTGGACGCCTTCGGCACGACCCTGACCCCGATCCTCGGCCCGGCACTGGACGGCAACGGCTTCGCCGCGATAGCCGACACCGACGGCGGCCGTTACGACGGCGACGCCCGCTGGGACCGCGCCGTCGGACCGATGCAGTTCATCCCGTCCACCTGGGCCTCCTGGGGCGTGGACGCCAACGGCGACGGCAAGGCCGACCCGAACAACGTCTTCGACGCCGCCGAGGCCGCCGGGCGCTACCTGTGCGCGGGCGGCCGCGACCTCGCCGACCCGGCGCAGCTCGACCGCGCGGTGCTCAGCTACAACAACTCGGGCGAGTACCTGCGGACCGTCCGCAACTGGATGGCCCACTACGGCAGCGGCACGGTGACCACCGTCCCGGACCGCGCGGGGTCCTCGGTCCCGACGTCCTCGCTGCCCTCGCCGTACCTCCCGGTCGTCGGCGACCCGACGGTCGGCGGCGGGACGGGCAGCGGCACGACCGGTGCCGGCACGACGCCGACCGCTCCCCCGGCTCCGACACCGACACCGACTCCGACGCAGGAGCCGACGACGCCGGTGACGCCCACCCCGAACCCGTCGCCGACCGCGCAGCCGACGCCGACGACGACGCCCACGCCCACCGGTTCGCCGTCGCCGACCGGCACGCCGACGACCACCCCGAGCGGCACCCCGACCACGACGCCCACGGGCACCCCGACCGGCACGCCCACGGCCTGCCCGGACCCGACGGCCACGGCCACCCCGACCGGCACGCCCACCGGCACGCCCACCGGCACGCCCACGGGTACGCCCACCCCGACGGGCTCCCCGTCCCCGACCGCGACGCCCACCGGCACCCCGACGGCGACGCCCACCGGCACCCCCGGCTGCCCGACCCCCGCCCCGACCGGCTCCCCGAGCGCCGCGCCCAGCACCACCCTCAGCGCCTCGTTCTCGCCGTCGGCCGCCCCGAAGAAGTGACCAGGAAGAAGTGACAGGACGGGGGCGGGGGGGGGCCCCGGGGGGCCCCCCCCCCCCCCCGCCCCCCCCCCCCCCCCGCCCCGGCCCGGGGGCGGCGGGATAACAACCCAAACCGGCGGGGAAGTTCCGCCCCCGGGGCCGC
>NZ_JBVIRL010000029.1:0-90271 GCF_055576085.1 Kitasatospora sp. NPDC033851 | reverse complement strand
CTGTCCGCTGCCTAATCAGACGGGCTTGGACCCTCTACCGCTGGGATACCCGGCCTCGAAGCCCCCGCATCCGATGACCTACTGGCGGACGCCCTTAGGCGGCTTGGGCGCGGTTTACGCGAAGACGACCGTACGGGCGCCGTCGAGCAGCACCCGGTGCTCGCTGTGCCACTTCACCGCGCGGGCCAGCGCCTGGCACTCGACGTCCCGGCCGAGCGCGACCAGCTGGTCCGGGCTGACGTCGTGGGTGACCCGGGCCACCTCCTGCTCGATGATCGGGCCCTCGTCCAGGTCGGCGGTGACGTAGTGCGCGGTGGCGCCGATCAGCTTCACGCCGCGGGCGTGTGCCTGGTGGTACGGCTTGGCGCCCTTGAAGCTCGGCAGGAAGGAGTGGTGGATGTTGATCACGCGGCCGGACAGCTCGGTGCACAGCTGGTCGGAGAGCACCTGCATGTAGCGGGCCAGCACGACCAGTTCGACGTCCTCCTTGGCGACCAGGTCCAGCAGCCGCTGCTCGGCCTCAGCCTTGGTGTCCCTGGTGACGGGGATGTGGTGGAAGGGGATCCCGTAGCTCTCGGTCAGGTCCCGCAGGTCGGTGTGGTTGGAGACCACCGCGACGATCTCCACCGGCAGGGCGCCGATCCGGGTGCGGTACAGCAGGTCGTTCAGGCAGTGCCCGAACTTGCTGACCATGAGGACGATCCGCATCCGCTCCTCGGACTGGTGGATCTGCCAGTCCATCGCGAAGGAGGCACCGATCGCGGCGAAGCTGGCCCGCAGCTTGTCCGCGGTGACCGGCTCGGGGGCGGAGAAGTGCACCCGCATGAAGAAGAGCCCGCTGCCGCCGTCCCCGAACTGCTGGCTGTCGATGATGTTGCAGCCGGTCATGAAGAGGTAACTGGACACGGCGTGGACGATGCCCTGCTTGTCCGGGCAGGACAGCGTGAGGACGTACTGGGCGCCGGCCGGCTGCTGTTCCACTGGGGGTATCCCGTTCTGAGTTCGTGACGTGCGTGGACGGTCCAGCGTGTCACATCCTGGACAGCCGCCGCCCCGCTGCCCGTACTGCGGGACGGCACCGTCCGGCCGGAGCCCGGCCGGGGTCGGACCGGGGTCTCAGACCTGGGTGAGGATGCGCAGCACGTCCAGCGACTTGGGCGTCGCGTCCGGGTCGTCCCCGTCGTTGGCGGCCAGCAGCACGTGCGCCTCGCGGGCGGCCCGGACGGCCTCCGGCCAGTCGGGGTGGCCGAGGTAGGCGGAGGCCGGGGCGTCCGCGCCGACCTCGTGCAGCATCTGCACCGCCCGCAGCACCGCGACGTCGACCACCGCGGCCTCGGCGGAGTCCCGGAAGATCGTGCCCACGTACTTCTCGGCGGACCAGCGGTCCAGCCAGGTGTCCTCGACCAGCCGGTACACGGCGTCGGTCACGTCCCCGTACCCCTCCCGGCCGGTCAGCCAGGCCTCCTGCTGGAAACCGGGGTCGGACAGCATGTGCAGCGCCGAGCGGAGTCGGGCTCGCCAGCGCCACCAGGGCAGATCGTTGAGCATGCCGCCCATCGTGCTGGAGCGGTGGCCCGGACGAGAAGGGTTTCGGGCGGACCGGTGCGAAGAATCTGTGCTGACGGACATGGTGAACGATCGTACGTTCCCCGTCTGTTCGTACTCCACTCGCGATCTACACGCGTACCGATCCGGATTTCAGCCGCCGTTTGCCGACCGTTCGCACTTCTGCCCTCTCGGCGTGTGGCACCGGGGCTTGGCTGGATCCGGTGCGCCGGAGTGCGCCCAGAGAGAGGGAAGATCGATGACCAGCCGAAGGGACTCGTTCCAGGGCCCTCCCCCGATCGTGCGGCGTCGCCGCCGACGCCCGATCGCCGCCGCCGTGACCGCCGCGGCGCTGCTCCCCACCCTCCTCTCGGCCTCCGCGTGCGGCGGACCGGCCGATGCCGCCGGCGGCGACGACCTGACGGTCATGACCTGGGCCCCGTCCGGCACCCGCTCCGCCGACCGGCCGGGCATGACCGCGCTCGCCTCCGCCATCGGCCAGGACGTCAACATCAAGGGCGGCCTGAACGGCCACCGGCTGCGGGTGATCACCTGCAACGAGCACAACAGCGTCGAGGGCGCCCGTGCCTGCGCCCAGCAGGCGGTGGACACCAAGGCCGTCGCCGTGATCGGCTCCTACAGCCAGTGGGGCGAGGCCTTCATGCCGGTCCTGGAGCGCGCCGGCATCCCGCTGATCGGCGGGTACGGGCTCTCCCAGCCCGAGTTCTCCAGCCCGCTGTCCTACCCGGTGGACGGCGGCCTGCCGGCGCTGATCGCGGGCAACGGCCGTCAGCTGGTCGAGGCCGGCTGCAAGGCCGTGGCGCTGGTCCGCCCGGACACCCCGGCCGGTGACAACCTGCTCGGCTACCTCGGCGGCGCGCTGCGGCCGGCCGGGATCAAGCTGCTGGACGTCAAGGCGCCCGAGCAGTCCTCCGACTACACCCCGGTGGCCCGCAAGGCGCTCGGCAAGGACGAGCCGGGCAACTGCGTCACCAGCGCGCTGGCCGCCGAGCCGACCGGCAACCTGCTGGACTCCTACCGGCGGCTGAACCCGAAGAACACCCGGATCGCCTCGGTGATCGGCAGCGTGCAGCAGTCGGTGGTCGACTCCACCGGCGGCGACCCCGGCCCGCTCGGCGGCGCCTACGTCACCAGCTGGTACCCGCCGGAGTCGGCGAAGATCTGGGACGGGCTGCGCTCGGTGGTGCGTGCCGACACCACCGGCGGGAACACCATCGACGTCTCCGACCCCGGGGTGCAGACCACCTGGGTCTCGTACGAGGTCTTCCGGACGGTGGCGCAGAAGCTGGCGGAGGCCGGCAAGCCGGTCACCTCGAAGACGGTCACCGGGCTGCTGGACGCCGGAGAGGGCATCGACACCGGCGTCACCCCGCCGCTGAGCTGGGGCACCACCAACATGCTGCCCAGCACCGAGTCGCCTCGTCTGGTGAACACCTGGGTCACCTACCAGGTGGTCAAGAACGGCCGGATGACCCTGCAGCAACCGGGCTTCGTGGACGTCCGCTGGGTGCTCACCGGGGGCCGTCCGCCGGCGTGACGCGAGGGGCGGGCCCGTCGCGGCCCGCCCCGATTCGGTCCGTCCGGCGTCTCCCGCGGCTCGGCTGCCCCCCGCGACTCCTGCGAGTCCCGCGGGTCCCGGACTCCCACGACTCCCGGGTTACAGGTCGCCGTCGCCGCGGTTGGGCAGGCCGGTCTGGCCGGCGATCGTGTTCCAGAGCGTGGAGGCCTGCTTCTTCGCGGTGGTCGCGGTGCCGCTGGCCTGGACGGCGTTCTTGTAGTGCTGGTTGTCCTGCTTCTTCGCGTCGCAGGAGGCCTGCGCGTCCTGCGCCCAGGCCGCGTACTCGTCGTCGGCCTGGGCCGAGGCGGTCCACGCCGCGTTCAGCTGCTCGACCAGCTGCTGGCCGCCGGGCAGCTTGTCCGTCTTCAGCTGGCCCAGCTTGGTCTGCAGCTCGCGGCGCTTGCCGGCCGCGGCGGTGAGGGCCTGCTGCGACTCGGGCAGCTTGTCGCACTTCTGCACCGAGGCGACCGCGGAGACCACCGAGGTGCGGCTGTCGCTCGCGGTGCCCAGCAGGTCCGACAGCGGCTGCGCCTGCGCCTTGACGTCCGGGTCGACGGCGGCGCCGGAGCCGCTCCCGCTCGCCGTGCCGGGGACGCCGGTGGTGGTGGCGGCCACCGGGGTGGTCTTCTTGCCGTCCTTGGTGTCGGTGCCGCCGCTCATCAGGACGGCGACCAGGATGCCGGCCGCCGCGCAGCCCGCCACCACCCCGCCGATGATCAGCTTGTTGGACGGGCGACCGCCGCGCCCCGACCCGCCGGCCTGGGTCGCGTCGAAGCCCTGCCCGCGATCCGGGGCGTAGCCCTGGTGCTGGTCCTGGCCGTAGTCCTGCGCCGGGTAGGGCGGCTGGGGCTGCGCGGCCGGCGGGTACGCCTGGTAGCCGGGCGCGGGCTGCTGCTGCGGGAAGCCGGGCTGGGCCTGCGGCACCGGGTAGCCGCCCCCCTGCGGGTCGCCGGCCGGGTAGGGCGGCAGGTACTGGGTCTCCGGGGCCGGGTCGGCCTGCGGGACGCCGTACCCGGGCTGCGGCGCACCCCACGGGGCCCCGGGCACGGGCGTCGGCTGGCCCGGCATCGGCTGGCCGGGCATCGGCTGCGCGGGCACGGCCTGGGTCGGCAGCGCGTGCCCGCCCTCCCCGAGGTACTCCGGCTGCCCGGACGGCTGCCCCACCGGCGGCACCGCGGAGTGGCCCTGCGGCTGCCCTGGGAACTGCTGCTGGCCCGGCTGGCCCGGGAACTGCTGCTGGCCCTGCGGCTGGCCCGGGAACTGCTGCTGGCCCTGCGGCTGGCCCTGCTGGCCCGGCGGCTGGCCGGGCTCGGGGCGGAACAGGTCGTCCAGGTTGAAGTCACCCGAGTTGGGGTACGAGCGGCGCTGACTCAACGCGATTCCTCACCTGTGCAGGACCGCGCGCTGACGGCGGACCACATCTCGTCGGTTCTTGGGAGCATCACAGTTCCTTGGACGTCGCGCCCACGCTACCGGTTCACCTCACCGGGTGACCACGTGGGCGGGACCTCCGTCACGCTCCCTGCGCAGACGATCCGCGGCCGCCGCCGGATCAGGCCGCCTCCGCGTCCGCCCTGGCGTGGAACTCGCGGACCACCCGCTGTTCCCGGTAGGGCTCCAGCCGGCGCCGGAACTCGTCCAGGTACTCCACGCCCCGGTTGGAGCGCAGCCCGCTCAGCAGCCGGACCGCCTGGGTGCCCGTCTCACAGGCGCGTTCCAGGTCCCGCTGCTGCAACTGGGCGGTGGCCAGCAGCACCAGGTCCACCGCGCGGCGCCGGACCCGGGTCGGCGGGTGCAGGTCGAGCGCCCGGCGGGCGTAGTGCTCGGCCGGGCCGGCCTGTTCCAGGTCCCGGTGGCAGTGGGCCAGCTCGTCGGCGAGGTAGGCGTCGTCGAAGTGGACGATCCAGTCCGGGTCGTCCTCCGGGCGGCGCTTCTCCATCATCTCCAGCGCCCTGGCCGACACCGCCTCGCAGGAGCGGGCGTCGCCGAGGAGGGCGTGGCCGCGGGCTTCGGCGGCGTAGAACATCGCCATCGCCGTCGGGGTGGCCACCGACCGGGCACCCTCCTGGGCGGCACGGGCGAGTTGGGCGATCTCCCGCGGGTTGCCGAGGGTGGCCGCCAGGTGGCTCATCGAGGCGGCCAGCACGTAGCCGCCGTAGCCGCGGTCGTCGGCCGCCTGGGCGAGCCGGAGCGCCTGGATGTAGTAGCGCTGGGCCAGCCCCGGCTGGCCGGTGTCCACCGCCATGTAGCCGGCCAGTTCGGTCAACCTCGCCACCGCGGCGAAGAGTTGACGGCCGGTCTCCTCCCGGTAGGCGCCGCCGAGCAGGCCGGAGACCACCGAGTTGAGGTAGTGCACCACCACCGGGCGCACGTGCCCGCTGCCGAATCGGTGGTCCAGGTCGACCAGCATCGCGGTGGTCGCCTTGATCGCGGCCACGTCGGTCGGGCCGACCCTGGGGCCGCCGGTGCGCGCCACCACCGGGTCCGGCGGGGTGATCAGCCAGTCCCGGCTGGGCTCCACCAGCGCCGAGGCGGCGACCGTCGCCCCGGTCAGGAAGTCCCGCCGGCCGACGTCGCTGCGCCAGAGCTCGCAGACCTGCTCCAGGGCGGCGCCCAGCGTCGGCGCGAACTGCAGCCCGATGCCCGAGCTCAGGTTCTTGCCGTCCGCCATGCCGATCTCCTCGACCGACACGCTGCGGCCGAGCTTGCGGCCCAGGGCCTCGGCGATCACCGCCGGCGCCTGCCCGCGCGGCTGCTGACCGCGCAGCCAGCGGGCGACGGAGGTCTTGTCGTACCTCAGGTCCAGACCGTGCTCGGCACCGCAGAGGTTGACCCTCCGGGCCAGGCCGGCGTTGGAGCAGCTGGCCTCCTGGATCAGTTGCTGCAGACGCTCGTTGGGCTGTCGTGCGACGAGTGGTCTCGCGGCCATTGGGCTTCGCCTCCCCACACCCTCCGGTCCCGGCCGGCGGGCGACGATTCTGCTGATCTGTTGCCGACTGTCCGACCGTCCAAGGAATCTGACACCAGGTTAGCGATCAGCAACGCCAGCGGGATACCCACGGTGACGATCCGCACCCCCCTTGCGCCCTGGGAAATGCTCCCGTGCGCCCCCGCTGCGCCCGCCCTCGGCCGCCCCAACTCGGTCGAGTAACCGGAACGGGTGACATTGCCGGGATGCGCCCAACCGGGCACCGTCGGGCCGTAACCAGGCTCACACACGGTAGTTGAGCAGCGCGTGGAAGACATCCCCGACGCCTCCGGCCAGGACAAGAACGCCGGTCTGCCCCCGCTGCTCATCGAAGCCGTCGGCTACGCCGAGAACCGCCACTGGGAGGTGGCCCCGGGTGCCTGGCTGATCGACGGCGACGGGCCCGCCCGCTGCTCCTGCGCCGACCCGCGCTGCACGCTGCCGGGCGCCCACCCGATGGACGCGGACTGGGCCCGCAAGGCGAGCGCCGGGCCGGGCGCGGTGCGGCGCTGGTGGACCGAGCGGCCCCAGGCCTCGATCCTGCTGCCCACCGGCCGCTCCTTCGACGTCCTGGACGTGCCGGAGACGGCCGGCTGCCTGGCGCTGGCCCGGATGGAGCGGATGGACCTCCAGCTCGGCCCCGTGGCGGTGCTGCCCGCCGCACCCGGGCGGATCGGCCGTCGGCTGCACTTCCTGGTGCTGCCCGGGGTCGCGGCCAAGCTCCCGGAGATGCTCCGCAAGCTCGGCTGGCCGCCCGGCCGGCTGGACCTGGTCGCCCGCGGCGAGGGGGACTGGACGGTCGCCCCGCCGTCCCGGATCGGCTCCACCGGGTACGCCCAGTGGGCCCGCTCCCCCTCCTCGCTCAACCGCTGGCTGCCCGACGCCGCCGAGCTGATCAGCCCGCTCGCGTACGCCTGCGGCCGCGAGTCGCCCGCCCACCACGGCGCGCAGGCCGCCCAGCCGGCGGCGGTGGGCTGAGCGGGGCCGCGCCCCCGGCCGGTTCACCTCCCCCGAACGGCCGCCCTACGCCTATCGGGCGAGGGCGTGCACCGCGCGACACAACGCGCGCGAGTGACGGGCCTTGTCTCCCACCGGAGGCAGGGCCCGTCATATGTATGTCCGGATGGCGCGCGTCCGGATGACACCTGCCCCGACCACGCGATTCCGGATTGCGCAAGTCCGGATAAGGCTTCGGTGTACCCGCTGGTCAACCGCAGAAGCCCCTCGTACGAGTGACAGCGCTCAAGGATTGCCATGATCGGCCGAGGGGAGGAATTGCGGTGCGTGGGGATGCCGGAAGGGGCGCTCGGACGGGGAAGCCGGGCGAGGCGCCGGAGGGGAACCCGGGGAGGGAGCAGGGAGGGAGCGGAGGGGAACAGGGAGGGACGGGGAGGACGAGTCGGGCCCGCTGCACGGGAGGCAGCGGGCCCGACTCGGCCGTACGGTGTCGGCGCCTCAGGGCTGGGCGACGAAGACGTGCTGGGCGATGTCCTTGCCCAGCTCCGCCGCGGTGTCCCCGGTGCCGACCAGCAGACCGCCGACGCCGACATTCACCTTGACCGTGGAACCCGGCCGGACGCCGGCCCGGCGCAGGGTGCTCATCAGCGCGCTGTCGGTCTGGATCGGCTCGCCGATCCGGCGGACCACCACGTCGGCCCCGGCCTCGCCCGGCTTGACGGTGTCCAGCGGGACGAGCCCGGCGTCGAAGCCCTCGCCCTCGGCCTTGGTGTCACCCAGCTCGTCCAGGCCCGGGATCGGGTTGCCGTACGGGGACTGGGTGGGGTGGCCGAGCATGGCGAGCACCTTGCGCTCGACCGTCTCGCTCATCACGTGCTCCCAGCGGCACGCCTCCTCGTGCACCTGCTCCCACTCCAGGCCGATCACGTCGACCAGCAGGCACTCCGCGATGCGGTGTTTGCGCATGACGCGCACCGCGAGACGGCGGCCGTCCTCGGTGAGTTCGAGGTGACGGTCCCCGGCAACCTGGAGCAGGCCGTCGCGCTCCATCCGGCCGACCGTCTGGCTGACCGTGGGACCGCTCTGTTCCAGGCGCTCCGCGATCCGGGCGCGCATCGGGACGATGCCCTCCTCCTCCAGCTCCAGGATGGTGCGAAGGTACATCTCAGTGGTGTCGATCAGCCCAGACATCGCCGCTGGCTCCGTTCTTCGGTGTCCTCATCGCCAATTCTGACGTACCGAGGCGACAACCGGGGCCGCCCGGGGGCTTCGGGCACGGGATTTCGTTCCTGTTGACAGCGGTACGGCCGGGACGCGACCGTGCTGGCCGTAGCTTTCTCCACCGGCGGTCTGGACCACCAGGACCGCCCCACCCGGCCGGCTCCCTCACCGGCAGAGAGCGGAGGCACCCGATGAACGACCTGGTCGGCAGGTACTTCGACGCCGCGATCGCCCACCTCCAGCGGGTGCGCGAGGAGGAGGCCGACACCGTCGAGGCCGCCGCCGCGCTGCTGGCGGAGGCGATGACCGAGGGCCGCCGGGTCTTCACCTTCGGTGCCGGACATTCCTCGCTGCCGGCCCAGGACGTGGTCTACCGGGCCGGCGGGCTGGTCCCGATGAACCTGCTGAACGTGCCCGGGACGACCGGGGTGACGGTGATGCCCGCTCCCCTGTCCAGCGCCCTGGAGCGGGTCTCCGGGCTGGCCACCGCGACCCTGGACCTGACCCCGGCGACCACCGGCGACCTGCTGTTCGTGATCTCGCTGTCCGGCCGCCAGGTCATGCCGGTCGAGCTGGCCCGGTACGCCCGGGACCTCGGCCTGAAGGTGATCGGGGTGACCTCGCTGGCCTACCCGGAGGAGGTGCCCTCCGCCCACCCCTCCGGCACCTACCTGAAGGACCACTGCGACGTGGTGCTGGACAGCAAGATCGCGGTCGGCGACGGCGAGCTGACCCACCCGGGCGCCGAGACCACCTTCGGCCCGGTCTCCACCATCGTGACCAGCGCACTGATGCAGGCCGTGGTCGCCTCGGCGGTCGGCCGGCTCGCCGACCGGGCGGCCGCCGGGGACGCCCCCGCCCCGCCGCTGTTCCGCTCCGGCAACGTCCCGGGCGGCACCGAGTGGAACACCCGGCAGATGGCCGACAACGCCGAGCGGGTCCTCTACACCTACTGAGCCGCACCCACCGAGCCCCGGGGTGCCGCGCACGCTCGGTACCGGAACGAACACGGGGAGTCCCGGACAATCCACCGGGCCTTCCCGGCCATTGCGGGCCACCCCCGGCCGCGCCAGGCGTACCGGGAAGCCGCCCGGGGCAGGAGAGCGGTGCGACCGGAGCGACGGGTGGGGGCCGAACATGGCGTCTGGTGCGGGACGAACCGGCTGGGTGCGCGAGCGGGACCTACTGCCCGAGTTCTTCTGGGCCGCCGACGCGGCCTCGCTGCGCGGCCAGCGGCGCTCGGTGCTGCTCTCCGCCTGGGAGCTGGTCCTGCTGGTGGTCGCCGCCGCGACCGGCTCGGCCGACGGCGAGCCCTGGGCCTGGCCGGCCGCCGGCGCCTACCTCGGCGCGGTCGCGCTGGCGGTGGTGATCAGCCGGCAGAACCCGCAGGGCCTCTGGTACGAAGGCCGGGCGGCCGCCGAGTCGGTGAAGACCCTGGTCTGGAAGTACGCCGTCCGGGCCGACGCCTACCAGCCGCCGCCGCGCACCCTGCCGGACGCCGAGGGCCTGTACCGCTTCCAGCTCGGCCGGGTGCTCGGCGCCTTCCGGGACAGCCCGGTGGCCGTGCCGGGAAGCGGGGCCGGGAGCGGGACGGGGAGCGAGGCCGGGAGCGCGGCGGAGATCACCGCGGCGATGCGCGACCTGCGCGAGCAGCCGCTGGCGGTGCGCCGCGAGGTGTACCTGGGCGAGCGGATCCAGGTGCAGCACGACTGGTACCGCGCCAAGGCCCGCTACTGCGCCCGGACCGGCCACTGGGCCGGGGTGCTGGGCGTGCTGCTGCCCGCGCTCGGGCTGGTGCTCGCGCTGCTGCGGGCGCTCGGCGCGTTCACCTACGACGCGCTGGGCACCGTCTCGGCGGTGGCCGCCTCGGTCACCGCCTGGGCACAACTGCGCCAGTACCGGCCGCTGGCCGCCGCGTACGCGCTGGCCGCCGAGGAGCTGGCCCAGATCCAGCGCCAACTCGCCGAGCTGGACCTCGACGCGCCGGAGGCCGAGGAGATCTGGGCCCGGCTGGCCCGGGACGCCGAGGACGCGATCTCCCGCGAGCACACCACCTGGCAGGCCCGCCGAGAGGTCCGCACCACCACCGACCGGGAGGACGAGAACGACCGGGAGGACGAGGACCACCGGGAGCACGAGCACCACCGGGGGCAGGGGACCGACCCGGAGCACCGACCCGCCCCGGAGCACCGAATCGACCGGGAACACTGAGGAGGCCGCAGGTGTCGTTACGGATGGTCAAGACCGCGGACGACCGCGCCCTCGCGGTCGAGTCCCTCGGCGACCCACGCGGCCGACCGGTGTTCCTGCTGCACGGCATGCCCGGCAGCCGGGTCGGCCCGCACCCGCGCAGCACCGTGCTGTACCGGCTGGGCGTGCGGCTGATCTCGTACGACCGGCCCGGCTACGGCGACTCGACCCGGCTGTTCGGCCGCCGGGTGAACGCGGCGGCGGCCGATGTACGGGCCATCGCGGACGAGTTCGGGCTGGACAGCTTCGCGGTGCTCGGCCGCTCCGGCGGCGGCCCGCACGCGCTGGCCTGCGCCGCGCTGCTGCCGGAGCGGGTCAGCCGGGTCGCGGTCCTGGTGGGCCTCGCGCCGCGCGACGCGGCCGGCCTGGACTGGTACGCGGGGATGACCCCGTCCAACGTCCGCGCGTACCAGGAGGCCGAGCGCGGACACGGCCGGATCGCCGACGCGATGGAGTTCCGCTCCCGGCAGATCAAGGACGACCCGGTCCGGCTGCTGAACGGGCTGCGCACCGAACTCTCCCCCGCCGACCGGGCGGTGGTGGCCGACAGCGGACTGCGGCGGATGCTGCAGAGCAACTACCGGGAGGCGTTCCGGCACGGCGCGGACGGCTGGATCGACGACGTGCTGGCCTTCACCGCCGACTGGGGCTTCGACGTCGGGTCCGTCCGGGTGCCGACCTGGCTCTGGCACGGCGCCGACGACCAGTTCTCCCCGGTCGACCACTCCCGCTGGCTGGCCGACCACATCCCGGACGCCGAGCTCTTCCTGGAACCCGGCGCCGCGCACTTCGGAGCCTTCCGGGTGATGACCACCGCCCTGGCCTGGGCAGCGGGTTAGCCCTACCGGCTCAGGGCCGCACCGGGGTGACCGGCGGTTCGCCGTCGAGCACTGCCAGGATGTTGTCCACCGCCAGGCCGCCCATCGCCTGTCGGGTGGCGACGGTGGCGCTGCCCAGGTGCGGGGCCAGGACCGCGCGCTCCTGGGCGAGCAGCGCGGACGGGACGGCGGGCTCGTGCTCGAAGTTGTCGACGGCGGCGGCGAACAGTGCGCCGGACTCCAGCGCGGCGGCCAGCGCCTCCTCGTCCACCACGCCGGCGGTCATGCTGACGACCACCGCGCCGTGCGGCAGCAGGGCCAGCCGGCGGGCGTCCAGCAGGTGCCGGGTGGCGTCGCCGAGCGGGCAGGTGACGACCAGCACGGTGGAGGTGGCGAGCAGGTCCTCCAACGGCTTCCAGTCGGCGCCCTCGGCCTGCTCGGGCGGCAGTTCGCGGCGGTTGTGGTAGCTGACCGGCATGTCGAAGGCGCGGGCCCGGCGGGCGACCGCCTGGCCGATCCGGCCCATGCCGAGCACGCCGAGCGGGGTGCCGGCCAGTTCCAGGCCGAGCAGGAAGGTGGGCGCCCAGGTCCAGGGCGTGCCGGAGCGCAGCAGGCGTTCGCCCTCGCCGAGGCGGCGGGTGGCGGCCAGCAGCAGGGCCCAGGCCATGTCGGCGGTGGCGGTGGTGAGCACGCCGGGGGTGTGGGAGACCAGCACCCCGCGCTCGGCGCAGGCGGCCAGGTCGACGTTGTGGTAGCCGACCGCGTGGTTGGCGACGATCCGCAGCCCGGGGCCGGCCGCGTCGAGGAACTCGCCGTCGACCCGGTCGTCCAGGGTGGTGAGCACGGCCTGCCGGCCGCGGACGGCGGCGAGCAGCTCGGCCCGGTCCATCGCCTGGTCGGAGTCGTGGCGGGTGACGGCGTGGCGGGCGGTGAGCCGTTCGATGACACCGGGCGCCAGGCGCCGGGTGACCAGGACCGGGGGCGGGGTGGTGGCCATGGCTCGGCAGCGTACCCCGCCCCTGTCCGGAGCGGACTCACACCGGCTGCGGCTCCAGGTCGCGGTTGATCCGCTTCCAGCCGCGCGCCGACACCGTGTTGGGGTGCTCCTCGCCGAACTGCCGGATCAGCTCGGCGATCGATCGCGACCGCAGCTCGGCGGCCTGGGTGTGCCGGCCGGCCGTCCGCAGGGTGACGGCCAGGTTGGCTTCGCAGGCCACCGCGTCCGGGTGCTGCCCCGAGTAGCGCTCGCACAGCCCTTGGTGGGCGGCCCGGCCGAGCTGTTCGGCGAGCGCCAGTTGCCCGTCGTCGCCGTAGGCGTTGGCCAGGTTGATCATCGCGTTGAGGGTGTAGGGGTGTTCCGGTCCGACCGAGCGGGTCAGTCCCTCGACGGTGAGCCGGCCGCGCTCGATGGCGCCCTGGACGTCGCCGCTGCCGCGCAGGTAGATGCCGAGGTTGTTGGCGCAGGCCAGGGTGAACGGGTGTTCGTCGCCGAACAGCCTCCGGTGGCCTTCGAAGACGGTGGAGCAGAGGTCGCGGGCGGCTTCCTTGTCGCCGGAGGCGCTGTGGTCGGCGGCCAGGTTGAGCGCGCAGGCGAGGGCGTCGGGGGCGTCGGCGCCGTAGCGCTCCAGGTAGCGCTCGTAGGTCTCCTTGGTGATCCGGCGGGCCTCGGCGAGCTGGCCGATGCGGCGCAGCGAGACGGCCAGCGACTTGGCGTTGCGCAGGTTCTCCGGGAGGTCCGGGTCGAGGACGTCGCCGAGGTCGGAGGTGACTTCCTGCAGCAGGTCCACCGAGCCCCGGTAGTCGCCGAGTTCGCGCAGGTCGCGGGCCAGGTTGGACTTGGTGGACAGGGTGTAGGGGTGTTTGGGGCCGAGGACGGCGGTGCGCCGGTCGAGGGTCTCCTGGTCGAGTTCGCGGGCGGCCTCGCTGTCGCCGACCAGGCGGTAGTCGATCGCCAGGTTGTTCGCCATGGAGAGCGTGCGCGGGTTGTCGTCGCCGAACAACTCGCGGAACTGGTCGAGGATTTCGCGGTCGAGGTCGAGTGCGGCCTGGAACCGGCCGAGGGCCCGGCGGTCGGCGCCTAGCGAGCCGGCCGTCATCAGGGTGTACGGGTGGTGCTCGCCGAGCAGCGCCTGCTGGCGTTCCAGGGTGGACTCGTCCAGGGCCAGCGCCTCGGCGTAGTTGCCTTGGGAGCGCAGCACGTTGGCGAGCTGGAAGCGCAGCAGCAGGGTCTGCCGGTCGTCCTCGCCGAGTTTGCTGGTCCACTCCGCGTCGAGGGCGTGGCCGAGGTCGCGGGCGCGGTCGAGTTCGCCGCGCTTCCACAGGTAGCGGACCCGGTCGATGAGCAGCTGGCGGGTGTCGGCCTCGTCGCAGTTGTGGGCCCTGGACGGCGACAGGTGTGGCCAGATCTCGTCGAAGGCGGGCCAGTTGGCCGGGTCGTCGGTGTCGCCGAGGACGGGTCGGGCGCCGGTGAGGATGCGGTGCACCTCGTGGACGGCGATCTCCTGCTCGTCGGCGGTCATGCCGGCCCGGATCACCGCCTGGACCAGGCGGTGCACCTGGAAACTGTTGCTGCCGGCGTCGACCTTGGCCAGCGCGTACCGGCCGATCGCCTGGATGACCTTGCCCAGCATGAACTTGTCGCTGAGGTCGGCGTCGTACTTCACCAGCGCCCGGATCATCTGGTCGCTGTAGAAGAGGTTCATCGAGATCGGCTCGGGTGCGAAGAACGCGCACAGTTGCAGCAGTCGCACCGCTGCCGGGGACTGCTGGCGCAGCCGTCCGATGGAGACGTTCCAGGTCGCGGCGACCGGGGTGGGGTAGTCGGCGGGGCGGCCGACGG
This sequence comes from Kitasatospora sp. NPDC033851, assembly GCF_055576085.1. Classification (NCBI taxonomy): domain Bacteria; kingdom Bacillati; phylum Actinomycetota; class Actinomycetes; order Kitasatosporales; family Streptomycetaceae; genus Kitasatospora; species Kitasatospora sp. NPDC033851. The sequence goes on along the minus strand of NZ_JBVIRL010000029.1, from coordinate 76,094 downwards.
CGAGTGCGCGGGCGGCTTCGGCGTGCAGCTGGGTGACGTAGGTCTCCACCGGGGTGCCGGTGGTGTCCAGCCAGGCGGCGGCCACCTCGACGGCGAGCGGCAGGTCGCCGACGGCTTCGGCGACCCGGTCGGCGTCGGGCCGGGAGAGGCTGCGGGCGCGTCGGCACAGGTGTTCGACGCTCTCGCCGCGGGTGAAGACGTCGACTTCCAGGGCCTCGGCGTGCCCGGTCCAGGCCTGGTTGCGGGAGGTGACCAGGATGTGGCCGGAGCCGCCGGGGAAGAAGCGGCGGATCTCGGCGGGTTCGTCGGCGTTGTCGAAGATCAGCAGCCAGCGCGAGGTGGGTACGCCGCGGCGCAGTGCCTCGCGGGCGGCCTCGGCGGCCTCGGTCACCGAGTCGCCGACCCGCAGGCCGAGCCGGCGGGCGAGTTCGGCGAGGGCCGGGGCGACCAGCTCGGTCTGTTCGGCGTCGATCCACCAGACCAGGTCGTAGTCGGACATGAAGCGGTGGGCGTACTCCAGCGCCACCTGGGTCTTGCCGACGCCGCCGAGCCCGTACAGGGTCTGCGGGGTCGGCAGGACGGCCGCCATGCCGCCGCGCAGCTGGTTGCGCAGCTGTTCCAGGACGGCGGCGCGGCCGGTGAAGGAGGGGTTGCGCGGCGGGACGTCCCACACCGACGGCTTGCTGCCGGGGAACCGCGGCCCGCCGTTGGGCGCGTCCTCGAGCGGGACGTCGCCGCGGCCGAGGGCGCGCAGCAGGCTCTGGATCGACTGCGTCTCGTCGCGGCCGACCAGGTCGACCGGGTTGCGGTTGCTGAACGGCGCGGTGAGCCGCACGTCCCCGACCCGGACGGGCAGCAGCTGGCGCCTGGTCCCGGACGGGTCGGAGCTGACCACCGACTCCCACAGCGCCCGGGCCTGCGGGGAGCGCTGGTAGGCGGGCGAGAGCACGGCGACCGTCCGGAACGCCGAGTCGATGCCGCGCTCGGTCTCCTCGCGCGGGTCGGTGCCGGCGCTGAGGTCGCGGGGCAGCACCCGGAAGCCCGCCCGGGTGAGGACGGACTCGATCCAGTCCGCCCACATCCGGTCCTCGGGGACGTAGGAGAGGTAGAGGTCGGCCGGGACGGACGGGCGGCGGCGGGTGAACGCGTCCACGTAGCGCAGCCGGACCGCCTCGTCCATCGGCGGCAGGCCGGGGGCCCGGCCGTCGGTGAGCATGGAGGTCAGCCGCTCGCAGGCGGCCAGCATCGAGGTCGGGGTGCCGGTCTGGTCGCCGAAGGTCGCGAGGATCTCCTCGTAGGCGTAGAACGGCCGGTACGGGATCTCCACCGAGCCCCAGTACGCGGCGAGTTCCTCGCCGTTGAAGCCGGCGGGCAGGCCGTCGAAGCGGACCCGGGCGAGCGCCCGGCCCGCGTCCGCCTTCTCCTTCTCGCCCTCGTCGATGCGCATCGGGACGGGCAGGATGCGGATGCCGCGCTCGCGGTAGCGGTCGTGGATGTGCTGGGCGATCCGGGAGGCACCGTCGATCGACTGGTCGCTCAGGGTGAAGCAGACCACCAGGTCGTCGGGCATCTGCACGGTGCAGATCTCGGCGATGTCGGACAGGCCGGTGCGGGAGTCGATCAGCACGTAGTCGTAGCGCTTGGCCATGTCGGCCTTGAGGGCGTCGAAGAACTGCCCGCCGTCGAAGCGGTCGTAGAAGATGTCCCAGTCGAGGTGGGTGACGGCCTCGGAGTAGTCCCGGTTGAACTGGCCCGCGGAGAGGAAGTCCAGGCTGCCGGTGGACGGGAAGTGCGGCCAGGTGAGCGACAGCGCGTGCGGGTGCACCCGGGCGAAGTCCAGGTGCCAGCCCTCGGCGTGCTCGACCGGGCGCAGCGCCTCCTCGCGGTACTCGGCGATCAGGTCCATCATCCCGGTGGTGCCGGCGAGGGAGGCCGGGTCGAGGAAGGGGTGGAAGAACTTGGCGAGGCCCGGCGCCTCCAGGTCCCAGTCCACGGTGAGCACGCGGAAGCCGTTGGCGGCCAGGATCCACGCGGTGTTGGCGAGGGCCATGGTGCGGCCGGTGCCGCCCTTGTACGAGTAGAAGGTGATGATCCGGCCGTTGCGGTCCTGCTCCGCGGCCCGCCGCTCGGCCTCGCGCTGGGCGACCAGATCGGCGGCGGCGAGGCCCCCGAGGCGGAGGTTCCTGGTGCGGTTCTCGGTCATCGGTTTCCTCGTCCTCCCAGGGGCGCCATCCCGTCATCGGGGTCATCGCCGTCGTCGCGGTACGGGTCGTGCTCGCGGTACGGGTCGCGCTCGCGGTGCGGGTCACCGCCGTTGTTCCGGTCGCGCTCGCGGTGCGGGTCGCCGCCGTTGTTCCGGTCGCCGCCGTTGTTCTCGTCCTGGGCGAAGGGGTCCTCGCCCGAGCCGTCCGGCCCTGGCCCGCCTCCCCCGCGCCGGAACGCGTCCCGCAGACTCGGCCGGGGTGGCGGAGGTTCCTCCGGTTCGGCCCTGGTACGGCCCTCGAAGGCGTACTTGGCCTTCATCGCGGCCCGGGGCAGCGCGTCGTCGAAGTCCTCCAGCGAATGCAGCCCGGTCGCGCGGGCCGGGCCGGTCGCGCCGAGGAAGCTCGGACGGCCCGCCCGCCGGGTGATGCGCAGCGTGTCGTCGCTCAGGTCGCCCAGCTCGCCCGCGCTTTCCTGGCACTCCGGGTCGTCGGCGTTCCACGGCTCCAGCACGCTCACCCAGGTGGCGTCCGAGCGGTCGAAGCGCCGCACCAGTTCGCGCCGGCGCGGATCGCGCAGCGCCCACCGGTCGAGCAGCAGCAGGCCGGGGGCCTCGGCGTTGCCCTCGATGATCGACGCGGCCTCGTCGTCGAACTCGTGCACGGTCGGCTGGAACCCCAACTGCCGTGCCAGCCGCACCGCGTGCTGCGCGATGGGCGAGCCGACCGGCCGGTACGGATGCCAGTCGGTGCGCCGCTCGCCGTAGTAGTCGGGGTTGCGGCCATCCGGCAACTCGCCCTGGTGGTAGGCGAGTACCGAGATCCGCAGCTGCCTGGTCGGGGCGGTCACATTGAACGCACTGGGGAGGGTGTTGAATTCGAGACGCCGCCCGACGGGGATCACCGTCTCCTCCGCCACCTGCACGATCCGGGCCGCCAGGCGGTGCACGGCCAGCTCGTACGCGGAACGGAAGTAGGTGAGCTTCATCAGCGCGTACAGGCCCTCGGTGGCGTAGTCGGGCCCGAAACTCGCGTGGTTGAACTGGAGTTCACTGGCCACCTTCGGCAGCCGGTAACGGCTCATCGGCGCCCACAGCACCGGGACGATGCCGCTGGTGCGCTCCGAGTCGAGGTTCGCCGGATAGACCGGACGGCGGGTGAAGGCGTGCCATTCCTGACCGCACGGCACGCTGTTGAAGTACCGGGGGGAGTACAGCGGGACGAACACCCGGCAGCTCGCCAACTCGTCGGACAGCCGATCGGCCCACAACTCGCCCTGGTGCATGGACTCGTCCATGAAGCCCACCGGCACCCCGTCCGGGGCGGTGGTCAGCTGGAGCACCGCCTCGCAGAGGTCCCGGTACAGCTGCCGGACCCAGTGGTTCGGGTCGCCGGCGCCACGCGCACCGGCTTTCGGGGTGTGCGCGTAGGAGAGGAAGAAGTACGGCCGGGTGTCGTCCTCGTCCCAGCCCCGGTCAGTCACACGCGCCTCCCCCGGGCCCGTCGGCAACCTGCCTCCCGCAGCCCCCGTGCGGCGGGGCTTCAGTGTAGGAACGACTGACACCCCAATGGAATAGCACAACGACTCGCACGAATTGACATGACCGAAACGATGCCGCCGCGGCAGTCGACCGACGGCCGGTTGACGAGGCCGATCGGGCCGACGGTCAACCGAACCGCCCGATCCGCTCGGCGTAGACCGCATGGCTCCTGCGGGACATGACCGTGAGCCGATGGGACGGACCCAGGACGCGCGCCCGGTCGGCCGCCACCCGCTCCAGCAGACCGGCCGCCTCCAGGTGGCGCCCCGCCTCGCCCAGGTTGCACGCGTGGTTGTGGCGGGCCGTGAGCGTGTGCGGATGATCAGGACCCAGGACACGCGCCCGGTCGGCCACCACCCCTTCCAGCAGCGCCGCCGCCCGAGCATGCTGCCCTGCCTGACCCAAGTAGTAGGCCTGGTTGTGGCGGGCCGTGAGCGTGTGCGGATGATCAGGACCCAGGACGCGCGCCCGGTCGGCCACCACCCGCTCCAGCAGCGCCGCCGCCTCCAGGTGGCGCCCCGCCTCACCCAGGTTGTACGCGCGGTTGTGCCGAGCCTTGATGGTGTCCGGGTGGTCGGCGCCCAGGACGCGAGCACGGTCCGCCGCCAACCCGTCCAGCAACGCCGCCGCCTCCCCGTGGCGCCCCAGCCGACCGAGGGAATTGGCCAGGTCGTAAGTCGCGGTCAGTTCCCCCGCGGTGGGGAGCCGGTCGTCGGTGGCGCCCGCGAGGGCCTCGGCGGCAGCGAGCGCCGACGGGGGGCGGCCGGCCGGGCTCTTCGCGAGGAGCTGGAGCAGTAACCGGTCGAGGCCGTGGGGCAGGTCGGGCCGGTGCTGCCGCAGCGGCACGGGCGGCTCGTACATGTGGGCGGCCGCGAGGGCACCCGGATTCGCATGGATGCCGAACGGCGGCGCACCAGTGAGGAGTTCGTACAGCACACAGCCGAGCGCGTACAGGTCCGCACGGCCGTCGACGCTCTCGCGCCTGGCCTGCTCGGGGGCCATGTAGGCGGCGGTGCCGATCATGTATCCGTCGGGGGTGAGCTGGGTGTGGTTCCCCTGCAGGTAGGCCGCGATGCCGAAGTCGAGGACGACGACAGCCTCGGTACCGTCGACACGGCGGGTGAGGAAGAGGTTGGCGGGCTTGATGTCGCGGTGCACGACGCCCTCGCGGTGCGCCACAGCCAGCGCCCCGCAGACCTGCATGCCCCAGTCCACGACTTCCGCGACGCCAGGACGCCGGCCGGACTTCAGCAGCGCGGCGAGCGACTGCCCGGCGAGGAGGTCCATGACCACGAAAGGCATCGGCAGCCCGGCCTCCAGGTGGATCCCGCAATCGTGGACACCGACGATGTTCGGATGGTGGAGCCGGGCGGTGAGCCGCGCCTCCCGCTGGAAGCGGGCCTGCTCCGCACTGTCGTCCATGCCGTCGAAGCGCGGCAGGATCAGCTTGACGGCGACATCCCGGGCCAGCCTGGTGTCGTGGGCGCTCCAGATTTCGCCCATGCCGCCCGACCCGATGCGCTCGCCCATCCGGTAGCGCCCACCGATCACCGCGCCCTGCATCGACAACCCCCGCCGCCGTGTGATGTCCGGGTAAACCGTAGTGGCTTCCCAATCCCATGCCGCTCTGCTCGCGGATATTGTCAGCACGTCCACCACAGGACCCGAGGAAGGCAACCGTGGAACACCTTGAGTGGCAGAGGTCCAGCACCAGCGGCGACCAAGCCAACTACCTGGAGATCGCCTCCGACGGCGACCTCGTCTACATCCGCGAATCGAACAACCCCACCCACATCGTCACCACCACCCGCGTCAAGTTCGACGCCTGGGTCCGGGGCGCCAAGGCCGGCGAGTTCGACCACTTCGTCGCCTGAGGATCACCCCGGATAGCGGGCGGCCAGTGCCCGTACCGTCGCGGCGACGCGGTCGCGAAGTTCGGCCGGTTCCAGTACCTCGACGTCGGCGCCGAGCCGCAGGAACTCGCCGTGCGCGTGGTCGACCGACTCGATGGGCACCCGGGCCTCCGTCCAACCGTCGTCCGTGGGTGTCACGCCGAGGCGGCGGGCGCCCTCCGGGGTGAGCCGGACCAGCGCCTCGCCGGTGTGCAGCCGGGCCCGGAAGTCGGCGAGGTAGGCCGCCCAGTGCGAGGCGAGGTCGAAGTCGCCCTGGGCTTCGAACTCCTGCTCGGTCATGGCGAGTTCGATGATCTGGTCGACGCGGTAGGTCCGCATCCCGGACGGCCCGCCGGCGACCAGGTACCAGCGCCCGGCCTTGAGCACCAGCCCGTACGGCTCCACCCGCCGCTCGACCTCCTCCGGCGCCCGCCAGCGCCGGTACCGCAGGACCACCGCCCGCCGCGCCCACACCGCTGCGGCGACGGCGGCCAGGTGTGGGGTGTCGTCCGCGTCGCCGTACCAGCCCGGGGCGTCGAGCAGGAAGCGCTCCTGGATCCGCCCGGCCTGCTCGCGCAGCTCGGCCGGAAGAGCGGCCCTCAGCTTGAGCTGGGCGGCGGCGAGCGCCTCGCCGAGTCCGAGTTCGGCGGCCGTGCCCGGGAGCGCGGCGAGGAAGGCGGCCTGCGCCTCGTCGGCGGTCAGCCCGGTGAGGCGGGTGCGGTAGCCGTCGACCAGCCGGTAGCCGCCGGCGTGTCCGGCGTCGCCGTACAGCGGGATGCCGGCGGCGGCGAGCGCCTGGACGTCCCGGTAGACCGTACGGACCGAGACCTCCAGCTCCCCGGCCAGCTGCTCGGCCGTCATCCGGCCCCGGTTCTGGAGCAGCAGGAGCAGGGTGACCAGCCGACTCGCGCGCATGCCGCCCAGTATCCCCTGGTTCCACTGACAGTGGGTGTCAGTGGAGTGCCCCTAACCTGCGGCGCATGGACGACTTCGACTTCTTTCACGGCTCCTGGAGCGTGGCCAACCGCCGCCTCACCACCCCGCTCGCCGACGCGGACAACGGCACCTGGGAGGAGTTCCCCGGTCACACGGTGGTCCGGCCGCTGTTCGGGGGCGCGGGGAACATCGAGGAGATCACCTTCCCCACCCTGGGCCGCCAGGGCGTGACCCTGCGGCTCTTCGACCGCGAGACGGAGCAGTGGTCGATCTACTGGTCCGACAGTCGGACCGGACAGCTGGATCCCCCGGTGGTCGGCGGCTTCACCAGCGACCGAGGCGACTTCCACGGCGAGGACACCTACGCCGGCCGCCCGATCCGGGTGCACTTCACCTGGCACCGGCTCGGCCCGGACGCCGCCCGCTGGGAGCAGGAGTTCTCCGCCGACGGCGGCCGCACCTGGGAGCACAACTGGACCATGGACTTCACCCGTACCGGACCGGCCGTGGGCGGCCTCGGCGACCTCGGCGGTCTCGACGGTCTCGACGGTCTCGACGGTCTCGACGCATGAGCATCGTCGAACTGCGCCAGTACACCCTGCGCCCCGGCGCCCGGGAGACCCTGATCGAGCTCTTCGAACGCGAGTTCGTGACCGGACAGGAGGCGGTCGGCATCGCCGTCGGCGGCCGCTTCCGCGACCTGGACGACCCGGACCGCTTCGTCTGGCTGCGAGCCTTCCCCTCCATGTCCGAGCGCCGCCGCGCGCTGGAGGCCTTCTACTACGGCCCGGTCTGGCGGGAGCACCGCGAGGCGGCCAACGCCACCATGGTCGACAGCGATGACGTCCTGCTGCTGCGCGGCCCCGGCTTCGCCCCGCGTCCGGGCGCGCGCGAGGTGCTCGCCACCGTCTGCCACCCCGCCGACGCGGCCGCCTTTGACGCCTACGCCGCCCGGCACCTCGCCCCGGCCCACGCGTTGCACCGCACCGAACACGCCGAGAACGGCTTCCCCGCCCTGCCCGTCCGCACCGGCGAGGACGTCCGCGTCTGGTTCGGCCCCGCCGAACCGGCCCCCTGGCCGTTCCGGCGGCTGCGACTGGAGCCCGTATAGCGTTCATCCTCACGCCATTGCAATGAAGAAGACGCATGACGTTGCGTTAGCTGCAGGCCTATTGCAATGATTTCCCGGCAACTACCTGCAGCGATGCATATTTTGCGCAACGAGTGCGTTGCCTGATCATCGAACGCAACGTAGCTTTTCCATCGTCAGAAACGGCGGGCGCACGGAGCGCCCGCCGCCTCACGAAGGAGAGCACGATGCAGAAGTTCGACACCCCCGCCGCGATCACCGCCGTCCTCGACATCCCGGCCGGCCGCGTCCAGCTCATCGCCACCGACCGCACCGACACCACCGTCGAGATCCGGCCCGCCAACCCGGCCAAGAACCGCGACGTCCAGACCGCCGAGCAGACCACCGCCTCCTACGCCGCTGGCGTCCTGCGGATCCAGGCCCCCGAAACCGGCGGGCTCTTCGGCGCCGGCTCGGTCGAGGTCACCGTCCAGCTGCCGGCCGGCTCCCGCGTCGAGGGCAAGGCCGCCGCCAGCGAGCTGCGCGTCGTCGGCCGCCTCGGGGACCTCGCCTTCGACGGCGCCTACCGCCAGATCAAGATCGACGAGGCCGAGAGCGTCCGCCTCACCGCCACTGACGGCGACATCGAGATCGGCCGACTCAACGGCCCCGCCGAGATCACCGCCGCCCGCGGCGACATCCGCATCACCCAGGCCGTGCGCGGAACCGTCGTGCTCAGCACCCAGTCCGGCAACATCACCGTCGGCGCCGCTCCCGGAGTCTCCGCCGCCCTGGACGCCGCCACTGCCTACGGCCGCATCAGCAACGCCCTGCGCAACGACGGCACCACCGGACTCGACATCCGCGCCACCACCTCCCAGGGCGACATCACCGCCCGCAGCCTCTGAGCCCCCGAACCCCGGAAAGGGACGCCATGAGCATCAAGCACTCCTCCTGGACCGGCAGGGTCCCGGTCGACGACACCGCCCTCGCCGTGACCGACACCGGCGGCCCCGGCCAGGCGATCGTCTACCTCAACGGCTCCTACGCCGACCAGTCGCACTGGAAGCACGTCATCGCCGAACTCGGCGACGGCTACCGGCACATCACCTTCGACGAACGCGCCCGCGGCAAGTCCGGGACCTCCTCCGACTACTCCTTCGAATCGTCCGTCCGCAGCCTCGACGCCGTCCTCGCCGCGCGGGGAATCGAGCGGCCGATCCTGGTCGGCTGGTCCTACGGCGCCATGCTCGCCATCCACTGGGCCGCCCGGCACCCCGACCGCGTGGCGGCGGTGGTCTCCGTGGACGGCGCGATGGCGCACGAGTGGCTGGACGACGCCACGAGGGCCCGGATCCGCAAGCTGTTCCGGCTCCTGAGCCCACTCTTTCCGATCTGCCGCCGCATCGGCCTGGCCGCCCGGATGAGCGCCACCCAGCACGCCGAGATCAACATCGAACTCAACGAACTCTGCGCGCCCGCCCTCCTCGACCCGGTCTTCGACCGCGTCGCCGTACCGACCCGGTACGTCCTCGCCACCGGCGGCAATCTGGGCGGGGACGCGAAGGTGATGGAGGGCATCCGCGCCGGCCTCGACCCGGTGCTCGCCCGCAACCCGAACATCAAGGTCAGCGCGAAGGTCCCGAGCAACCACTCCAAGATCCTGCGCAAGGACTTCGCCACCATCGCCACGACGGTCCGCGAACTCGCGGCGGCCTGAGCGCCTTACCCCCGGTGGCGCTTGAACTCGCGCAGCAGCGCCAGGAGATTGATGACGGTGCTGGCCGGAACATTGCCGAGGGAGACGAGGACCCGGCCGTCCAGAATGGTCTCCCCAGGCTTGGCGGACGGCCAGAGCAAACCGAACTCGCGCCCCTCGGTGCGGAGTTCCACGATCAGTTCGGTGATGTCCCGACCGGCGAGATGCCCCAGGGCCGGATCGGCCGGGTGGATCGGGTGGAGCGCGTTCACGCGACGCCGTCCAACTCGAACCAGACCCGCTTGCCCAACTTCTGCGGCTCGACGCCCCACCGGTGGGTGAATGCCTCGACCAGCTGCAGTCCACGCCCGGACTCGGCGAGTTCGGTCGGCTTCTGACGCTGCGGCAGCTCGGAGCTCCGGTCGGCGACCGTGACGCGGAGGGTCCTGTCGGAGTACACGACCGTGACGACGGGCGAGTCGGTCAGCCCGTGCCGCCAGGCGTTCACGATCAGTTCCATGAGCGCGAGTTCGGCGTCCCCGATGGAGGGGTCCGAGTACCCGGCGCGCACCATGGCGTCGCGCAACACCTCGCGCGAGACGGTGAGGGAGGGGGTGTTGAGCATGGGGTCACACATGGGGAATCTCCCAGCGGTGCAGAGGAGTGCCGTGCAGACAGGCACTGCTGACGATGCGTTATTGGACTGTAGATGAATCCGCCTCAACTCTGCAACACGTTCCGCACATGCCTCTACACTTTGCGTAGGCATAGATCGCGGGAAGGGCATGTCCATGGGGTTCAGGACTGGGATCAGCGAACGACAGCGGCGTTTCGGCGAGGAGCTTCGCCGTGTTCGAGACGCGGCAGGCCTCTCAGCCTTGGAGATCGGCGAGGCCTTGGGCGTGAAGGGCCCGAACATCAGCCACACCGAAGCGGGCAGGCTTGGCCTCAATCTTGAGCGATTGAATGCCTGGCTCGACCTCTGCAACATCACGGACCCCGAGTACCGCGCCGGCCTCGTCGCCATGAGCGAGAGCCCGGGGAAAGGTTGGTGGACCGAGTACAAGCACGACGTGACCGTTCCAGCCCTCGATCTGGCCGAGGTGGAAGCGAGCGCCACGAGCCTGGATAGCTACGAGACTCTTCTGATCCCTGGCCTCCTGCAGACCAAGGCATACAGCGAGGTCATCCTCGGATACAGCGAGAGGAAGGTCGAATTTCGCCTCCAGCGCCAGGCGCTACTGACACGCGAGAACGCCCGTCCGCTCCGTGCAGTGATCCACGAGGCAGCCCTGCACATGATGTACGGGGGTCCGACCGTCATGCGCGACCAGCTGACCCATCTGATCGAGATGAGTCGGCTGCCCAACGTGACGATCCAGATTTTTCCGTTCGACTGCACTACCTATGCGTCGACCGATACCCCGTTCATGCTTGTCCGAGGACAGCACAGCCGGCTCCACACGGTTCTGCTCGAACACCCGCATGGCTCTACCTTCGTAGGAGATCCTGAGTCCGTGGCAGCGTTTGACCAGAAGTTCGACCGGATCAGGGGCCTGGCGCTTCCTCCCCTATCCGCTTCCACGCCGGCACCATCCGCCACCTATCGTGACTCGATGGGCTTGATCCAGCACATCCGTTACAAGGTCCAAGGAAGGTGACCATGAGCCAGCTCAATTGGCAGAAGTCGAGCTTCAGCGGCGACCAGGCCAACTGCGTAGAGATCGCCTCCGACGGCGACCTCGTCCACATCCGCGAGTCCGACGCCCCAACCACCGTCGTCACCACCACCCGCACCAAGCTCGATGCCTGGATCCGTGGTGCCAAGGCCGGCGAGTTCGACCACTTCGTCGCCTGACCCCATCCCCTGTGCCCCGGCGGCCCTCCGCCGGGGCACGGGGATCAGGTCATCCGAGGCCACCGGTGTAGCCGGGCTTCGCCGCGAGCCTTTGGTACAGGACGGTCCGCGATCGGCGGGTGCGTTGCACGAGCCCCGCGCGGTGGAGGATCTGCAGGTGGTAGGAGACGGTCGCGGGGCTCAGGTGCAGGAGGCCGGCGAGCTCTCCGGTGGCGCGGGGCTGGATGAGTTCGGCCAGTAGTCGCAAGCGCGTCGTACCGATCAGTTCTTCGCTGCTCGTGGGCGGGAGACAGTCGCCGGGCACGGCCGGATAAACGATCAGGGGCGTGCGGGGAGCCGGCGCACCCGGGGGTTCGGCCGCGCAGAAGATCGCCCTGCGAGCGAAGAGGCTGGGTACGAGGATCGTGCCGTCGGCGTCGAGACTCAGTCGGTGGGAACTGGTGGCGGAAAGGCCCACGTTCAGCGCGCCACCGTCCCAATGCAGATTGGGGGCGAGATTGTTGACGGCATCCGCGATCCCGTGCCGGGCGATCGCGGAAGCCCGGGTGGCGACATCGCCTTCCAGCCGGGCGCGCATACCGGGCCAGTGCGGCGCGAGGACGGCATGCCAGAACTGCTCGAGTTCCACGGCCATCCGCTGGGCCAGGTACTCCTCGCCCCGGTCCATGGCCTCTAGGAGCATCCGGGGCGGCCTGCGGGCCACGCTCTGGTCCCATGCGTGGCCGCCGACGGCCCCCGTCATCTCGTAGCGGACCCGCTCCGCCGGTGTGGTGGCCACCTGGTGCAGCGCGCTGTCCGGACAGACCTGGAATCCGGCCGGTTCGGGCCGTAAGAAGTCCGGGGCGTAGCCGAGCGGGCCGCCGCCGGCGACTACGGCCAACAGACCCAGCCGATGCTCCGACAGTGCTTGCACGGCTTGGGTTCGCCAGGTCGCGTCCAGCAGGTGCGGCGACTTGCTGAGGGCGAAGAGCAGATCATTCGTCGCGTCCAAGGGTGACAGGGCGAACCTGACCATGCCCAGACCGCGCGCGCCCAGGTTGATCCGGATCACGAAAACCTCCCGCAGCGCGATCGTCTTCGAACGGAATCGAATCATTCGACGGCGTGCACGTCATCCGGTTCGCTGAATCCCGTGCCCGACCACGGCGCCATCCGCGCCCGGCACGCACGCACGCACGGAAACCGGCACGGCAATCCCAGCCCTTCCCTCCCACGATCGGGGAATCCGCATGCTCAAGTCCAGGTTCGCCCGCCTCCTCGCCGTCGCCGGCGTCGCGGCGCTCGCCCCTCTCGCCTTCGCCTCCAGCGCGCACGCGGCCACCTACGTCGGCACCTACGCGCTCTACAACGACACCACGGGCAAGTGCGCCGATCTGCCCAACTACGGCTCGAACCCGCTGAACACCCCCGTCACCCAGTTCCGCTGCACGCTCGGCGCCGCCGACAACCAGATGTGGAGCCTGGAGTCCACCCGCACCGTCAACGGACTCTCCCTGTACCAGTTCGTCAACACCAAGAGCGGCTACTGCCTCGACCTCCCCGACTACGGCTCCGACCCGGCGGGCACGCGGCTGTACACCTACAACTGCGCCTCCAACCCGGCGGGCGACAACCAGGAGTGGTACTTCGTCGACGTGACCGGCAACCAGGACTACGAGATCGTCAACTACAAGGACGGTCTCTGCCTCGACGTCTCCGGCGTGGCCGGAGACGGAAGCGACCGGGCCGACAACCTTCCCCTGACCGTGTACCCCTGCTACAACAGCTCGTGGACCGGCGGCTACATCTCCGGCTTCGACGACCACCTCTGGCGGCTCGCCTCCTGATCCGCCACGCCAGACCCGCATCCCCGTGCCCCGGCGGCCCACCGCCGGGGCACGGTGCTGATCGGCTGAATCCTTTTCGGTGGCCCGCGCCTCTTATGGACGTGCCGGCAAACGTCGGGCACGGAAACCGGAGGTAGTCGTGGTCATCGGAATCGGTATCACCGTCGTCCTGGTGCTGCTCTGCACCTGCATGCTCGTCGTGAAGCGCAAGCGAGCCGGGCGTGGCTGACTCGTCCTGGCCGGGTGAGCAACTGGTCACCGCAGCGCAGGGCGGCGACGTCGACTCGATCGCCGCGTTGGTGTCGGGCTCGCACCCGAACGTGCAGCGGTTCGCCCGATCCCTCTGCGCCTCCCCGGAGGACGCGGAGGACGCGGCGCAGGAGGCCCTGATCATCCTGTACCGCAAGATCGGCATGCTGCGGGCCTCCGGCGCCCTGGCGTCGTGGATGTTCCGCATCGTGCGCAACGAGTGCCTCCGGCGCGCGCGGGCCCGGTTGCGGGACAGCACCGTGCCCCTTTCGCAGGACACCCCGGTGGCCTCGGCCGAGGACGAGGTCCTGCAACGCCTGGAAGCGGCCAGGGTGGCGGCTGCGGTCGCCGCCCTGCCCCCGGACCAGCGCCGCGTGCTGATCATGCGGGACGTCCAGGGCTACAGCGGCCGGATGGCCGCCGATGCGCTGGGCCTGAGTATGGCCGCAATGAAGTCCCGTCTGCACCGGTCCCGTACGGCGCTCCAACGGGCGCTGCAGGCCACCCCCGTCACAGTCTCTGGAGGGAACGATGACCGGCACGAAGCCTGAGGGCCCCGATTTCGCGAGCACGTCCCTGTCCGAGCATCTCGTGCGCGGTGTGGTGGGGTTCGGCTCGCTGGTCGGCTCGGTCGTCCTCCTGCCGCTGGTCGGGCCGCTCAGCCTGGTTCTGCTGCCGGTCGGTCTGCTCGCCCTGCGCGGCTGCCCGATGTGCTGGGCGATCGGACTGGTGCAGACCGTCTCGCGGGGCCGCCTCCAGCGCTCCTGCGAGGACGGCCAGTGCACACTGACTGTGGCCGGCCACGACAAGCAGCTCTTCGGACCACGCACGCAGCTCCCCGAGCGGGACGAGGTGCCCGTGGCCTGACCGCCCGGGCGCGGAGTGCCTAACCGGCGCCCGCCAGTTCCTCACGAATGCGGCCCAACTGCCCGGCGGTCAGCGGATGGTCGGAGAGGACGAGGGTCCACTGCCAGTGAGGGTCACGCCAGCGCTGGAGGTGGTGACCGGGATCGAGGGCCCAACCGGACAGGTACGGCGGGTCGTCCAGAGGTTGGCGAACCAGCTGGGCCGCCGTCGGGGCGCCCGGCGACGGCCGGGCATCGAGATCCAGGACGAGAAAGCCGGTGCCAGGGTCCCCGTCGATCGGCGACGGACGACCGAGCGGGCCGGGCCAGGAGGCGGGCACAGGCAGCGGCCGGGTGCGGCAGTACTCGCGGATGCGTTCCCACCGACCAGGCTGGTCCTCGTCGTACTCGGGTCGGACGAACGGCTCGTCCGGCAACGACCCGGGGAATCCGAGGTCGGTGAGTTCCTCGGTGTAGGCCGTACCCGGGGCACTCGCCCGCAGGACCATGCCGGTGTCGCTGTCGATCACCAGGTGCAGCCGCGCGCCCCCGGGCCCGGCTGTCTCCGCCTGGACGGCCTCCCGCCCGTTGGTCCGGATCCGACGGCCGACCCGAAGATCGGACGGGACGGGGAGGACGAGCCGGGCAGGGTCGGGGTCGAAGCTCCACGGCCAGCCGGCACCGGGAAAGGAAAGCCCCGGCGACACCCACGGAGCGTGGTTGCCATCGTGGACGACGACACGACCGCCGAAGTCGAGCCGCCACAGCGACGGCGCCCGGAAGGCGAACTCGACGGCGGTCTCCACGTTCTCGGCCGGGGGGTGGCCCGGACCGTTGTCCACGCGGGGCCGCACTGCCCGATAGCGGCCGGTGAGCGCGCTCGGTACTACCGGGGGTGGGGAAGTCATCGGGCGCCTCACTTCTGTCCGGCCTGGTCGGTCACCTCGGCCGATGGCTTCGGTCCGCGCAGGAAGTCGGCCTGGCCGACTTCCTGCGCACGGCGGTTCGGGGCGACGGGCGACCGGGCGGGTTCAGGTGGTGCGGGTGCGACGGAGGATCTGCTCCGCCAAGTCGACGGCCTCCCGGACCGGGACGAGGCGGCAGGTGGCGCCGCCGATGTGGGCGGTGGTGATGCCGTGGGCGAGGCGCAGGACCTCGGCGCCCAGCCCGCCGAAGTGGAGGTCGTCCAAGTCCGGTGCCTTGAAGGCCGTCCAGCCGTCCTCCCCCACGCAGCGGTACTCGCGGACGGGGACGTCGGGCAGCCGCAGGTCGGCGAGGTGGAAGGCGGTGAAGCGGTCGATCGGGACGCCGATCATCAGGACCCGGGCGTCCAGGTCGTAGAGCCGACCCAGGGGGGAGTCGAGGCCCAGGTGGCATTCGTCGGGGTGTCGGCCGGTGATCTCCTGCGCGTGGCGGCCGAGCGCCGCCCAGGAGGTCTGCGGGTGGCGGCTGCGGAGCGCGCCGGGGTGGGTGCGGATGGCCTCCGACAGGGCGCCCATGGTGGGCGACGCCGGGGTGGTGGACGGGTCGAAGCGCGGCATCCGGGCCTGGTAGTCGGCGACTTCCTCCGGGGAGCGTCCGGCCACCGCGGCCTGGTGGATGCGTGAGGTGGCGGAGTTCTCGGGGGTGGCCGTGTAGGCGACCAGGGTGCCGTCGGGGCCCAGGATGTCCAGCAGGGCGTCGATCACGCCGGCGGCCCCGCCCGGCACCGGGCCGAGGGTGCGCAGGGACGCCTGGACGTGCAGCACCATGCCCGGGCGGACCCCGAGGTCGGCGAATGCGCGGCGCAGTGGGCGGACGTGGGAGCGGACAGGGTCGGCGACGGCGACGCTGCCGACACGGGGTTCGGTGAGGATGACGGTTCCCCGGGGTTGAGGGCCCCGGGCGAGGGAGGTCCGGGGGCGGGCGGAGTGGGAGATCAGACCCCGGCCCGTTCGTGTCGTGCCCGGTCGGCCGCGTGCTCGGCGGCGGCGGGCAGCGACAGGGCGAGCCAGGGTGTGACGGTGGCACGCATGCCGTCGGCGAAGCGCAAGCCGGTCCCGGTCAGGGCTCCGGACTCGGCGAGCCGTTCCACGGCTTCGGCGGTGTACTGCCGCCAGAGCGCGAATTGTGCGCGCGTCCGGTCGGCGGCTTCGCCGGGCAGGCCGTCGTACGCGAGGGTGCGGGTGCCCCAGTACTCGGTGACGGCCAGGTGGGCGTACGTGCCTTGGAGCAGCCCTTCGAGCGGCCGGGGGTCGGGCCGCCAGGGCGCGAAGTACAGCGTGGTGTCGTCGCGGTCGTACAGGTCCGTGAGGTCCAGTACGGCGCCGAGTTTGACGTGTTGGAATTCGTGCGCGAGCAGGAGCGCGAGGGTGGGCGCGGTGGCCGGCCGGGCGATGCCGACGGCGCCGTACGCCTGCCGGGCCGCCGAGCTGACGTCCCGGCCTGCCGGGCCCGGCCGCAACGGGGTGACCGTCGCCAGTCCGGTCCGGATGCCTTCCGCGTACGCGGGCAGGTCCCGCCCGAGCAGTTCCCAGGCTTCGCGCAACGCGCCGGTCCAGTCGAGCAGTTCGCCGCCGGGCAGCCGGTCCGCGACCGGGTGGTCGTGGCAGTCGCGCAGCGGGTCGGTGTCCTCCAGGGCGAGGGTCCACCCGCCGGCCAGCCGGATCCGTCGCAGCGGCTCGTCCAGCCCCGTGCGCACCGAGCCGTCGCAGGCCCGTACCTCGAAGCCGTCCGGCCGACCGGTGACCACCACCTCCCCGTCCGGTACGGCGATCCGCCCGAGCGTCGGCAGGTGCAGCCACCCGCCTCGCACGGGCACCGGCACCGCGTCCCCCCGCCCGGCCCGCACCGCCGCGGCTGCGGCCAGCGCGGCCAGCGGGCCGAGCCCGACCGGGAGGTCGCCGGCGAGCCGCCGGGCCGCCCACGCGCGGGCGTACGGGTGGGTGAGGACGGCGTCGACAGCGGCGGGGGCTTCGACGTCCAGTGCGGACAGCAGGGCCCACGCCTCGGGCCGCCCCTGTCCGGAGGCGTCCCAGGCGGCGGCCAGCATCGCCCGGGTGAGAGCGAGTTGGGAGCGGCCGAGTGCGGCGACGGTGTCCGCGCCGCCGTACCCGCGCGCGAGTTCGTCGAGTTGCGACGACGTGAGCGCGCCCGGCAGCAACGGCTCGGCACCGGGTGGCAACAACTCGGCCGCGGGCAGTGGCGGTTCACCCGCCCGTACCGGCACGGCAGCCGAAGGGCCGCTCCCCGCGAGACCGTTGATGAGCGCCATGAGATCACCGCAGTAGACGGAGGGATGGTCGAAGCTGTCTCCCCCATCGTCGCTCCGGAAGCGGTGGGCGTACAGCCCGCCACCGCAGGAGCGGACCACGGAGCAGGCGCGGCAGGCCTCGCTCAGTCCGGCCAGGCCGGACTGGCGGGCGGCGATGCCGGGGTGGCGGGCGAGGTCGTCGAGGCTGTGCGCGAAAACGTTCATCCCGGTGGCGGGCGCACCGTCGTACGCGGTCTTCAGGCTGTCGGCCTGCTCGAAGGTGCCGTCGGTCTCAAGGACCGCCAGGTCCGAGGGCTCCAGCCCGAGCGACTCGGTGAGGCTGGAGAGTCCGCGCAGGGTCCGGTGCACGGATTCGAAGGTCCGTACGGCGAACGGGCGGCCGTCCGCTTCCCACAGCCGGTGGACGGTCAGCAGCCAGTCGGCGTACGGGGTGGCGCCCAGGGCTTCGGGGCGTTTGGGCGGCTCGACCCAGGTGGCATGGGGGAGTAGGAAGTCCACGGCGGGCGGGCGGAGTTCGGCCAGCGCCCGGTACACGGCCACCGGGTCGTTCTCGACGTCCATCGTGCAGAGCAGCCCGGCGAAGAGGTGCCGGTACTCGGGTTCGTTCAGCAGTGCGACGGCCCGCAGCACCTGCGGATGGCTGGTGCGGCCGTCGGCGAAGCGCCGGTGGCGGTCGTTGGCGGCCCTGTCGCCGTCCAGCGAGATGCCGACCTTGAGGTCCAGCTCCGCGAACAGCGTGCAGAAGGCGCGACTCAGCAGCACGCCGTTGGTGTGGATGCGCAGGTCGAGCGCACAGCCGGGCGGGAGCGCCGCGCGGAACGCCTCGGCGGCGCGGCGCAAGCGGTCCGGGCCGGCGAGCAGGGGTTCTCCCCCGTGCAGGACGACCCGGACGGCGGGCAGCCGGTGGGCGGCCGCGTGCTCGCCGACGCGTTCGGCGGCCTTGGCCAGGATCCCGTCCGCGAGGACCTTCGGGCGGGAGCTCCAGCTGCGATCCGCGTGCTCGTAGACGTAGCAGTGGTCGCAGGCGAGATCGCACCTGCTGTGCATCTTGACCACGAACTGCGTCAGGGGCAGCGGAATTGACGTCGTCATGGAACTGTTCGGAGATCCGTTCGGATCGGCTCGGTCTGGGCGCGGCTCGGTGGTCCGGGCCGGGTCAGATCGAGGAGTTGAAGGCCGCTACCGGCACGAGGCCGGAATCCGCGCCGGGGAGCGCGCGCTGGAGGCGGGAGGCGAGTTCCCCCGCTCCGAGGGCGGCGAGGTCGGCGAGGGACGGGCGTTCCGGCGTCTCCTGAGTGTCAGTGAGCTTGCCGGCCGGCTTGGTGCTGGTTACCGGTGTCATATTCGTTTCCTTAGGCGCGGTTAGGACCTGCCGAGGGCGGGTAAGCCCACCCGATTGAGACCAAATGTAGTGCCCGCGAAGACTCCGCGCGGCACCTTGCGGACTCAAGTTGGGCTCCCCGGGCGGCCGACGTCGCACGACGGCCCGCAGAACCCCCGAGAATTCACCCGTTCAGCGGTCGCGCACTTCGCCGTGGCGCGCGCCGAAGCGTGTCACCGGGCCGAGCGCCGGGGCCGCCACCCGGGTCAGCGTACGAATCCCCCGGTTGATTCCCCTCATCCACACCCGCCGGGGCGCGACGGCCCTCCCCCGAACGGCTCAACCACGCCGCCCCCCACCACCCAGTTCGCGGACGGAACGAACCAACTCCTCCGTGAACTCCCTCCCCTGCGCCGTCAGTTCGCCACACTCCAGCAAGGTTCCGGCGGCCGCCAGGGTGTGCGCCCGCCAGCGCACGAACTCCCGCTCCGCACGACCCGCCCCACCCGCACCGGCGGCCGCCTCCGCGCACCAGAAGTCCGCGACGCCCAGGTGCGCGTACGTGCCCTGCAACAGCGCGCCCGCCGGACGCAGGTCGGGCCGCCAGGGGGCGTGGTAGACGGCCGGGCCGTTGGGCCGGTGCAGCGGCACCAGGTCCAGCAGCGCGCCGAGTTGGACATGCAGGAACTCGTGGACCAACGCCAGCGCCAGCAACACCGGATCGTCCGGCAGCGAGGCCGCCACCGCCCCGTACGCCCGCCGGGCCGCCGCACTGACCGCCTCCCCACCGGGGGCCGGGCGCAGCGGGACGACCGTGGCGACGCAGGCCGCCACCGCCTCGGCGTGGCGCCGGTGGCGGCGCACCAGGATCCGCCAGGCCTCGGACAACCGCTCCTCCCAGCAGGCGAGTTCGGCCTCCGACAACGGCCCGGCCGGAGGGCGCCCGTAGTCCACCCGGCGCGGCCCGGCATGGTCGACGGACGGCGCCCAGCGCAGCCCGTCACACTCCAGCACCAGCGCCCGGCCACCATCCGCCCGGAGAAACTCCCCCAGGCCGCCCAACTCACCAGCCCTTCCCGACGGACCGTCCGTGCCACCCGCGACAGCACGCAGGCAGTCAGCCGCCCAGGCGTCCAACTCCGGCCGCAGCAGCACCTCCTCCCACCGCGCCCGGTCCTCGCGCCGCAGCACCCGCACCCGCCCGTACGCCTCGCGGTAACCCTCGTGCTCCGGCGCCGCCCGGAGCAGCGCGAGCAGCAGCAGCGCGCGCTTGCTCAACTGCCCGGCGCGCAGCACCCGGACGGCCTCCGGCCCGCCGCGCGCGCCAGCGATCGCCCGGAACGTCGCCCGATCCACGCCATGCCGGGGCAGCCCGTCCACCCCACGCGCGCCGGGAACCCCGGCCGCCACCGCCTCGCCCGTACCCGCCACCGCTCCTCCTCCATACCGCCCGCATCCGCCCCGCAGTCTCCCCCCGGCGTACCGAACAATCCGGCCAACGACCGCGCATGACCCAAACGGACGACCCCACACCCCCAGCAACACCCACACCCCCACCCCCCCACCCCAGCTGCACCCCCACCACCCCCCACCCCCAGCAACACCAACGCCCCCCTCCCCCTCCCCTCCCCCCCTCCACCAGCGAGAGGGACGCGCTGCGGGAGGGGCGGCGCAGGGGGTGGCCCGGAGAGGGGCGTTGCGGGTGATTTTCAGACTGCCTACGGCGATCAGCACCCCACCCACAGAGTCGGCAGTCGGAAAATCATCCAGCCCCCGGAGCGGCCACCCCCGGAGCCGCTCCGCACCCACCCTCCCGGGAGCCCCACCCCCGGAGCCCCTCCCGCAGTCGCCCCCCCATGTGCCGGACCAGCCGGTCCAGGTCCGCGCAGTACACCGACGGGTGCCCGAAGCCCCCGCCCGCACCGTCCCCCGCCCACCGGTGCGCGTACAGCCCGCCGCCGCAGACCCGGGCCAGCGGACACCCGGCGCAGACCGGTCCGAGCCCGGCGAGGCCGCGCTGGCGGGCCCGGAAGGCGGGGTGCGCGGCCGCCTCCGCGAAGCCGTGCCGCCACACGTCCAGGCCGGTCCCCGGGGCGCCGTCGTACGCCGCCTTGAGGCTGTCCGCCTGCTCGATGGTGCCGTCCGCCTCGATCACCACCAGGTCGACCGGGGTCAGGCCGACCGCTTCGCTGGCGGCCCGGCCGCCGAGCAGCAGGACGGCCAGCTCCTCGAACAGCCGCACTCCGGTCTCCCGCCGCGGCGCGCCGTACCAGCGGTCGAAGGCGGCGATCAGCCACTCCCCGTACGGCGCCGGGTCCGCGCCGGACGGTGGCGCGCCGGGCACGGGCCGTGCGCGCAGCCCGGGTGGTGGGGTGTGCCAGGTCCCGTGGGGCAGCAGCAGGTCGAGTCGGGGCGGCGCGAACTCCAGGAGCGCTTCGTAGGTGTCCACCGGGTCGGCCGCCAGGTCGACGACGCACAGCAGGCCGGCGAACAGTTCCCGGTGCCGGTCCGTGCCGAGCAGCCGCACCGCCTCGGCGGTCCGTGCCCAGCTGCCCGCGCCGGAGGGCAGCCGGCGGTGCCGGTCGTGGTCGGCCCGGGTGCCGTCGAGGGACACCCCGACCGCGACCCGGTGCCGGTGCAGGACGTCGAGGAGTGAGGGCTCCTCCAGCAGCCGCAGCCCGTTGGTCTGCAGGCTGAACCGCACCCGCGGCCCGCCCGCCACCGCGCCGCTCAACTCGCCGAGCAGTGCGTCCAGATGGCCTGTTCCGACGAGCAGCGGCTCGCCGCCGTGGAGCACCACGGAGATCTCGTCCAGCCCGTGTTCGGCGGCGTGTTCGGCGATCCGCCGGGCGGTGCGGCGGACCGTCGCGAGTTCCATCCGCCGGGGCCGCCGGCGCCAGCTCTGGTCCGCGCTCTCGTACACGTAGCAGTAGTCGCAGGCCAGGTTGCACCGACTGTGGATCTTCAGCAGGAACTGCCGGAACGGCACCATGCCCGTGAGCCTAGCGCCGCCCGACAAGCCTCCCGAGCCGCCGTCTCCTGACGTGCCGTCACACGTGCGGCGGCTCCACGTCCGAGTCCAGTCGCGCTCCCGCCCGCACCGCCACCGTCGTGGGGTGCTCCTCTCCCAGTGTCACCTGCGCCCGCCGGATGCAGTCCGCCCGCAGCTCGGCGGCGCGTTCGGCCTGTCCGGAGGCGGCCAGCGACAGCGAGAGGTTGGACTTGATGCCGATGGAGTCGTAGTGGTCCGGGCCGAGGGCTTCGGACATCAGCGGCGCGGCCTCCAGCTCCAGGTCGAGCGCGGCCTGGGTCCGGCCGGACAGCGCCAGGTCGTTCGCGTGGTTCATCATCGCGATCGGGATGTAGAGGTGGTGGGCGCCGAGGACGGCCCGGAACTGCGTCAGGGTGCGCCCGGACAGCTCCAGGGCCTCCTGGGTGCGTCCCGCCAGCCGCAGGTAGACCGACAGGTTGTTGGCGCCGGCCAGCGTCACCGGGTGGTTCTCGCCCAGGTAGTCGCGGTACCGCGCGAGCGCCCGTTCGGCCAGCGGGATGGCCCGGGTGGTGTCGCCGAGGGCGCTCAGGTCGCTGGCGAGGTTGGTGGCGGCGGCCAGGGTGTCGGGGTGCTCGGCGCCGTTGATGTCCAGGTAGCGCTGGTAGATGTCCTCGTCTATCTCCAGGGCTTCGTGGTAGCGGCCGGCCCGGCGCAGTGCCACGGCGAGGTTCTTGCGGGCGCGCAGGGTGTCGGTGTGGCCGTCGCCGATGGTCTGCTGGTAGATCCGGACGGTCTCCTCCAGCAGGTCCAGGGCCTCCCGCAGCCGCCCGGTCTCGCGCAGGTCGCGGGCGTAGTTGGAGGCGGAGGACAGCGCGTAGAGGCTGTGCGCGCCGAGCGCGTCGCGCTGCTGGAGGTAGTTGCTGCGGTGCCGTTCCAGGGCGGCCCGGCGGTCGCCGGCCAGGTAGTCGGAGACGGCGAGGTTGTTGGTGATCATCAGGGTGCGCGGGTGGTCGGGGCCGAGGGTGCGCCGGGCGGCGTCCAGGGTCCGGCGGTCGAGCGCCCGGGCCTCGTCGTAGCGGCCGAGGAAGCGCAGGTCGGCGCCGAGGCTGTTGGCGACGGCGAGGGTGTGCGAGTGCTCGGGGCCCAGGGTCGCGGTGAAGCGGTCCAGGATGTCCCGGTCCATCTCGTAGGCCTCCTGGAGGGCGCCCTGGGAGCGGCGGATGTTGCTCAGCTGGGTGCGCAGCATGAGCGTCTGGGCGTCGTTGTCGGCGTCGAAGCCGGGGCCGCCGTAGCCGTCCTGGCGCCAGTGCTCCAGGGTCCGTTCGGCCAGTTCGCGGCCGGACTCGTGCAGGCTGCGCTTCCACTGGTAGCGGACCGAGTCGATGATCCACTGCCGGACGTCCTCGTCGGCGCTGTCGACGGCCCCGGACGGCCAGAGGTGGGGCAGGAGTTCGGCGTACTCGGACCAGTTGGCGGGGACGTCCGGGTCGCCGGGGTTGGCGGTGGCGAGTGCGGCGTGGACGACGCCGCGCAGTTCGGCCCGCCGCTCCTCCTCGACCTGGTCCCGGAGGACGGCTTGGACCAGCCGGTGCACGGTGATGGTCTCGCTGCCCTGGTCGGTGCGGGCGAGCCCGAACCGGTTGATGGCGCGCAGGAATTCGCCGATCGCGAGCTTGTCGCGGGGCGCGCGCGGGGGCAGCCGCAGGGCGCGGGTGACGGCCCGGCTGTAGAGCAGTCGCATCGGGATGGCGTCGGGGCCGAAGAAGGCGCAGATCTCCAGGATCTGAGCGGCCGGGGCGTTCATCCGGCGGAGTTCCTCGACGGAGATGCGCCAGGTCGCGGCGGCCGAGTGCGGGTAGTCGGCGGTGCGCAGCCGGGTGCGCTCCAGCATCTCGGTGAGCTCCTCGTCGAGGAGTTCGAGGTAGGTGGCGATCGGCATCGACGTCTCCTGGAGCCAGACGGCGGCCTGGCCGACGGCGAGCGGCAGGTCGCCGAGGCGTTGCGCGACCTGGTCGGCGTCCTCCGGGGAGAGGCCGCTGTTGAAGCGGCGCAGCAGCCGGACGCTCTCCTCGCGGAGGAAGACGTCGACCTCCACCAGGCCGGCGTGCCGGGCCCAGCCCTGGTTGCGGGAGGTGATCAGCACGTGCCCGCCGGAGGAGCCGGCCGGCTGCCAGGGGGCGAGTTCCTCGGGGGTGCCGGCGTTGTCGAAGACGAGCAGCCAGCGGCGGTACGGCTGGCCGCGGCGCAGCGCGTCGAGGACGGCGGCGGCGGTGTGCGCGACGTCGTCGCTGGTGGGCACGCCGAGCCGGGGGGCGAGTTCGGCGAGCTTCTGCGGGATGTTGGCGGGCTCCTCGGCGGGCACCCACCAGACCACGTCGTACGCGGCCTTGAAGCGGTGCGCGTACTCGGCGGCGATCTGGGACTTGCCGGCGCCGCCGAAGCCGTAGAGCACCTGGCTGAGCACGGCGGCGGGGCCGCCGGTGAAGCGGTTGCGGAGCAGTTCGAGGAGTCGGCCGCGGCCGATGAAGGCGGCGTTGCGCGAGGGCGCTTCCTGGACCTGCGGCGCGGTGCCGGGGAAGCGTGCGGGTGCGATGATCTCGCCGCTGTCGGTGTCGAGTTGGCGGGTGCTGCCGGGTGGCGGGCCGAGTTCGCCGTACAGCTGGGACTCGGCGCCCGCCGCGGCGGAGCGGACCAGGTCGGGGGCGGCCTGTCCGGAGAACGGACGGGGCACCGGCTCGTCCGAGTCCTGCAGCCGCAGGGCGACCAACGCCGGTGAGCCGGAGACGAGTTCCCGGCCCTGCAGGAGCTGCCAGACCTCGGCGGCACGGGGCAGGGCGGTGTACTCGGGCGAGAGCAGGGCGAGCAGCCGACCCTGGCCTTCGAGCGGTCCGGCGACCTCCGGCGGCCGGGGGCCGGTGTACGGATCGGCGGCGTTGTGCAGGGAGGTCTGGTAGCCGAAGCGGGTGAGGGTGCCGGCGGCCCACTCGGCCCACATCCGGTCCTCGGGCGCGTAGCTGACGAAGACCTGGCGCGGCACCGCGCGGGCGGAGCGCAGGTAGGCGCCGTAGAGCCGGCGGCGGGTCTCGGAGGTGAGCGGGCGCAGGGTGCGGACCCGGCCGTCGGTGATCCAACCGGCCAGCCGCTCGAAGGCGTTGAGCAGGCTGCGGGCCTCCTGCGGCCGGTCGGCGACGGTGGCGGGGACCTCCTCGTAGGCGTAGAACGGCTTGTACGGCACCTCGACGTCGGCCCAGTAGGCGGCCCGCCGGTCGCCGGGCAGCCAGCGGCCGAGGTAGGGCGCGAAGGCCTCGCGGGCGTAGTCGCGGCCGGCCTCCAGGCGCTCCTGCTCGGCGTCCTCGACCCGCATCGGGACCGGGAGCACCCGGATCGCCCGTTCCTCGGCCTCGGCGATGGCCCGGGCGGCGTCGACGCCGCCGCGGATGTTCTGGGCGCTGAAGGTGAAGCAGTCCACGACGGTGTCGGGCATCAGGACGGTGCAGATGCCGGAGGTGTCGCTGACGCCGGTACGGCTGTCGATGAGCACGTAGTCGTACCCGCGGGCCCAGCGTTCGCGCAGTTCGCGCAGGAACTCGCCGCCGCGGATGTCCCGGCCGTGGTAGAAGCTGCGCCAGTTGAAGCTGGTGACGGCGGCGGCGTAGGCGGCGTTCTGGCGGCCGGCGGGCAGGAAGTCGAGCCGGCCGCCGGGCGGCAGGTCGAGGGCGAGGCCGCAGAGGTAGCCGTCGAGGCGCCCGGGTTCGTCCAGCCAGGCGGCCGGGGAGAGGCCGACCGGGCCGGTGGCGGAGGGCAGCGCCTGTTTGACGTAGGAGCGCAGCAGGTCGATCAGGCCGTCGGTGGAGTGCAGTTCGGGGTCGACCAGGAGCGGGTGGTAGTACCGGTGGAGGCCGGGGGCCTCCAGGTCCCAGTCGACGACCAGGACGCGCAGGCCCCGGCTGGCGAGGATCCAGCCGACGTTGGCCAGGGCCATGGTCCGGCCGGTGCCGCCCTTGAAGGAGTAGAACGTGACGACCGAACCCGGTCCGCCGCGCTCCGACTCTGCGCCGGGCTCAGTGGTCATCGTCCTGGTCTCCCCTCAACGGGACAGCGTTGTCCTTGCCACGACTCTGGTGCGGGAGGTCCGTGCGGCCCGGGCTCGGATCGAGGCGCGCGGGCGGGCCCTGGCGGGGTCCGGGTGGGCCGGCCGGGATGGACAGCCCTGGCATGGCCGGGCCGCCGCCGGGGCCGAAGCCGAAGGCGTCGCTGCCATCGTCCCCCCAATCCAGGTTGTCGTCCATGAGCTTGTTCTGAGCGACCGTCACCATGATGGTGAGGTCGTTGTCGAAGCTCTCCCGGCTCACTTTGACCCGGAACAAGTGCTCCATGTCGCTCCGGCGCAGCCAGTTGCGCCGGAACACGTCGCGTACGCCCGCCCACAGGGTGTCGCGCTCCGGCCCGTCGGCCGGGTCGGCGCTGCCGGTGGGCACCATCACGCCGGTGACGGGGTGGTTCTGGTCGTCGTACTCGCGCAGCGCGGAGCGGTAGCGCTCGCCGCCGGCCACCCACGGGTCCACCAGCAGGATGCTGACCTGGCTGTCCTCGCGGGCCTGGTCGAGCTTCCCGCCGAGGCCGCCGTCGACCTCCTCCAGCGTGGTGGTGTGCCCGGCGGCGGTGATCACCTGCTGGGCGCGCGCCACCAGCGACGGGTTGGTGGGCGGATGGTAGGGCGCCCAGTGCCACGGCTTGGCGCCGTACCAGCCGCCCGCGCGCGAGCCGCCCTCGGCGGCGGCCTCCGAGGCGCGCCCGGCCGCGATGAACAGCCGCACCATGCCGGGGGCGGAGACCACCTCCGGCGCCGCCGGGGGCGGGAAGTAGCCGCGCACCGTGCCGAGGTCGAACTCGGGCAGCTCGCCGAGCCGGCGCGCGGCCGCCTCCCGGACCCGCTCGGCGACCACCCGGACGACCTGTTCGTACGCCTCGCTCTGCGCGGTGCGCAGCAGGGCCCGCAGGCCGTACCGGGCGTAGGCCTCGCCCATGTCCGGCTGGGCCCACTGGATCTTGGTCACCTCGTCGGCCAGCTCGCCGGGCACGACGGGCTCCCAGAGCACCGGGATCAGGGCCGGGATGAGTTCCCCGCTGTCCTCGTGGTGGCGCCGGACCCGGCCGCGGAAGGCGGTCCACTCCTTGCCGCAGTACAGGCTGGTGAAGTAGGCCGGGGAGTAGAGCGCGATCATGGTCCGGCTGCGGCCCAGCATCGTCGCCAGCTTCTCGGCCCAGTCGTCGCCGAGCCGCAGCTGCTCGGTGTCGCGGTAGGCGAGTTCCTCGACGCGTACACCCGTCCCGACGAGCCGGCCGAGTTCGTCGCGCAGGTCGTTGAAGAACTGGTTGACGAAGGCGTCCTCGGCCTCGAAGTCACGACGCGCGTAGCTGAAGAAGAAGTACGGCCGTTGCTGTTCCTGCTCCATCACCCGTTCCCCCCGTGCCCGACGGTGCCGCGACGGCGCTGGTTTCATACCCCAGCATGTCGTGAACTCCACCGGCCGCGCTGGCGAGTTGGCGGATTCGGCCGCCCCGGTGGTTTAGCCGGTGATCAGGCGCACGCCCGCAGCCGGGCGCCGCTCCGGCGCTCGGGGGCGCACTGATGGGGGCGTGGGCGCGCCGAAGGAGTCGCGGGCGCCGGAGCCGCGCTACCGGCTACCGGCTACCGGCTACCGTCGAGCGACGACTGGAAGGCGGCGAGCGGCTCCGCGCCGGGAGTCAGGGCGTCCGCCACCACCCGGCGCAGCAGGTCGCCCAGGACGGTGTCGGGCAGGGCGTCGAGCTCTTCGAGCGACAGGGCGGCGACGTCGACCAGGTCAGAGTCGAGTCCAGCGGCGGCTTCCGCACCGGTGACGCTCATCAGTCCCTCACTCGATCGTGCCGGCACAGCGCGTTGCTGGCCGGATGTGCCTCGACCCAGGTCCGCGACGGGCATCCTACACCCGAGGCGTGACGGCCCATCAGCTTCACGCCGCCGCCGCGCCCGGACCGACCCGGTCGGCCCACCGGGCTCGCGAGGCCCCCGGAACCCGCAACGCCCGCAACGCCCGCAACGCCCGCAACGCCCGCGGGCCCCGTCGCACTCACGGGCAGAGCCGTTCCACCCGCCACCCCGTCGGGCTCGCCGGGTCGGCGAGGTAGCGGAGCCGGTCGTGCAGGCGGTTCTCGCGGCCCTGCCAGAATTCGACGCTCTCCGGGACCACCCGGTACCCGCCCCAGAAGGGGGGGACGGGCACGCCCTCGCCCTCCGGGTAGCGGCGTTCCAGTTCGGCGTAGCGCTGTTCGAGGACCTCGCGCCCGCCGACCGGGCTGGACTGCTCGCTGGCCCAGGCGCCCAGCTGGGAGCCGTGCGGGCGGGTGCGGAAGTAGGCGGCGGTCTCGTCGCGGCCGACCTTCTCCACCCGGCCCTGGACGGTCACCTGGCGGGCCAGGGCGATCCACGGGAACAGCAGCGCGGCGTACGGGTTGGCGGCTAGTTCGGAGCCCTTGCGGGAGCCGTAGTTGGTGAAGAACACGAAGCCGCGCAGGTCGTAGCCCTTGAGCAGGACGGTGCGGGAGCTGGGCCGCCCCTCGGCGTCGGCGGTGGAGAGCACCATGGCGTTGGGCTCCGTGACCCCGGCGTCGTCCGCCTCGTGGAACCAGCGGGTGAACTGGCCGATCGGCTCGGGCGCGAGCTGCTCCTCGACCAGGCCCTCGTGGACGTAGTGCTTGCGCATCACGGTGAGGTCCGGGCCGGGGCGGGCCTCGTCGGCCAGGGTCCGGGTGACGGGGCTCGGGGGTGTCGACTGGGCGGGTTCCGGGGTCTGCACGCCAACATCATCCCGTACGACAAGCAACGGGCACCGCTACCTCCGGACAAATCCCGGTGGGAGATAAGGTGTCTCGCCACCGCTTGGCCGCCCGTCGTGCGGAGAATTGTCCGGAACCGGGGGTTTGGTTCCGGGTTTCTCCCGGGCACGACCGACCCTCGACGGGAAAATCGAGCGGGCCTACGGCAAACATCACCACGGTGGTGTATGGCGCAATGCACCCCGTGCCTGTCACTCTGGCACCGAGTGCCAACCACGATTCGGTCACTGGTATGCCGCCCCACCACGGCGGAGCGCCGAACACAGAACTGAAGGAGCCGTCGCATGTCCGATTTCGTACCCGGGCTTGAGGGAGTCGTCGCGTTCGAGAGCGAGATCGCCGAGCCCGACCGGGAAGGCGGCGCCCTGCGGTACCGCGGTGTCGACATCGACGACCTGGTCGGCAACGTCTCCTTCGGGCACGTCTGGGGCCTGCTGGTGGACGGCAAGTTCAACCCCGGCCTGCCGGCCGCCGAGCCGTTCCCGATCCCGGTGCACTCCGGCGACATCCGGGTCGACGTGCAGTCGGCGCTCGCCATGCTCGCCCCGGTCTGGGGCCTCAAGCCGCTGCTGGACATCTCCGCCGAGCAGGCCCGCGACGACCTCGCCCGCGCCGCCGTGATGGCGCTGTCCTACGTCGCCCAGTCGGCTCGCGGCCAGGGCCTGCCGATGGTCCCGCAGAGCGAGATCGACAAGGCCGAGACGGTCGTCGAGCGGTTCATGATCCGCTGGCGGGGCGAGCCGGACCCGAAGCACGTCAAGGCCGTCGACGCCTACTGGACCTCGGCCGCCGAGCACGGCATGAACGCCTCCACCTTCACCGCCCGGGTCATCGCCTCCACCGGCGCCGACGTCGCGGCCGCCCTCTCCGGCGCGGTCGGCGCAATGTCGGGCCCGCTGCACGGCGGCGCCCCCTCCCGCGTGCTCGGCATGATCGAGGAGATCGAGCGCACCGGCGACGCCACCGCCTGGGTCAAGAACGCCCTGGACAAGGGCGAGCGCCTGATGGGCTTCGGCCACCGCGTCTACCGCGCCGAGGACCCGCGCGCCCGCGTGCTGCGCCGCACCGCCAAGGAGCTCGGCGCGCCGCGCTTCGAGGTCGCCGAGGCGCTGGAGAAGGCCGCGCTGGAGGAGCTGCACAACCGCCGCCCCGACCGTGTGCTGGCCACCAACGTCGAGTTCTGGGCCGCCATCATGCTGGACTTCGCCGAGGTTCCGGCCCACATGTTCACCTCGATGTTCACCTGCGCCCGCACCGCCGGCTGGTCGGCGCACATCCTGGAGCAGAAGCGCACGGGCCGGCTCGTGCGCCCCTCCGCGCGCTACATCGGCCCCGGCCCGCGCCGTCCCGAGGCGATCGAGGGCTGGGACGCCATCGCCCGCTGACCGCACCGGACGACCGTCCGCACAGTGCCCCTGACCAGCGGGTCCGGCCTCGGCCGGGCCCGCTGTCGGCATCTCTGAGCAGCGAAGATCACAGTCTCAGCGGGCGGACGACCGTACCCCCGCCCGGCCCCCGGCCGGTAGGCTGCGCGCGTGGCTCAGATCCAGATCCCCGCTGACATCAAGCCCGCAGACGGCCGTTTCGGCTGCGGACCGTCCAAGGTGCGCCCCGAGGCCCTGAGTGCCCTCGCCGCCACCCAGACCTCCCTGCTCGGCACCTCCCACCGCCAGGCCCCGGTCAAGAACCTGGTCAAGCGCGTACGCGAGGGCGTGAGCAGCCTCTTCTCGCTGCCCGAGGGCTACCAGGTCGTCCTCGGCAACGGCGGCTCCACCGCCTTCTGGGACATCGCCGCCTTCGGCCTGGTGCGGGAGAAGTCCCAGCACCTGGACTTCGGCGAGTTCTCCTCGAAGTTCGGCGCCTCGGTCAAGGCCGCGCCGTGGCTCGCCGAGCCGAGCGTGATCAAGACCGCCCCGGGCACCCACCCGCTGCCGGTCGCCGAGGCCGGTGTGGACGTCTACGGACTCACCCACAACGAGACCTCGACCGGCGTCGCGATGCCGATCAAGCGCCCGGCCGGCGCGGACGAGGGCTCGCTGGTCCTGGTGGACGCCACCTCGGGCGCCGGCGGCCTGCCTGTCGACATCACCGAGACGGACGTCTACTACTTCGCCCCGCAGAAGTCCTTCGCCTCCGAGGGCGGCCTGTGGCTGGCCACCTTCTCCCCGGCCGCCCTGGAGCGCGCCGCCGAGATCGCCGCCTCCGGCCGCTACATCCCGCCGTTCTTCTCGCTGCCGACGGCCATCGACAACTCGTCGAAGGACCAGACGTACAACACCCCGTCGATCGCCACGCTCTTCCTGCTGGCCGACCAGCTGGAGTGGCTGAACGGCAATGGCGGGCTGGACTGGGCCGTCGCCCGGACCGCCGACTCCTCCTCCCGGCTGTACGCCTGGGCCGAGAAGTCCTCCTTCGCCACCCCCTTCGTGGCGAACCCGGCCGAGCGCTCCCAGGTGGTCGGCACCATCGACTTCGACGAGTCGGTGGACGCCGCCGCGGTCGCCAAGGCACTGCGTGCCAACGGCATCGTGGACACCGAGCCGTACCGCAAGCTGGGCCGCAACCAGCTGCGCATCGCGATGTTCCCGGCGATCGACCCGGCGGACGTCGAGGCGCTCACCCAGTGCATCGACTACGTGGTCGAGCAGCTCTGAGCACCCGCTGAGCACCACCTGAGCACCCGCTGAGGCGTGCGTGAGGGCCACCACCCACCCGGGTGGTGGCCCTCACGGCCGTTTCCGGTCTACCGGCCGGCCAGTGAGCTGATCAGCACGACGACCAGCAGCAGCACCAGGGTGCCGGAGACGATACGCATACGAGTCTTGGGATCCACGGTCAACGAGCGTACCTCCGCCCCACGCCCGGACGGAGCGGAGGTCCCGGTAGCTCCGCTCAGCCCGACGCTAGCTCCAGTCCGCCAGGGCCCAGGAACCCAGCGACTCGTAGTGCGCCAAGCCGCCGTCCGGGTCGCTGTTCATCAGGTGCAGCTCGGTGGCCTCCCACTCCGGCCCCCGGTAGTCCGCCAGCGCCGCCGCCAGGCCGTCCAGCTCGGCCGCCGCGAGCCGCTGGACGGCCCGCCGGTGGCCGCGGTGGGAGCCGGCCCGGGCGAGGGTGAGGTGCGGGTGGAAGACGAAGGTGTCGGCCGTCTCCCCGACCGCCTCGGCGGTGACCTCGGCGACGGCCTCGGCCAGCCGGCGCAGCGCCCAGGTCTGGCCCTCGACGCCGGCCCAGAGCACCCGGTCGCCGAACCGCCCGGCGCCGGCGATCCGCAGCCGGTGGACCTCGTGCACCTCGGCCACCGCCGCCAGGCCCGCCGCCAGCTCGGGCAGCCGCTCGGCCGGCACCGCGCCGAGGAAGGCCAGGGTCAGGTGCCAGCCCTCGACGGTGGTCCAGCGCAGCCGGTCCGCCCCGGGCAGCCCGCGCACCGGCGCGACCGCGTCGGAGAGCCCCTGCAGCGCCTCGACCGGGGGGAGCACCGCCACGAACAGCCTCATGGACCCATCTTCCCGCGGTCGGCCTTTCGGTGTAGAAACGTTTTTCATGAAGATCCGCACCGGGGGGCCCGCGGACGTCCCCGACATCCTGTCCCTACTCGACGGCGCCGTCTCCTGGCTGGCGGCCGACGACCGCACCGGCCAGTGGGGCGACCAGCCCTTCAGCACCAACCCGGCCCGCGTCGACCAGGTCACCTCGTACGCCTCCGAGCCCTTCCTGATCCGCCTCGCCGTGGACGAGGACGGCCGCACGGTCGGCTGCTGCGTGCTCAACGAGGACCGCGGCAAGTGGATCCCGGCCGTGGACGAGCCCGAGCTGTACGTCCGGCTGCTGGTCACCGACCGCAGCCGCAAGGGCTCGGGCATCGGCTCCGCGCTGATCGCCGACGCGGTCGAGGAGACCCGTCAGCGCGGCATCGGCCTGCTGCGGGTGGACTGCTACGCCGGGAACGACCGCAAGCTGGTCGGCCGGTACCGGGCGCTCGGCTTCACCGAGACCGAGAGCTTCGAGGTCGAGCAGCCGAACGGCGTCTGGCCCGGCCAGGTCCTCGCCATCCGGCTCTGACGCCACGAACCCCCCGAGGCGAACCCTCGGGGGGCCTGACATATCCGACTGATCGTCAGCAGGCGGCGGCCAGCTCCGACTTGCGCGTCGGAGTGGTCCGCGGCACGACGGCCACGACCCGGCCGCCGCGGCCCGGGTGCAGGTCGAAGCGCACCCGCAGGTCCGCGCCGCGGGCCAGCACCAGGCCGACCGCACCGGCCGCCAGCGCGGACACCAGTCCGCAGGCCAGCAGGCCGAGCCGGGGCCCGTACGAGGCGGTCACCCAGCCGACGATCGGGGCACCGATCGGCGTGCCGCCGGTGAAGACCAGCACCAGCAGGCCCATCACCCGGCCGCGCATCTCGGGGTCGGTGGCCAGCTGCAGCATGGAGTTGACCGAGGTGTTGAAGCTCAGCCCGAACACCCCGATCAGCATCAGCAGCAGCGCGAAGGTCCAGTAGTCGGGCGCGAAGGCGGCGACCACCTCGAGCGTGCCGAAGGCCAGCGCCGCGCCGACCAGTCGGCGCAGCCTCGGCGCGCCCCGGCGGGCGGCGAGCAGCGCGCCGGCCAGCGAGCCGACCGCCATCGCGGTGTTCAGCAGGCCGTACTGGCCGGCGCCCACCTTGAAGGTGTCGTACGCGAAGCCGGAGAGCAGGGTCGGGAAGTTGAAGCCGAAGGTCCCGATGAATCCGGCCAGCACCATCGGAAAGAGCAGTTCGGGCCGCTCCTTCACGTACCGCAGACCCTCCCGCAGCTGCCCCTTCTCGCGGGCGATCCGCGCGGTCGGGCGCAGTTCGCTCTCCCGCATGGCCAGCAGTCCGCCGATCACGGCCGCGAAGGACAGCGCGTTGACGGCGAAGGCCCAGCCGCTGCCGACCGCGGCGATCAGCAGGCCCGCGACGGCGGGGCCGACCAGGCGGGCGGTCTGGAAGTTGGCGGCGTTCAGGCTGACGGCGTTGGCGAGGTCCTTGGGTCCGACCATCTCGGAGACGAAGGCCTGCCGGGTCGGGTTGTCGACCACGGTGACCAGGCCGAGCAGCAGCGCGAACGCGTACACGTAGTACGGCGTCACCACACCGCCGATGGTCAGCACGGCGAGGCCCGCGGCCAGCAGGCCCATCGCGCCCTGGGTGTAGATCAGCAGCCGGCGCTTGGGCATCCGGTCGGCGAGCACGCCGCCGAAGAGGCCGAGCAGCAGCATCGGCAGGAACTGCATGGCGGTGGTGATGCCGACCGCGAGCGGGCTGCCGGTGAGGCTCAGTACCAGCCAGTCCTGGGCGATCCGCTGCATCCAGGTACCGGTGTTGGACACCACCTGGCCGGCGAAGTAGTAGCGGTAGTTGCGAACGCGCAGGGAGGAGAACATCCCCCCGGGCCGGGTGAAACGGGCGCCTGTGGGAGATGAGGCCGCGTGGCTGCGGCCGGGAGCGGCGGGGTCGTCCGCCGCGGTGCGTTCGTCGGGGTCGTCGTCGCCGCTGCCCGGCAGCCCCGTGGGGGCGGGTGCCTGGGTGTCGGCGGCCGCGGTGTTGGCCGCGGCGGGGTCGTTGGTCGGGTCGTCGGTACGGATGGCGGCGGCGCTGGCTGCGGCCGGCGGTGTCACGGTGCTCTCCCCTCGCAGCGCGACGGCCATGGCGGTGGCCGTCGCGCTCCTGGTGTCGGTGGTCGGTCCTGCGGTGATGCGGGCTCCTTTGTCTCCCGGCGGCCGGCCGGGTTCGGTGTGCCTCAGAGGTGTGCGAGCTTGTAGAGCACGGGCGCGGCCTCCCGGAGGACGGCCCATTCCTCCTCGTCGAGCCCTTGGGCGAGCTCGGCGAGCCAGACGTTTCGGCGCCGACGACTCTCCGCGAGGATCGTCTCGGCCTGCTCGGTGCTGCTGACGACCACCTGTCGGCGGTCCTCGGGGTGCGGCTCCCGCCGCACCAGCCCCTTCTCCTCCAGCATCGCGACGATCCTGGTCATCGAAGGAGGCTGCACGTGCTCCTTCCGGGCGAGCTCACCCGGCGTCGCCTTTCCGCACCGGGCGAGGGTGCCCAGCACCCCCATCTCGGTGGGACTGAGCGACTCCTCCACCCGCTGGTGTTTGAGTCGTCGGGAGAGGCGCATCGTGGACGATCGCAGCTGATTGACGGCTGCGAGGTCCTGCTCGGACATCTCGGGCATCTCTTTAGACTACGTCATTACTCTCGCTAAAGAAAATCGGCGTCCCGCCGCGCCGGAGCATCCGCCCGGTGCCATATTGGTGATGGGTGATCGTTCCCGACTCCCGGAAGGGCCGACCAGACATGTCCGACCTCGCCGCTGAGCAGTCCGCCGAACAGTCCACGCCGAACGACGGCGGGTTCGCCAGGCTCGCCATGGTCACCATCGACTGCGCCGACCCGGTCGCGCTGGCGTCGTTCTACGGCGAACTGCTGGGGTGGGAGACCCGGCACGTGGACGAACACTTCGCGATCCTGGACAACCCGGAGGGTGGCAGCCCGCTGGGCTTCGGGCGGGTGAAGGGGTACCGGCCGGAGCCGTGGACGGAGCCGGACGGGAGCAAGCACTTCCACCTCGACTTCTACGTGGACGACCTGGAGGAGTCCACCGCGAAGGCCCTCGCGCTCGGCGCGACCCAGCCCGCGTACCAGCACGGGCGCACGCTCAAGGTGCTGATCGACCCGGCCGGCCACCCGTTCGGGCTAGCACCCTTGGAGTAAGGCACGAACGGGCCCGGGGAGCGTGCGCAGGCGGTGTCAGGGCTTGGTGCCAAGATCATGCAGGAGCGGTAAAGGTCCATCCTGACCTGGGATTTCACCAAAAGCACGAACATTGTGCGACCGGCGGGTAGTGGCTACTCTCCCCCGTTGTCAGGGGCACCACACGCCAGGCTCCCCCCGGCGGACCCCGTTCCGTTTCCGTGCCCGTTTCCGCACGCTTCCCGACCGCCCCGGTCGACCGCGTCCGCCCGAGCCCTGGCGCCCTCAACCCCTCGTCCAGGGAGCTCAATTGGGTGAGATCCATCATGCCGACCACGGCTGGGTGACGCCGGCGGTCTCGTACTTCGTCGCCTGCCTCGGCGCCTTCGTGGCGCTGCGCGGCGCCCGCTGGGCACTCGTCTCCAAGGGCCGCAGCCGGGCCGTCTGGCTGCTCTTCGCGTCCACCTCGCTCGGGGCCGGCATCTGGTCCATGCACTTCATCGCGATGCTCGGCTTCTCGGTGACCGGCGTCGAGATCACCTACCAGCCCGGGCTGACCGTGATCAGCCTGCTGGTCGCCGTCGCCTTCGTCGGCGTCGGGCTCTTCACCGTCGGGTACTGGCGCAAGCACCCGGCGCTGGCGCTCATGGTCGGCGGGCTGACCACCGGCCTCGGGGTCGCCGCGATGCACTACATGGGCATGGCCGCGATGGTCCTGCCCGGCCGGCTCGGCTACGACCACACGACGGTGGCGCTCTCGGTCGCCATCGCCGTCTTCGCGGCCACGGCCGCGCTCTGGGCCGCGCTGAACATCCGGGGCACGATCGCCGTACTGGCGGCGGCGCCGGTGATGGGCGTGGCGGTCTGCGCGATGCACTACACGGGCATGGCGGCGCTGTCGGTCCGGGTGGACCTCTCGCACTCCACCCAGGGCGGCGTGATGGCGCTGCAGTTCATCTTCCCGCTCGGGGTCGGACTCGGCTGCTACGTGTTCTTCGGTTCACTGGCCTTCGCCGTCTCCCCGAGCCGCCCCGACTCGCAGCCCCTGCTGGCCGGACCGGCCGCCCCGCTGCCCCCGCGGGCACCCCGGCCGCCCCGGCCGCCCCGCGTCCCGCAGCAGCGGCTGGGCGGGGCCGGCGTCCGGCGCTGAGCGGGCCGACAGACACAGAACGGGAGACACAGAGCGACGCCCGGCCGGGGTGGGGGACCCGGCCGGGCGTCGCCGTGTGTCGGCCCGCCGGCCCCTTACGCGGGCCGCCCGAGCAGCCCGGTCAGGTGCTCCGGCGTGGCCACCGGGCAGACCTTGTGCACGAAGTCCCGCCGCAGCCCGTGGTACGGCTCGTCGGTCCGGTAGAAGTTGGCGTGCATCCGCCGCAGTTCCTCCGCCCGGTACTCGGCCAGCGGCTTCGCCTCCTCGTCGGCGGCGCGGCGGCGCTTCTTGTCCACCAGCCGCCCGGTGAGCTCGGGCGAGCCGGCGATCCCGGCCGCCTCCCGGGCCACCCAGCGGCGGAACTCCGCCGCGTCCCCGCCGGACGTCCGGTCCACCAGGCCGATCCGGCGCGCGTGTTCGGCCCCGACCGGCAGCGCCTCGGTGGTGAGCCGCTCGGCCTGCTCGGCACCGACCCGGTTCGGCAGGGTGTACGTCCAGTACTCGGAGCCGTACAGGCCCATCAGGCGGTAGTGCGGGTTGAGCACCGCCGAGTCGCGGCACCACACCTCGTCGGCGGCGAGCGCCATCATCAGCCCGCCGGCCGCCGCGTTCCCGGCGAGGGCCGCGACGGTGACCTTGTCCGTCGTGGTCAGGACGGCCTCGACGAAGTCGTCCATCGCGTTGATGTTCTCCCAGGACTCCAGCGCCGGGAAGGCCGCGCCCTCGATGACGTTGAGCTGGATCCCGTTGGAGTAGAAGTCCCGGGGAGCGCCGAGCACCAGCACCGAGGTGGGCCGGGCGGCCGCCTCCCGGTAGGCGGCCAGCAGCCGACGGCACTGCTCGGTGCTCATCGCCCCGCCCGGGTAGGCGAATTCGAGGTAGCCGACGTCGCCCTCCTCCCGGTAGCGCAGCTCCGACCAGGTGTCGCGACGGGCGGCCGCCGCCGGGCGCACCGGCACCTCGCGGACCCGGTACAGCTCGTCGGCGAGGACCGTCGCGGCGGGCAGCTTGAAGGTGGCCGGCCCGCCGGGGGTGCGGCGCGGGCGCAGCTGCGGGATCCACACCGCGCCGTCCACGGTGGCCCGGCAGATCGCGCCGTCCCTGGTGGCCAGCACGGCGCCGGGCACCGGGCCGCGCAGCTCGTCCTCGGGGTGGGCGCCGTGCAGGAAGAACTCGCGCCCGTACAGCTCGTCCAGCACGCCGGGCTGGGAGTCGGCGGCGCGCAGCTTGCGCAGCACGGTGGCGGTGTCGTCCTGCTCCCAGTCGATCCGGCGCGCCTCCTGGCGCAGGAAGGGCCGCAGCTCGCCGTGGACGTCGGGTCGGCCGTAGTCCAGCGGCTCGGGGGTGAACAGGCCGCCCTCGTAGCGCTGGACGGCCAGCAGGACGGCCTCCACGGCGGCGTCGGCGACCTCGCCCCGGTACAGCTCGCTCTTGCCGCAGTCGGGGACGGGGAACTCGACGGACGCCCAGATGTCACCGGCGTCCATCTCCTCGACGGCCTGCAGCACCGTGACGCCCCAGCGCTCCGCGCCCTCGGTGATCGCCCAGTCCAGCGAGGAGGGGCCGCGGTCGCCGGTGGGCCCGGGGTGCACGATCAGGACGGTCCGGCTGGACCAGATGTCCTGCGGGACGGCCTTGGTCAGCATCGGGCAGATGATCAGCTCGGGGTCGGTCCGGGCCACCCCCGCCCGCATCTGCTCGTCCCCGAGGGCGAGCTGGACGGCGACCTGGTGGCCGCGCTCGCGCAGCTCGGCATGGACGCGCTGGGTCAGGCTGTTGAACGCACTGGCGATCAGGAGAATGCGCAAGGGGGGCCTCCGGCGGTACAGGGGTCGCGCGGAGGTGATGAAACCAGGGCATGGACACGTAACGATTACGGTCCGTACCTCGGCGCTCTACCCTCACGTACCCCGCACACCTGTGGTCCCGGCGTGCTCCCCCTTCGCCCGATCTCCCCAGCTGTTTCCCAGAGTTGGTCTAGCGCGGAGCGCCCCCGGCCCAGTGCGGAACGCCCCGCCCTACCGCGGGAACGCCCGCCGGGCCCGCCAGGTGGTGTGCTCGCGGGAGACCGCGTCCTCCGCCTCGGCGGCCAGCCGGGCCCAGCGCGCCTCGGCGTCCGGCGCCCTGACGTCCAGGTCGGAGAGCTGGTTGCCGACGTTCTCCAGCTCGCGCGCGGCCAACTGGTAGGCGGCGGCCAGCGGGCGGAGCTGCTTGAGCTGCGTCCAGGCGATGATCGCCGCGGCCGCGGCCGAGCTGGCGCCGAAGATGTGCACCTGCAGCGCACCGGTGGCCTGGGCGATGGCGGCCGCCGCGCCGAGGATGATCAGCACCGCGATGCCGAGCCCCCAGGAGACCGCCTGCGACTCGCAGGCGTCCGCCCGGGAGCGGTACCAGGTGCGCTGCCCCTCGACCCGGGTGCGCAGGTAGAGGGTGCGCCGGGCGGTCAGGCTGTCGGCACGCAGCCGCCGCATCTCCGGGGTGATCTCGGCGACGGTGTCGGGCGGCACGATCGCCGGGTCCTCGAAGGCCCGCATCACGTCCTCGACCTGCAGCAGGTAGCCCCGGTCCACGTCCGGGGACTGCCCCTCGCCGTCGAACGGGCTGGCCCGGACGGTGTACTTCCAGGCCAGTGTCTTGACCGACTCGGCCGCCGCCCGCGCCTCGTACCAGCGGCCCTGCGGGTTGCTGCGGCGCAGCCGGGACCAGAAGTAGCCGGCCAGCAGGAAGGCGGCCACCGAGAACAGCGGCCAGGGGTCGAAGTCGCCCTTGTGGTCCGGGCCGGGGAACGACCCGATCAGCGCGGCGACCACCAGCATCGCGATCAGGCCTCGGTACCAGCGCAGCGTCTCGCGCTGGCCGTCCAGCGAGGCCTTGTCCGCCGTCCGGAACAGCTCCGGCAGCAGCTGTGCCTCGACGCCCCCGGGCGGATCCTGTTGCACCATCGGTCGAGTCCCCTCCCCCTTCTCCGTCCAGCCAGTATTCCCACCGTCAACTGGCCTACACGGGCGCCTTTTTGACAGCTTCCGACAGTGGCTGATTGCCCGACCATCCGGTAACCGATAGAAACGGTTACATGCCGCTGCACTGGAAGCTCGTCATCGACTGCGCCGACCCGCACCGCCAGGCCGCCTTCTGGGCCGCCGCCCTGGAGTACACCCGGGAGGACCACGGCCCGCTGGTCACCCGCCTGCTTCAGGCCGGCGCGGTCGGCCCCGACGCCACCACCGAGGTGGACGGCCACCCCGCCTGGCGCACCCTGGCCGCCGTCCGCCACCCCGAGGACCCGTTCGACCCGGCCTCGGACACCGGCCTCGGCCGTCGCATCCTCTTCCAGGCCGTCCCCGAGCCCAAACGGGCCAAGAACCGACTGCACCTCGACGTCCACCCCGCCCCGGGCGAGCGCGCCGCCACCGTCACCCGCCTCGAAGCCCTCGGTGCCACCGTCCTGCGGGAGGTCAAGGAGCCGGGCGGCGAGTGGACCACCATGGCCGACCCCGAGGGCAACGAGTTCGACGTCCAGTGACACCACGGGGTCCGGTGACACCACGGCCGGTGAGACCACGGCCGGTGACACTTCGGAGCACGGTGGCACTTCGGAAACGCCGCGGCCCCGTACGGCGTCAGAGCAGGCCGAAGGCCGGCATCAGGTAGTAGAAGGCGAACACCGCCGCCACCGCGTACAGCGGGGCCGGCACGCCGCGGCCGCGGCCGGCGGCCACGCGCAGGACGCAGAAGGCGATGAAGCCGAAGCCGATGCCGTTGGTGATGCTGTAGGTGAACGGCATCATCACGATGGTCAGGAAGGCCGGGATCGCGATCGTGTAGTCGGCCCAGTCGATCTCCTTGATCGAGTTGGCCAGGATCAGGAAGCCGACCGTGACCAGGGCCGGGGTGGCGGCCTGGGCGGGGACCATGGTGGCGAGCGGGGTGAGGAAGAGCGCCACGACGAAGAGCAGGCCGGTGACGATCGAGGCGAAGCCGGTCCGGGCACCCTCGCCGACGCCGGCGGTGGACTCCACGAAGCAGGTGTTGGCGGAGGAGGAGGTGGCGCCGCCGAGCGCGGTGGCGATGCCGTCGACCATCAGGACCTTGTTGATGCCGGGCAGGTCGCCCTTCTCGTCCAGCAGGTGGGCCTCGTCGGCCACGCCGAGGATGGTGCCCATCGCGTCGAAGAAGCACGACATCAGCACGGTGAAGACGAACAGCACGCCGGTCAGCACGCCGACCTTCTCGAAGCCGCCGAACAGGCTGACCTTGCCGACCAGCCCGAAGTCCGGCGCGGCCACCGGGTTGCCCGGCCAGGCCGGGACGGTCAGGCCCCACTTGAGCGCCGGGATGTCGACGACCTTGTCGAGCACCACGGCGAGCGCGGTGGAGGCCACGATGCTGATCAGGATCGCGCCGGGCACCTTGCGGATGACCAGGATCAGGGTGAGCAGCAGGCCGACGACGAAGACCAGCACCGGGAAGCCGAGCAGGTGCCCGTTGCCACCGAGCTGCAGCGGGACGGTGGTGTGCGCGGCGTCCGGGACGCGGCTGACGAAGCCGGAGTCGACCAGGCCGACCAGGCTGATGAACAGGCCGATGCCGATCGCGATGGCCTTGCGCAGGCCGAGCGGGACCGCGTTCATGACCCGCTCGCGCAGGCCGGTGGCGACCAGCAGCATGATCGCGAGGCCGGCTAGCACGACCATGCCCATGGCGTCCGGCCAGGTCATCTTCGGGGCGAGCTGGAGCGCCACGATGGTGTTGACGCCGAGGCCGGCGGCCAGGCCGATCGGGACGTTGCCGATCACACCCATCAGCAGGGTGGTGAGACCCGCGGTGAGGGCGGTGGCGGTGACCAGCTGGGCGCTGTCCAGGTGGGCCCCGGTCATGTCCGTGGCGCTCGCCAGGATGATCGGGTTCAGCACCAGGATGTACGCCATGGTGAAGAAGGTGGCGACGCCGCCGCGGATCTCGCGCGGCAGGGTGGAGCCG
This sequence comes from Kitasatospora sp. NPDC033851, assembly GCF_055576085.1. Lineage (NCBI taxonomy): Bacteria > Bacillati > Actinomycetota > Actinomycetes > Kitasatosporales > Streptomycetaceae > Kitasatospora > Kitasatospora sp. NPDC033851. The sequence goes on along the minus strand of NZ_JBVIRL010000029.1, from coordinate 34,690 downwards.
CGCTCGCTGATCCGGAAGTAGCGGTCGACGGCGCCGGTGGGGGGCTTGGGCGCGGCGTCGGCGGGTTCGGGCGACTCGGTGGTCGGCTGGACCACAGGCATGCGTGCGTCCTCTGTGGGGGAGCTGAGGAGAGGGGGTCGACGCCCGAGGCGACGGCGGCTCGGTGTCAGACCTTTAAGTATGGTTTCCCCATCGCACACGCGCTATCTTCGCGCGTAGAGCCCGCGGCAGGCCCACAGGCCGCCCGCGCGGCCCCCGCCTGGCCCGTGCGCGGCGGCTGCGCGACGACGACCGGCCCCCACCGCACCGTACGCTAGGCCCCATGCCGAAGACGCCGCTGCACCCCTCGCCCCCTCCGCTGGAGGCCAACGACGTCGCCATCGTCGGCGGCGGCACGGTGGTGTGGTTCGTCGCCTTCCTCGCCCTGCTCCCCTTCCAGGGCACGCTCTCCGAACACGGCCACGGCACCTGGCCGTGGATCTGCCTCTCCGGCGGCCTGCTCGGCCTGATCGGCCTCTGGTACTGCCGCGCCCGGCGCGACGCGATCGCCCGCAGCCGCGCCGCCGAGGCGGCCGGACGCATGACGGACGGCGACGGTCAGGACCCGGCCACCCGGTCGGACTGAATAGCCCTTTAGTAGCACGCATCGGACATAAGGCACCCGTAGAGTCGGTGCCATGACGCAGCCTGCCCAGCCAGCGGAAGAGCGGCCGACCGACGGGGACCGTCCCGACGGAGCCCACCCCCTCGGGCTGCTGCCCGGGCGGCGCGGCGGACTGACCGTCGCCGAGGTGGCCGAGCGGGTCGCGCAGGGACAGGTCAACGACGTCCCGGTCCGGTCCAGCCGCTCCACCAGGGAAATCGTCCGGGCCAACGTCTTCACCCGCTTCAACGCGATCATCGGCGTGATGTTCGGGATCATCCTGATCGTCGGACCGATCCAGGACGGCCTGTTCGGCCTGGTCATCGTCGCCAACACGGCGATCGGCATCATCCAGGAGCTGCGCGCCAAGAAGACCCTGGACAGCCTGGCCCTGATCGGCGAGGCCCGCCCGCAGGTCCGCCGGGACGGCGCCGTCCAGCAGATCGGCGTCTCCGAGATCGTCCTCGACGACACCGTGCTGCTCGGCATCGGCGACAAGGTGATCGTGGACGGCGAGGTCACCGAGGCGGACGGCCTGGAGATCGACGAGTCGCTGCTCACCGGCGAACCCGACCCCGTCCTCAAGCAGCCCGGCGACCAGGTGATGTCCGGCAGCTTCGTGGTGGCCGGCGCGGGCGCGTTCACCGCCACCAAGGTCGGCCGCGAGGCCTACGCCGCGCAGCTCGCCGAGGAGGCCAGCAAGTTCACCCTGGTGAAGTCGGAGCTGCGCAGCGGCATCGACAGCATCCTGCGGTTCATCACCTACCTGCTGTTCCCCACCGCGATCGGCCTGATCATCAGCCAGCTGGCCGTCGAGGGCCGGGACTGGCGCGAGGCCGTGCGGCGGATGGTGGCCGGCATCGTCCCGATGGTCCCCGAGGGCCTGGTGCTGCTGACCTCGGTGGCCTTCGCGATCGGCGTGATCCGGCTCGGCCGCAAGCAGTGCCTGGTCCAGGAGCTGCCGGCGATCGAGGGCCTGGCCCGGGTCGACACCGTCTGCCTGGACAAGACCGGCACCCTCACCGAGGGCGGCATGGACGTGATCGACCTGCGGGTGCTCTCCGATGGGGAGCCCGCCGCCGTCGACGCCGAGACCGTCCGGCGCGCGCTCGCCGTGATGGCCGGCGCCGACCCCCGCCCCAACCCGTCCATGCAGGCCGTCATCGACGCGTACGGGCGCGGCGACGGTGACGGTGCCTCGGACGGTCCTTCCGGCGGATCCTCGGGCCGCGACGGCTGGCGGGTGATCGAGGCGATGCCCTTCTCCTCCGCCCGCAAGTGGAGCGGCGTGCAGCTGCTGGAGCCGCAGGGCGGCGAGGCCAGCTGGCTGCTCGGCGCCCCCGACGTGCTGCTGCCCGCCGGGCACCCGGCGCTGGCCGAGGTGGACGAGCTGGGCGCGCGGGGCCTGCGGGTGCTGCTGCTGGGCCGGACGCCCGTCCCGCTGGACTCCCCCGACCCGGCGGCCGACCTCACCCCGCTCGCCCTGGTGGTGCTGCAGCAGCGGCTGCGCGGCGACGCCGCCGAAACCCTGCGCTACTTCGAGGGCCAGCGGGTCCGGGCCAAGGTCATCTCGGGCGACGCGGCGGTCTCGGTCGGCGCGGTGGCCGGCCACCTGGGCCTGCCCGGCGCCGACCAGCCGCTGGACGCCCGCACCCTGCCCACCGACCCCGAGCAGCTCGCCGAGACCGCCGACCGGACCAGCGTCTTCGGCCGGGTCACCCCGCAGCAGAAGCGCCTGCTGGTCGGGGCACTGCAGTCCCGCGGCCACACCGTGGCGATGACCGGCGACGGCGTCAACGACGTGCTGGCGCTCAAGGACGCCGACATCGGCGTGGCGATGGGCACCGGCTCCGACGCCACCAAGGCGGTCGCCCAGATCGTGCTGCTCGACGACTCCTTCGCGACCCTGCCGTCGGTGGTCGCCGAGGGCCGCCGGGTGATCGGCAACATCGAGCGGGTCGCGTCGCTCTTCCTGGTGAAGACGGTCTACTCGGTGCTGCTGGCGCTGCTGGTGATCTTCACCCACTCGCCGTACCCGTTCCTGCCCCGGCACTCCACCGTGCTGTCCTCCCTGACCATCGGCGTGCCGGCCTTCTTCCTCGCGCTCGCCCCCAACAACGAGCGGGCCCGCACCGGCTTCGTGAAACGCGTGCTGCGGCTCGCCATCCCCGGCGGCGTCATCGCCGGGACGGGCACCTTCGTCGCCTACGCGCTCGCCCGCGCCGACCACGCGACCGACCTCAAGGCCGATACCAGCGTGGCCACCCTGACGCTCTTCCTGATCGCCATCTGGGTCCTCGCCATCGTCGCCCGCCCGTACTCCTGGTGGCGGCTGCTGCTGATCGGCACGATGTGCGGCGCGTTCGCCCTGGTGCTGCTAATCCCCCCGCTGAAGGAATTCTTCCAGCTCTCCCTGGTCGGCATCCGCGACCCGCTGCTGGGCGTCGCCATCGCGGTGGTCTGCGGCATCCTCCTGGAGCTCGTCTGGCGCTTCATGAAGCGCCGCGGCCTGGAGTGAGCCCGCCGGACCCGCCGGTCGGGGCGGGCCCGCCGGCGGGCCCGGCCCGTACGGCGGCTCAGCCCTCGAAGTCCCGGGCCGCCGACAGCTCGTACGCCCGGTCCGGCTCGCTGAGCGCGGCCAGCACCTCGAAGCGCCGGTGCCACTGTCCGACCGACCAGGCGAGGCCGGCCGCGAGGCCCTCCGGGGTCGCGGCGTGCAGCAGGCCCGGCACCGGCGGGACCTCGAACTCGTCGTCCTCGTCCTCGGCCTCGGCCAGCTCCGGGTCGTACGGCGGCTCCGGGGCGTCCGCCCCGGGGTCCCACCGCCAGTCCACCGCGGCCTCGTCGCCGTCCGGCCCGACGACCAGCAGCTCCTCGTGCTCCTCGTACGCGACCGGGCAGCCGGGCAGCAGCTCGCGCACCACGGCCGGGACCCGGTGCAGCACGCCCTCGGAGAGCACCCGGCCGCCGGCCACCTCGCTGGCCAGCGACACGTGCAGCCGCTCGGCGAGGTCGGCCGCGAGCGCCGGGGCGACCGGCAGCAGCGGGTGGGAGTGCAGCAGCTGGACCAGGTCGGGGGCGTCCGCGACGACCGCCTCGGTGGCGTCCACCACCACGGTGTGGGCGGGCCGCCGCCCGGTGGCCGGGTCCAGTGGCGGCAGCGCCCGCACCACGTCCAGCGGTTCGATCCGCTCGCGCTCCACCCGGGCCAACGCACTGTGCAGGCCGTGCAGTTGGCGGTGGGCGACCTCGACAGCCGGATCGGTCATCCGGTCCAGCACCTCGTCCGGCCCGTGCGGCTCGGCGAGCAGCGCGGTCAGCGTGGTGCGCACCCCGAGCGCGTGCAGGAACTGGTCGTCCAGGGTGGTGCGCGCCTCGTCGTAGAGGCCGCGCAGCAGCGGGTCGGCCCCGGCGGCGCGCAGCCCGGCGGGCTCGCGGCCCGCCAGCACCGGGTGGTCGCGCAGCCACCACGCGGTGTACGGCGGCAGGTCGGCGTACGAGCCGTCCGGCAGCAGAGTGCGCACCGGGTTGACCACGGCGTCCCGGTACGGCGGGCGGGCCAGCGCGGCGAGCGCCTCGGGCCAGGCGTCGTCGTCCACCAGGTCGAGGTCGCGTACGGCCAGCAGCTCGGCGGCCACCGGCGGGACGCCGATCGCCTCGTCGGCCTGCAGGGCCTCCAGGGCGTCCTCGGCCCAGTCGGCGAGCCCGTCCGGTGCCTCGTCCACCAGGCCGGTGGGGTGGCCGCCGGCCGCCCGGTCGGCGGGGACGGTGGGGTCGAGCCGCTCCAGGTCGTCCGGGTCGAGCACCACGTCCTCGGCGCGCACCAGGACGAAGTCCGCCAGGACGCCGACGGCCGCGAGCACCTCGGGCCCCCAGCGCTCCAGCAGGTCGTCGTCCACCCAGCCGGCGTCCTCCTCGCGCGCCAGCGCGGCGAACGGGCTGCCGGGCAGCACGAGTTCGCCCGCGCGGGCGGGCTCGCCCTCGTCGTCGAGCAGCGCCAGCCGGGCCAGCCACGGGTGGTCGCCCGGCTCCGGGGCGGCGGCCTTCACCAACGCCAGGACGGCGTCGGCGAGTTCGAGCGCGGTGTCCAGGTCGTCCTCGGCCACCTCGTAGGAGCGGGCGACGGCGGCCCGCACCTCGGGGGTGTCCAGCACCCCGGCCGGGGTCGCGGTGCCCGCGCCGAGCTTGGCCAGCAGCGGGTGGGCGGCCTCGGGGTGGGCCAGACGCAGGTCGAGCGCGGCGAGCGCGCCGGCCAGCGATTCGGGGTAGCCCGGGAAGGCCGCCCAGTCGGCGTCCTCCGAGGGCAGCAGGACGCGCCGCGGCCCGGTCACCGTCCGGCCGTCCGCGAGCGGTACGGGCAGCGCACCGAGCGCCTCCGGGTCGGCCCCGCCGAGCGCCGCGTACAGGTTGCGCCACCAGCCGGGCTCGCGGTCCAGGCCGCCGAGCTGGTCCACCACGTCGGCCAGCGGCACCCGGCGCACGTTCAGCACCCGCAGCTCGGTGCGGCGCTCCAGGCCGGCCGGCAGCAGCCCGGGGAAGATCGGCGCGAGCGCCTCGACCACCGAGCCGTCCGCCCCCTCCAGCAGCGTCGCGTCCCGGGGCCGCAGCGCGGGCGTGCCCTCCTCGACCGGCGCCGGGTGCGGCAGGAACGGCGTGCCGGGCAGCCGGGACAGCACCGCCGCGCGCAGCGCGTTGTCCAGCGCGCCCTTGCCGAGCGGCCCGGGCACCAGGCCGAGCGAGCCGAGGTCGGCGCCGCGGGCGCGCAGCAGGTCGGCGTAGCTGTCGGCAGCACGCTCGGTGAGGAAGTCGGCCAGCGGGCCGGGCGCGACGTGCCGGCGGGTGGAGTCCAGCGGGTAGGAGGCGATCAGCAGCGCGGGCAGGCCGACCGGCTCGTCGCTGGGGGTCGGCGCGTGCAGCACGGACGCGATGCCGGGCTGCTGCGGGGCGCCGTCCACGCCGACCGGGACGGCCCAGGTCACCGTCCAGTACGGGCGGGCGCGCTCCTCGGTGGGCCGGTCGACCAGCAACTCGGTGGCCAGGCGGCCGGAGGCGCCGGCGGTCTGCCAGACCGTCTGCCGCAGCCGCCCGCCCGCGTCGTCGGTGACGGTGACCTCGGTGACGCCGTCCGGGCGGGTCTCGGCGGCGGCCCGGGTGAGCGTCCGGGTGCCCTCCGGGGTCTCCACCACGACCTCGGCGAGGCCGGGCAGGGTGAGCAGCAGCGCGTCGTCGATCCCGGCCAGCAGCCGGCGGGTCAGGTCCTCGGCGGCGGCGTCCCGCATCGGCAGCACGACCACCGTGTCGTAGCCCTCGGGCGCCGGGCCCTCGGCCGCGAACGGCAGCCGCAGCAGCGGCACGTGGCCGTCCCGGCGGCGCAGCTCCTCGGTCAGCGCGGGCTGCGCCTCGGCGAGCGACCGGGCCTCGCCGAGCGACCAGCGCACCCCGCCGGTGGCGCCGAGCACGGCGGGCTCGTCGGTGACCGCGAGGACGGCGGCGAAGCCGACCCCGAACCGGCCGACGGCGGGCTGCTCACCGCGCTTGGAGGAGGCGCGCAGGGTGGACAGCGACTCGACGGCGGCCGCGTCCAGCGGGGCGCCGGTGTTGGCGGCGGCGAGCACGCCGTCGGCGAGGGTCAGCCGCAGCCGCCCGGGTCCGCGCCCGGCGCGGACCGCCGCGTCGGCCGCGTTCTGCGCCAACTCGACCACCAGGCGGTCCCGGTAGCCGCCGAGCGCGAGTTCCTCCTCGGCGTTGGCGTCCTCCCGGAAGCGGGCCGGCGAGGCGGCCCAGGCGTCCAGCACCCGCCGCCGCAGCGCGGCGCTCCCGAAGGCGTCCGCGAGGTGCTCGTCCGTGCTGCTGCCGATGATCCGAGGTTCCACTGGACCTGCCGCCTTCCGCCGCCCTGTACGTCGTAGGGCATTCTTCCCTGCCCCACTGACTGCTCCCGACCACGGCCCCGGCCGGGGCCTGCGGCACCCGCCCCGAATCGGCGCGGCCCGTTCGGGAAACACCACGGCCCGCCCCGGATCGTCGCCGGGGCGGGCCGTGGAGCACAGACCTCAGGAGTGGCCGAGCTCCTCGGCGGGGGCGTCGGGCTCGACGGAGCCGGAGGCGCGGTCGGGGTGGAGCTGCAGGGGCTCGACCACCAGCTCGTCCAGGATCAGCTCGGACGGCGCCGGCGGGGCCGGGATGACGGCCGCCTCGGAGTGCCCGCCGCAGCCGTACGCGAAGGAGACGACCTGGCCGTCGGCCGGCCCGAACTCGTTGCCGCACACACCGAAGGCCTGCCCGAGCGAGCCACCGATCGGGATCAGGAAGCCGCAGCTCCCGCACGAGGCCGGGGCGGCCTGCGCCATCGGGGTCTGCGAGCCGTGGGTCTTCTCCCAGCGCTCGGCGGCCAGGTGCAGGCCGAGCCGGGAGAGCACCCGGCTGCGGCCCAGGCCGAGCTCCTCGGCGATGGCGTTGATCCGGGCGCGGGCCGGGGCCGGCTGGACGTGCGGGTCGGTGACGACCAGGTCCTCGTCGTCCACGAGGGCGGCGGCGGCGGAGTTCGGCGCGGGCTCGTCCTCGCCGGTCCAGCCGGGCTCCAGGCGCAGGTCGTCGGCACCGGTCGGCAGCAGGTCGCCGGGGCCCATGTCACCGGGGCGCAGCCGCTCGCTCCACGGCACCCACTGGGGGGCGAGGACGGCGTCCTGGCCGGGCAGCAGCACGACCTCGTCCAGGGTGACGTTCTTGGCGCGCGGGGCGCGGGCGACCGTGACCGCCCAGTGCCAGCCGCGGTACGCGGCGTCCCGGCACTCGAAGGTGTGGGTGACGACGCGCTCGGCGTCCGCCTGGACGTCAAGGTGCGGCCCGACGGCCGCCGCTCCGACGGCCTCCTCGGCTGCCTGGCGGGCGATTTCGACGGCCTCGGCACAGAGCCGGTCGGGGGTACGGCTTCGCATCGCAGCACTCACGGCGTCGATTCTCTCCCAGTTCTTCTGTCGCCAACGGCGTGTTGCCCATTCCGTCGCGGCTTGGTAGTCCCTCATCCATTCTGCGCGACCGGAGGCCCCCTCGGGTACCGACCGCGCCGCTCGACCGGCCTGCCGGCGCCCCGGCGTCCCGGCGGGCGGACTTTGGGCAGGCTACCCGCCGGTCGGCACCCCGGCACAGTCCGGGGCGGACGCGTGCGTTCCACGGGCACGGAACGGCCGCGCCGAGCGGAGCGCAATCCCGCGTCGGCGCGCCGGATCTGGGGCAGGATGGGCTTGTGGCGGACGACAACTCGTCGCAGCACGCAGTGCGCGCCTCGCAGGCCGGCAGCCCCGACCAGGCGGACGCCGTGCCGCGACGGCAGCCTCCGGTCCCCGGCTCGGGCGAACCGCAGCCGGCGGGCGGAACCGAGGCGCCCGCCGCCCCCGTGAGCCTGGTCAAGCCGGTCGGGGACCACGCACCGCCCGACGCCGTCGGCACACCCGACGCGCCTGCCACACCTGACGCACCCGGCAACGCGCCTGACGACGGCGTCCCCGAGCCGGACGGCGCCCGCGCCCGCCACCTCGCCGCCCTCGACGAGGTCCCGGAGGAGGAGGTCCCCGAGTCCCGCCGCCCCTTCCTGATCCGCACCGCCTCCGCCGTCGGCGCCCGCACCGGCAAGGTGGTGCACGGCACCGGCCGCCGGATCCGCCGGGCCACCTCCGCCGAGGGCGCGGGCGAGTCCGGCCTCGCCAAGCTGATCGAGCTGCACGCGCTCAATTCGTTCGGCGACATGCTGATCACCATCGCCCTGGCCTCCACCATCTTCTTCTCGGTGCCCACCGGCGAGGCCCGCGGCCGGGTGGCGCTCTACCTGCTGATCACGATGGCCCCGTTCGCCCTCCTGGCCCCGGTGATCGGCCCGCTGCTGGACCGTCTGCCACACGGCCGCCGGGCGGCCATGGCGATGGCGATGCTGGCCCGGGCGGTGCTGGCCTGGACGATGGCCGGGGTGATCTCCGGCGGCGGCCTCGCGCTCTACCCGGAGGCGCTCGGCGTGCTGGTGGCGTCCAAGGCCTACGGGGTGGTGCGCAGCGTCGTGGTGCCCCGGCTGCTGCCGAGCCGGCTGTCCCTGGTGAAGGCGAACTCCCGGGTCACCCTGGCCGGGCTGCTGGCCACCGGTGTGGCGGCCGGGGTGGGCGGGCTGCTGCACCTGATCGGCCCGGGCTGGCCACTGCGCGGTGCCTTCCTGGTGTTCGTGGTCGGCACCCTGATGGCCTTCCACCTGCCGCACGCCGTGGACTCGGCCAAGGGCGAGCAGCGCGCCGTGCTGCACGCCGAGGTGCACGGCGAGGGCTCGCACCTGATCCACCACAGGCCGCCGCCGGTCAAGGCCTCGCTGCGCACCGTCGGCCCGTCGGTGATCCTGGCGCTGCGGGCGATGTCGGCGATGAAGTGGCTGGTCGGCTTCCTGGTGATGTTCCTGGCCTTCCTGCTGCGGGAGGAGCCGATCGGCGGCCTGCAGCCGACGCTGGCGCTGGGCCTGGTGGCCCTGGCGGCGGGGACCGGCAACGCGCTCGGCTCGGTGTTCGGCTCCTGGCTGCGCACCCGCGGCCCGGAGGCGACGGTCACCGCGATGCTGCTGCTGGCGACCGGTGTGACGGCGGCGGCCGCGCTCTGGTACGGCGTGGTGACGGTGATTCTGGTCGCCGGCATCGCCGGGATGGCGGCCTCGCTGGGCAAGCTGGCGCTGGACGCGCTGATCCAGCGGGACGTCCCGGAGGCGGTGCGGACCTCGGCCTTCGCCCGTTCGGAGACCCTGATGCAGCTGTCCTGGGTGGCCGGCGGCGCGGTCGGCATCCTGATGCCGCTGAACGGGGAGCTGGGCCTGTCGGTCGCCGCCGCGGTGGTCGGCCTGGCGCTGCTGTGGACGCTGCGCTCGCTCTTCCGGGTGGGCCTGCGCCGGCACCCCGCGGCGCCCCGGGTGGCCTGACCGGGCGGTGCGGCAACACGCGGTGGCCGACCCCCGCGTAGCGTGATCGGCCAGGCCCGGTAGATTCTGACGCATGAGCCTCAATTCCCGTGCCATCGCCGCCCTCGGCGCCGTCGTCGTGGTCGGCGCCGCCACGGTGGGCACCTCCGTCGCCGTCGCCTCCAACCAGACCGAGCACATCTCGCACCGTGCCACCCTCACGGTCGGCAACTCCTCGATCGTCGCGGACCCGCTGTGCTGGAACGGCGGCAGCGCGATCACCGAGGACCTCCAGCAGGACTGCCAGGACAAGGCCACCAAGGCCCTGAAGGACGGCACCCTGCCCACCTCGGACGTGGTGGCGAGCGACCGGGTCGGCGTCGGTGTCTCCCCGAACGTGGCCAAGTCGGGCTGGTGGGCCTTCTCCAACGGCGGCTCGTCCAGCAGCGGCGGGCGCACCAGCCTGTCCGCGTACGCCAAGGGCCAGACCTGGACGGGTGCCCAGCCGGCGAACAAGGTGCTCAACGCCAGCGGCAAGACCCTGGTCACCGTGGTCGAGGGCGACCAGAACTCGGACAACCCGATCGCCGTCTGGTACTTCCAGCTGAAGACCCAGGACAGCTGACGGTCCCGCGATGACCGCGCAGGACGCCGGGAACGGCGAGCACGAGCAGTCGGGCCCCGCGCGGGCCCGGCTGCTCGTCGTCGTCGCGGTGGCCGCCGAGGCCGAGGCGGTGCTGCGCGGCCTGCCCTGCGGGGCCGCCGCCCTGCCGCTGCCCGGCGGCACCCTGCACCGGGCCGAGGGCGCGCCGGTGGACGTGCTGGCCGCCGGGGTCGGCCCGGCCGCCGCCGCGGCCGCCGCCTCCGCCGCGCTGGCCGCCCACCCGTACGCCCTGGCCGTTTCGGCCGGGATCGCGGGCGGCTTCGCGCCGCACGCCCCGGTCGGCGCCACGGTGGTGGCCGACGCCATCGTCGCCGCGGATCTCGGCGCCGAGACCCCCGAGGGCTTCGCCGACGTCACCGAGCTGGGCTTCGGCACCGTCCGGCACACCCCGCCCCCGGCCGTCGTCGCGCTCGTCGCGACCGCGCTGGCCGCCCCCGGCGCCGCCACCGGCCCGGGCCCGGTCATCGGCCCGGTGCTGACCGTCTCCACCGTCACCGGCAGCGCCGAGCGGGCCGCCGCGCTGGCCGCCCGCCACCCGGGCGCCGCCGCCGAGGCGATGGAGGGCTTCGGCGTGGCCGAGGCCGCCGCCCGGTACGGCGTACCGGCCCTCGAACTGCGCACCGTGTCCAATCCGGTGGGCCCGCGCGACCGGGCCGCGTGGCGGATCGGCGAGGCGCTGGCCGCCCTGGAGCGGGCCTTCGCCGCGCTGCCCGTCCACGAACTGGCCGCCGGCCACACAACGATCGAGGAGGCCGGCCGTGGCTGAACGGCTGAGCATCGCGTACTCGCCCTGCCCGAACGACACCTTCGTCTTCCACGCCTGGTCGCACGGCCTGGTGCCCGGGGCGGACGCCCCCGAGGTGACCTTCGCCGACATCGACATCACCAACGGCCTGGCCGAGCGCGGCGAGCTGGACGTCCTGAAGATCAGCTACGGCGCCCTGCCGTGGGTCCTGGACGAGTACACCCTGCTGCCCTGCGGCGGCGCGCTGGGGCGCGGCTGCGGCCCGCTGGTGCTCACCGTGCCGGGCGTGGAATCCCCCGCGGACCTCGCCGGGAAGACCGTCGCGGTGCCCTCCGAGCGCTCCACGGCGTACCTGCTGTTCCGGCTCTGGGCGGCGAAGGCGGTGCCGGGCGGCTTCGGCGAGATCGTCGTCCTGCCGTTCCACGAGATCATGCCCGCCGTCCGGGACGGCCGGGTGGACGCCGGCCTGGTGATCCACGAGGCCCGCTTCACCTACCGGCAGTACGGCCTGCACAGCCTGGCCGACATGGGCGAGGCCTGGGAGCAGGAGACCGGCCTGCCGATCCCGCTCGGCGCGATCGTCGCCAGGCGCTCGCTCGGCCCCGAGCGGCTGCGGGCGGTCGCCGAGGCGATCCGCGCCTCCGTCCGCCAGGCCTGGGCGGACCCGGAGGCGAGCCGCGCGTACGTGCTGGCGCACGCCCAGGAGATGGACCTGGACGTCGCGAAGCAGCACATCGGGCTGTACGTCACCGAGTTCACCGAGGACCTCGGCGAGGAGGGCTACGCGGCCGTCCGCGCACTGCTCACCCGGGCCGCCGCGGAGGGGCTGGTGCCCCCGCTCGACCCGGGTGCGCTCGCGTTCGGGTAGCGCTTCCCCGCACCGTCCTACACGTCGAACTGGTCGGCCACCGCGCGCAGCAGGCCGGCCAGCTTCTGACCGGTGGGCTTGGCGGGGTAGCGGCCGCGCTGGAGGCCCGGCAGCACCGCGTCCAGGGTGGTGATCAGGTCCTGGACGATCGGGGCCATGTCGTCCGCGCTGCGGCGCTGGGAGACGGCCACCGAGGGCAGCGCGTCCAGCAGCTGCACGGCCATCGCCTGATCGCCGCGGTGCCCGGCGACCACGCCGAACTCGACCCGCTGACCCGGCTTCAGCACGGTGACACCGGCGGGCAGTGCCTTGGTGTGGACGAAGACGTCGCCGCCGTCGTCGCGCGACAGGAAGCCGAAGCCCTTCGTCTCGTTGAACCACTTGACCTGGCCGGTGGGCATCTCGAACAGTCCTCGAATGGGTGTGAGGGATCCCGGCCCTGGCCGGGGATCACTGGGTGGTGGGAAAGCCGCGGGCGACCTCGGCTCGGCGCCCGCAGGCGCTCATGGTCAGCTCGCTGTCAGGAGCAGACTAACGGTCCGTGACTGCCTCATCCGCGTTCCGCGAAGGATCCGCGTTCCGAGGCCCGCTCGGGGCGGTCGGGGCGCGGAGTTCTCGGGCCCACGGGCAACCCGGTACTGGCACGGCCGGGTCGCGTCTCGGCGCTGTCCATCGGCTCACACCCCCGGGTCTGAGGACACGGGGCGCACCTGCAGCGCCCCTCGGCACCCCCTGCATACCCCCGCCCAGCAGGGATCAAAACGTTGAGCTGCCGGGAAACTGCGCAACGTGACGGAGCCGCTCCGATGGGCGCCCCCGACGGCGGCTCTGCCAGACTGGGGTCGGTCCGGCCCCGCCCCGAGGAGTGAGCAGACGTGAGCAGCCAGAGCGCCGATCCCGGCGACGTGTACGTCAAGGCCGGGGCGATCGTCTTCGGTCTCGGCGCACTCGCCACCCTGGTCACCTTCGTCCCGCTGTTCCTGCACCTGACGCCGCTGCCGACGGCCGCGTACTGGCTGAGCATGCTGATGCCGGCGGGGTTCCTGGCCGCGCTGACCGGGCTGCTCCTGAACGCGCGCGCCCAGCGCCGCCGGGTCGGGCCCTGACCGGACCAGGTCCGGCCCGGGAAGCGCCCTGACCGGCCCTGGCCGGTTCCCAGGCGGGTCCTAGCCGGCCAGGTGGCGGGTGAGCCAGTCCGGGAACGCCGTGAGGTCCGCCAGCACCACGTCCGCGCCCGCCTCGCGCAGCTCGTCCGCGCCGTACGGGCCGGTGGGCACACAGACCGCGACGGCGCCCGCGTGCCGGGCGCCCCGGATGTCGCCGAGGTGGTCGCCGACGTAGATGCTCGCGCCGTGCTCGCGCAGCGCCTCGCCCTTGGTCTCCGCCCACAGGTCGCCGATCAGCACGTCCGCCGCCATGGCGGCGTGCTCCAGGTGGAGGCGGGCGTTCGGCTCGTACTTGCCGGTGATCACGGCGACCCGGCCGCCGTGGGCGCGGACCGCCTCGACGGCGGCGTGTGCGCCGGGCAGGGCCACGGTCGGGGCGAAGGCGTGGTCGCGGTAGAGCTCGCGGTAGCGCGTCACGGCCCGCTCCACCTCCTCCTCCGGGAACCAGTTGCGGATCTCGTCCAGCAGCGGCGGGCCGATCCGGGTGACCACCAGGTCGGCGTCGATCGGGGTTCCGGTCTCGGCGGAGAGCGCCAGATAGGTGGCGCGGATACCCGGTCGGGTGTCCAGCAGTGTCATGTCGAGGTCGAAGCCGACGGTGAGCGGGGCCTGTGAGGTCGCGGGCATGCCGCCAGGCTATCCAACGCGCAGCCCGCTCCACGAGGCGATTTGCCCCGGCTTCGCGGCGGAACTTAGGTTTACCTGAGTTGTCTGCGGAGAGGGCCCATGACCGACGACACCACCGCACCGCCCAGCCCGCCCGGCGCGCCCGGCACGCCCGGCACGCCCGGCACGCCCGGCACGCCGTACCGCGCGCCTCGGCGCCGATTACCGTGGCTCGCCGCCGCACTGGCCGTGCTGGCCGCCGCGGTGCTGCTGAGCCTCGCGGTCGGCAGCCGCACCGTCCCGTTCGGCGAGACCCTCGACGCCCTGCTGCACGGCGGCAGCACCGCCGACGCCGTGGTGATCCGCGAGCTGCGGGTGCCGCGCACGGTGGTCGGCCTGGCCGTCGGCGCCGCGCTCGGCCTGGCCGGGGCCGTCATGCAGGGCCTGACCCGCAACCCGATCGCCGACCCCGGGATCCTCGGCGTCTCCCAGGGCGCGGCGGCCGGCGTGGTGGTCGCCATCTCCGGCTTCGGCATCTCCACCCTCACCGGGTACGTCTGGTTCGGCTTCGCGGGCGCGTTGATCGCCACCATGCTGGTCTACGGCCTCGCCGGACGCGGCCGGGGCGGGGCGACGCCGATCAAGCTGGCGCTGGCCGGCTCGGCGATGTCCGCCTTCATCGCCTCGCTCATCGCCCTGGTGCTGACCACGGACGCGGCCACCATGGACCGGTTCCGCTTCTGGCACGTCGGCTCGCTCTCCGGACGGACCTCGGACGTGGCCTGGCAGTTGCTGCCGTTCCTGGCGGTCGGCACCGTCCTGGTCGTCGCGGTGGCGCGCGGACTGGACGCGCTGGCGCTCGGCGACGACACGGCGAAGGGGCTGGGCGCGAAGACCGGCCTGGCCCGGGCGGTCGGCGCCCTCGGCGCGACCGTCCTGACCGGTTCGGCGGTCGCGGCGGCCGGCCCGATCGCCTTCGTCGGCCTCGCCGTCCCGCACGCGGCCCGCGCCGTCGCCGGTGCCGACCACCGCTGGATCCTCGCCTTCTCCGCGGTCCTCGGCCCGGCCCTCCTGCTGCTCGCCGACACCCTCGGCCGGGTCCTGTTCCCGCCGTCCGAGGTCCCGGCGGGCGTGATGACGGCCCTGGTCGGCGTCCCGGTGCTGGTGGCCCTGGTCCGCCGCCGGAAGGTGGTCGCCGCGTGAACACCCTCTCCTCCGGCGGGAGCGGCCTTTCGCTGCGCGGCTACTCCGTGGTGCGGGCCGGGCGGGCTTCCCTCCTGCTGCACCGGCGCTCGGCGTTCGTCGCGACCGGGTTGCTGGTGGCCCTCGCCGGGACGGTGGTGGCCTCGCTGTGCCTCGGCGAGTCCACCGTGTCGCCGGCCGAGGTGGTGAAGGTGGTGCTCGGGCAGCCGAGCCCGGACGAACTGGTGGTCGGCGAGTTCCGGCTGCCCCGGGTGGTGGTCGGACTGCTGGTCGGCACGGCGCTCGGCGTGGCCGGGGCGCTGATCCAGACCGTCGCCCGCAATCCGCTGGCCAGCCCCGACGTGGTGGGCGTGACCTGGGGCGCGACCTCGACCGTGGTCGGCCTGATGGCGTACGGGGTGGTGGGCTCGACCGGCGAGGCGCCGTACGCGGCGGTGGCCGGCGGGCTGGTCGCCGGGCTGCTGGTGTACGCGCTGGCCTGGCGGCGCGGGCTGCACGCGCAGCGCTTCGTGCTGATCGGCATCGGGATCAGCGTCGCCCTGTCCTCGCTCACCTCCGTCTTCCTCACCAAGGGCGACGGCTTCCAGGCGCAGGCCGCGAAGGTCTGGATGACGGGCAGCCTGAACGGCTCCGGCTACGAGCAGGCCGGCCGGCTCGCCTGGGTGCTGCTCGCCGCCGTCCCGGTCGCGCTGTGGGCGGCCCGCGCCCAGCGGTCGATCTCCTTCGACGACGCGACCGCCGTGGGCCTGGGCCTGCGGCTGGACCGGATCCGGCTGGGCATGGCGCTGTTGGGCATCGTGCTGGCCTCCTGCGCGGCCGGGGCCGCCGGGCCGGTGGACTTCGTCGCGCTGATGGCACCGCAGATCGCGCTGCGGCTGGCCCGCTCGGCGCAGGTCCCGCTGTTCTGCTCGGCGCTGACCGGCGCGCTGGTGGTCGTCCTCGCCGACCTGATCGCCCGGCGGCTGCTGGCGCCGACCGAGCTGCCGGTGGGCGTGGTGACCGGCATGGTCGGCGCGCCGTACCTGATGTGGCTGCTGATCCGATCCCGCCGTGGAGGTTCCTGATGTCCGCCCACCAGCCGTCCGCTCACCGTCTGGAGGCCCGGGGCCTCACCCTGGCCTACGAGGCGCGCACGGTCGTCGAGGGCCTGGACATCCGCGTCCCCGACGGGCGGGTGACGGTGATCGTCGGCCCGAACGCCTGCGGCAAGTCGACCCTGCTGCGGGCCCTCGGGCGGCTGCTGAAGCCGGTCCGGGGCGCGGTGCTGCTGGACGGCGAGGAGCTGGCGCGGATCCCGACCAAGCGGATCGCCCAGCGGCTCGGCCTGCTGCCGCAGTCGCCGACCGCCCCGGAGGGCATCTCGGTGGCCGACCTGGTCTCGCGCGGCCGCCAGCCGCACCAGAGCTGGTGGCAGCAGTGGTCGCCGGAGGACGAGGCGGCGGTCTCGGAGGCGCTGGAGCGCACCTCCACCGCGGAACTCGCCGAGCGCAGCATGGACGAGCTGTCGGGCGGCCAGCGCCAGCGCGCCTGGATCGCGATGGCGCTCGCCCAGGGCACCGACATCCTGCTGCTGGACGAGCCGACCACCTACCTGGACATCGCGCACCAGGTGGAGGTGCTGGACCTGGTCCGCCGGCTGAACGTCGAGCGCGGGCGGACGGTCGTCGCCGTGCTGCACGACCTCAACCAGGCCGCCCGCTACGCCGATCATCTGGTGGCGATGCGGGACGGCCGGGTGGTGGCGCAGGGCGCGCCCGGGGAGGTGGTGACGGCGGAGCTGGTGCGGGAGGTGTTCGGGCTGGACTCGGTGGTGGTGCCGGATCCGGTGACGGGCACACCGCTGGTCGTTCCGGGCGCTCCGTGGGCCTCAACCACGGCGACGGCGGCGGTGGACGCCTGACGGCACGCTTAACGGCACTTCAGGTGCCATTTCGGACATAATCGACGGCACCCCGACTCCGCCGCGCCCCCTGAGGACCGCCGATGCCCCGGATCGCCCGCCGCACCCTGCTCACCGGCCTCGGCGGGGCCGCGCTCGCGGCCTGCACGGGCGGCACCACCCGGCCCCCGGCCCCGGCCACCGCCGACAGCCTCGACGCGACCGCCTCGCCGACCGCCACCCAGCTGCCCCCGGTGACCGTGAACACCGCCACCGGGCCGGTCCTGGTGCCGGGCAAGCCGATGCGGGTGGTCGTCCTGGACACCGACGTGCTCGACTCCGCGCTGACCCTCGGCATCACCCCGATCGGCGCCGCGCTCCCCGCCCACGACACCCGGTACCCCGACTACTGGCCGACCCTCCGGACCGCCGGGATCCGGCTCGTCGGCCCCGCCGGATCACCCGACCTGCCGACCGTGCGGGCCCTGCGACCGGACCTGATCCTCTCCAACCAGACCCGCGACGGCGACCGGTACGACCAACTGCGCGAACTCGCCCCCACCGTGCTCACCCAGACCACCGGCGCCCCCTGGAAGGCCAACTTCCAGCTGCACGCCCAGGCACTGAGCCGGGAGGCCGCCGGCGCGGCCTTCGTCGGCGCGTACCAGAAGCACGCCGGCCAGGTCGCGCAGGCCCTGTCCGCGGCGAAACTGTCCGGGCGCAAGGTGAGCCTGGTGCGGTTCGTGGAGGGCGGCGGGATCCGGCTGTACGGCCGGCAGAGCTTCCCCGGCAGCGTGCTCGCCGATGCCCAGGTGGGACGGCCGGACCCGCAGAACGTCGACCAGTCGGACTTCGAGGTCCCCCCGGACCAGATCGGGAAGGCCGACGGCGACCTGCTGCTGTACGCGACGTACGGCGACCCGGAGCCGGCGGGCCTCAACGCGACGCTGGCGAGCCCGGGTTGGCAGGCGCTGGGGGCGGTCCGGGCGCACCGGGCGTTCCCGGTGGACGACCAGCTGTGGTTCCAGGGGATCGGCTACACCGGGGCCAACTACCTGCTGGACGAACTGCAGCGCTTCCTCGGGGCGTGAGCGCACGGGCGGGCCGAGGCAGCGGCCCGCTCGGGCACGATCGATCACGATTCGGTTCTGGAGTTAGGCGCTTGACCTGCGGGCCCGTCAGAATGAGCCGGTAACTCGCCGCTCACTCTCCGGGGACGACACCGTGTCAACTACCGCAGCTCCACAGGCTCCTGCCCGCAAGGGCGGGGCCGCCGCCCTCGGCTGGCTGATCAGCATCGGCTTCAACGTCGTCGCACCGATCCTGATCTACAACCAGCTGCACGACCACGGCTACAGCGAATCCACCGCGATCCTGCTCTCGGGCCTGGGACCGGTGGTCGACACCGTGATCTACCTCCTCTGGCACCGCCGGATCGACGAGTTCGCCGTCGTCTCCCTGGTGTTCGTCGCCCTGACCCTGGTGGTCGCGCTGATCGGGCCGCAGGACCCGAAGATGCTGCTGGCCAAGGACTCCTTCGTCTCCGGCCTGCTCGGCGTGTTCTACCTGGGCTCGCTCGCCGCACCGAAGCCGATCATGTTCTACTTCGGGCGCAAGTTCGCCACCGACGGCACGCCGGAGATGGTCGCCTGGTGGAACTCGATGTGGCAGTACCCGGGCTTCCGCCTGGTCCAGCGCAACCTGACCATCGTGTGGGGCGTGGCGTTCATCCTGGAGGCCGCGCTGCGGATCGTGCTGGTCTACACCCTGTCGCACGGCACGGTGGTGACGGTCAACAACATCCTTCCGTACGTGGTGCTCGGCGGGCTGGTGTACTTCACCATCGCCTACGCCAAGCGGGCCAGCGCCAAGGGCCGGGCCGCTGCTGCCGCCGCGGCGGAAGCCGGTCAGCCCGCCGCCGCGTAACGGGCCGGGGGCTCGCCGACCACGGCCGTGAAGTCGCGGGTGAGATGGGCCTGGTCGGCGTAGCCCAGTTCGGCGGCGAGCGCGGCCAGGTCCAACTCGCCGCCGCCGCTCGCCCGTTCGGCCGCCTCGTGGAGCCGGGCGCGGCGCAGCACCCACTTCGGGGAGGCGCCGACGTACTCGGCGAACAGGCGCTGGAGGCGTCGGACGCCGAGCCCGAACTCGGCGGCCAGATCGTCCACCCGGCAGAGATCCGGCGAGCCGGTGATGCGCTCCACCATCGCGGCGACCTCGTCCGCGACCGGGTCGGGCGCGGGCAGCCGGGGCAGCAGGAAGGCGTCGGCGAGGGCCGCCGGGTCGGCCCCTTCGCCGCCCAGCAGGGCCGCGTCGAGGCGGTCGGCAGCGGGCCCGAAGAACTCGACGGCGGGGACGGACCGGTCGGCCAGCGCACTCACCGGACGGCCCGCGAAGGGGCGGAAGGCCCCGGGGCGGAACTTCACGCCCAACACGTGCCCGGTCCCCTCCAGCCGACGGACGAAGAGCGAGCGGTCCACCCCGTAGACCCGGGCCCGGGGGGCCTCGAAGACCAGATGGACGTTCGGGTGGGCGAGCACCTTCTGCTCGTACGACGGCAGGCCGTGCAGGTCCCAGCGCACCAGCCAGTAGTACTCGACGAACCGCGCCACCGCGGGATCGGGCGCCAGGCGCTCCACGCTGATCAGCTCGGCTGCCCGGGCCGGGTGCAGCACGCCGCGGCCGAGATCGGGAGAGTCGGCGGAGTCCATGGCCGCCAGGGTAGCGTCGCGTTTCTTCAAGACCCGGACCTTCCGGCCGGTGCAGGATCGGTCACATGAACGTCCACCCGATGCACCCCGTCCTGGCCCGCGCCGCCACCGCTGCGGCCGAGGTCGCCACCGCCGTCCCGGCCGGCTTCGCGTCGGACGCCCCGACGCCCTGCACGGGTTTCGACACCCGCGCGCTGATCAATCACTGGGTGCTCTACACCTCCCACGGCCTGGAGCACCGGGCCCGGCGCACCGAGCTGCCCCAGGAGCTGATCGAGCGGGACTTCACCGCCGAGGCCGACTGGCGCTCCGCGTACGGGGCGCAGCTGGAGCGGGCGGTCGCCGCCTGGGCCGATCCGGCCGCCTGGGAGGGCGACGTCGACCTCGGCGGCTCACCGATGCCGGCGGTGGGCATCGCCCGGATGCTGATCCTGGAGCTGGTGCTGCACGGCTGGGACGTCGCCCGGACCGTCGGTGCGGAGATCTCGGTCGATGAGCAACTCGCCGCGATGGCACTGGAGATCGTCGAGGAGAACGCCGAGCTGTACCGGCAGTACGAGGGCTTCGCCGAAGCGGTGGCACTGCCGGACGACGCCTCCACCTGGGACCGCGCGCTCGCCGCCTCGGGCCGGGACCCGCACTGGAAGGCCTGACCCCCACCCGGGGGGAGCCGCGAGAAGCCACAGCCCCCCGGGAAGTCCGTCAGGACAGGGTGTCCGCGAGCTTGCTGGAGCCGCGCTGGACGATGTTGTCACGGGTGTTGCCGGCGTCGAGGCAGACCCCCGGGTGCCCCGGCCCGTGAAGATCGAGGAGTTCCACGTGAGGTTGTCGGACGGGCTGGTGGCGTCCTTGGGGCGGGGAGGGGGTTGTCCGACGATCACTCGGAGCCCAACGCCGCCCGGAGTTTGGCGCGCAGGACCCGGACGGCCGGGGAGTGCTGGTCGGGGCGGCTGACGAGCGCGAGGCAGGAACGGACGGCAGCGTCCGCGATCACCATGGTGCTCAGGCCGGGGCCCTCGACGGAGGAGGGGCTGAGGACCGCGACGCCGGCTCCGCGTTCGGCGAGACGGAGGACGGCGACCGGGGAACTGGCGTCGATGTCCACCCGCGGGTCGAGGCCGAGCTGCGCGCAGGATCGCTCGTAGGCGGAGCGGATGCCGGTGCCCGGGGAGAGGCAGAGGATCTTCTCGCCGCGCAGGTCGGCGAGGGTCAGTCCGGGCCGGTCGAGCGCATGCCCGGTCGGGACGACGGCGGCGATCTGCTCGTCCACGACGACGCCGGCGTCGAGGCCCGCCGGAGCCTCGCCCGCGTAGCCGATCAGGGCCAGGTCGAGGGCACCGGACAGGACCTGCGCCTGGAGCAGGTCGGAGTGGCCCTCGTGCAGGCTCAGTTCGATGCCGGGGTGGGTACGGCCGAGATCGGCGACCACGTCGAGGAACGGCGGGATCGAGCAGCCCATGATCATGCCGAGCCGGACCCGGCCGCGCACCGCGTCGGCGAACTCGGCGGCGGTGTGCCGGATGGCGTCCAGGGTGGCGAGGGCGCTCTTCGCCAGCGGGAGAACGGCCTCCCCGGCCGGGGTGAGGCGGACCTGGCGGCCGGATCGGTCGAGCAGTTGCTGGCCCAACTCCTTTTCCAGCTTGGCCACCTGGGTACTGACACCGGACTGGCTCACGTGCAGGCGACGGGCGGCGGCGGTGAAGGTCCCCTCGTCGACCACGGCGGCGAGGTAGCGCAGCTGATGCATCTCCATAACTCATGATGATAGAAGGTATCGGATCCATCTGTTGGACGGATTGCCCGCCGCGCAGAACGATGGAGACATGACGACGACGAAGAACGCACGCGAGCTTGCCGAGACCTACTTCACCGCCTGGGAGGCGGGCGACTTCGAGACCATCCGGGGACTGCTGGCCGACGACGTGGACTTCGTCGGGGCACTGGGAACCGCCAGCGGCGTGGAGCAGGCACTGGCCGGACTGCAGGGGCTCGGCCGGGTGCTGGAGAAGATCGACGTGAAGGTGCGCGTCGCCGAGGGCGACGAGGTGATCACCTGGTTCGAGCTGAACACCAGCATCGCGGAGCCCACGCCGACGGTGAACTGGATGCACGTGGAGGACGGGAAGATCGCCCGGATCCGGGTCACCTTCGACCCGCGCGCCCTGCTCGCCGGATTCGAGAAGAAGAGCTGAGCCGGGGGGCGGTGACGGCCCTCCTCCAGGGGTGTCAAAGCCGACGAATTCGACCACCACGCCGCCCGGCATGCCGGAGTGGGAAGTCGGCCCCACCGACTTCCCACTCCCCACCTCCACTCCCATTCCCACTCCCACTCCCCTGCCTCACTCGCCGGAGCGGATCGGCTCTCCCGTCCGGTGCAGGTGGGCGAAGATCTCGCGGTACGAACGGAGCAGGCCCACCTCGTAGTACGGGATGCCCTGCTCCGCGCAGAACTCCCGGGTGATCCGGGCGGCCCGGCCGAGCGCCGGAGTCGGCATGCTGGGGAACAGGTGGTGCTCCACCTGGTAGTTGAGGCCGCCCATCACCGAGTCGACGACCGCGCCGCCCCGCACATTGCGCGAGGTGAGCACCTGGCGGCGCAGGAAGTCCAGCTTCATCTCGGGTGTCACCATCAGCATGCCCTTGTGGTTCGGGGCGAAGACGCAGCCCAGGTACACCCCGAGCAGCGCCTGGTGCACGGCAAAGAAGGCGATCGCCTTGCCGGTCGGAAGCGCGGCGAAGATCAGGCCGAAGTAGGCCACGAAGTGCACGACCAGCAGCACGCCCTCCAGCAGCGGCCGCTTCATCGTGGGGCTGCGCAGCGCGCGGAAGCTGTTGAAGCTGAGGTTGAGGCCCTCCAGCAGGAGCAACGGGACGAACAGGTAGGCCTGTCGGCGGCCGATGAACCGGGCGAGGCCGCCGGCCTCCCGGGCCTGCCGCTTGGACCACACGACCAGGTCGGGGGAGACGTCCGGGTCCCGTTCCTCGTGGTTCGGGTTGGCGTGGTGGCGGGTGTGCTTGTTCATCCACCAGCCGTAGCTCATGCCCATCAGCAGGTTGGCGGCGATCCGGCCGCCGATCTCGCTCGGCAGGCGCCGGGTGAAGACCTGACGATGCGCCAGATCGTGAGACAGCAGGGCGACCTGGGCGAAGACGAGGGACATCGCCGCCGCCAGGCCGAGCTGCCACCAGGTGTCGCCCAGCGCGAACAGGGCGTACCAGCCGCCGACGAACGCGGCGAGCACCAGGGCGATCCGGGCGGCGTAGTAGCCGGGGCGCCGGTCGAGCAGGCCCTCGGCGGCGATCCGGCGGCTCAACTGGGCGAAGTCGCTGCCACCGCTGCCCGCCTGCGGGGTGGTGATGGTGGGGGCGGTGGTGGTGGCAGGGGCCTCGGTCATCGTCAAGGGCTGTGTGGGCATGCCCCGAGTCTGGTGCGGCCGGGCGGCCCGAAGAACGGGGAAAGCACCCTTCCCGTACGGGTGTTAACCCCCGTACGGGAAGGGGTGCCGGCCCTGCCGCGGCGGTGCTTCACCCCGCGCCCGACGGTCGGAACAGCTCGGCGGTTCCAGCTCATCCCGGTGCTCTCCGGCGTCAAGGCGCTCCCGCTGCGCGATCCCCCGCCCCCGCCTCAGCCCTGCTGCTGCGGCGGACGGCGGCGCATGCCGACCAGCAGCAGGACCACCGCGGAGATCACCGCCGACGCCCGCAGCACGTTCGGGGCCGACGACCAGCCGATCTGCCCCAGCGGGGAGCCCGACTGCAGCCCGCCGCCCTGGCCGCCGCCCTGCTTGGCGTGCTGCATGGCGTACAGGGTGGTCGCGCTCATCGTGATCAGCGGAATCCCGAGGATCGCGAACTTGCGCATCAGATCAGAGAGCTGGCGGGACAGGTAGCCGAGGCCCCAGCCCGCCAGCATCACCGGGAAGAAGCCGGTGACCGCGCCGCCGACCAGCAGGACGCTGGAGAGCAGGATCAGCGGGGACACCTTGCGGGCACCGGCATCCTTGCCCGCGCCCTTCCCCCCTGCGGGAGCCTTGGGCGCTCCGGCGGCGGGGGCCTGCCCAGCCGCCTTGCCCCTGGCCTTCCGCAGCTTCTTCGACTTCCGCAGCGTCTTCGGGTCCGCCCCGGGCTCCACCGGCTGCGCGGCGGACTCGGCCGGGTCCGCGGGCTCGCCCGGCGCACGCTGATCGGGGATCGGCTTCGGCGCGGGCTCCGGCCCGTCCGAGAAGTCGAACACCGTCATGGTCCACGGGCCGGTGCTGCTCACCGTCGGCGGCGGGATGGCGGACGCCCGCGCCTCGGCGTCCACCACGTCCGGCGGGTTCAGCGGGACGGACGGGATCCCGGCCGCGCTCGGCGCCGGCGGGTCGTACACGCTGTCAGGATCGTGAGCGGGCACGGCCGGCGGCACCGACGGCGCGGGCGGCACGGACCCGGCGCCCGACGCCCCCGACGCTCCGCCCCGCGCGGCCCGGTCCTCCGCACCCCCGACCGGACGCTCGCTCCACGGCCCGCTCTTGCGCCACCACTCGCCGTCCGTCATCACCGACACCCCGCCTCGCCCGGCTCGCCCATGGAGAGCGCGGCCGCCCACCGAACCGCCCTCGGCGTGACGCTACCCACCCCGCCCCCACCCACGCGAGTCCGACGGCCGGCGCGGGGCACCGGCCGGTCCGGGCGGTGTCCGGGACACCTCGCCGTCCGCCCGCCCGACTAACCTAGGTCGAATGACCACACAGCAGGGCCACCAACGCCGGGGCAGGTCCGCCGCCGGCCCGCGCACCCTCGCCGAGGAGCTGCGCGCCCGTCCCGACGACGCGCTCGCCGCCCTGCTCCGCTCCCGTCCCGACCTGCTGAACCCGGTCCCCGGCGACCTGACCCAGCTGTCCGCCCGGCTCTCCTCGCGCGCCTCCGCGCTGCGCGCCCTGGAGCGGCTGGACCGCTTCACCCTGCAGGCCGCCGAGGCTCTGGCCACCGCCCCGGACGGCACCTCCCTGGCCACCGTCCGCTCCCTGCTGACCGGCCCGGCCAAGGTCAAGCCGCACCCCGGCGCGACCCCGCTCACCCCGGCCGACCGGTCCGCCGTGGCCGCCGCCCTGCCCCGCGCGATCGCCACCCTGCGCGACCGGGCGCTGCTCTGGGGCCCGGACAACGGCCTGCGACTGGTCCTCGCCGTCCGCGAGGCACTCGCCCCGACGGCCGCCAATCCCGGCCGCACCGGCCTCGGCCCGACCCTCGCCGAAGCCACCGTCGGCATGTCCCCGGCCCGGCTGCAGCAGCTGCTCGCCTCGGCGGGCCGGCCCGCCACCCCGGACCCGGTCACCGCCGTCGCCGCGCTCACCGCGCTGCTCACCGACCGCGACGCCTGCACCGCGCTGCTCGACACCGCCCCCGAGCCCGCACTGCGGCTGCTGGAGCGGCTGGTCTGGGGGCCGCCCACCGGCACCGTCCCGGACGCCGTCCGCCCGGTCACCGCCGAGGACGCGCAGAGCCCCGTCGAGTGGCTGCTCGCCCGCGGCCTGCTGCTGCCCACCAGCCCCGGCAGCGTCGTGCTGCCCCGCGAACTCGCCCTGCACCTGCGCGGCGGCCGCACCCACCGCACCGTCGAACCGGTCCAGCCCGAGCCCGCGCCCGCCGCCGCCCCGCGCGATCCCCAGGTGGTGGACAGCGCCGCGGCCGGGCAGGCCCACACCGCCGTCAAGACGATCGAGGAGCTGCTGGACGGCTGGGGCCTCACCCCGCCGCTCACCCTGCGCGCCGGCGGCCTCGGCGTCCGCGACCTCAAGCGCGCCGCCCAGGCCCTGGAGGCCACCGAGCAGCAGACCGCGTTCTGGCTCGAACTCTCCTACGCCGCCGGCCTGCTGGCCCCCGACGGCGGGGTGGACGAACGCTGGGCCCCCACCCCTCGGTACGACGCCTGGCTGCAGCTGGACACCGCCGAGCGCTGGTCCGTCCTCGCCACCGCCTGGCTCGCCGCCACCCGCGTCCCGGCCCTCACCGGCACCCAGGACGGCAAGGGCAGGCCGCGCGCCGCCCTCGGCCCCGAACTCGACCGCACTCTCGCCCCGTCCGTCCGCCGCGCCGCCCTCGCGCTGCTCGCCGAACTCCCGCCCGGCACCGCGGCCACCGCCGAGGAGCTGCTCCCCGCCCTGCGCTGGCAGCGCCCGCTGCGCGGCGGCCCGACCGGCCCGGACGGCCGCGACCTGCGCGACGAACTCACCGCCTGGACCCTCGACGAGGCCGAACTCCTCGGCGTCACCGGCCGCGGCGCCCTCGCCGCCCCCGCCCGCGCCCTGCTCACCGCCGAGGCCGACCCGGCCGAGGTGCTCGCCCCGCTGCTCCCGAAGCCGCTGGACCACGTCATCCTCCAGCCGGACCTCACCGCGATCGCCCCCGGCCCGCTGCTCACCCCGCTCGCCCACGCCCTCGCCCTGTGCGCCGACGTCGAGTCCAAGGGCGGCGCCACCGTCTACCGCTTCACCCCGGCGTCCGTGCGCCGCGCCCTCGACGCCGGGCGCACCGCCGCCGACCTGCGCACCTTCCTGGAGCAGCACAGCCGTACGCCCGTCCCGCAGCCGCTCACGTACCTGATCGACGACGTCGCCCGCCGGCACGGCATCCTGCGGGTCGGCGCCGCCTCCTCCTACCTGCGCTGCGACGACCCGGCCCTGCTGAACGAGGTGCTCGCCGACCGCCGCTCCGCCGACCTGCGGCTGCGACTGCTCGCCTCCACCGTCCTGGCCTCCCAGGCCGCCCCGGACGTCCTGCTCGCGACGCTCCGCGCCATGGGCTACGCGCCGGCCGCCGAATCCGCCGAGGGCGACGTGCTGATCACCCGCCCGGATAGCCACCGCACCCCGCCCCGGACCGCGCCCGTCCCCGTCCCCGACGGCCCGCCCACCCCCGACGACGTCCTCCTCGCCGCCGCCATCAAGGCCATCCGGGCCGGCGACCGCGCGGCCACTGCCACCCGCCGCGAACCCACCGCCGACCCGCGCCGGCTCCCGCGCACGGCCGCCGCCGAGACCCTGGCCGCCCTCCAGACGGCCGTCCTCCTCGGCGAGCGGATGTGGATCGGCTACCTCAACGCCGAGGGCATCGCCAGCCAGCGCATCATCGACCCGGTCAAGGTCGAGGGCGGCTTCGTCACCGCCTTCGACCACCACGCCGACGAACTCCGCACCTTCGCCCTCCACCGCATCACCGGCGTCGCGGAGTTGGAGGAGTAGGGCGCCGGTCGGGCCGTCAGTGCCCCTGCGACTCCTTCATCTTCTCCTTGACCGCCTGGTCCGCCAGGCTGCCGATCTGCCCCTGCCCGACCGGCATCTCACCCCCGGTGACGGTGTCCGCGAGCAGGAAGCCCGGCGCCGCGAGCAGGCCGCCGGGCCCCTCGCCGATGCCCGCGAGAGCGTGGGCGGACCCGGCCGAGGAGGCGGTGGCGGCGAAGGCCGTGCCCATCAGGGCGAGGGCGGTGAGAACGCGCTTCGACTTCTTCATGACCAGCTCAACGAGCGAGTACGCACGGTGGTCACTCGGCCCGTTTGACGGCCCGCTCCCACCGGCGTAGTCCGGGAACAGGGGGGTTCTCGACAAAGGAGGCACCCACCATGCTCGGCGAACTCATCGGCGAGATCCAGGGCGAGGAGACCGGTCGACGGGTCCTCTCCGTCGGCGACGGGCACCCGATCGTCGAGGTGTCCATCCGGGGCACCGCCAGCTACTACGGCACGGCGGTCAACACCATCGGCACCTACGAGTCCGAACTGCGCGCCGACGGCTCCCTCTTCGGCGAGGGCCAGGGCGTCGACATGACCGCCGACGGCCAGGGCGTCAGCTGGCACGGCAGCGGCATCGGCCACTTCACCGAGGCCGGCAGCACCGAGTTCCGGGGCGCGATCTTCTTCTCCACCGTCGCACCACAACTCGAACGCCTCAACGCTGTCGTCGGCCTCTTCGAGTTCGACACCGACGCCGGCGGCAAGATCACCGGCCGGATCTACGAATGGAAGTGACCCCCGGGTGGAAGTGACCCCCGGGCCGTAGCTCCCGGAGGCACCCGTTCCACCTGCCCGTCCACAGAGCCGGTCCACGGAGCGGGTCCACAGAGCGGGTCCACGTCGGCGGCGGAATGCGCGACACTGGAGGGTCTGCGTCAATCCACCCTGTCAGCCAGTGGAGGGCTTCCCCGCGTGAACGACGGACCGCTCATCGTCCAGAGCGACAAAACTCTCCTCCTGGAGATCGACCACCCCAAGGCCGCCGACTGCCGTCGCGCCATCGCGCCGTTCGCCGAGTTGGAGCGGGCACCCGAGCACGTGCACACGTACCGGGTGACCCCGCTCGGGCTGTGGAACGCGCGGGCGGCCGGCCACGACGCCGAGCAGGTGGTGGACGCCCTGGTGACGTACTCGCGCTACCCGGTGCCGCACGCACTGCTGGTGGACGTGGCCGACACCATGGGCCGGTACGGCCGGCTCCAGCTGGTCAAGCACCCGACGCACGGGCTGGTGCTCAGCACCACCGACCGGCCGGTGCTGGAGGAGGTGCTGCGCTCCAAGAAGATCGCCCCGCTGGTCGGCGACCGGGTCGACCCGGACACCGTGGTGGTGCACCCCTCCGAGCGCGGGCAGATCAAGCAGGTGCTGCTCAAGCTCGGCTGGCCCGCCGAGGACTTCGCCGGGTACGTGGACGGCGAGGCGCACCCGATCGAACTCGACGAGGACGGCTGGCAGCTGCGCCCCTACCAGTCGCAGGCCGTCGAGGGCTTCTGGCACGGCGGCTCCGGCGTCGTCGTGCTGCCCTGCGGGGCCGGCAAGACGCTGGTCGGCGCGGCCGCGATGGCGCACGCCAAGTCGACCACGCTGATCCTGGTCACCAACACCGTGTCGGCCCGCCAGTGGAAGCACGAGCTGGTCAAGCGCACCTCGCTCACCGAGGACGAGATCGGCGAGTACAGCGGCACGCGCAAGGAGATCCGTCCGGTCACCATCGCCACCTACCAGGTGATGACCACCAAGCGGAAGGGCGTCTACGCGCACCTGGAGCTCTTCGACGCCCGCAACTGGGGCCTGGTGGTCTACGACGAGGTGCACCTGCTGCCCGCCCCGGTGTTCAAGTTCACGGCCAACCTGCAGGCCCGCCGCCGACTCGGCCTGACCGCGACGCTGGTGCGCGAGGACGGCCGCGAGGGCGACGTGTTCAGCCTGATCGGTCCCAAGCGCTTCGACGCGCCGTGGAAGGAGATCGAGGCGCAGGGCTACATCGCGCCCGCCGACTGCTGCGAGGTCAGGGTCACCCTGACCGACTCCGAGCGGCTCGCCTACGCGACCGCCGAACCGGAGGAGCGCTACCGCTTCTGCGCCACCACGGCGACCAAGCGGCGGGTGGTGGAGGCGCTGGTCAAGAAGCACGAGAAGGACCAGACGCTGATCATCGGCCAGTACATCGACCAGCTGGACGAGCTCGGTGAGACCCTGGACGCCCCGGTGATCAAGGGCGAGACCAGCAACGCCCAGCGCGAGAAGCTCTTCGACGCCTTCCGGAACAAGGAGATCGGCGTCCTGGTGGTCTCCAAGGTCGCGAACTTCTCGATCGACCTGCCCGAGGCGACGGTGGCCATCCAGGTCTCCGGGACCTTCGGCTCCCGCCAGGAGGAGGCCCAGCGCCTCGGCCGCGTGCTGCGTCCCAAGGCGGACGGCCATGCGGCCCACTTCTACTCGGTGGTCGCCCGGGACACCGTGGACCAGGACTTCGCCGCCCACCGGCAGCGCTTCCTCGCCGAGCAGGGCTACGCGTACCGGATCATGGACGCGGACGACGTGCTGTAACGGCGGGAACGCTCAGTAGCGGACACCGTCGCGCCCGAGGAAGATCACGCGCGCGGCGGTGTCCAGGGCGATGCCGACGTTGCGGACGGCGGTGCTCAGCGGGTTGCGGTGGCGGCCCTGGACGGCGGTCGCGCCGGCCGGGCCCGTACGGGGGGTGTGGGTTTCGGTGCTCATGTCTTCAACGGTAGGCACCCGGACGGCTGCGGGCATCACTCCAAAGGCCGTATCCGCCTCGGCGGCCCTCGTCCTCCGGGTGTACGGCGCCCCCTGAGACCTGCGGGGCTGGAACCCCGAGACGGACGGGTCTAAGATCGTCCGTCTGCCCCCTCCCGAACCGTGGTACCTGCTGAAGTCCCGCAGGCAGCCGGGGGAGGCGCCGACCGCACGGCAACCGGTCGGCTGTACCCCACCGTGAGCTCCATCGATCCGCTGCGCCCGCCACCGGGGCAGCCGGGAAGGTTCGCTGTGCCTGCCACCCCCACCACCGACCCCCTCCAGCGCGAACGCGAGCACCTGGCCGCGTCCCGGTCCGCGCTGCGAGCGATGCGCGAGGACGTCGAGTCGCTCGACCTGCGCGACGTGACCGGCACCTGGGTGTCCGCCGCCGTCCTCCACAACCAGATCGAGGCCCGGATCGCCGCCCTGGCCGACCTCTCCCACACCCCGCTCTTCTTCGGCCGCCTCGACTACCTGCACGCGATCAGCGAGGAACTGAGCGAGGGCGGGGGAGGGGAGAACTTCTACATCGGCCGCCGCCACGTCCACGACGCCGACGGCGACCCGATGGTGATCGACTGGCGCGCGCCGGTCTCCCAGCCGTTCTACCGGGCCAGCCGCACCGAGCCGCTGGACGTCGAGCGCCGCCGCCGCTTCGGCTACACCGGCGGCGAGCTCACCGCCTACGAGGACGAGCACCTCACCGACCCCACGGAGACGGAGGGCACCTCCGCCCTGCTCGCCGCCGAGATCGAGAAGCCCCGCGTCGGGCCGATGCGCGACATCGTGGCCACCATCCAGCCCGAGCAGGACGAGATCGTCCGCTCCGACGTGACGGGCACCATCTGCGTCCAGGGGGCGCCGGGCACCGGGAAGACCGCCGTCGGCCTGCACCGCGTCGCGTTCCTGCTGTACGCGCACCGCGAGCGCCTGGCCCGTACCGGCACCCTGGTGATCGGGCCGAACAACGCCTTCCTCTCCTACATCGAGCAGGTGCTCCCGGCCCTCGGCGAGCTGGACGTCGCCCAGGCCACCGTGCAGCAGCTGGTCGGGCACGTCGAGGTCCGGGGCGAGGACAGCCCGGAGTCGGCCCGGCTGAAGGGCGACGCCCGGATGGCCGAGGTGCTGCGCCGGGCGGTGCGGGCCGGCATCAGGCTGCCCACCGAGCCCTGCGTGGTGGTCCGCGGCTCCCGCCGCTGGCGCGTCCCGGTGTACGAACTCGTCGAGATCATCGAGGAGTTGAAGGGCCGCGAGGTGCGCTACGGCGCCGCCAGGGACGCCCTGCCGCAGCGCATCGCGCACGCCGTGCTGCTGAAGATGGAGCAGGGCGGCGAGGCCCCCGACGACCGGGTGCAGGACGCGGTGGCCCGCAACAGCGCCGTCAAGGCGGTGGCCAAGGAGTGCTGGCCGGCCGTCGACCCGGCGAAGCTGGTGCTGCGGCTGCTCTCCGACCCGGAGTTCCTGGCCGAGTGCGCCGAAGGCGTGCTGACGCCCGAGGAGCAGCAGGCGGTGCTGTGGCCCAAGCCAGGCCGCTCGGTGAAGACCGCCCGCTGGACGCCGGCCGACGCCGTCCTGGTGGACGAGACGACGGACCTGGTGCAGCGCACGCCCTCGCTCGGCCACGTGGTGCTGGACGAGGCGCAGGACCTCTCCCCGATGCAGTACCGCGCGGTCGGCCGCCGCTGCACCACCGGCTCGGCGACCGTCCTCGGCGACCTCGCCCAGGGCACCACCCCGTGGGCGACGGCGAGCTGGCCGGACGCGCTGCGCCACCTGGGCAAGCCGGACGCGCACATCGAGGAGCTGACCAAGGGCTTCCGGGTGCCGGAGGAGGTCATCGCGTACGCCTCCCGGCTGCTCCCGGCGATCGCCCCTGGCCTGGCCCCGGCCACCTCGGTCCGTGACACCGCCGGCTCGCTGACGATCCGCCAGGTCACCGAGGGGGAAGGGGTCGAGGCGGTGGTCGCCGCCTGCCGGGAGGCGCTGGAGCACGAGGGCTCGACCGGCCTGATCGCCGCCGACGCCCGGATCCCGCTGTTCGCCGAGGCGCTGACCGCGGCCGGGCTGCCGTACCTCTCCCCCGGCACCGAGACCAGCGCCGAGGCCCGGCTGACCCTCGTCCCGGCCTCGCTGGCCAAGGGTCTGGAGTACGACTACGTGGTGCTGGACGAGCCGGCCGCGGTGATCGCCGGCGAGCCGGACGAGCGGACCGGCCTGCGGCGGCTGTACGTGGCGCTGACCCGCGCCGTCTCCGGCCTGACCGTGCTGCACGGCGAGCCGCTGCCCGAGCAGCTGCGGTAGCGCGCAAGAGGGCCGGCCCGCGGGGCGGCCCTCTCGCGTGCACTCAGGCGTCGATCAGCGCCCGCCACTCGGCGACCTTGGCCGCGTCCACCGGCGTCCGCCAGCCGTCGGCCCGCACCGCGCCGCCGACGTGGAAGGCGTCGAAGCCCTCCGCCCGCAGCCCCTTCAGGTGCTCGGCCCGCAGGCCGCCGCCGACCAGGATCCGCTGCCGGTAGCCGGGCTCGCCGGCGCGGGCCAGCTCGGCCGAGAGCGCCTCGCGGCCGGCGTCCACCCCGGCGGCCGCGCCGGAGGTGAGGAAGGTGTCCAGCCCGGGCAGCGCGCCGACGGCGGCGCGCAGGGCGGCGCGGTCGGCGCTGTGGTCGATCGCCCGGTGGAAGGTCCAGCGGCAGCCGGCCACCGCCTGGGCGACGGTCGCGGTGGCGTCCGGGTCGACCGCGCCGTCGGCGTCGAGGAAGCCGAAGACGAACTCCTCGGCGCCCTCGGCCCGCAGCGCGGCGGCCCGGGCGCACAGCTCGTCCAGGTCGCCGGGGGCGAAGCCGTCCCGGATCCGGAGCATGACGCGCAGCGGGATGCCGACGGCGGCCCGGATCCGGGCGAAGTCCTCGACGGACGGGGTGAGTCCGTCGGCGGCCATGTCGGTGACCAGTTCGAGCCGGTCGGCGCCGCCCGACTCGGCGGCCTGGGCGTCCTGGGGCGTCAGCGCGATGACTTCGAAAATTGGTCTAGACATATCAGACAGCCTGCCACACCCGCCCGCCCCCGACGAGACCGCGCCCCCGGTTCCGGTCACGCCGGGCCGGGGGCGCCCGTCACACCCGTCCCGGCAGCATCCCGTCGGCTCCCCGCCGGCCGAAACGGTGGCCCGCCACCGCCACCAACACCAGCAGGGCCACCACCGGCACCGCCACCGGCAGCAGGTGCGACATCCCGCCGGACCCCCGCCAGATGTTGAACAGGCTGCCGGGCCCGGTCAGCACCAGCACCGCCAGCCCCACCGCCGCCGGCCCCATCCGCCCGCGCAACCCGGCGAAGGTCAGCAGCACCGGGGCGATCAGCATCACCACGAACCACTGACGGTCCAGCGGGAAGGTCGTGTCGTCCCAGTTCTGGACCGCCTCCAGCAGCCCGCCCGCGGCCATCGAGGCCAGCACCAGAGCGGCGGTCCGCAGGTTCGGCCGGGGCAGCAGGTCGGTCGGCGCGGCGACCAGCAGCAGCGCGGCCACCACGAACGGCAGCGAGGCCATCCCGACGTAGCCGACCCACCAGGCGTCGAGACCGGACGTCCGCCAGGCGGCGTCGCCCAGGTCGTACAGCCCGACGGCGCCCAGGAGCAGCGCGGTGACCCGAACGGCCGTCCAGCGCCCCAGCAGGGCCGCCACCCCGAGCAGCAGCGCGGCCACCGGCGGGCCGAAGGCCCGGACGTGGTTGCCGAACGAGTCGTCCCAGGCCAGCCACCTGGTGGTCCGTTCCAGGGTGGCCAACCAGGGCACCATGGTGGCCCCGACCACCGCACCGGCGATCATCGGCGCCACCAGCGCGAGCAACCGGCCGGCCGCCGAACCGCCGGTCAGCCCGAGCCGTACCCGCAGCCCGTACGCCGCCAGGCCGAGTACCTCCCGGGCGACCGCCGTGCGACCGCCCTCGGCCGCTGTGTCGGCGAACACCTCGGCCAGTTCCTCACCGCGGTCACGGCGGTACTGCGCCGGGTAGAGCTGCAGCGCGGCCCGCAGCGCCGCCGAGGGCGCGGGACCGATCACCGGCATGGTCATGAGAGTCCTCCCCCCGCGGCGGGCCGCCCCTGCGGCCCGGCCTTCCCCGGCAGCATCGACCGGATCTTCGTCAGCCGGCGTTCAGCCTCGGTGGCGACCGCACGCAGGCGCCCGGCCTCGGCGGCGAGGGCACCCCGGCCGGCGTCGGTCAGCGCGTAGCTGCGCCGGGCGCGGCCGTCCACCACCTCCTCGGCGGCGACCTCGATGAGGCCCTGGCCCAGCAGCCGGTCGAGTGCGCCGTAGAGCGTGCCGGTGCGCATCTTGACCCGGCCGTCCGAGATCGCGGCGATCTCCTGGATGAGCGCGTAGCCGTGCCTCGGGGCGTCGGCCAGCGCGGTGAGCAGAAGCAGCGTCGGCTCCTGCATGGAGCGTTCTGTCATACGTCTACATATATCGTCAACCGGCACATCCCGTCCACCGGAACGGCCCGACACAATGTGCCCCATGCCGACCGAGGACCTGCTCACCGCCTGGACCGCCCTGCTGCACCGCTGCGGCACCACCGACGACCCCGAACCGTACGGCCGGGAACTGCTGCGCCGCTGGTCGGACCCGCGCCGCCGCTACCACTCCACCGAACACCTGCGCGCGGTCCTGCACCACGTCGACGAGCTCGCCGGGCACGCCGCCGACCCCGACGCCGTCCGGCTCGCCGCCTGGTTCCACGACGCCGTCTACCGGCCCGACCGCACCGAGAACGAGGAGCGCAGCGCCGCCCTCGCCGTCCGCGCGCTGACCGCCGCCGGCCTGCCCGCCGCGCGCGTCACCGAGGTCGAACGTCTGGTCCTGCTCACCATCGGCCACGACCCGGCCCCCGGCGACCGCGACGGCGAGGTGCTCTGCGACGCGGACCTCGCCGTCCTCGGCGGCACCCCCGAGGCCTACGCCGCCTACGCGGCCGCCGTTCGGGAGGAGTACGCCTTCGTCCCCGAGCCGGACTTCCGCACCGGCCGGGCCGCCGTCCTGCGCCGGCTCCTGGCGCTCCCGGCCCTCTACCGCACCCCCGCCGCCCGCGGGCGCCTCGGCACCGCCGCCCGCAGCAACCTCACCGCAGAACTCCGGCAGCTGGAGGGCTAGGCCCAATGCCGGTGACTTTGTCTTGCTGTTCTCGTTGGTTGTGGTGTGGCGAGGGTGGGGCAGGTCAAGTCACCTGCGAGTGAGCGGGTATCGGACCG
>NZ_JBVIRL010000028.1:0-93396 GCF_055576085.1 Kitasatospora sp. NPDC033851 | reverse complement strand
CCGGTCATCACCGTCAAGCCGAACGCCGTCGGCCCGGAGGCCGCTCCGGCCGCCGGTGCGGTGGAGAACGTGTCGGTGGAGTTCACCGGCAACGCGGCCAAGGTCACCTCGCGCACCCCGCGCGTGTCCACCGGCCGTCCCGAGCTGACCGAGGCCGCGATCGTGGTCTCCGGCGGTCGCGGTGTCGGTGCCGCCGAGGGCTTCGGCGTGGTCGAGGAGCTCGCGGACGCGCTCGGCGCGGCCGTCGGCGCCTCGCGTGCCGCCGTCGACGCCGGCTGGTACCCGCACAGCAGCCAGGTCGGCCAGACCGGCAAGCAGGTCTCCCCGCAGCTGTACATCGCGGCCGGCATCTCGGGCGCCATCCAGCACCGGGCCGGCATGCAGACCTCGAAGACCATCGTGGCCGTCAACAAGGACCCCGAGGCCCCGATCTTCGAGCTGGTCGACTACGGCGTGGTCGGCGACCTCTTCCAGGTGCTGCCGCAGCTCACCGCCGAGGTGAAGGCCCGCAAGGCCTGATCCCGCGGAAAGGTTCGGAGGGCGTGGCGCCGGGTGCTCGGTGCCACGCCCTCTGTCGTCCCCGGAGCACGGCGGGCGGGGCCACGGCCCGTAGAGTCGGCGCGAACGTGTGACGTGCGGGCATGAGTCGACCTCATGCCGGGGGGCATGAGGTGAGCTCATGGCCTGAACGCGTGACGTGCGACGGCATGAGGTGAGTTCATGGCCCGAACGCGTGACGTGCAGGACGTGCGTGACGTGACGTGACGCGACAGCGTGGGACGAGGGCGAGGACGGTGGCATGGCACTGCTGACGGCACTTCAGGGCGGTTTCGGCGACGCGGCGGACGCGCTGCGGATCGACGGCAGGGCGTTCTCCCGGGAGGAATTGCTGGGCGCGGCGACCGCCGTCGCGGACCGGGTGGCCGGTGCCCCTGCGCTGGCGGTGCTCGCCCGGCCCACCGTCGAGACGGTCACCGCCGTGGTCGGCGGCCTGCTGGCGGGCGTTCCGGTGGTGCCGCTGCCGCCCGACTCGGGCCCCAAGGAGCGCGAGCACATCCTGCGGGACTCGGGTGCGGCGCTGCTCGCGCACGCCGTCGGGGAGGCGCTGCCCGAGGGCGGTTCGGTGACGGGCCTGCCGGTCGACCCCCTGCAGCGCTCCACCACCACCTACGCCGAGCCGGCTGCGGATTCGACCGGCTTCGTGCTCTACACCTCAGGCACCACCGGCGCGCCCAAGGGGGCGGTCATCCGGCGCGCGGCGATCGCCGCCGACCTGGACGCCCTGGCCGCTGCCTGGCAGTGGACCGCCGAGGACACCCTGGCCCACGGCCTGCCGCTGTTCCACGTGCACGGCCTGCTGCTCGGCGTGCTCGGCGCCCTGCGCACCGGCAGCCGGCTGGTGCACACCGGGCGGCCCACCCCGGCGGGGTACGCGGCGGCCGGCGGCAGCCTGTACTTCGGCGTGCCCACCGTCTGGTCCCGGCTGGCGGCGGACCCGGAGGCGGCGGCCCGGCTGGCCTCGGCCCGGCTGTTGGTCTCCGGCAGCGCACCGCTGCCCGTACCGGTGTTCGAGAAGCTGGCGGCGCTCACCGGGCACGCCCCGATCGAGCGGTACGGGATGACCGAGTCGCTGATCACCGTCAGCACCAGGGCGGACGGCGAGCGGCGCCCGGGCAGCGTGGGCCTGCCGCTGGAAGGGGTGCGCACCCGGCTGGTCGGCGAGGACGGCACGCCGGTGCCGTGCGACGGGGAGACCGTCGGTGAGCTGCAGGTCTCCGGTCCGACGCTGTTCAGCGGCTACCTCAACCGGCCGGACGCCGACGCCGAGGCGTGGACGGCGGACAGCTGGTTCCGCACCGGCGACGTCGCGGTGATCGGGGCGGACGGGTTCCACCGGATCGTCGGCCGGGCCTCGGTGGACCTGATCAAGAGCGGCGGCTACCGGATCGGCGCGGGCGAGGTGGAGGCCGCGCTGCGCGACCACCCGTCGGTCGCCGACGCGGCGGTGGTCGGCGTGCCGGACGAGGACCTCGGTCAGGCGATCGTCGCGTACGTCATCCCGGACGGTGCCGTGACGGGGGAACAGCTGACGGCGTTTGTGGCGGAGCGGCTCTCGGTGCACAAGCGGCCCCGCCGGGTTGTGCTGGTGCCCGAACTGCCCAGGAACGCACTGGGAAAGGTGCTGAAGAAGCAGTTGCTGGCGGAGGCCGGCGGCCGGTGATGAGGGGGCGTCGGACGCCTCCCCGGTGACGGGTGTTCACCCTGATGCGCCGTCGGTGCTGACCGCCCGTGACCCTCCCATTGGCGCACTCCACTGCGCGCCGTGAGCGGACGCGTGCCTACCGTGACGAGCAGGCAGAACTGAATCCCTGAGCGACACGCCGCGGCCTCCGGTCGCACGGCCGGAGGCCGCGGCACGTCGGGCGGGGATCTGCCGAGTCGTACGAACCGGTGTTGCCGGGGGCGTACGGCGGGTTCGAAGCAGTTCCGCAGCCGCCCGTCCGGCGGTAGTCCGCAGCGATTCGCGGCGATCCGCAGCGATTCGCTGAGATCCGCAGCAGTGAAGGAAGTCAGCAGGATGACCACCGTCAACACCGGCGCACCGGATGCCGCCGACGAACCGACCGCGCAGCAGGTTGCTGCCACCGCCCGTTCCTCCCGTCCGTCCCGGGCCGCGCGGCTGCGCCGGGGGATAGGCATGGTGGCCGTGATCGCGACCGGAGCGGGTGTGCTCGGCCTCGGCACCGGTGTGAGCCCCGCGGTTGCCGAGACCGCGCCGGCGCACGCCGGGTGGGACGGCTCGCGGTACTGGTTCAAGAACAGTCAGGGACAGTGGCGCTGGACCTCGCACTACAGCGTGTACGTGGCGCGGACCGGGGGCGGGACGCAATCCGCGG
Source organism: Kitasatospora sp. NPDC033851 (assembly GCF_055576085.1). Classification (NCBI taxonomy): domain Bacteria; kingdom Bacillati; phylum Actinomycetota; class Actinomycetes; order Kitasatosporales; family Streptomycetaceae; genus Kitasatospora; species Kitasatospora sp. NPDC033851. The sequence continues at coordinate 90,499 of NZ_JBVIRL010000028.1, read as the reverse complement.
CCAAGTCCTCGAGCGGCACGAAGTCGAGCGGGGGGATCAAGCAGGGCTGGGACGGCTCGCGCTACTGGTTCCGCAACAGCAAGGGCGAGTGGCGCTGGACCTCGCACTACGACATCTACCTGGCGCGGACCGGGGGCGGCTCCTCCTCCGGCTCCTCGGGCTCGGGTTCGTCCGGCGGCTCGGTGGCCGCGAACCCGGACGTCGAGACCGCCGTGCAGTACGCGCTCGCCCAGCTGGGCAAGCCGTTCCTGACGGCGGGCAACGGGCCGAACGGGTACGACTGCTCGGGCCTGGTGCAGCAGTCCTTCAAGCGCGGCGGCATCAGCCTGCCGCGGGTCGCCAACGACCAGTACGAGGCGACCACGCCGATCACGGCGAGTCAGCTGCGCCGCGGTGACCTGCTGTTCTGGTCGCCGGACGGGACCGCGCGGGGCATCCAGCACGTGGCGATCTACCTGGGCAACAACCAGTACGTCGAGGCCGCGCGGCCGGGGACCAACATCAGGATCTCGGGGATCAGCAGCGGCTACTACCCGGCGTACATGGGGCGGCCGTAGCGCGGTCGCGGGTTCGCGGGTCCGCACGTCGGGGGCGCCTGATCGGGTCGGGCGCCCCCGACGTGCGCTGTACCGGGGGCGGTCGTTCGACGCGCGGTCAGAGGTCCGTCGGGCGGGGGAGGGCACCGCGGGCGCCGAGGGCGGTGACGGCGAAGGCCCCGGCGGCGACGGCGGTGGCGGTCGCGGCGGGAAGGTCGGTGCCGCGCGCGAGTTCTGCGGCGAGGGCGCCGCAGAAGACGTCGCCCGCTCCGGTGGTGTCGACCACCCGGACGGCGGGGGCGGACAGCCGGCTCAACCGTCCGTCCGCGGCGACCAGGGCGCCGTCGCCGCCGAGGGTGATCACGACGCCCTCGGCCTGGGCGGTGAGGGCCCGGGCGGCTTCGGTGACGTCGGCGGCCCCGGTGAGCTGGCGGGCCTCGACGGCATTGGCGACGACCAGCGGACGGCGCCCGGTCGGGCCGACGTCGGGCAGGGTTCCCGCGGGGGCGGTGTTGTGCAGCCAGCGGGTGGCGCCGGAGGGGCCGACGGGGGGCAGGGCGGCGGCGGTCGCGCGGATGCACGCCGCCGGGACCTCGTTGCTGGTGAGGACCACGTCGACGGGGAGCAGGCGGAGGCGCGCCAGGGCGGCGGTCACCTCGTCCGGGGTGAGGTGCGCGTTGGCGCCCGGGACGACGACGATGCTGTTCTCGCCGGAGGGGTCGACCAGGACGATCGCCTGACCGGTGGGCGCGTCGGGGTGCGTGAGCACGGCGCCCGTCTCGACCTCCGCGCCGTGCAGATCGGCGAGCGCCGCCTCGCCCTCGGCGTCGCGCCCGACCTTGGCGACCAGGTGCGTGGCCGCGCCCATCCGGGCCGCCGCCACCGCCTGGTTGGCGCCCTTGCCGCCGAAGCCCTGGGCGGCGGCGTCGGCGAGGACGGTCTCGCCGGGGGCGGGGAGCACGGGGCAGCGAAGGATCCGGTCGGTGTTGACCGATCCGATGACGACGACTCGGCCTACGGGCAGCAGCTTCATCGTTCCTCTGTACGTGCCGGGGCGCGGGCGTGGCAAGCCGGTGGGGCGAGCCGGTGGGGCGACCGGGGGGCGCCGGCTGGTGGGCGGGCCTGGGCAGGGTGTTGCCGGGGTGTGCGCGGCGGGCAGGCGCGCGTGGGACATCGGCCCGCCCGAGGTCCTGTGCGTGCGTGATGGTGAAGGGGTGCAATTTTGAGGTAGACCGGTCTGCGTACTTCCGGTTGCAGGCGGCTGGCCTGGGCACATGCCGCTGTCACGGGGCAGACCGGGGCACGCGAGCGGGCGCGACGAGGAGGCATGGGGAGCGGCGTGGCGCGGGTACCACCACGGGTGGCGCTGGTTCGGCTGACGGGGGCGCTGCCCGGTGCGAACGGCATCGGGGGAAGTCGAGGGGCAGGGGACGTTGTGATCGTCTGGGTCAATGGCACATTCGGGGCGGGCAAGACGAGTGCCTGCCGCGAGCTGGTGGAACTGCTGCCCGGGAGCGTGCTCTTCGATCCCGAGCTGGTGGGCTTCGGTCTGCGCCGGATGCTCCCGGCCGACCGGCTGGCGACGGTGTCCGACTTCCAGGACCTGGCGGCCTGGCGTCGGCTCGTCCCCGAGACGGCGGCCGCGCTGCTCGAGGAGGTCGGGGGCCCGCTGGTGGTCCCGATGACCCTGCTCAGAGAGGACTACCGGGACGAGATCTTCGGCGACCTCGCCTCCCACGGGATCGCGGTGCACCACTTCGTGCTGGACCCCGAAGAAACGATCCTGCGTGAGCGCATCGCCCATCGCGAGGAGTGCCCGGGCGACCCGGAGGCCAGCGAACGGGTCCGCACCTGGTGCCTCGAGCACCTGCCCCGCTACCGCGCCGCCCGCCGCTGGCTGGTCGGGGACGCCCGGATGCTCGACACCGGCGAGCTCACGCCCCGGGAGACCGCCCTCCGGATCGCCGAGCTGGTCCGGGTCGGCGCCGCCCGCTGCCCGATCGTCCAGAGCCCGGACCCGACCGGGGACACCGTGGCCTCCGCCGTCCTGCTCTTCGACGAGCAGGACCGCGTCCTGCTCGTCGACCCCGTCTACAAGCCCGACTGGGACTTCCCCGGCGGCGTGGTCGAGCGCGGCGAGGCCCCCACCGACGCCGCCCTGCGCGAGACCGCCGAAGAGCTGGGCCTGCGCCTCGACCCGTCCGGGCTGCGCCTGCTCGCCGTCGACTGGGAGCCGCGCACCGGCCCGCGCCGCGGCGGCCTGCGGCTGATGTACGACGGCGGTCTGCTGGACGCGGCGGGCCGCCAGAACCTGCTGCTGCAGCAGGAGGAGCTGCGCAGCTGGCGCTTCGTCACGCTGGACGAGGCCGCCGAACTGCTGCCCCCGAGCCGGTACCGGCGCCTGGCGGCCGCCCTGGACGCCCGGCGCAGTGGCGAGCTGCGGTACCTGGAGGCGGGGTGCCGGGTGGCCGTGGGGCTGGCGAGCGCGGCGGACGCGGCGTAGGCGGCGTAGGCGGCGTAGGCGGGCGGGCGGCCGCGGTGTAGCCGCAACACCGGGGTCGCCGGGCTGTCGGGGTCGCTGAGCTGTCGGGTTCGCCCGGCCACCGGGTTCGCCGGGCCGTCGGCGGGGGCGGGAGGATGGGGGCATGCCGTTCACGCTGAGCCACCCCGCCGCCGTCCTGCCCCTGCTGCGCCGCGCCGGGGTGCGTGGGCCGTTGGTCGCGTCGGCGCTGGTCGCCGGGTCGATGGCGCCAGACGTGCCGTTCTTCGCCGAGTCCCTGCTGCCCGGGGTGTACGCCCACGGTGGGCTGACGCACAGCTGGTGGGCGGTGCCGACGCTGGACGTGGCGATCGCCGGCGCGCTGGTGGCCGGCTGGCACGGGCTGCTGCGCGGACCGCTGGTCGCGCTGCTGCCCGAGCGGTGGGCCGGTGGTGCCGAGGCGCTGACGGTCCGGCGGTCCGGCACGGGTGCGGAGGCCGGGGCGGTCTGGTTCGCGGCGTCCGCGGCGATCGGCGCGGCCACCCACGTCGGCTGGGACGCGTTCACGCACGGCGGGCGGCTGGGCGTCCGGCTGCTGCCCGTACTGGACCGGTCGCTGGCCGGGGTGCCGATGTACGAGGCGCTGCAGTACGGCAGTTCGGCGCTCGCGCTGGCGGCGATGGGGGGTTGGGCGGCGCGCGCGGTGCGGGCGGTCGAGCCGGTGCGGCCGGCCGTCGGGCTCGCGCCCCGGACGCGGCGGGCCGCCGTCGCGGTGCTGGGCGCGGCGACGGCGGCCGGGGTGCTGCACCGGCTCAGCCCGCTGAAGCGCAACCTGGTGCCGGAGGTCTGCTTCGGGGCCGGGGCCGGGCTCGCGGTGGGCGCCGTCGGGTACGCGGCGGTGGTGGCGGCCGCCCGCCGGTTGCGCGGCGGGCGGCCCGGACCGGGGGCCGCGAGCGGCAGCCCCCGGCCCGACGTCCGTCAGACGGAGCGCAGTTCGGCGTAGCGGCGGAGGAAGAGGGCCTCGGTGAGGGCCATCCGCTCCAGTTCCTGCGGGTCGAGGCTCTCGTTGACCGCGTGGATCTGGGCGGTCGGCTCCTCGACGCCGATCAGCACGATCTCGGCCTGCGGGTAGAGCGTGCGCAGCGTGTTGCAGAGCGGGATCGAGCCGCCCTGGCCGGAGGCGACCATCCCGGTGCCGAAGGCCTCGGTCATGGCCTCGCCCATCGCCTCGTACGCCGGGCCGCTGGTGTCGGCGCGGAACGGGGCGCCGGAGCCATGGCGCTGGACGGTGAGCCGGGCACCGAGCGGGACCTTCGCCTCCAGGTGGGCCACCAGCGCGTCCTGGGCGGCGGAGGCGTCCATGCCCGGCGGGACGCGCACGCTGATCAGGGCCTTGGCGGCGGCCTGGACGGAGGAGGTCGCGCCGATCACCGGCGGGGCGTCGATGCCGAGGACGGTGACGGCCGGGCGGGCCCAGAGGCGGTCACCGATGCTGCCGGTGCCGGTCAGGGCGACGCCGTCGAGCACCTTGGCGTCGGCGCGGAACTGCTCCTCCGGGTACTGCACGCCCTCCCAGGTCTGGTCGGTGTTCAGTCCGGCGACCGAGACGTCGCCGTTCTCGTCGTGCAGCGACGCGAGGATCCGGACCAGGGACTGCAGCGCGTCCGGGGCGGCGCCGCCGAACGCACCGGAGTGCAGGTTGCCGGCCAGGGTGGTGACCGAGGCCTCGACCACCGTCATGCCACGCAGCGAGGCGGTCACCGTGGGCAGGCCCGCGGCGAAGTTGCCGGTGTCGCCGATGACGATGGCGTCGGCGGTGAGCAGCTCGGGGTGCGCCTCGGCGTAGCGCTCCAGGCCGCCGGTGCCCTGCTCCTCCGAGCCCTCCACGATGATCTTCAGACCGACCGGATAACCGTCCCCGTACACCTGGCGCAGCGCCCGCAGGGCGGTCAGGTGCATCAGGATGTTGCCCTTGCAGTCGGCGGCGCCGCGCCCGTACCAGCGGCCGTCACGCTCGGTCAGTTCGAAGGCGGGGCTGAGCCAGGCGTCCTCGTCGAGCGGGGGCTGGACGTCGTAGTGCGAGTAGAGCAGGACGGTCGGCGCGCCCTCGGGGCCGGGCAGCTCGGCGTAGACGGACTGGGTGCCGTCCGGTGTGTCGAGCAGCCGGACGTTGGTCAGGCCCTCGGCGGCGAAGGCGTCGGCGACCCAGCGCGCGGCCTTCTCGCACTCCTCGACCGGGAACTGGCGCGGGTCGGCGACCGACGGGAAGGCGACCAGCTCGGCGAGGTCGGTGCGGGCACGGTCCATCAGGGACCGGACGGCGTCGGCCAGGGGCTGTGACATCGGGGCTCCGAAGGGATGGGTCCGCCCGCGGGGTACTGCGGGCGGAGGGGGCTGTTGGGGTACCGCCGATCATAGGGGGAGCGGAATCGGGGCCCCGGGGGCCGGGCGCCCGACCGGCCGGGTGCTCGGCCCCCGGGACGGCGGATGGGGGCGGAACCGTGCGGCGGGCTTCGGGTGGCGCGGCGTCCGGCGGGGCGGGCGGACGCATAGGATTGCTCGACGTGACTGACTCCGGAAGCTCCGATTCCCGTAGCGAACTCGACAGCCCGCTCGACAGCCCGCACGACGCGACGGCCACGCCGCACGACGGGACGGCCGCTCCGCTCGACGACGCGGCCTCGCCGCCGGACGGCGTCTGGGACGTCGTGGTGGTCGGCGCCGGACCGGCGGGCGCCTCGGCCGCGCACGCCGCCGCCGTCCAGGGCCGCCGCGTGCTGCTGCTCGACAAGGCCGAGCACCCCCGCTACAAGACCTGTGGCGGCGGCATCATCGGCCCCTCCCGGGACAGCCTGCCGCCGGACTTCCGGCTGCCGCTGCAGGACCGGGTGTACGCCGTCACCTTCGCGTACGACGGGCGGTTCACCCGGACGCGGCGTTCCCAGCGGATGCTGTTCGGCCTGGTCAACCGGGACGAGTTCGACCTGCGCCTGGTTCAGGCGGCCAAGGCGGCCGGGGCGGTGCTGGTCACCGGAGTGACCGTCACCGGTGTCGAGCAGCGCGGCGGCGAGCACCGGACCGCGCTGGTGACGGCGGCCGACGGGCGCACGTTCGAGGCCCGCGCGGTGGTCGGCGCGGACGGAAGCGCGAGCCGGATCGCCCGGCACGTCGGCGTCACCTTCGACCAGATCGACCTCGGCCTGGAGGCGGAGATCCCGGTGCCCCCGCAGGTCGCCGCCGACTGGGCGGGCCGGATCCACCTCGACTGGGGCCCGCTGACCGGCAGTTACGGCTGGGTGTTCCCGAAGACCGAGACCAGCAGCCTGACCGTCGGCGTCATCTCGGCGCGCGGCGACGGCGAGCGGACCAAGCAGTACCTCGCCGACTACATCCGGCGGCTGGGCCTGTCCGGCTTCACCCCCAGGGTCGAATCCGGGCACCTGACCCGCTGCCGGGCCGAGGACTCGCCGCTCTCCCGCGGCCGGGTGCTGGTCGCCGGCGACGCGGCCGGACTGCTGGAACCGTGGACCCGCGAGGGCATCTCGTACGCGCTGCGCTCGGGCCGACTGGCCGGCGAGTGGGCGGTGAAGGTCGCCGAGGCGGGCAACGCGGCTGCGGTGCGGCGCGAGGCGCTGAACTACGCCTTCGCCATCAAGGCCGGGCTGGGAGTGGAGATGCGCGCGGGCAAGCAGCTGCTGGGCGCCTTCGAGCGGCGGCCGTACCTGTTCCACGCGGCGGTCTGCCTGGTGCCGGCGGCCTGGCGGGCCTTCGCCCGGACCACCCAGGGGCACACCACCTTCTCCCAGGTGCTGCGGCAGTACCGGGCGGCGCGGAAGCTGACGTCCATGGCGTCGCGTTAGGGCCGTCGGGCCGTCGGGCCGTCGGGCCGTCGGGCCGTCGGGTTGTAGGGCGGTCGGGTTGTAGGGCCGTCGGGTCGTTGGGCCGATGTGGGGCCGGTGCTCCTCCCGGGTGGAGGGGCGCCGGCCCCGTTTGCCTTGCATGGTGGGCTAGTTGTTCCGACTGGTGAGCCTCGGGGCGGGCGTGTGGGCGGGCGTCCGGGCGGGCGTGCGGGTCACTTCAGCCCGGTGTCGAGGGCGGTCATGAGCGTGCCGGACGGGGTGTCGCCGGACATCTCCCAGATCATGCCGCCGAGCAGGTTCTTCGACTTGAGGTAGGCCGTCTTCCGGGCGATCGACCAGGCGTCGTCGAAGGTCCACCACTGGCCGCCGGCTCCCGTGTAGCCGTACGTCGCCATGGACTTGGGATCGTGGTAGACGGTGAGGCCGGAGACGCTGGTGATCAGGTTGTGGTACCCGCGCGTGCCGGCCTCCTCGGCGAACTGGCCCGGTGCGGCGCCGCCCGCGGACTGCCAGACCCCCTTCGCACCGCCGTCCGCCACGCCCTGCCAGCCGCGCCCGTAGAACGGGAAGCCGATGGTGAGCTTGCGCGGGTTGACCCCGGCGCCGAGGTAGGTCCGGACGGCCGCGTCCACGCTGAAGTGGACGTCGTACGGGTCGTTCGGGTCCTGGTAGAGGTTGGCCTGGTGGCCCGTGCGGTTGGGCTCCCAGGAGTTGTCGCTGCCCGAGCCGTGGAAGTCGTAGCCCTGGACGTTGGCGATGTCCAGTGAGCCGAAGATCCTGCTCAGGTCCCAGCCCGCGGCGACCTTCGCCGGGTCGGCCGGGGTGAAGGCGGTGAGCAGCTTGTGCGAGCCGCCCGACGCGTCGAGCTGCTTGCGGAATTCGGCCAGCAGCAGGGTCAGGTTGGCCTTGTCGTCGGCGCTCCAGTGGTTGCCGGCGTGGCCGTCGCCGGAGCCGGGCCACTCCCAGTCGAGGTCGATGCCGTCGAAGATCCCGGCCGCCACGCCGTCACCGCCGGCGCCGTTGTAGACCGGCAGGTTGCCCTTGATCCAGGTGTCGACGCAGGACTTGACGAACTTCTGGCGGGAGGCGTCGGTGGCGGCGACGTCCGAGAAGTACTTGGAGTAGGTCCAGCCGCCGAGCGAGACGACCACCTTCAGGTTCGGGTACTTGGCCTTGAGCGTCTTCAACTGGTTGAAGTTGCCGCGGAGTTTGCCCCAGCCGTCGTCGGCCACGCCGTCCACCGACTGGTCGGCGCTCATCGGTCGGGCGTAGTCGGCGTCGGCGTCACCGGCTCCGGTGCCCTGGTCCGGGTCCTGCGGGTTGGCGGTGGTGCCCTTGGTGACACCCGAGAGACAGGTCAGGTTGACCGGATCGATGTTCTCGAAGGCGTAGTTGATGACGTCGAGCTTGGCGGCGCTGCCCGAGGTGTCGAGGTTCTTGGCGAAGTACTGGCGGCCGTAGATGCCCCACTGGACGAAGTAGCCGACCCGGGCGTACTTCCCGGCGCCGACCAGGTCCGAGGTGGTGGCGGTGAGCGGGGCGGAGGCGGGCGAGACGTTGTCGGCGGCGTCGCGGGCCTTCACGGTGAAGGTGTAGGTGGTGGACGGCGAGAGGCTGCCGACGGTCGCGGTCAGCGTCTTGCCGGTGACCGTCGCCACCGGGGTGCCGCCCTGGTAGACGTCGTACGCGGCGACCCGGACGTTGTCGGCCGCGGCGTTCCAGGCGAGCGTCACGTCCGTCGAACTGACAGCCGTGGTGCGGAGGTTGGTGGGCGCGGTGGGCGGGACGGGGTCGGTGGACGGGTCGAAGGTGGCGCCGGTGACGGGCGCGCTGAGCGGGCCGGTGTTGCCGCGGCTGTCCTTGGCGCGGACGGTCAGGGTGTAGGAGGTGGCCGCGGTGAGACCGGTGACCAGGGCGCCGGTGGTCGGGCCGGAGGCGAGGACGGTGCTGCCGTTCAGCACGTCGTACGAGGCGACCGGGAAGTCCCCGCCGGTGGCGGCCGGCCAGCTCAGGGCCAGCGTGTGCGCGGTGGACTCGCTGACCGTCGGGGCGCCCGGGGCGGACGGCGGGACGTCCGGGGTGCCGTCGCACTTGTCGCCGTTGATACGGCAGTTGAGCGGGGTGGAGGCCGGGCCGCTACCGACGAACCAGAAGCTGTACGGCTCGGTGGTGCTGTGGGCGTTGACGGTGGAGTTGTAGAACGCGGCGGTCGCGGTGACGTGCCGTCCGTTGACGGTGGCGGTGCCGTTGTAGCTGTTGCCGATGGTGACGCCCGCCGGGAGGTCGAACTCGAGGGTCCAGCCGGACACGGCGGTCGCGTTGTCGTTGTGGACGATGTAGGTGCCCTGCCACCAGGAGCCGTTGTCGGCGGTGGTGAAGGTGGCGGTGAGCTTTCCGGCGGCGTTCGCCGGGGCGGCCAGCACGGTGAGCGTGGCGAGGGGGAGGAGCAGGACGCTGAGCAGTGCGAGCAGTCTGCTGCGCACGCGTGGGCGTCCGGCCCGGGATCGAGCGGACATGGTTCTCCCTGCGACTGTGGGGGTTGGAACAGGGTGATGTAGAACCGGGGGTGATACGTGTGCGATCGGTGCCTGTGCCGTGGGGGGCGGTGGCATGGGCACTGTAGGAGGACTGGACCAATGCGTCAACAGGTCTGTACCACTGGGTGGCGGGCGGATGACAGAGTTCAATATCTGTTATCTGTTTGCTGTCGCCTGCTATCCGTCGTCCGTCGGCTGTTATCTGTTCGCCCCTGTCAGCTGGTCCCCGAGCGGGCTGCGCCGATACAGCACCGAGCGGCCGTGCCGGGCCCGGGTGACCAGGCCGGTGGCGGCAAGGACCGACAGGTGCTGGCTGACCGCGCCAGGAGTGACGCCGAGGCGGTAGGCGAGCTCGGTGGTGGAGGCGGGCTCGGCGAGCATGGTCAGCAGTCGCGCCTTCGGGGCGCCGACCAGAGCCTCCACGGCCTGCGGCGCCACCGGCGCGCCCTGGCCGGCCATGCCCGCCTGCCCGCGCGCCGGGTAACTGATCTGTGGCGCACGGTCGTTGCTGATCATCGTGATCGCGCCACGAACGAAGAAGGTCGGGCAGAGCACGAGGCCACGCCCGTCCACGGGGGTCTCCACGTCCCCGTCCGCCCAGTCCCGGCTGATCGACAGCACGCCGTTCGCCCAGTGGAGCCGGTGGTCCAGGTCGGCGAAGAGGGCCGCCGCGCCGTGGCGGGCGAGCAACCGGGCGCGGTGGACCAGATCGGCCTCCAGTACCACGCGGGCATGCGGCCACCAGGTGGGCGCGAGACATACCTCCCAGTACTCCTCCAGCGCGTCGGCGATCCGCGCCAACAGCCGCTCCGGGGCGGCCAGTCCGGCGGAGAGCTCGGCGGGCAGCGGCCGGCCGTGCGAGCGGAAGGTCTGTTCCAGTTCGGCGCGCAACTGTTCCGGCGGAAACGCGCGGACGACGGCGAGCTCGGAGCGGAAGTCGGGGGAGGGGGAGGACGGGCGGGGCGTCAGGAAGTCCGGGACGAAGCGGTTCTCGGCGACGAGCGAGAGCAGTAGCCGGGAGTCAAGCCGTTCGAAGGCGGGCCTGAGCTGTTCGAAGGTCCGGGTCTGGAGGTGGTAGACGCCTGGGTGGGTCCACATCCGCAGGCTGAGCACGGCCTCGTGGATCGGGGAGGCGGCGAACCAGGTGGTGGCGAGGTCGGCCAGACGGAGGGTGAACCGGTGCACGAGGGCAGTGTCCTTCTCTTCGGCCTTGGCCGGGGGTGGGGAGTCCGGCTTCGGATTTAGCCAGAGCCTAAAGGAGTACCGAGACCGCGTCGGCGGCGGTGGGATCGTCACATGACCACCCCGACGGCGGAGTCCTCCGCACCTTCCCCGGCCGTGCCGGAAAGCCCCGGTGCCACCGGAGCCGTCGCCGCTGTGCGGCGGCGCCTGCACCCCGACCCGACGGTCCGTCGACTGGCCGGGATCACCCTCGTCAACACGCTGGGCAACGGACTCTCCCTTTCCGTCGCGGTGCTGTTCTTCACCCGGGTGCTCGGTCTGAGCGCCGCCCAGCTGGGCCTCGGGATGACCGCCGCCGGCCTGTGCGGGGTCGCCGCGAGCGTGCCGGCCGGCCGGGCCGCCGACCGCTGGGGCGCCCGGCGGGTGCTGGTGGTGCTGGTGTCGGCGCAGGCGGTCGGCACCGCCGGGTACGCGCTGGTACACAGCTACCCGGCCTTCGTGGCACTGGCCTGCCTGGTCTCCGCCGTCGACCGGGGCTCCGCCGCCGCACGGAACGCGCTCTACGCCCAGGTGCTGCCCGCCGACCGTCGGGTGGCGGGCCGGGCGCACCTGCGGGTGGTGACCAACATCGGGATCTGCCTGGGTACGGGCCTCGGTGCGATCGCACTGCAGGTCGACACCCGGCCGGTCTACCTGACGGCGATCCTGGCCGATGCCGCCTCCTTCGTGGCCGTTGCCGTGCTGTTCCACCGCCTCGTGGTTCCGCAGCGTCCGCGGGTGGCCGAAGCACCGGTGGCCGAAGGGCCGATGGTCGAAGGGCCGGTGGTCGGGGCGTCGGCGGCCGAAACGTCGGTGGTCGGATCGTCGGCATCCGACCCGTCGGCGAAGACCGGCATCCCGGACCCGTCGGACCCCTCGGCCAAGGGCGTCAAGCAGGGCCGACAGCGGAACCCGGCGCTGCGGGACGGCCCGTTCCTGGCCGTGACGGCGCTGAACGCCCTGCTCTGCCTGCAGTTCGCCGTTCTGGAGGTCGGCGTGCCGCTCTGGATCGTCCAGGAGACCGACGCGCCGCGGATCACCGTCGCGGGCACCCTGATCGTCAACACCCTGCTGGTGATCACCCTGCAGGTACGGGCCACCCGGGGCACCGAGGAGCGGACGGGGGCCGCCCGGGCCTGCGGGCGCGCCGGACTGGTGCTCGCCGCCTCCTGCCTGGTCGTCTCCCTGGCGCACGGCCTGCCCGGGATCGCCGCGGCCGTGGTGGTGCTGGGCGGGATCGCGCTGCAGTCGCTCGGAGAGGTGGTCGCCCAGGCGGGCGGCTGGGCACTCAGCTACGACCTCGCGGGCGAGCGCGACCACGGCGCCTACCAGGGCGTGTTCAACGCGGGCATGGCGGCGGCGATGATGGCCGGTCCGGCGCTGGTCAGCACCCTGGTGATCGGGTACGGCATGGTCGGCTGGGTCGTCCTGGGCGCGGTGCTGGCGGCGGCCGGCCTGGCGATGCGCCCCGCCGTCCGGTGGGCCGGTCGGCGGGACGCGAGGCTCGGGGCCGCGTGAGACCCGGCGGCTCCGCCCGTCTACTCGGGGAGGACCGCCAGTGCCTCGATCTCGATCAGCACGTCGGGCCTGAACAGCGCCACCACCTGCATCGCGGACGCGGCCGGCAGGGGCAGGGCGCCCAGGTACTCGTCGCGGGCTTCGCGGATGGCCGCAAGGTAGGCGATGTCCGTCATGAAGAAGGTGAACTTCACGACGTGCTCGAACCCGGCCCCGGCAGCGGCCAGGCAGCGTCGGAGGTTCTCGAAGACCTGCCGCGCCTGCGCCTTCGGGTCTCCCACGCCGACCAGGTTCCGCTGCTCGTCGAAGGCGACCTGGCCGGACACCTGGACCAGTCGGCCGGTGCCGGTCACGACCTGGGTGTAGCCGGTGCCGGGCGCGACCCCGGGCGGTTCGGTGAGGTGGGTGAGGTGAGAGGTGGTCATGCCGCGGATCTTGGGCCATGATCCGCGGGGGCCGCAAGCCCGGGCTGCGTACGACCGCCCGGCCTCAGCGCACCACCTCGGGCAGTTCGCGCAGGAACGGACGGTCGGTGGAGGGGAGTTGGGCGGCCGGTCCGCCCGAGCGCAGCACCACATCGAGGATGGCGCCCGGGTCGGCGGCGTAACCACCGCCGGCCCAGGCGGCGTTGGCCTCCACGACGGCCCAACGGCCGTTCTCCGTCAGCCCGACGTCCACCACGGCCGCGCTCGGCAACGGCGCCTCCGCCGCGGAAGCGGCCAGGACATCGCGGGTGAACGCGAGCACCTCGGCGGACCTTCCGTCGGGCAGCTCGGCAGACGTACCGGCGGGCACCTCGGTGACCTCCCCGGCAGACGTACCGTCGGGCACTCCGACGGCTACCAGGGGCGCGACGGACAGCTCGCCGTCCACCGCGTACCGCGAGCCCGCCCGCACCGCGCCGTCCAGCACGAACAGCCGATACTCCGCGCCGAACCGCACCACTTCGCTCACCAGCACCGGGGTGTCACCGTCCAGCACCGCGGGCCCGGGCAGCGCGCCGCCGTCGGGGTAGACCCGGGCGGCGAACAGCTTGTCCACCGGCGGCTTGACGAAGGCCGGGCGCCGCAGCCGACGCGCCTCGGCCAGGGTGGTGGAGGTGACCCGGCGCCCGGTCAGGGCGAGCGGTAGCCGGGTCAGCCAGTCGGCGGCCGGTTCCAACAGGCCGAGTCCGAGCTCCCGCCCGACGGCGTCGCCGAACAGCGGCCCGCCGTACACGTGCACCCGCGTGCCGAGCAGCTCGCGCGGGGCCTGCCAGGACGTCGCGACGCACGCCCGCAGGCCGCGGCGTCCGGCGGAGGTGCGCAGCTGGAGACCCGTCTCGTTGATACGCGGTGCGAGGAGCAGGACGGGGGTGTCGGTGGTCATGGCGACGATGCTGTCGTGGACGAGGCGGCCGTGACCACCGGATTCCGGCCTCTGCGCGCGGTCCGTCCGCTTCGGCCGCGCGGACGGTCGGTTCCGGTGCCGCGGCGGGTCGGTCGTGGTCGGAGGACGGTCACCCTGGGCGAAGTACGGGTCGGCCCCGGTCGGGCGGCGGGCCGGCTCCGTCACCGGTTCCGCACGCGGAGCCGTGGGCGCGGCAGGTTGGCTCTGGCCGAGGGGCGGGTGGGCGTGCCAGAGTCGTCCGGGCGCGGTCCGGGCACCCCGGACCGCGCCCGCAGTCCGACCCACCCTCAGCCGGAAGGCAGGCCCCGCCGATGACCAGCGCCGAGCCCCTCGTCCGCGTCAGCACCGCCGACGCCGTCACCACGCTCACCCTCGACTCGCCGCACAACCGCAACGCGCTCTCCACCCGCCTGATGGCCGAGCTGCACGCCGGGCTGGCGGCGGCCGCGGCCGACCCGGAGGTCCGCGCCGTGGTGCTCGGGCACACCGGCAAGGTGTTCTGCGCGGGCGCGGACCTCTCCGAGGCGACCGGCGCGGACCCGACGGTCGGCCCGCGTGGCCTGGTCGAGCTGCAGCGGGCGATCGTGGACTGCACGAAGCCGGTGATCGCCGTCATCGACGGGCACGTCCGGGCGGGCGGCCTCGGCCTGGTCGGCGCGGCGGACCTCGCCATCGCCGGACCGGCCTCGACCTTCGCCTTCACCGAGGTCCGGCTCGGCCTCGCGCCCGCCGTTATTTCGCTGCCGCTGCGCCCCAAGCTGGAGCCGCGCGCCGCCTCCCGCTACTACCTCACCGGCGAGGTCTTCGACGCCGCCGAGGCCGCCCGGATCGGCCTGATCACCAGCGCCACTGCGTCCGCTGAGGACACCGGCGTCGTGCTGAAGGGCCTGCTGGACGCGCTGCGCCAGGGCTCCCCGCAGGGGCTGGCGGAGTCGAAGCGGCTGGCCAACGCCGACGTGGTGCGCTCCTTCGAGCGCGACGCCGACGAGCTGGTGGAGCTGTCGGCACGGCTGTTCGGCTCGGCGGAGGCGCAGGAGGGCATGCGGGCGTTCCTGGAGAAGCGGCCCGCGCGCTGGGTGCGCTGACTGCCGGGTTCGACGAGCGCCAGGTTCGATGAGCGCCACGACGGCGTCCGGGGCGTCGCGGCCGTGCCCACCCCGGGCGCCACGACGGTGTCCGGGGCGTCATGACCGTATCCCCGGCGTCGCGACCGAGTCCCGGGCGTCTCGGGGGTCGCGACTAGCCGATCGCCGCCGCGTTCCGCCAGAGGTCGAGCAGGTCCCGGTCGCCGGTCGGCTGGACCTGCCGGGCCTGCTCGGCGGGCAGCCGGTTCCACAGCAGCAGGTAGAGCTCGCGGGCGGGGCCGGTGAGGGTGAGGTCGGCCGGTTCGGTGCTCTCGTCGGTGGTGACGACCGGCGGCTCCTGGGTGATCGTCAGACGCCAGGTGCCGTGGCCGTCGGTCGCCCGGACCTGGAGGGTGCGCGGCCGGTCGCTGCGCAGCGTGGCCCGGCTGCGGGTCATGAAGCCGCGTACCAGTTCGTCGATGCCGTCCAGGGCGAGCGCGGTGCCCACGGACGGTCCGGGCACCCCGGCCGCCGCGTCGGTGTCGTGGCGGTGGATGGCGGTCTCGTGCGCCTGGCGCCGGGCCCAGAACGCCAGCGGGCTGGGCGCGGGCAGGAAGGTCCAGCACTCGACGTCGGCTGGGGCCTTGACGAGCGCGTCCACCAGGGTGGCGTGGCCCTCGCGGAACCAGTCGACCAGCGCGGCGTCCGAGGGCATCGGCCCGACGGCGGCCTCCACGCCCGCTTCGTCCAGCGGCGCCGACAGGCCTCGGGACGGGATGGCGGTGGCCCAGCGGTGCACATGGCCGACGTGCCGCAGCAGGTCGCCCAGCTGCCACTCCGGACAGGTGGGGACGGGGGCGGACAGGTCGGTACGGGCGGCGGCCTCGGCGAGCAGAGTGCCCTCGTGGCGCAGCGCGTCGATGTGTTCGGTGATCTTCATGGGACGGAGTCTTCCACTGCGGACCGCCGCCGGTCGCGGGTTTCGGACGTTCCTTCGGGTGGCCGGAGCAGGGGGAAATTCCGTCGTGGTGGGCTCGACGGCAGCGTGAATCGCAGCCCCGCAGTCGCCCGGACTGCTGGTGACCCCGTGCGGCGGTCGGGGCGGGAGGGGCCGGTGTGATGTTGACCGCCCGGCGGCCGGGCCTCGGCTACGGGCCGGTAACGTGAGCGCATGCCGATAACCCGTTCCCTCGTCTCCGCCGTCCGGGCGGGCGGCCGCCGTGCTGCCGGGCGCCTCGTCCACCGGGGCTGGCGCTGGGTGCAGAGGACCGGCGCGGTCACCAACCAGAGCCCCGGCCCGTACCGGTTCGGCGAGCTGGGGGACGGGACGAGCCTCGCTTTTCCCCTCGGGGCGGTGTTCAACGAGCAGTGGATCACCATCGGGCCGTTCTCGATCATCGGCGAGCGGGTCACCATCAGCGCCGGGTTCCTGCCCGGCCTCGACCTCGGGCCGGAGCCGATCGTGCGGATCGGCGGCGGCTGCGTGATCGGCCGGGACAGCCACATCGTCGGGCACCAGTCGATCGTGCTCGGCGACGACGTGTGGACCGGGCCCGGCGTCTACATCTCCGACCAGGCGCACGAGTACCGGGCCACCGATCTGCCGATCGGCAAGCAGTGGCCGCGCAACGAGCCGGTGGAGATCGGCGCGGGCAGCTGGATCGGCACCGGCGCGGTGATCCTGCCGGGGGCGCGGATCGGCCGCAACGTGGTGGTCGCGGCGGGCGCGGTGGTGCGCGGCGAGGTGCCGGACCACAGTGTGGTCGCCGGGGCGCCGGCCAAGGTGGTCCGCCGCTGGACCGAGGAGGAGGGCTGGCAGCCGCCGCTGCGCCACGAGGCGCCCCAGCCGGTGCCGGACGGCGTGACGGCGGAGCAGCTTCGGGCCCTGGTCGGGTGGGACCTGCGGCTCCCGGGGGAACAGAGCTGACCATCGCTTTGTCGATCTTTTAGACGGAGCAGCCGTTTTCCTGACGATTCGTCGGCTAGGGTGCCGTTCGTTCGATCTTGATCGACCTATAGAACGGGGGACTCCCATGCGCAACCGTCTCGTCGGCGGCCTCGTCACCGCCGGAATCGTGCTGGCGGCCGGGATCGCGACCGCGCCCGCCGCCTCGGCGCAGGCCTCGCAGTACTGCGGCTACACCAGCGCCCAGCCCACGCTGCGGTACGGCAACACCGGTGACGCGGTGAAGCAGCTCCAGTGCGAGCTCAACCACGTCTCGTACTCGTCCGGGAGCGCCTGGCTGGACGAGGACGGGGCCTGGGGCAACGCGACCGACGCGGCCGTCTGGCGGTTCCAGAGGTGCGCCGGCATCGGGCAGGACGGCATCGTCGGCCCGCAGACCTGGGACAGGCTCAACAGCCAGGTGCTGACCCACTCCGCTCTCGGCTGCTGAGGTCCGGGTTCCCGGGGCTCTCGGGACTCCCGGGCTCCCTGGCCTTCCGGGTCTCTCGGGCTACCCGGGCTACCCGGGCTCCTCGGGTCTCCTTCTGAGGCTCTCGGGCTTTCCGGGTCTCTCGGACCGGACTGCTGGGCGGGGCTTTCCCGTCAGTGTCCGCGCTGTCGTCGGCACCCGTGCTGTCGCCGTCTCGTGAACGGCGGTGACGCGGGTGCCTTGCGCTGTCCGGGGGTGGGTGCCACCAGGCAGGTGCGGTGTCCAGGGTGGATCGGAACTACCGTGCGGGGGAGTCCTGTTCGGCGGTCCGTGCGGCGATGGCGGCGGTGATCCGCAGGGCGTCGGCGGGGCGTGCCGGGTCCAGGCCGGTCAACGCGGCGACCCGGCGCAGCCGGTAGTCGACGGTGTTCGGGTGCAGGTGCAGCGCGCTCGCGGTATGCCGGCGGTTGAGGCCTCCGGCGAGGTGAGTGCGCAGAGTGGTGAGCAACTCCCCTGCTTCCGCCAGGGGTTCGAGCAGCGCGGCGAGCCGGGCGCGGGCCTGGCTGGGCCGGGTGAGCTGGTACTCCAGCAGGACGTCGTCCAACCGGTGCAGCCCGGGTGGTCGCCCGAACGCCCGTGCGACGTCGAGGACTTCGTACGCGAGGGCAGCCGCTTCGGGCACCTCGGCGGGTACAGCGGTGGCGGCCCCGGCCAGGACGGGCGCGCCGGCGGCCCGGGCCGCCGCGGCGAGGGTGGCGGCGAGTTGCGGCCAGGGGTCCTCGGAGTCGGCGTCGGGCCGTTCCGGCGACGCGGACGAAGCGGATGGCGCGGACGACTTCGGGAAGGTCAGGGAGGTCAGGGGAGTCAGGGGGGCCGGGGTCGTTGGGGGCGTTGGGGACGCCGGGCGCTTCGGCGACGGGTCGAACGGGACGAGGACCAGTCCGCCGGAGGGTGTCAGCGCGGTGAGCGCCGACTGCCGGGTGCGGTGGTCGAGTTCGGTGCCGAGTCGGCGCAGCTTACGGCGGGCGGCGACGCCCGGGTCGACGCCGGGTGAGTGTTCGTCGGGGTGGTCGGCGACGGACAGGCAGAGCACGGCGTAGCGGACAGGCAGCCGGAGCCCGGCACGCGCGGCGGCCTCGTCGGCGGGGGCGCCCGCGAGCAGTGCGGTGAGCAGGGACTGCCGGGCCGCGCACCGCCGGTCGGCGGTCGGGCGGCGTCCGTCCAGGTAGCCGGCGCCGGCTGCGGTGGCGGCCTGGCGGAGCTGGTCGAGCAGCAGCCGGTTGAGGACCAGCAGCTCGGTGGCGTCGCCCTCCCGGGCGTGCCGGGTGACGAACTCCCAGCAGATTTCCAGCCCGAGGTGGTGGGCGAGCAGGACGGCGTCCAGTGGCAGGCCCTCTTCGGCGCGCCGGGCGGCGGACTCCCGGACGGCGGTGAACTCCTCGGCGGGGGCGGGGAGTCCGGTGCGGATGGTGTGGGCGAGCGCGCGGATCCGTCGCTCGGTGTCCCGGGTGAGTTCGCCGGTGAGCTGTTCGCGGGGCAGGCGGCGGTAGACCGGTACGCGGTCCAGCAGCGCGGTGACCACGGCCTGGGCCAAGTCGTGGACACCGCGCAGGAGTCGCTGGTCGGCCGGGAGGCCGCCGATCACCGGGACGCGCCAACCCGGTGCCTGCGCCGGGGTGTTCGGGGGCGTGCAGTGGGGTGCGTTGTGACCGGTCACAGAGAACACCGTCCAGGTCTGGGGAACGCCCAAGGGCCGGGCCGGAGGGGCGACCGCATGATGGAGCCACTCGGGTTACCTGTTGGTAACAAACTTCAGCTGTGGAGGCAACAGTTGAGAACCCCACTTCTCCGCCTCTCCGCAAGTCCCATGCGCCGTAAGCTCGGCGGCACGTTCGGCGCCGCCCTGCTGGCGGGGGCACTGCTGGCGGGCGCGACGGCGGTGCCCGCGAGCGCGGCCCCGACCGTCGCCGCTCCTGCCGGGTCCGCTGCTGCCGCCCGTACCGCCGCCGAACTGCCGCCCGACGGCGACACGGTGGCCTCGCCGCCCGGCGCCAACGACTGGAGCTGCCGGCCGACCGCCGCCCACCCCAACCCGGTCGTCCTGGTGCACGGCACCTTCGCCAACCGCTACGAGAACTGGCTGGCGCTCTCCCCGCTGCTGAAGAGCCTCGGGTACTGCGTCTTCGCCCTCGACTACGGGACCATCCCCGGCATCACCTCCACCGGCAGCGGCCTGCTGCTCCCGATCGGAGGTCTCGGCGCGGTGCCCGAGTCGGCGGCCCAACTCGCCCGCTTCGTGGACCTGGTGCGCACCGCGACGGGAGCGGCCAAGGTCGACATCGTCGGCCACTCGCAGGGCGGCATGCTGCCGAACTACTACCTGAAGTTCCTCGGCGGCGCCTCCAAGGTGGGCAAGCTGGTCGGGCTGGCACCGTCCAACCACGGCACCACGCTCGACGGGATCGTCAACCTCGCGCCGTACTTCCCTGGCGTCGCGGACCTGATCTACACCGTCTGCCAGGCCTGCCGGGACCAGGCGGTCGGCTCCGACTTCAACAAGACGATGGCTTCCCGGCCGGACACCGCGCCGGGCGTGAGTTACACGGTGATCTCTACCGTGTACGACGAGGTCGTCACCCCGTGGCGGACCCAGTTCCTGAACGGCCCGGGCGTCGACAACGTGGTGCTGCAGAACCACTGCCCGGTCTCGCTCGTGGAGCACGTCGCGATCGCGTTCTCGCCGACGGCGCTGCACCTGGTGACCAACGCCCTGGACCCGGCGCACGCCACGCCGGTGCTCTGCGGCTGAACCGGCAACGGCGCTCCCGCCTCCGGGATCCGGGGGCGGGAGCGCCGTCGTTGGTCGGTGCGGTGTTCGTCGGCGCGGTGTTCGTCGGCGCGGTGTTCCCAGTGGGTGGGGCGTGCTTCAGTGGCGCGCGCGGAAGGTGATGACGGCGGTGACGCCGTCCGGGCGCAGCTCGTGCGTGCCCGGCGCCTCGAGCAGCGCCGCGTCGTAGCGGGCGAGTTCGACGGCCTCGGCGCCCTCGATGACGGCCGAGTCCGTGAGGCAGACGAGGAGGACCGTGCTTCCGGCCGACACCTCGACGACCGCGGGCACGGTGGCCAGGTCAACGGCGGCCTCGACCCGCCCGCGCCGCGTCATCACGTTGAAGTCCACCACCGGGCCGGCCAGCAGCCGGCAGTCCGTGGTGGCGTCGCCGGAGAACGGGAACGGCCGGAACGGTGTGTCGACCAGCTGCTCGACACCGTCGACGGTGAGCGCCATGCCGGCGCCGTCGACCAGGGTGATCACCCGGTCGATGCCGGGGAACGGGGAGAACGGTCCGGCCGAGGCCACGTCGGCCAGGCTGACCCGCCAGTCGAACGCGTCGAGCCCGGATCCTGCCGGGAATCCGGCGACCTCCCTGGTCACCCCGCCCCCGTTGAGCCACGCCATCGCCGGGCGCTCGCTCGCCCGCAGTACCTGGAAGCGTTCGCTGGTCGTCATGGCCCCGCATCCTGCCACTGCTCGGGCGGTATTCGACAGCGGGGGGAGGCAGTAGACAGATGACAGCTGACAGATGTTGAAATCTGTCAGCTGTCATCTGTCGTCTGTTACCTGTCTCCCGTCGTCTGTCACCCGCAGCCCATCACCTCTCACCCGTCACCTGAACCGCCGCCTGACCGACAGCGGCAGGAGTGCCGCCGCCGTCGCGGCGACCGCGACCGTGGTGAGGGCCAGCGGCAACCCGGCCGCGTCGGCGAGGAAGCCGATCACCACCGGGCCGATCAGCATCCCGCCGTAACCGAGGGACGAGGCGAGCGCGACGCCCTGCGGGCCGCCCGCCTCTCCGGCCCGGGCGATGGCGAGCGGAAAGAGGTTGGCCAGGCCGAGCCCGACCAGGACGAACCCGCAGATCGCCAGCGGTGCCACCGGGGCGAGGGCGGCGACCAGCATCCCGGCCGCGGCCGCCAGTCCGCCGAGCAGCATCAGCCGGGTCTGCCCGAGCCTGATGGACAGCCAGGTGCCGCCGACCCGCCCGCCCGCCATCGCGAACGCGTACGCGCCGTAGCCGGTCGCCGCCACCGCGGAGCTCGCGTGGACGTCGTCGGTGAGGTGGAGGGTGGTCCAGTCGGCGATCGCGCCCTCGCCGTACGCGGTGCACAGCGCGGTGACACCGAGCAGCAGCACCAGAAGGCGGGCAGGCGTACGGCCCGCGACCGTGCCACTCCCGGGCGTGGCCGCACTGTTCGCCGCACGGCCGTCCGCCGCACCACTGGCTGCCGTGCCAGGGGCTGCCGCGCCACTGGCTGCTGCACCACCGCCCGCCGCACCACCGCCCGCCGCTGCGTCCGCCCGGCCGGGTGCGATCAGTGGTGCCGCCGGGCTGCGCATCAGCACGACGCCCGCGCCGATGGTGACGGCCATGCCGAGCAGTCCGCTGACCGCGAGTGCCCACGCGGTGCTCAGGGGGCCGGCGAGCAGGCCGCTGACGCCCGTACCGAGCAGTCCGCCGAAGCTGTACCCGGCGTGGAAGCTGGGCATGACCGGCCGCCTCAGCTGCGCCACCAGATCGACGGCGGCGCTGTTCATGGCGACGTTGGCCCCGCCGTACCCGGCACCGAAGAGCAGCAATGCGGCGCCGAGCGTGGTCACCGAGTGGGCGTGCGCGGGCAGGAGGACGGCGAGGCTGAGCAGGGCCAGCGAGCCGACGGTCACCGGACGTGAGCCGTACCGCAGGCAGAGTCGTCCGACCGCGGGCATGGTGATGACGGCCCCGACCGACAGGCAGAGCAGGGCGAGCCCGAGGGCGCTGTGCGAGGCGCTGACCTGGCTGCGGACGTCCGGGATGCGGACCACCCAGGCGGCGAAGAGGAAACCGTCGACGGCGAAGAACGCGGTGAGCGCGATGCGTGCGGAGCCCCAGGGGCTGTCGGTCATCGGGGGTGTGCTGCGAGACTGGGAGGAGGGGAGGTCCGGTCTGGGATGGGCGCGGATTTTGTTTCGAAGCGGCACAAAGTCACAATAGGGGCGTGCAGCTCTCACCATCAAGCCCGAGGCCCGGCACCGGGAAGGACCCCGACGCGCAGCGCGACGGCCACCGCCGCGCGGCCCCCGACCGTGGCCGGACGCTGCTCGGCCCCGCCCTCTCGCTGATCCACACCGGCCAGGCGCCGACCCGCTCGGCGCTCACCCGCGCGCTGGACGTCACCCGCGCCACCGCCGGCGCGGTCACGGCCGAGCTGGAGGCGCTCGGCCTGATCACGGTCGACTCGCGCCCTGCCGGCGGCGGCCGCGGCCGCCCCTCGCACCGGCTCGCGATCGACCCGCAGGGCCCGGTCGTGATCGCCGGGCAGATCCACGCCGACGGGCTGAGCGTCACCCTGGCCGGCCTCGGCGGGCTGCTCGACCCGCCCGTGCACCTGCCGCTGCCCGCCGCCACCGACCCGGTCCGAATGCTGCGCGCCGTCGCCGAGGCGGGTGCCGACCTCGTCCGTGCGACCGACCGCCGCTGCCTGGGCGCCGCGCTCGCGCTGCCCAACCCGGTCACCGAGCCGGACGGCACCGCGCTTGCCGCGCTGCACTTCGCCTGGCCCAGCGGCACCCCGGTCGCCGACCTCTTCGACGTCGAGGTCGGCCGCGCCGACCACGGCCCGCACGCGCTGCGCCCGCTGCCCGCCGCGATCGCCAACGACGCCAACCTCGCCGCGCTCGCCGAGTACCGGCACGGCGCCGGGCGCGGCGCCCGCCATCTGCTCTTCGTTACCTCCGGCCACCGCGGCGTCGGTGGGGCGCTGGTGATCGACGGCCACCTGCACACCGGCAGCGCGGGCCTCGCACTGGAGGTCGGCCACCTCACCGTCGACCCGCAGGGCCGTCCCTGCATGTGCGGCAACCGCGGCTGCCTCAACTCGGAGACCGACCCCGACGCGCTGTTCGCCGCCGCCGGGCTCACCCCGGAGCCGGGGCGCCCGCTGCTCGACCAGGCACGCGAGCTGTGCCGGGCCGCCGCCACCGACGACCGGGCGCGCGCGGCGGTCGAGCACGTCATCGACCGGCTCGGGCTCGGGCTGGCCGGCGTCGCCAACATCCTCAACCCCGACCGCGTGGTCCTCAGCGGCCTGCACCTCGACCTGCTGAAGGCCGCGCCCGAGCGGCTGCGCGCGGTGGTCGCCGAGCGCAGCCTGTGGGGACGCAGCGGACGGGTGCCGATTGTCGGCGCGGAGCTGGCGCACGGCGCGCTCGCGGGCGCGGCCGAGCTGGGCTGGGGGCCGTACCTCGCGGATCCGCAGTCGGTGCCCGTCCAACTCGGCTAGGTCGTCCAGCGCGGCCGGGTCGTCCAGCTCGGCTAGGTCGTCCAGCCGGGCTGGGTCGGCTGGGTCCGGACGACTGGGTGGGTCGTGTCGCAGAGGCAATAAGTCGCAGAGGCAATAAGCGGAAGCTGGGTCTTCGAAAACGGTCACTTATCGTGACACTCGTACACTCGTAGTGAGCAGTGGGGGGCACTACGAGGAAGAAGCGACCAATGAGTACCCAGTCCGGCGCCGAGCGCGGCATCGAGCACGACCCCCGGTCCGGCATCGAGCCGACCGTCGACGTCGACCGCTCCGACCAGGACTACCGTGCCTGGCTCAAGGAGGCGGTGCGCAAGGTCCACGCCGACGCCAACCGCTCCGCCGACACCCACCTGTTGCGCTTCCCGCTGCCGGCCGAGTGGGGGATCGACCTCTACCTCAAGGACGAGTCCACCCACCCGACCGGCTCGCTCAAGCACCGGCTGGCCCGCTCGCTCTTCCTCTACGGGCTCTGCAACGGCTGGATCCGCCCCGGCAAGCCGGTGATCGAGGCTTCCAGTGGTTCCACCGCCGTCTCCGAGGCGTACTTCGCCCAGCTCATCGGCGTGCCGTTCATCGCCGTCATGGCCAAGAGCACCAGCCAGGCCAAGATCGACCTGATCCAGTTCCACGGCGGCGAGTGTCACCTGGTCGAGCGTTCGGACGAGGTGTACGAGGCGTCCGCCCGGCTCGCCGAGGAGACCGGCGGGCACTACATGGACCAGTTCACCTACGCCGAGCGGGCCACCGACTGGCGCGGCAACAACAACATCGCCGAGTCGGTCTTCGCCCAGCTGCGCCTGGAGCCGCACCCCGAGCCGGCCTGGATCGTCGCCACCGCCGGCACCGGCGGCACCTCGGCGACCATCGCCCGCTACGTGCACTACATGCAGTACGACACCCGGATCTGCGTGGCGGACCCGGAGAACTCCTGCTTCTTCGACGGCTGGGTGCACCACGACCCGGACGCCGTCTGCGACAGCGGCTCGCGGATCGAGGGCATCGGGCGACCCCGGATGGAGCCGAGCTTCGTCCCGGGGGCGATCGACCGGATGATGAAGGTGCCGGACGCCGCGTCGATCGCCGCCGTGCGGGTGCTGGAGCAGGTCCTCGGGAAGAAGGCGGGGGCCTCGACCGGGACGGGCCTGTGGAGCGCGCTGCGGATCGTCGCCGAGATGCGCGAGGCCGGGCGGACCGGCAGCGTGGTCGGGCTGATCTGCGACCCGGGGGACCGCTACCTGGACAAGTACTACTCGGACGACTGGCTGGCCGGCGAGCGGATCGACATCGCGCCCTACCGGGCCGCGCTGGAGTCCTTCCTCGCCGGCGGTCCCTGGGCGGGCTGACACCGCAGCCGGTCCGACCTCAGGGCGTTCGTTCGGTCCGGTGTTCCGGCGCTCCATCGTTCAGCCGGTCCGGTGGTCCGGCATTTCGACGTTCCGTCAGGCTGCTTGCCGGGTACCCCGGTCGCGGCGCTCGGTGAGCAGCAGCCCGGCCGCCACGGCGACCCCGACCGCTGTCGCGCCGTGGATGCCGAGCGCGGCGGCGGTCGAGCCGTGGTGGGTCAGCACGGTGATGGCATCGTCGGCCGGAATCAGGACGTCGACGAGCAGCAGCCAGCCCAGGGCCCGCCGTTGGCCGGTGAGCAGCAGGACCAGCGGGGCGATGCCGGAGGCGAGGTCGCGGATGCCCTTGGTGCCGAGGAACGCGGCGGCGTCGCCGTGCGGCCACTCGGGCAGGCCGAAGCCGGAGGCGACGCTCTCCGGCGTGACCAGGAAACAGATGCCGATGTAGCCGATGCCCACGGCGACCAGCACGGCCAGCGTGGTGGCGATCAGCGTACGGGCACGGCCGCCGGTGCCGGTGGCGGCGACGCTGGTGACAGTGCTGGTGGTGGCGGTGCTGTTGCTGGTGATGGTGATGGTGCTGGACATGGCTCCCCCTCGGGTTTGATGGCCTCGCGTTGCTCTGCGCTCCGACTCCTAGCG
Source organism: Kitasatospora sp. NPDC033851 (assembly GCF_055576085.1). Lineage (NCBI taxonomy): Bacteria > Bacillati > Actinomycetota > Actinomycetes > Kitasatosporales > Streptomycetaceae > Kitasatospora > Kitasatospora sp. NPDC033851. Next base: position 65,196 of record NZ_JBVIRL010000028.1, on the reverse strand, counting down.
TTGCTAGGAACAGGAACGAAGCTAGCATAGTCGCTGCTCCGATATCTAGCGCTGATAGGATTCGAATATGTCGATTCACCAGCGCCGCGAGAGCGAACGCGTCGAACGGCGCCAACTGATCATCAGGATCGCCCGGGGGCCGGCCGAGGCGGAAGGCTGGGACGCGGTGACGATCCGTCGGCTGGCGGAGTGGATCGATTGCAGCCGGCCGGTGCTCTACCGCCACTTCGTGGGCACGCCGGAGATTGTCGCGGCCGTCGCGGAGGAGGGCTTTCGCGGAACTCGCCGTAGGCCTGCGGGCAGTTGTTGCCGAGGCGGACGGGCCGCCGGCTCCGGTCGGACCCGGCGGAGGGGCGGGTGGAACTGCTGGTGCGGCGGCTTTAGGGGTGGCGGGCCTCGGGTCGAGTGGATGGGCGACGGGCGGCAAGCGGACAAGTGACGGATGACAGATTTCAGACTCTGTCAGCTGTTGGCTGTCATCTGTTCGCCGCCACCCGTCAGCTCTCGGCCGTCAGCTGTTAGCTGTCACCCGTCACCCGTCACTTGTCCGCTTGCCGCCGGATCACCGCCCGGCCGCCCGCGAGGTCGATACCGGTGCGCTTCGGCGCGCCGTCGTGCTCGTCGTCCCGCAGCACCAGCTCGACCCGTCGCTGCTCCAACTGCACCCGCTTGCTCGGGTAGAGCAGCGCGTGCAGTTCCTCCGTAGCGGTCGCGCCCGCGCCGCGGCCGCCGGACGGACCCGTCGCCGGGCGGGCGCGCAACCGCCGTACCGCCGCGCCGAGGAAGAAGAACGCCACCAGCCCGGCCGGTAACAGCAACCCGCCCGCCGCGCCCGTCAGAAGCATGCTCATGCCCGCCTCAACGGCCCGGCGCGGCCGACGAGTTCCCTGGCGGCGGCGCTACGGCAGGGGCGCCGTCGGCAGGTCGGCCGGGACGAGCAGCTGGAGTTCCTCGGTGGACGGGTCGGCGAGGTGGGCGATCCGTACCGCGTGCCGCTCGACCATGGTCTCGAAGACCTGCCGAGCGGTGCGCCCGTTACCGAAGTTGGGGCCGCGCTCCAGCCCTCCGAAGTGCTCCAGCAGTGCCATCTCAGTCCCCTCGGAGAGTGCGTACTCGTGCTCCGCGCACTGCGCCCGGGCGATCTCCAGCAGCTCCTCCGCCGTGTAGTCGGGGAACCTGATGGTACGTGAGAAGCGGGACGAGACACCGGGGTTGGCGGACAGGAAGCGCTCCATTTCGGCGGTGTAGCCCGCCACGATGACGACCACCTCGTCCCGGTGGTCCTCCATCAGCTTGACGAGGGTGTCGATCGCCTCGCGCCCGAAGTCCCGCGCGCCGTCCTCGGGGGCGAGCGCGTACGCCTCGTCGATGAAGAGCACGCCGCCGCGCGCCCGGTCGAAGGCGGCCGCGGTGCGGATCGCGGTGGAGCCGATGTGCTCGCCGACCAGGTCCACTCGGGCCACCTCGACCAGGTGTCCGCGCTGGAGTACCCCGAGTGAGGCGAGGATCTCGCCGTAGAGCCGGGCGACGGTGGTCTTGCCGGTACCGGGGGCGCCGGTGAAGACCAGGTGCCGGCGCAGCGACGGCGCCTTGAGCCCGGCCTGGCGGCGACGGCGGCCGACCGAGATCAGGTCGATCAGGGTGCGCACCTCCTGCTTCACCGTGGCCAGCCCGACCAGTGAGTCCAGTTCGGCGAGCGCCTCGTCGGCCGGTCGGCAGTCCGGGATCGGGGCGATCGCCGACGAAGCCGAGGCCGGGGCCAACGCCGATGCAACGGCGGCTAGTTGGGAGGTGCGAGGCGACGGTACGTCCGCGCCCCCGAACGGTGACCCGAGCGCGGAACCCGCCCCGGAACCCGGTCCCGACCCCAGCCCCGACCCCAGCCCGGAGCCCGGCCCCGGTGCCGCCGCGACGTCGTCCGACGTACACCCCTCCGCGACCGGCCCCGGCTCGGAGAACTCGAACCCGGCCCGCTCGTTCTGCTCCGCCCGGCACCGGATGAGCTGCGTCCGGCAGCCGTCGATGATGTGGAAGCCGAAGCCCTTGCCGTGCGAGACCCGGCAGTCCTCGAAGGTGCCCCGCCCCTGCGCCGAGACGTACACCCCGGCGTCCGTGCTGGCCCGCACGGTGCAGTCGCGCAGCACCGGGTCGGCGCCCTTGGTGACGATCACCCCGGTGGACACGTCGGAGATCTCGCAGTCGGTGAGCAGTCCGCCGCTGCCGTGGTCGCGGAACCAGAGTCCGGTGCCCGCCTCCTGTACCCGGCAGGCGGCCAGGGCGACGGTGGCTCCGCCGCTGACCGAGACCGCCGAACTGCGGATCCGGCTGAACGAGCAGCCCTCGGCGGTGGCGGCGGAGTCCCGGTCGAGGACGAACAGGGCGTCGGGCAGGTCGTGCAGCGAGCAGTCGGTGAGGGTGAGCCGGGCGCCGTCACTGACCCACAGCGCCGGGTACTCGCCGGTCGAGCCGTGGATCTGGCAGGCCTCGGCGATGGCCTCGGTGCCCTGGTCCCAGACCGACAGTGCGCCGCGGCCGAAGTCCCGTACGGTGCTGTGCGCGAGGCTGAGCCGGGAGCGTCCGCGCAGGTCGGCGCCGTTCTCCGGCAGGTCGTGCACCCGGCAGCCGGTGAGGACCAGCTCGGCCTCGCCGTCCAGGGTCAGCCCGTTGCCGGTGACCCGGTGGATCTCGCAGTCGACGAGTCGCCCGCCCGCCTGCGCGTCGGCCTGCACTCCACTGCCGCGGATCTCGTAGATCTCGCAGCCGGTCAGCTCGGCCGCGCTGCCCGGGTCGGAGAGCAGCACGCCGGCGCCGGAGGCGTGGTGGACGCGGCAACGGTCCAGGACGGCGGTCGCGCCGCCGAGAACGGCGAGTCCGGCCTGGCCGGCGGCGGCGACCTCGCAGTCCTCGAAGGCGGCGGCGGTGCCCTCGCCGCGCAGCCGCAGCCCGAGCCCGCCGGGGTTGGCGACCACGCAGCCGCGCAGGGTCGGCCGGGCGCTGTCGGTGATCTCGATCCCGGCGGCCGAGCGGGTCTCGATCCGGCAGCCGCTGAACGACGGCGTCGCCTCTGTGCCGGTGACCAGGACGGCGGGGGTGGAGCTGTCGCCGCCCTCCACGACGAGGTCGCGGACGGTCGCGGCGGCGGTGACGGTCAGCGCCACCCCGGAGGGCGGCTCGATCCGCACGGTGCCCGGGCCCTGGGCCGGGACGATCGTCACCGGCTTGTCCAGCAGCACGTTCTCCCGGAAGGTGCCCGGCCGGACGGTCACGGTGTCGCCCGCTTCGGCGGCGGCCAGGGCCTCCGCGAGCGTTTCGTACTCGCCCGCGCGGCGACGCCAGCGGGATGCGCTGTCCTGGGTGACCCGGACCCTGTGCTCAGCCATGACGGTCTGTCGTCCCCACCTTCGTCGAGCAGGCGTTCAACGGGCCGAACGCGCGGAGGTGCGCGGGCGGCCCGCCCACCGTAGCGCGCTCACATGGGTGGTTCGGCCGCCCGTTGTCGCGCGGACACCGGTAGGGCCCACCGCCGCCACAGGTTCCGACCACTTGTTCAACGAGCGCGCACAGCGGTGGTTCCGTGCGGCGGCGGCTCCACAGAACGGCTCCACAGAACGGCTCCACAGAACGGCTCCATGAAGCGGTTCCACAACGCGGTTCCACGATGCGGCGGCTCCGCGCGGGCAGGACGCCCCCGGGGTGCGGCCCGCGCTCAGCGCCCGTCGGCCGGCCAGTGCGCCCCGTCCTCCAGCACCTCGACCTCGTCGCCGAGGCGGAGCGTGCCGAGCACGTCGCCTTCGACGCCGGCCGGCCGCTCGGGGATCAGGTTCTGCCCGAAGGCGGCCGTGCGCAGCAGCCGGTGGTGCCGGGCGAGCGTGCGCAGTGGTTCCTTGCCGCGCCGTTCGCCGGTCTCCTGGTCGGTGGTGGTGATGATGCAGCGGCCGCAGGGCTTGACGACCTTGAAGGTGAGCTCGCCGATCCGGACGCGGCGCCAGCCGTCCTCGGCCCAGGGCTCGGAGCCGGTGACCACCACGTTGGGGCGGAAGCGCTCCATCGGCAGGGTTTCGTGTTCGTCCGGGTGCTCGGCGGCGATCAGCTCGTTGAGCCGGTCCAGCGAGGCGGTGGTGGTGACCAGCAGCGGGAAGCCGTCGGCCATCGAGACGGTGTCGCCGGGCTCGCTGTACTCGGGGTCGGCGGGGCGGGCGCGCGGGTCGTCCAGGTGCACCAGGCGGTAGTCGCCGAGGTGTTCGGCGATCCACTGGTGTGCTTCCTTGGCGGCTTCGGCGGCGTGGAAGCGGGTGCCCCAGACCTCGACCTCGGCGAGCGGGTCGCCGGCCGCGACGGCGGGGGCGGGGACCTCGATCCGTGAGCCGTCGGGGGCGGTCAGCGTGAGTGAGCCGTCGGGCAGGAGTACGGGCCGGATCTGTCCGAGGGCGGTGTTCTCGCGCTGGCTGACGAAGCGTCCGGTCGGGTCGGCGAGCATCCAGCGGCGGTCTCCGGCCAGGCCCCAGGGATGGACCGGGGCGGTGTCCGGGCTCAGGCGGTACATGGACTTGACGGGGTAGACGTGGAGTCCGGTGAGCTGCATTCCCCCATCCTGCCAGCAGGGTTGCCGCCGCATGCAGGCCCCCCATATGCGCACGGACCGCCCGGGACGCCGTGGGGGGCGTTCCGGGCGGTCCGTGGATGACCCGTTCTCCGTTCGCCCGGCGTTCAGGGGTCGCCGGGTGCTGCTCAGGTGGTGCGGGTGTGGCCGTGTGGGGGACGGCCTCGGGGTGTCAGCGGTTCAGTAGCCCTGGCCCTGCGACTGGTAGCCGCCGTTGACCTGCCCCGCTGTGTTGAAGGAGCCGTGACCGGCCTCGCCGTACGGGCCCGGGCGCTGCGGCTGCATCGGGCGGACCGGCGCGACCGGCGCCATGGCCGGGCGCAGCTGGGCGCCGCCGAAGGACTGGTCGCCGCCCTGGCCCTGGAAGCCGGGGCCGCCCGCGGTCGGGCCGCCGAAGGACTGCGGGCCGCCGAAGCCCTGCTGGCCGCCGAAGCTCTGCGGACCGCCTGGCTGGCTCTGGCCGAAACCGCCCGGGCCGCCGCTCTGCTGCGCGCCGAAGGGCTGCTGGCCGGCCTGGCCACCGATGAAGGTGTTCTGGCCGCCGAAGCTCTGGCCGCCGGTCGGCTGGTAGCCGCCGCTGGCGGTCTGGGTGAAGGCCGGCGAGCCGGGCTGCGGTCGCTGGTACGGCTGGGGGGCGCCGTAACCGGGGACCGACGGCTGTGGGGAGGCGTACGCCGGCGCGGGCTGCGCGGGGATGTACGCCGTGGAGGGGCCGCTGCTCGGGCCGGGGCCCAGGGCGAGGCGGGCGGGCGGCAGCGCGGGGAGGTTGCTGCCGGCGCTCTCGTACCCGTTGCCGTACCGGTTCTCGTAGGACTGGCCGAGGCCGGATCCGTAACCGGACGACAGTGCCGGCGGCAGGGCGGCCGGCACGTTGATGGGTGCGATCTGGGGGACGCCGCGCTCAGCCACGAGGCTGTCGTAAATCGGCGTGCCGGAGGAGAAGGACGGAGAGGGGTAGCCGACTCCGTCGTAGGAGCGGGGCGAGGTCATGGGGCATACGGTAAGCCCACAATGCGCCTGCTGAGGAGAGCGGGAGGGGGAGCAGTTCGAGTGTTTACACAGTCTTCGCTCGCACAAAGGTTTCGAAAGTAGTAAGAACGGACATTCCGGAGTCTGGTTCCGGACAACCTTGGCGCCCTGTCAGTGATCGAACAGTGGCCGGACGGCGCCGCTGGACGGCCGTGCGGTGACCGGCCGGTGGACGGTCCAGGGCCCTGCGGAGAAACTTTTGCGGGCAGGGCGTGCGCTGGCGCATTCGAGCCCCCGCCGAGGGTGCGACGGGAGCTCGTGAATGTTTCGGGAATAAAGATCCCGTCAGCGCGCTGACCGCCTGGTTCGAGGCCCGTCGGACGGCGGTCGCAGGTCCGGGCCGACGGTCGCCGCTACGGTTCCGCAGGTCAGTGCGACTGCAGCGCCTGGGCCTGCGCGGGCAGACCCGGCTTGCCGACCTCCGAGGTGCAGAACGAACAGCGGCTCGCGGCGGCCGGGATCGAGCTCAGGCACTCCGGGCAGTCCACCTTCGCGGCCGGTGCGGGCGTGGCCGATTCGAAGCGCGTCTGCAGCTTGCCGACCGGCAGCACCACGGCGAAGTAGATGACGGCGGCGGTCAGCACGAAGCCGATCGCCGCGTTGACGAAGAGGCCGTACGGGAACCGGGTGCCGGCCACCTCGAAGGTCTTCTGGGTGAAGTCGCCGACGGCTCCGGAGGCGACGCCGACCAGCGGGGTGAGGAAGGCGCTGACGAACCCGGTGACGACGGCGGTGAAGGCCGCGCCGATCACGATGCCGACCGCGAGGTCCACCACGTTTCCGCGCAGCAGGAAGCTGCGGAATCCCTTGAACACCGGGTGACTCCAAATCCGTATGAGGAAGGGGGAGATGGGGCAGTGCTGCGGCGCCCCGGCCGGACATCCTGCCGAGCGGCCCGGGCCCAGGTCCAACCGCGTTCACCCGAACCGCGTAACCGCCTCGGGGTCGGGTGGTGGCCGCCCGGGCGGTGCCCGGGCGCTCCGCGTACCGCCCTATCGGGGGTCGGGCGGCCGGATAACTCGACGGTGTGACGCGGAGATTGACACGAGACTTGACGCGGAACCCGGTGCTGCCCCCGGCCTGCCAGGACGCCAGGACGCCAGGACGCCAGGACGCCAGGACGCCAGGACGCCAGGACGCCAGGACGCCAGGACGCCAGGACGCCAGGACGCCAGGACGAGGGGGCGGAGTCGGTGAGGCGCGACGGAGGCGGTACGGCGCGACGGAGGCGAACCGGAGCGCGGCAGGGGGTGAGACGGGGCGCGCGGTGGTCGTAACCGGCGCACGACGGCGGCTCTCTGGCGCACATCGGGTGTACAAGCGCGGGCGGATGGGCCACCATCAGGTTGCGCGAAGGGGCTGTCCCGGGCGGAGCACTGTGCCAAGGTCGGTCCATGCCCGACCATATGTCGGCCGATCCGGCCGGAACCCGTCCGCGTGTCCTGCATCTGATCAGTGATACACGCCGCGGGGGTGCCCAGAACTTCGCCCGTGACCTCCACCGGGAACTGGGCCGCCGGGGCCAGTCCTCCGCGCTGTGCGCCCTCGCCCCGCACCCGGCCGTCCGCCGCGGCGCCGCGGAGGCCGATCCAGGGGACTGCCCCGATGCCTCCGGCCTGCGCAGCGCCGCCGTCCTGGGCCCCGGCCGACTTCGCCCGACCACCCTGCGAGCCCTGCGTTCCGCCGCGTGCGCCGCCGACGTCGTGCTCGCCCACGGCTCCGACACCCTGGCCGCCTGCGCCCTCGCCATGGCCGGGACCCGGACCCCGTTCGTCTACGTCTCCGTCGGCCACCCCCGCTACTGGACCGCCACCCGGTTGCGCCGGGTGCGCGGCGGCGCGCTGATGCACCGCGCCGCCGCCGTCACCACGCTCACCGACGAGGCGCGTGCCGTCCTCGAGGAGCAGTTCGCACTGCCCGACGGCAAGGTGCACGTGATCCCCAACTCCCGTGCCGCCGAGAGCTATCCGCCCGCCGACGGCCGGGACGACCGGCGCGCCGCCCGGCACGCGCTGGGCCTGCCGGCGGACGTCCTGCTGGTCGCCTGGATCGGCGCGATAGCGCCCGAGAAGCGGCTCGACCTCGCCCTCGACGTGCTCGACCGCCTGCCCGACGTCCGGCTCGCCGTCGCCGGGGACGGCCCGCTGCGCGAGACACTGGCCCGCCACCCGGCCGCCGCCCGCGCCCACTTCCTCGGCCCGTTGCCCGACCCGGCCCCGCTGTACCGCGCTGCCGACGCACTGCTGCTCACCAGCGACAGCGAGGGCGTTCCCGGCGCGCTGATCGAGGCGGCACTGGCCGGAGTGCCCGCCGTCGCCACCGATGTCGGCTGGGTCCGCGAGGTCGTCCGGGACGGCGCCACCGGCGCGCTCGTCGCCCCCGGCGACCCGCTCGCCCTCGCCGAGGCGCTGGGCAAGGTGTTGGCGGTCAACCGCGCGGGCCTCGGCGCGGCGGCCCGGGCGCACGCGCTGGAGCACTTCGAGCTGGGCGCGGTGGTGGACGCCTGGCAACGGCTGGTCGCCGAGGTGTGGACCGCGGGTACGGAGCCGACCGACTGACGCGGGACGAGCCGGCCGTCTGACGCGGGACGAGCCGGCCGACGCGTCGGCCCCGGGTACGCCGTTCGGGCGAATCCCGGCCTGCCGCCGCGCACCGACTCGCCGGTAGCGAACCGTCACCAGCACACTGCCCGGTGTGAACTCGAAGTCGCTGCTGCGGTCCACCGTCCTGCTCGCCGTTGCTGCCGGGATCGCCGCGTCCCCGGTCCAGGCTGGCGCGGCGATCCACCAACTCCCCTCCGAGGGTGCCCAGTTCGTCAGGCTCGACCACCCGCAACCGGTGCGCGAGAGCGCCCGGACCGAGGCGGTGGAGTTCTTCTGGTACGACTGCGACCACTCGCAGGCGCTCGAACAGCCCCTGCAGGCCTGGGCCGAGAAGCACCGCGACGACGTCTCGCTGCGCCGCGTCCCGGCGATCTGGCCGGGCAGCCCGGACGAGGGTGTGCAGCGCGGCCATGCGCGGATGTACTACACGCTGGAGCGCCTCGGCATGGTCGAGCGTCTGCAGACCAGCGTTTTCCGTGCCGTCCACGACGAGGGCGCCGACCTCACCACCGAGGCCGCCGCCACCGACTGGGCCGTCCGCCACGGCATCGACGCCCAGCTCTTCGGCCAGGCCTACCGGTCCGCCGAGGTGCGCCAGTCGGTCGACGACGCCGCTGCCGCGTTCACCAGCTACGGCATCAACGAGCTGCCGACGGTCATCGTCCAGGGCGAGTACCGGACTTCGCCGACGAAGGCCGGCGGCGTCGAGGCGATGCCCGAGGTGCTGGACTACCTGGTGCAGCAGGAGCAGCTGAAGAAGGACTGAGCGCCACGGTGTCCGTGGCGATGTGTCAGCTCGCTCATGTGCTCTCACTCGCAGGCCTTGCCTAACCACTAAAATGCTGTTTAATGGTTAGCATGAGCGAGCTGACGATCCCACACATCCACCACCGCCACGTCGACGTCGACGGGCTGCGCATCTCCTACCGCGAAACCGGCCCGGCCGACGCCCCCGTCCTCCTGCTGCTGCACGGTTTCCCGTCCGCCTCTCACCAGTACGCCCGGCTGCTCGACGCGCTCGGTACCCGCTACCGCCTGATAGCCCCCGACTACCCGGGCTTCGGCCACAGCGACAGCCCCGCACCCGACACCTTCACGTACCGCTTCGACACCCTGGCCGACGTGATCGAGGGCTTCTGCCTCGCCCTCGGCCTGGACCGCTTCGCGCTGTACGTATTCGACTTCGGCGCCCCCGTCGGCCTGCGCCTGGCCACCCGCCACCCGGAGTGGGTCACCGGTCTGGTGGTCCAGAACGGCAACGCCTACGAGGAGGGACTCTCCGACCAGGCGCGGGAGTTCATCGCCAACCGGCGAGGCGTCCCGGGCGCCGGGGAGGCCGCCCGCTCGATCCTCACCCTGGAGGTCACCCGCAGCCAGTACGAGGGCGGTACCGGCGACCCGAGCCTGGTCGCCCCCGACGGCTGGACCCTCGACCAGCACTTCCTCGACCTGCCCGGCCGCAAGGACATCCAGGTCGAGCTGGCCCTCGACTACTTCTCCAACGTCGAACTCTACCCCGCCTGGCAGGCCTGGCTGCGGGCCAACCAGCCGCCCACGCTGATCCTTTGGGGACGCAACGACCCCTTCTTCACCGAGCCCGGCGCCCGCGCCTACCTGCGCGACCTGCCCGCGGCCGAGCTGCACGTGTTCGACACCGGGCACTTCGCACTGGAGGAGAAGCTTCCCGAAATCGCCCCGCTGATCGACGACTTCCTCGCGCGCACACAGAAGTAGCCGACGGTCCAGGGTCGTTCAGCCGTGGCAGTGTTCAGTCGCGGCGCAGCAGGTACGTGACGAAGCCGAGCGTCCCCCGGTAGCCGTGCAGCCACTCCGCCCGGTGCCGGTCGGCGGCTTCCCGGGCGGCCGCCGCGTCCGGATGGTCCGGGTGGTCCAGCGCCCACTCGGCCAGCGAGCCCGTCCAGGCGAACTCGTAGTCGTCCCACTCCCGCTCCGTACTGACGTACCCGGACACCGGCGTCCAGCCGTCCGCGAGGACCCGGTCGGTGGTCGTCGCCAGATCCGCGAACTCGTCCCGGGTCGCACCCAGCCCGTCCAGGGCGGCCCGGGACGGATCGCGCTGCCAGAATCCCTCGCCGACCAGCAACCGGCCACCCGGGGCCAGGAGTTCGCGGGCCGCCGCGAACGTCGGAAGCAGTCCGCCGAAGGCGTGCGTGGAACCGACGCACAGCACCAGGTCGAAGGGCTCCTTCGAGGTGAACTCCCGTGCGTCCAGGTGGTGCAGGCCGATCCGGCGCACGACGCCGAGAGCGGTCGCGGTCTCCCGTGCGCGGGTCAGGGCCAGGGCGTCCAGGTCCACCCCCACGGCCTGCCAGCCCGGGCGCGCGGCCAGCGCCCGGACCAGCCAGGCGCCCTCGCCACAACCGAGGTCCAGCGCCCGGCCGTCCTCCTTCCCGGCCGTCGCGCGGTCCAGCAGACGGGCCACCGACTCGTCCGCCAGCGGGGCAGCGATCGGGTGGTGGGCATGGGCGAGGCGGGAGATCTGCTGACGGTCCATCCGAGCAGTATGGAGCCGATCGGCACACGACGCCGGGGATTCCCCCGGTCCGCGGGGGAGGACGCCTGCTCGCGGGCGTGTACAGGGGTCACGCCCGCGAGTAGGTCCGGCCCTTCCACGCCGCGCCCCGGCCGCGCCAGTGCTGCACCGCCGAGTCGACCGTCATCAGCAGGTACAGCCCCGCCGTGAACGGCAGCAGCACCACGGCCGGGGCCGGCTGCCCGTAGTACCGGACCATCGGCAGGTACGTCCCCGCCATCAGCGCCCACGCCGCCCCACCCGCCACCGCCACCACCGGCGCCCCGGCCACCAGCCCGGCCACCGTCGCCACCGGCGGCACCAGGTACACCAGCGCCAGCCCCAGCACCGTCCCGAGCAGCAGCAGCGGCGAGTGCCTCAGCTGGGCGTACGCGCTGCGCGACACCATCCGCCACAGCTGTTCCAGCCGCGGGTACGGGCGGACGCTGTCCACCTCCCCGGCGAGACCCAGCCAGGTCCGGCCGCCGGTGGACTTCACCGCCCGGGCCAGCGACACGTCGTCGATCACCGCGCCCCGGATCGCCGCCACCCCGCCGGCCCGCTCCAGCGCCTCGCGCCGCACCAGCGAGCAGCCGCCCGCCGCGGCCGCCGTCCGGGCACCCGGACGGTTGCTCCGGCGGAACGGGTACAGCTGGGCGAAGAAGTACACGAAGGCCGGCACGATCAGGCGCTCCCAGCCGGTCTCCACCCGCAGCCGGGCCATCTGCGACACCAGGTCCAGGCCATTGCTCTCGGCCGCCGCCACCAGCTCGGCGAGCGAGTCCGGGCCGTGTGCGATGTCCGCGTCCGTCAGCAGCAGGTACTCCACGTCCGGACCGGCCAGCTCCACCCCGTGCCGCAGCGCCCACAGCTTGCCCGTCCAGCCGGGCGGCAACGGGGGAGGCGTGGTGACGGTCAGCTCCAGCCCGTCGATCGTCCGCAGCTCCGCCGCCAGCGGGCCCGTGCCGTCCGAGCTGTGGTCGTCCACCAGGATCACCCGCGCCCGCCCCGGGTACTTCTGCGCCAACAGCGTCGGCAGACTCACCGGCAGCACCGCCGCCTCGTCCCGGGCCGGCACCACGATCGCCGCCTGCGGCCAGCGGACCGGCGGGCGACGCGGCGGCAGCCGCACGTCGGTGCGCCAGAACAAGCCGTGGCAGCACGCCAGCCAGAGCCAGACCAGCAGGGAGAACGCGGCGATCCACAGCAGGACGGTCACCCCGGCAGTCTGCCGCAGAACAGGGCCGAGCGGGCGGATCGACTAAAGTCTTGACCCGTGAAGATCGCACTGATGGACTCCGGAATCGGCCTGCTGGCCGCCGCCGCCACCCTCCGGAAGCTGCGCCCGGACGCGGACCTGGTGTTGTCCTCCAACCCGGCCTCGATGCCCTGGGGGCCGCGTACGCCCGAAGAGGTCACCGAACTGGCCCTCGGCTGCTGCCGGGCCGCCGCCGCGCTCGAACCCGACGCGCTGGTGATCGCCTGCAACACGGCCTCCGTCCACGCGCTCGCCACCCTGCGCGCCGAACTGGAGCCCGGACTGCCGGTGATCGGCACCGTCCCGGCCATCAAGCCCGCTGCCGCACTGGGCGGCCGGGTCGCCATCTGGGCCACCCCGGCCACCACCGGGAGCGCCTACCAGCGCGGACTGATCCGCGACTTCGGCGGGACGGCGGACGTCACGGAGGTCGCCTGCCCGGGCCTCGCGGACGCCGTCGAGCACGGCGACGACGACGCCATCACGGCCGCCATCGCCGACGCCGCCGCCCGCACGCCGGCCGGCACCGACGTCCTCGTGCTCGGCTGCACCCACTACGAACTCGTCGACGACCGCATCCGCGCCGCCGTCGCCCCGACCGCGTCCCCGGCGCTCACCTTGCTCGGCTCCGCCGACGCCGTCGCCGCCCAGGCCCTCCGCCGCGTCAGCGACCCCACCCGCACGGGGACGTGCACCCTCACCGTGCTTCACGCCGGCCTCCCCGCCGTACTCCCGCCGGCCGCCGCCCTCTACCCACAGGGCAACACGCTGGCCACCCTCATCGGCTGATCCATCCCGGCAACGGCGGCCACACATCAGTCCCACGTGGCGGCGATTTCGGGACCCAACAGCCGGATTCACACACAAAGCGCCAGACACGGCGCGGCGCCCTGAATACCCGCAAATGGGCTTCGCTGCCGATTTCCGTTGCGCGATGAAGAAAATCCGGGCCGCCCCATTTCCCGCAGGAAATGCCGACAGATCCGCTGCCCGGCACTTCTATCCGCGTAGATGCGCCGCCCCCACCGCCCGACCCGGCAGCCACAGGAAGTCGGCCCGGCCGACTTCTGGTGGGAGCTGCCTGCTGGTGGCCGGTCCGGCGGGCCGGGCCGCAGTGCGCTGCGCAGGAAGTCGGCCGATCCGAACTCCTGTGTCCGGCGACGTCGCCCAGACTGGATCTACTCGCATAGAAGGCTGGGCCCTGCCTGTCTGCCTGTCGCGCGCGGGAAGTCGATCAGGCCGACGCCCTGTGCAGGCCGGCGCCCGCGGCCAGCCCGGCGGGTGACCTGCGATGCGCCGCATGGAAGGCGGCCCAGTCGACCCCTCGCGCGAGCTGCCTGCTGGTGGCCGGTCCGGCGGGCCAGGCCACAGTGCGTTGCGCAGGAAGTCGGCCGATCCGACTTCTCGCGCGACGGCCATCCGGTACTCGCCTGAGCCCGTGGCCGTGGGCGCGTTCGATGGGCGGGGTGGGGGTGCATTGCACTGGGAGTCGACCAGGTCGACTTCTGGGGCGAGCTGCCTGTGCTTGTGGGCACCCTTGCAGGCCGGGTTGCGGTGCGCCGCACAGGAAGTCGGCCGATCCGACGTCCCGTGCTTGGCGGTGCCGGCCTGTCTGCAGCGGCGCTGTATCTACTCGCGTAGACAGCCTGCTTGTGGTGCGTGAGAAGTCGACTGGGCCGACTTCTTACGCATCGGTCACCCCGTGCTTGTGCGGGGGCTGGTGCGGGCCCGCCTGCCTGGTGGGCGAGGGCGCGGTGCGCTGCACAGGAAGTCGGCTGGCCCGACTTCCTGTGCCCGGCGATGTCCCGGGGCGGCTGCGGCGCGCGCTGTCTACTCGCGTAGCGGGCCGCTCGGCTTGCGGGGTGCGAGAAGTCGGCCTGGCCGACTTCCTGCGCGGGGTGGGTGCCGGATCGCCCGCCGCCGGCGGCTTGGAGTGTTGGCGCGCGGGGAGTCGATCGGTTCGACGACCGGCTGCGCAGAGAGCTTGACCTACTCGCGTAGACCGCCCAGCCGGTGCATGCCGTGCGCGAGAAGTCGGCCTGATCGACTTCTCGCGCACGGGTCACCCCCGGCGGCGGCGCGCTCGAGCGCCGGCGCGATCGCGATGCGGCGACGTGTGGGGAATCGGCCGATTCGACTTCCATGCCCGGTAATGTCCCGAGGCTAATCCGCGGCAGCCTTCTACTCGCGTAGACATGACGCCGTGCACAGGAAGTCGATCCAGTCGACTTCCTGTGCACGCGCTACCCGCCGCACGCGCTACCCGCCGCACGCGCTACCCGCGTAGATATCCCTCAAGGCACCATTTCCGTGCCCTATTGGCATTTCGAATGACTGTCGGGCACGCGCCGGGGGTCAGGCGACGGCTTGGCGGCGCCAGCGGCGGTAGGCGGGTTCGAGGCCGGAGAGGATGGTGTCGAAGCGGCGGGTGCTGGTGGTGGAGTCGACCTGGAGGCGGCTGATCTGGAGGGGGTGGGAGGGGAGGCGGGGGCCCAGGCGGTGGTCGGAGAGGAAGCCGAGGCGGTAGCCGAGTTCCTGCAGGACGGTTTCGGCACGGGGGTCGTGGCCACCGTCCGGGTAGGCGAAGGCGGTCGGCGGCTCGCCGAGCCAGCGGGTGAGGGCCTCGTGGGCGCCGGTGATCTCGGCGCGGACGGTGTCGTCGTCGCAGCGCCCGAGGCACGGGTGTCCCTGGGTGTGGTTGCCGATCGCGACGCCCCCGTCCCGCAGGGCGAGGAGGTCGGCGGGGGTGAGCTGTTCCTGGCGGGGCGGTCGGCGGTCGGCGCTGACGCGCAGCTCGTGGAGGCTGCGTCGGCGGTCCGGGTCGGGCATGGCCTTGAGTCGGCGGAGCAGCTGGGACGGGTGACCGCAGTCGAGCGAGCGGGCGCGGCCGCCGTGTCGGGCGAGGAAGTCGGCCTCGTGCCACCAGAACGGTCGCTCGGTGCCGATGAGCTCCGAGATGACGAAGGCGGTGGCCGGAATGCCACGGGCGTCGAGGGCGGGCAGGGCGTGGGTGAGGACGCTCCGGTCGGCGTCGTCGAAGGTGACCAGGACGCTCCGGGGCGGCAGTGGCCGCCGCTCGGTCACGGCCTGGAGGACGGCGGTGAGCGACACGGGAGTGGCGAGCCGCTGGAGCCGGTCGAGTTGGGCGCCGAACGACCGGTGGTCGGTCACCCCGTGGTACGCGAGCACGGCGAGGCGCTGGGCGGCCCGGGCCCGGAACAGCGGCTGGACGGGGGCGAACCGCAGCCATTCGCCCCGCGCGTCCTGCTGTTCCGTCTCGACGGTCAGTCGGCGACGGCCCCCGCCGTGCCGGCTCACCTCGTGCCGGTCCGCAGCCCACCTGACAGGGGGCGGCAGTGCGCGCACGCCGGGCATGGGCCTGGCGCGGGCCATGGAGATCGATGTTGTGGACTGGGACTGCGGCACGGTTCCCCCTCGTTCGCCGAGCGGCGTGGCGGTACCGCCGGAGGACGGAGCCCGGCCTCCGACTCCAGGGGTCGGCGGCTCCGCCCCTGGACTTTCCTGTTCTCGGTGGGGGGTTCACACCCGTCCCTCGAACGGCTCCTGGATCACTCAATGCCATTGAGACCGTTGCACCGCGGGGATGGTTGTACCGGGGGGACGAGGATTTTTCGTGGACTGATTGTGGAGTAGGAATGCGCATCCGGGGGCATCGGGCGCCGCTTCGGTGGGGCCCGGATCGGCCGCCGTGTCGCCCCGCAACCACCCCCGTAGCCACCCCCGCCCGACCCCGGACGGGTGCCGATCCGTCGGTCGCGCAGAGTGTTCGATCCTGCACTCCCTGCGGGCTGCCTCCCGCTTCGGCCCGGGGTACCTTGGGCTCATGGCAGATGCGGACCGTGACCCCTTCCACTTGCACGGCGCTTCTCGGATGGCTCGCGTGTGCAGTGGCGGAGCCCTGGTCACCCACCAGCTTCCGCTGGCCGTGGTGGGTGTGGCCTGCCTGGCGGCGGGGATCGTCGTGGCGGTGCTCGTTCCGGACAGTGGCGGCCCGGCCTGGGCGATGGCGGTGGCCGGCTGCCTGGCGGCGGGTGTCCTGCTGCTCGGTCGGATCGCCTTCGGTCACTTCCGTGACCGGCGCCGCGCCGCGCTCTAGAGGCGGACGAGCCGACCGGACGACACGGGCCGGAGGCGCCGGCCGGAGAACACTGACGGGGCCACCCGCCCGCTCGCCCGTATGTCGATCGCGTTCGGAATTTCGAAACGGCAGATCGAGCGAAATTGGTCAGACCGACCGAATATCGTCCTGTCGGACAATCTCCCGCCCCCTTCTTTCACCATTCTTGGACGGCGGCTTCATCACGCCTCTACTGTGAATGCGTTCTTCCGGCTCGAAGCGCCGTAGAGGGGGAGCGATGAGCGGCAGATCGGATAGTGCCATGTCCACCTCATGAAACGCGGTGGTGATCTCGCCCTCGCCGCCCTGGCCGCGATCGTCGCGCTACCGCTGGCCGTACTGATCGCCGTCCTGCTGCGCTGCACCAGCGGTGGCCCGGTGCTCCAGCGGCAGACCCGAGCCGGGCAGCACGGCCGCGAGTTCCAGATCCTGCGCTTCCGGACGGGTGGGGACAGCGGGTTCGGCACCCTGCTGCGCCGCACCGGCCTGGAGGAGCTGCCGCGGCTCTGGAACGTCGTCCGCGGCGAGATGGGGGTGATCGGCCCCCGACCGGCCCGGCCCGATCAGGTGGGCCGCTACTCCTGCCGCGAGCGCGCCCGGTTCGCCGTGCGCCCCGGGCTGACCGGCTGGGCCCAGCTCCACGGTCATGCCGCCGAACTCGATCTCTGGTACGTCGAGCACCGCTCCCTCCGGCTCGACCTGCACATCCTCGGCCTCACCGTCCTCGCCTTGGTGCGCCCGACCACCGACCGGCTGCGCCCCACCGGAGACCCACCGCGCCGACCTGGTTGAGCAGACCCGGCCGCCCCGACCCGGCCGACTTGGCCGACCCGAGCCGCTCGAGCGGACCCGGACCACCCGACCCCGGCCGACCCCACCCCGGCCGGCAGCCGCCCCGATAGGCTGCGCCACATGGCAATTCCCCCCTTCCTCGCCGACCTCCGCTCCCTCGTGGGCCACCGCCCGCTGTGGCTGAGCGCCGTCGTCGCCGTCGTGCTGGACGATCGCGACCGGGTGCTGCTCGCCCGCCGAGCCGATGACGGCCGCTGGGCGCCGGTCGGCGGGATCCTCGACCCCGGCGAGCAGCCCGGCGACGGCGTGGTGCGCGAGTGCGAGGAGGAGACCGGCGTGGTGGCCGTGCCCGAGCTGCTGGCCTCGGTCACCGTCTCGCCGCAGGTGACGTACCCGAACGGCGACGTGACGCAGTACCTGGTGCTGACCTTCCGCTGCCGTGCGGTCGGCGGCGAGGCGCGGGTGAACGACGACGAGTCGCTCGAGGTCGGCTGGTTCGCGCTGGACGAGCTGCCGCCGATGATCGAGTCCGAGCACGAGCGGCTGCGCCACGCGCTGGAGTGCGAGGGCCCGGCGGTCTTCACCTGGGAGGGCCAGGAGCGCCCCTGACCGGCCGCGGGCGCGGCACCCGGTCAGCCCTTGTGCTGCCGGTAGGCCTCCTCGGCCGCGTCCAGCACCGCCGCCAGGTCGCCGCCCGCCGTCGCGGTCGCGGTCGCGGCCACCGCGCCTTCGACGAACGGGGCGTTGGCGAACCGGACCGGGAACGGCAGGCCGTGCTCGTCGGCGTCGGACAGCAGGGCGCGGACGGTGGTGACGGCCCCGCCCAGGTCGGCGAGCACCACGACGCCGTGGCCCTGGTCCACCCGGCGGGTCGCGGCGGCCACCAGGACGGCGCTGATGCCGGGCCCGTTCGACGGGTCGCCGCCGGTCGCGGAGATCGGGGCGGGGGAGTCGGATCCGGTCAATGCGAGCGCGAGGTTGCGTACGGCGGTGGCCAGTTCCTGGCTGTGCGAGACCAGGACGATGCCGACCCGGCCGTGCGTGGGGGGCCGGGCGGGGGTCGGCCGGGGCAGTGGCGTGGCCGAGGGAGGCGTACGGGGTGCCGGGGGGTGGGCCGAGGGGGCGTCGGAGATGGGGATGACGTCGGCGCGGGTGCCGTCCCGGCGGCTCATCGGCTGCTCCCTTGGGCGGTTCGGTGGGTGTTGGGGTGGGCGGGGTCGTCGGCGGTGCGGTCCGGCCCCTGGGGGCCGCGGAGGGCTCTGTACGGTCGGAGGGGGCGCTCTCCCGCGCTTGCCGGCCCGGGCGGCGCCCTGGCAGCACTCTGGCAGCTGCCCGCCGCCCCCGCCGGTCGGGACACGCCTCGACCTTTCCGCCGCGCCTCGAGCCGTCCTCCGGCGGCGCCCGTCCATAGCCGGAGGAGTCCTCGTCAACCCGCTGACCGGGGCCGGGCGGTGTGGCTAGGCTGGGCCCGGAACATCGTCGGGAGGAGATCGGTCAGTGGCAGTCAACACTGGGACGGACACGGAGGCCGGTGGCGCGCAGCCGGGCCTGGCGCCGAGCGGGAAGCCGAGGGTGGACTTCACCGGCGCGGAGTGGCTGTGCAGCAGCCAGGGGGTCGGAGACGTCCAGATCGCGTTCGTGGACGGGTACATCGGGATGCGGGACGGCCGCCAGGAGGACGGGCCGGTCCTGGTCTTCACGCCGGCGGAGTGGCGGGCGTTCGTGCTCGGCGCCCGGGACGGCGAGTTCGACCTCACCTGAGCCGCTCGCCTGAGCCGCCTCGAGCTGCTTCGAGCCGCTCGCCTGAGCCACTGCGGAGCGGGCTCCCGGAACCGACCGGGGGCCCGCTCCGCAGGCGGTTTTCCGGTCGGAACATCACAACTGATGATCTATTGAGCGTGCTCCGTCAGAATTTCTGTTGACTGTTAGACAAACGCAGCTCAGAGTATGAGCACAGGCAGACGCCGTGCCCACCGCCCCCACGCGGCCAGACACGGCGCCTGCTGTGCGGCCCGGCAGCGTTGCCAGGCCATCCTCCCAGTCATCCCCTGCGCACCGGGGTGCGTCGGCCGGTCCCGGCCCACAAGGGGCCGGCAGTCGCCGGGAGGCTGGCGCCGAACCCGAGAGCGACTCGGATCGCGGCACCGATGCTCGGGACCCGCACGCCCCCACGCGGCGGCGTCCCGAGCAGATCCACGGGAGCGACGGGCCGGGGCCCCGCGGATCTGGCTTGTGATGCATGGAACTGTTGGCTTGTGTTTGTGCTGTGTGCGACGACGAAGCTGGGTGCTCGGCAGTTCGGCACGACAAGTGCACGGTGAGGGATACGCGGGTAGGGCCGCGTTGCGACATGCCGTCCCCCCGGAGGGTGAAAACCAGAACGGCTGTCGTGCTGAACCGAACGTAGCCCGGACGGTTGCTCAGAGTCAACATTGGTCTCTGAGCGTCGATGCTCCCGCCCGCCCCCCGCCGGTGCCCCACCCACCCCACGAGCGCGGTGTGCCGGACACGTACGATGTTCCCATGTCTTTTCTCCGCCGTCGCTCCGGACAGCCCGCCGGCCCGGACTTCGACGTGCTCGCGATGGACCCGGGCGACTGGCCCGGTGACTTCGGTGCGGCCATGATGACCGGCCCGGACGGCTCCTGCCAGGGGATTTTCCTGCGCTACGACCTGTTCGGCGGCAGAGGCCCGGCGATGTTCATCGGCAACCTCCCCGAAGGTTCGCCTGCCCGGGAGACCGGCGACGACGTGCCCTTCGAGGTGCGGCAGCTGCTCGCGGCGCTGGAGAACGACGAGTCGGTCGAGTTCGTCTCGGCCGAGGACTTCCCGGTCATGCTCGGGGACGACCTGCTGATCGTGAAGAAGGTCAAGGTCAGCGAGGAACGCGTGTTCTGCGCCCAGTTCGGCCGCAGCGACGGCGTCCTGGTCACCATCGCGTCCTGGGACCGACCGATTTCGGACGACCTGTATCAGCTGCTGAAGCCGCTCCCCGCGGACATGTTCCAGCAGGGCTGATCCTCCGGGATCCCCGGGGCTGCCGGCGGCGGTTCGTCCGGCGCCCGTCCGGCGCCCGCCCGGGGGCCGGACGCCGCTTGACGGTATCGATCAACGGTTCGTACAGTCGCGAACATGCCGTGCCGTCTTCCGCTGCTGACCCGTCGCAGGCATCTGGATCTGCGGCGCACCGCCAGCGCGGTGTGTCCGGGCCGCTGAGGGGGCTCCGTCCCCCGGCGGCGGGTGGTCGGCCGGGTCCGGTCGACGCCGAAACCCGGGGGCGGGCCGTGAACTGACCTCCGGGGCCGCCAATCGGTACCGCGCGCCCGTGCGGCGTGCCGCCCGCATCCGTCGAGCCCACGCTGCCGCCCGGAGGCACAGCATCATGACGACCCGCGCCGCCAATCGTTCGTCCGTCGACCGTTCGCCCGAGGAGCACCCTTCCGGCGACCGCCCGCTCGACGACCGGCCCTCCGCCGATCGCCCCTCCGCCGGCCGCTCCCGGACCGGTTCGCCGGCGTCTTCGCCGCCGTCGACTTCCGGCCAGGCCGATTCAGGCCGTCCGACATCCGGCCATCCGACATCCGGCCAATCGGCATCCGGCCATCCGACGTCCGACCGCGCGGCGGTCGAGACCGCGCTGGCCGGGTTGCCCCGGGTGGTCGACCTGCTGGCCGCCCGCGCCGAGGAGCACGACCGCGACGCGACCTTCCCGTACCAGGGCATCGAGGCGGTCCACGAGGCCGGACTGCTCACCCTCACCGTTTCCCGCAAGTACGGCGGACCGGGCGGCTCGCTTGCCGACACCGTCCGGGTGCTGTCCCAACTCGGCCGTGGGGACGCCTCGGTGGCCGTGGTCACCGCGTTCACGCTGCTCCGGCATGCCGAGCAGGCCCGCCTCGCCGACTGGCCGACGGCCGGCTACCGGCGACTGATCACCGAGTCCCGGCGTGGCCCGGCGCTGGTCAACACGCTGCGGGCGGAGCCCGGCGCGGGATCGGGCGAACTGCCCGAGACGGTCGCCCGGCGGGACGGCGACGGCTGGCTGCTGACCGGCCGGAAGACGTACTGCACCGGCGCCGAGGCGCTGGCCTGGATGGCGGTGACCGCGCGGACCGAGGAGGAGGAGCCGAGGATCGGGACCTTCCTGGTCCGCGGTGAGAGCGAGGGCCTCGAGATCGATCCGACCTGGGACCAGCTCGGCCTGCGCGCCAGCGCCAGCCATGACGTCGTGCTGGACGGGGTCCGGGTGCCGGCCGACCTCGCACTCGGCCTCGGCGCCCGTGAGTCGAAGGACGCCGACGCCGACGCCGAACTCTCCCGCGCCTGGCACGATCTGGCCCTCTCCGCGGTGGCGATCGGTGTCGCCCGGGCCGCCGAGTCCTGGCTGGTCCGCTTCCTCAACCAGCGCACCCCGGCCAACCTGACCGAGCCGCTCGGCATCCTGCCCCGCTACCGCTGCGCCCTCGGCGAGATCGAGGCGCAGCTGATCGGCGCCGAGGAACTGGTCGAGGGTCTGGCGCCCCGGGTGGACCGGGGCGAGCCGGACGCCGTCGCCCGGACCGGCCCGGCCCACCTGCTGGCCACCCGGGCCGCGACGACGGCGGTCCAGCAGGCCGTCGCCCTGACCGGCAACCCCGGCCTGAGCCGACGTCACCCGCTGGAGCGGTACCTGCGGGACGTGCTCAGCAGCCGGGTGCACCTGGCGTCGGACGAGACCGTCCTGGAGGCCGCCGGCCGGGCCGCCCTGGAGCGCGGCGCCCGGCCGTAGCACGCCTGGTCGTACGACGCGCGGCGGTAAAATGCCCGGCCGGGCAGGCCGGTTCGGACCCGAACCACCGGGGGTGGCGGTTCAGCGCGTCCCGACCGCGGCCCGGACGGCCCGGCGGGCGAGCGCGGCGTCGTCGTAGAGCCGGCGGATCATGATCCGCTGCTCCTCGCCAGCGCCCGGCACGTCGTACAGCCGGATTTCCCGCATCAGTACCAGCACCAGGTTCACCAGGAACGCGTCCCGGGCCAGCGTGCCGCCGCTCTGGGCGAGTTGGCTGATCTGACGGCGCGCCGCGGTGTCCCCGGAGAGCACGCTCCACAGCACCGCCAGGTCGTAGCCGGGCAGGTACCAGCCGGCCTGCTCCCAGTCGACCAGCACCGGGCCGGACGGCGCCAGCAGCATGTTGCTGAGCAGGGCGTCGCCGTGGCAGAGCTGCAGCGGGGTGTGGCCGAGGCCGTGCAGCAGGCCGCGCAGGTCGCCGGCGTCCCGGTCGGTGAGCTGGCCCACCGAGTGGTAGCGGGCGATCTCCCACTGGTAGTCCAGGCGCGGCTGGAACACGTCGGTCGGCGGCCGCCACAGGTTCAGTGTCCGGACGGCGGTGAGCAGCGCCCGCACCTCGCCCGGGGTGGGCGCGTTGACCGGGTGGCGCTCCCGGGCGGCCGGGCGGCCGGGGATCCGCTCCATGACCAGTACGCAGCGGTCGTGGTCGGCCGCGACCAGCCGGGGCAGCCGCACCGGCGGGCGGTGCCGGACGAACGCCCGGTAGACCGCGACCTCGTGGTGGAAGTCGGCCACCAGCTGATCGAAGTACTCACTCCGCACCGCCTGCGGCGCCAGGCACTTGGCGACCACCGGGGCCCGCCCGATGGTGCCCGCCACCAGGATGTGGCGGCTGCCCTCGCGCAGGACCTGGCGCGGGGTGAACGCGGGACATATCCGCGCGATGCTCGCCAGCGCCGCCCGTACCGACGGGGTCTGCAGCGCCGACGGGTCGATCCGCTCCGCTCCGCCGGGCTGGCCGGGGCGTCGGGCGCGCAGCACCTGGCCGTCGGCCTGGCGGGCGAGCGGGAGCCGGCTGCCGACCGGCGGGGCGGCCTCGGGGCCGCGCAGCCCCAGTGCGGTACGGCCGGTGGGGCCCAGCGCCGTACGGCCGGCCGGGACGACCCGGGTGTCGGCGGCCCGGCCCTCGACGCCGCGCGGAGCCACCGGCCGGCTCGCCGGGGGCGCCTGCTTGGGGCCGGGCCGGCCGGCGGCTGCGGTGGGGGGGCGCAGCGCGGTGCGGGTCGCGGTCGGCGTGGGGGTCGTCGCTGAGGAGTACATGGGCTGAGGGTGGTCCCTTCCGGTCCGTCGGCGGGTGCGGCCCCGCGGGGGCGGGGAGGGCTGGTGCCGTGTGCTTCCTGGCGTGACGGCGGCCCTGCGGGTGGTGCGGTACGGCGTTGGGTGGTGCGCCCCCGCGGGGCGGGGGAGTACGCCGTCGCGGTACGGCGGGTGGTGCGCGAGCGCCGGGCACGGACGCGGGGTCAGGAACCCCTGTTCGGCTGTGCTCCGGCCGTCCGCACCCTGGGGAATGCGGTCGGCCGGACTTGCCGTGGCCGTGCCCGGCGCTCCCGCGCCACCCGGCCGCGCCACCCCCTCGGGTGAGGACCGGGAGCGTCCCGTGACACCGTCGGGGGACTGCCCCGACGCTGGTGGGACGCCGACCGACCCGGGGGGCGAGGTGGCGCACCCCTACAACACACCCCTCGGGCACTGGCTTAGTAGTCTGGCGGGCCCTGGCGAACGGTGGCGAATGCTCGCCTGGCACTTGCCGGAGCCTCTAGCCTCGAAGGAGCCGAGGAACCTGGGGGCTTCATTGAGCAGGGGACCCAACACCCGACTCGCCGATCTGTTCGTCCTGACCGGATGGTCCAAGGGCGAGCTCGCGCGGCTGGTCAATCGTCGCGGTGCCGCGATGGGGCAGATGCAACTGTCCACCGACACCTCGAGGGTACGACGTTGGATCGAGCAGGGGGAGATCCCGCGCGATCCGGTGCCGAGGGTGCTGGCTGCCGTGTTCACGGAGCGGCTCGGCCGTGTCGTCACCACTGAGGACCTCGGTCTGGAACGACACCGGCCCACCAGGTCCGGAGCGGAGCCGTCCGCAGCAGTGCCGTGGTCGCCGGATCGAACAGCCGTGGTCCTCACCGAGTTCACGGGAATGGACCTCATGCTGAACCGACGTGGATTGGTGGGCGCCGGAGCCGCGCTCACGGCCGGGGCGGTCATCGCCGACTCGCTGAAGGGATGGCTGGGCGGGGACGCGGTCGCGTACGCGGCCGCCGTCCCCGGGCCGCGCCAGGTGATCACCGGGAGCGCGGCGCGCCCGGTGGTGGACGTGTACGACGCGGGCCCGGTCGGGCTCGATGAGGTGGAGTCGCTGGAACACTCGGTGCAGGTGTTCCGGGCCTGGGACGCGGCCCGCGGGGGCGGGCTGCAGCGCAAGGCGGTGGTCGGTCAACTCAACGAGGTCGGCGGTCTGTTGACGCACCGGCACCCGCCCGCCGTGGAGCAGCGGCTGTGGCTGGTCGCGGCCAACCTCGCGGTGCTGGCGGGTTGGATGTCGCACGACGTGGGCCTGGAGCCCACCGCCCAGCGGTACTTCGTGATCGCGGCCGAGGCGGCCATGGAGTCCGGCGACCGGCCGCGGGCCGGCGAGGCGATCAGCCGCGCCGCGCGGCAGATGGTCCACCTGGGCCGGGCCGACGACGCGCTCGACCTGATGTCGGCGGCGAAGGCGGCCGGTGGCACGGTGGTGCCCAGAACGCGCGCCATGCTGAACACCGTCGAGGCCTGGGCGCACGCCTCGATCGGGCACTCCCAGGACACCTACCGGCTGCTCGGCGAGGCCGAGGACCTGTTCGCCGAGGAGTCGCCGGAGCCGCCGCCGTCCTGGATGCAGGTGTTCGACGAAGCCGAACTGCGCGGCATGCAGGCCCTGGTGCTGCGCACGCTGGCCGAGCACGACCCGGCGGCGGCCCCCAGGGCCCGCAAGCGGGCGGAGCAGGTGATCACCCTGCGGGAGGGCACCGGGCAGCTGCGCTCGGCGTTGTTCGACCGGATCACCCTGGCCTCGGTGCACCTGATCACGGGCGAGCCGGACGCGGCCGAGCTGCAGGCCAAGATGGTGATGAACCTGATCGGCCAGAACTCCTCGCACCGGACCTGGGACCGGCTGCGCGAGATGTACCGGCTGACCGCGGCGTACCGGGGGCTGCCGGCGGTGGACGAGCTGCGGGCCGAGCTGGGCCGGGAGCTGCGGGCGGCGGACGCCAAGAACCGGCCGCGGCTGACCTGAGGGGCGGGCTGACGTGCTGGGCTGACGTCCGGGGCCGGGATGCGCGGTCCCGGGTGCGCCGGGGCGCCGCGGCTCAGTCCGGCGGTGCCGGGCGGAGCAGCATGCGCAGCGCGGTGACGGTGCCGTCCGCGCCGAGGACGGGTTCGCCCGCGCACTCGACGCTGTCGTGCCGTCCGCCGGGCCGGCGGATCCGCAGGGTGCCTGCGGCGACGCGGCCGTGCACCAGGGCGTCGGTCATCATCCGGCGCAGCAGCGGCCGGTCCGCCTCGGGGAGGCGGTCGGGCAGCCGGTCGAGGCTGAGCGGGCCGCGGCCCGGGTCGCAACCGAGGAGGAGGTAGGTCTCCGCGTTCCAGCGGATGCCGTCGGTCTGCAGGTCCCATTCGGCGGAGCCGAGGAGGCTGTCGTCGTTGCTGCCGCCGCCGAGGTAGGGGCCGGACGGCTCCTGTGCCGTGCCGTCCACTCTGCCGTCCGTTCCGCTGCCGGCTTCGCCGCCGGTGCCGTCGTCATGCGTTCCGCCGCCGGCGTGGCCCGGTCGGCCCGCCGTGCCCGTCGCACCCGCGCCTGCCGTGTCCGAGGTGCTTGCACCGGAGGCCTTCGAGCCGGAGCCGTTCGCGCCCGCCGGGGCGCCGTCCACCGTGGCGGTGCCCGGCGGGCGGGCGGCGCCTGAAGGCATGTTCATGGCGGGTCCATCGTTCGGTTCGGCCCGCTTTGTGCGGGTCGTTCGGGTTGTGAGAAGACTGTCGCACAGCGTCCTGACCCCCGTGGGCGATTTGGACAGATCGCAGGCAAAATTCCCCTGGCATATGCCACTGTGGCAGCAGGCTCCGTCGCCCTGTGTGCGGAAGGTGGCCCGAGGCGGTAACCTTCGGTGATTCCGGCGCCCGGGCGCCCACCGCAGTACCGACCAGAGACCCCGGCGACGGAAATCCCGTTGCCACTACGACCGCCGCAACGGATGCTGACCTCATGTTCGAGCCAGTGATAGCACCCAGTGCCAGCCTCCTAGGCCTCCTGCAGCGAGGCCGTGGTGACGGGCAGCTCCATGCGCTGGCCGCCGACCGTGCCGAGGCCATCGCCGCGCTGGAGGAGTGCGTCACCAGGGATCCGCGAGCCGACTGGCAGGTCGAGAGCCGCTCCCTCTACTACGCCCGTCTCTACATGGAGCTGGAGGCTCCCCTCGACGGCATCGAGGACCACCTCCACTCCGCCGAGGACCTCGTCACCGACGACGAGAGCCGTACCGGCCTCGCCCTCTCCGTCCTGGGCCACCTCGCCGCGTACGGCCGGCGCGACGCGCTGCTGATGCTGCGCGAGTACGCCGCCACGGGCGCCAACTGGGCCTGGGCCCTCGACGAACTCGCCCTGCGCGACGACGACCGGGGCCTGCTGCTGCTCGGTACCGCCGTGCTGGACCACTTCCCGCCGGGCCCCGAGGGCGACGCCGAACTGCGTGAGTTCATCCGCAACGCGTACGAGCCCCGGCCCTGGCGGCTGTGGGCGGCCTACCACCCGAGAGTGGCGGCGGCCAGTGAGCAGTCACCCTTCGACCTCTGGCAGCGGCAGATCAACCGCAGCGGCGTCACCCCGGGCTGGTCCACCGCCGACGTGCTGGCCTGGGCCGACCAGGGCGACCTGGGCGGCGTCGGCGTCGGCGCCTTCCTCGACCGGCCCGACGCCCGCCCGGAGCCCGCGCGCGACACCGAATCCCCGGGCAACGGCCCCGACGCGGTGGACCGCCGCGCCGCCGCGGCCGCCCGCTGCCTGACCGCCGTCGTCCGCCCCGAGGACCGTCCGGCGCTGCTGGAGGCCGCCCGCGACGGCCTGCCCGGCGCCCGCCGCGCGGCCCTGCGCTACCTGGTCGACCAACGGGACCCGGCCGCGGTCGAGCTGATCGAGACCGCCGCCGCCGACGTCGACGACCGGATCGTCCGGGCCGCCCTGGAACTGCTCGGCCGGATGCGCGGTCCCGAGGTGCTGGCGCAGGCCCGCCGCTGGGCCGACCCGGCCAGCGGGGGCGCGGACAGCGCGCTCGGCGAGGCCGCCGTCCAGTTGCTCGCCGACGCCGGGGGGCCGCAGGACGGGCCGCTGGTGGTCGCCGGGCTGCGCCGCTGGATCTCCGTGCGCGGGGTCGGCGGTACCGGGCTGGGGTCGTTGGTGGACGGTGCGGGGCGGCTGGCCGCCGCCGACGCCGTCCCGGTCCTGCGCCACATCTACGGTGAGGCCGCCTCCTCCGAGCTGCGCGGACGTGCCGCCCGGGCGCTCGCCGCCACCGACGTGCACTTTCCCGAGGGGCCGGCCGTCGAGTGCCTCTGGGACTGCGAGGAGTCGACGCGTGAGCTCGCCGCGCGCCACGTCGCCACCACGGGCGACGCGCGTGTGCTGGAGCGGTTGCGCAGGCTCGCCGCCGACCCGGCCGAGGAGGCCGAGGTCCACGCCGCCGTCCGCGGCCGACTGACCGCCGCCCGGGAGCCGCGCTAGGTCCTCGCCGTTCAGCGGGCCGGGACACCGACACGGTGTCCCGGCCCACTGCTTTCCGGAGCCGGCGCCTTCGGGGAGCGGTTCTGAAACGTGGTTCTACTTCTCAGCTCTGCTTCCGCGCTCCACTTCGCCGCTCCACTTCGCCGCTCCACTTCGCCGCTCCACTCCGCCGCTCTACTTCACCGCGCCCGCGTCCGGGGTCAGGACGCCGCCGGCCACCAGTCCGATGATCAGGATGCCGAGCAGCACCCGGTAGACGACGAACGGCAGGAAGCTGTGGCTCGAGATGTACTTGAGGAACCAGGCGATCGCCGCGTAGCCGACCGCGAAGGCGATCAGGGTGGCCAGGATGGTCGGCCCCCAGGCGGGTGCCGGGCCCTCGCCGATCTTGAACAGTTCCAGCGCCCCCGAGGCGAGCACCGCCGGGATGGCCAGCAGGAACGAGTAGCGGGCCGCCGCCTCCCGGCTGTAGCCGAGCAGCAGGCCCGCGCTGATCGTGCCGCCGGATCGGGAGACGCCCGGGATCAGCGCCAGCGCCTGGGCGAAGCCGTAGATGCCCGCGTGCGGCAGCGTGAGGTCGGTGATCGGACGGGCGTTGCGGACGGCGCGGGTGCGGTCGGCGAAGGCCAGGACCAGGCCGAAGACGATCAGTGTGGTGCCGATGATCCGCAGGTCGCGCAGATGGGTCTCGATGGTGTCCTGGAACAGCTTGCCGAGGATGCCGATCGGCAGGGTGCCGATGATCACGAACCAGCCCATCCGGGCGTCCGGATCCGAGCGCAGCGCCGGGCGGACCAGTGACCGCGCCCAGGTCTTCACGATCGAGGCGATGTCCCGGCGGAAGTAGATCAGCACCGCCGTCTCGGTGCCGAGCTGGGTCACCGCCGTGAAGGCCGCGCCCGGATCGTCCCAGCCCAGCAGCGCGGAGAAGACCCGCAGGTGGGCGCTGGAGGAGACCGGCAGGAACTCGGTGAGCCCCTGGATCAGACCGAGAACGGCCCCGTGGAACCAGTTGATCACCGGGCACCCGCCGCGGATATCCGTCGGGTGGGGGGCGGGGGCGGCAGGGGTGGCAGGGGCGGCATGGGCGGGTCCTTGCGGGTCGGAACGGGCGTGCGGACGACCGCGACCCGCCCGGCCCGCAGGCCGCGCGCGGGCCCGGCGCGCGGCCGATGGTACGGGGTGAAAGTGACAGTTCTTGGTTCACCCTTTGTTCGGCCTTTGCGAACGGACCCCTTTCCGGCCGC
The DNA here is from genome assembly GCF_055576085.1 of Kitasatospora sp. NPDC033851. Classification (NCBI taxonomy): domain Bacteria; kingdom Bacillati; phylum Actinomycetota; class Actinomycetes; order Kitasatosporales; family Streptomycetaceae; genus Kitasatospora; species Kitasatospora sp. NPDC033851. The sequence goes on along the minus strand of NZ_JBVIRL010000028.1, from coordinate 36,416 downwards.
GGGCGGTCAGTCCACGGGCCGGACCCGGACCCAGGTGCGGTCCTCCGTCAGGTAGCGCTCGACCGTCAGGCCGGCCTCGGCCAGGGCTTGTTCGAACGCCTCGGTGCTGAGTGGCCGGGACAGGAAGGTCTGCGTCCAGGTGCCGTCCGGGAACTCGTACTCGCAGCGGACGGAGTTCACGCCGTCGCCGACCGGTGTGGCGGAGACGAGCCGGGACCACGCGTCGGGGCCGATCGCGGTCTCGCGCGGCACGTTCAGGTGCCAGTCCTCGCCCTCGCGCTGCACCAGCACGCAGCCGTCCTCGGCGACGTGGCGACGGCAGGTCTCCAGCAGTCTCTGACGGACCGTCACATCACCGGCGTGCACCAGGAAGGAGGCGAGCACGACGACGTCGAAGCGCTCGCCGAGGTCCAGCTTCTCGATCGGGCTGCGCACCGTGCGGACGTCCTCGCGGACCCGGGCCAGCATCTCGGCGGACTCGTCCACGGCCGTCACGGTGAAGCCGCGGTCGGCCAGTGGGTGCGTCATCCGGCCGACGCCGCAGCCCAGTTCGAGGATGCTCGCGCCGGGCGGCACCGCCGCCTCGATCACGTCCGGGGCGTTGCCCGCGGGGAGTCGGCTCCACACCTCGACGGCGCAGCCGTCCGGGGTGATCGCGCCCGCGCCCGTTCCGTCATAGCCCTTGCGTCGGTCGTCGGTCATGTCCTTCATCCGAGCACGGATGGGCGCGGGGTGGGAAGGGGGCGCCGTCAAGGGCTTGCAAGGTACCCCAGGGGGGTATAGCTTCGATCATCGACGGAGCGAGGGAAGCGGCGCCGAACGGGCGTCGGAGCAAGCGGAGGACGACATGGCACACCCCGCACAGCACGAGCACCACGGCCACCAGGAGCACCCCGGGCAGCACGGTCATGACCACCAGGTGCACGCCGGGCAGGAAGGCCAGGGGCGCCACGGGTATGACCATCGGGGGTCCGACGAGCACGGCCACCACCACGCCCACGGCGGCGGAACGAGCTGGCGGATGGCCGCGCAGGCGACCCTGCACTGCCTCACCGGCTGCGCCATCGGCGAGATCCTCGGCATGGTGTTCGGCACCGCCTTCGGCCTGCACAACGGTGCGACCGTGGTGCTCTCGATCCTCCTGGCCTTCGTCTTCGGCTACGCGCTGACCATGCGCGGCGTGCTGAAGGCCGGTCTGGACGTCGGTGCCGCCGTGAAGGTCGCGCTGGCCGCCGACACCGTGTCGATCCTGGTGATGGAGCTGATCGACAACACCGTGATGGTCACCGTCCCCGGGGCGATGGACGCCGGCCTCGGTGACCTGCTGTTCTGGGTGGCACTGGCGGGCTCGCTGGCCCTGGCCTTCGGGCTGACCGTTCCGGTCAACAAGTGGATGATCGGCCGGGGGCGCGGCCATGCCGTGGTCCACGCCCACCACCAGCACTGAATCCCGTACCCGCCGACGCCGATCGTGCTCCGGGATGCCGGAGACCCTTGCCCGTGGCCCGCACCGACCCTTCGACGGTCGGTGCGGGCCACAGTGCGTTCCGGCGCGCCCGCTACTGCTCGCCGCCCTCCAGCTCGGCCAACGTGGCGTGCAGCCAGCCGAGTTCGGCCTCGGTGGTGGCGCGGGCGATCAGCAGCTGGCCGCGCCGGAAGGGGTCGGCGAACTCCTCGGCGCCCATCGGGCGGTCGCCGTCGTAGTAGAAGCTCGCCGGCTCGGAGAGGAAGGCCAGCCGGCGGCGGAGCACGGCGGCCTGGGCGGCGGGGTCCTCGAGGTGGCGCAGGAAGGCGAGCAGCGTGAACCAGCGGTTCTCGTCGCTGATGTCCAGTGGCTCGGGCTCGCGCAGCTGGTCGAGCAGTGCGGCGCGGCCGGCCTCGGTGAGGTGCAGGGTGTGCCGGGGCGCGGCGGCGCTGCCGGGTTCGGTCCGGCGGACCAGCAGTCCGGCGGCCTCCAGGCGCTTGATCGCGGGGTAGAGCGTGCCGTCGCTGATCGGCTGGACGTGCCCGGAGAGCGCGGAGAGGTGGCGGCGCAGCTCGTAGCCGTGCAGCGGCCGCCCGTACAGGAACCCGAGGATCGCGAGCTTGAACATGGGGACACCCTCTCACGCCCATCCCTCGATCCATGGGTATATCGACTGCGGGATACCTCGATCGCGAGGTATGGTTTCGGCGTTCCCCCGGTGCTCCCGGCTGTTCCCCGCTGTTCCCGGGGTGCTCCCGGCGGTTCCCGGGTGCTTCCCCTGGCAGAGGAGTCCTCGCGATGCGCCACGCCCCCGTCACCCCGAACGGCGACCTGATCCGCTGGGTCGAACTGCCCGGCGCCGAGCCGGCCCGGCTCTACCTGCACGGCCTGGGTGCCACCTCGTCGGTCTACTTCGCGGCGGCCGCCGCCCACCCGCTGCTCGCCGGACGCCGCTCGCTCCTGATGGACCTGCTCGGCTTCGGCATCAGCGACCGTCCGGCGGACTTCGGGTACACGTTGGAGGACCACGCCGACGCGGTTGCGGCGGCGGTGCGAGCGGCCGGGCTGAGCCGGGTCGAGGTGGTCGGCCACAGCATGGGCGGCGCGATCGCGATCGTCCTCGCCCACCGGCACCCCGGGCTGGTCTCCCGACTCGTCCTGGTGGACGCCAACCTGGACCCGGTCGCCCCCGACCGGCAGCGGCCCGGCAGCAGTGGCATCGCGGGCTACACCGAGGCGGAGTTCCTGGCCGGCGGCCGGGAGGAAGTCGCCGAGCGGGTCGGGCCGTTCTGGTGGTCCACGATGCGGCTGGCCGGCCCGGAAGCGCTCTACCGCAGCGCCCGCCACCTGGCCCAGGCGACGGTCCCGGCCATGCGCGAGCTGCTGCTCGGCCTCGACCTCCCGCGGACCTTCCTCCACCCGGCGGCGGACGGCGAGTTGGCGGGCTCGGACGGGCTCCGCGCGGCGGGCGTGCGGGTGGTCGCCGTCCCGGACTGCGGGCACAACATCATGCTCGACAACCCGGACGGCTTCGCGGCCGCCGCGGCGGAGGCATTCGGCCTGGGGTGAGCGGGACCGCCCGGGCCGGACCGACCGGGATCGCTTGGGTTGAACGGGACCGCTTAGGTTGAACGGGACCGCCCGAGAGGAGCCCGCCCGATGCCCGTCGATGTCCCGCCCGACCTGGCCGCGTCCCTGGAGGCGTTCCTCGGCGCGGAGGGCCGCGCCTGGGCGGCCCGACTGCCCGCCCTGGCGGGCGAGTTGCTCGACCGCTGGGAGCTGCGCCCGGACGGGCCGCCCGCGCACGGCGTCGTCGGCCTGGTGCTGCCCGTGTTGCGCGCCGACGGGACGCCCGCCGTGCTCAAACTGCAGCCCGTGGACGAGGAAACGGCGGGCGAACCCCTCGCCCTGGACGTCTGGGACGGGTGCGGCGCCGTCCGACTGCTGGACCACGAACCCCTCTCGGGCTCCATGCTGTTGGAGCGCCTGGACCCGGCGCGTTCGCTCCTCGCCCTGCCCGACGACCTCGAGGGAGTGCGGGTGATCGCCGATCTGCTGGGCCAGCTGACACGGCATCAAGCTCCCTGCAGCCTCAGGACTTTGGCGGAAGCGTCGACAGAACTGCTGTCGCGGTCCCCGGCGGCCGTCGCCACTCTCGGCCACCCGGACGAGCGCAGCCTGCTCGCCGACTGCACGGCAGCCCTCCGCGAGGTGCGCGCCGAGCCCGGCGACCGGCTGCTCCACTGGGACCTGCACTACGGCAACGTCCTCGCCCCGCTCCCGGGGAGCGGCCGCGGCCCCTGGCTGGCCATCGACCCCAAGCCGCTCGCCGGACACCCCGGGTTCGAACTGCTCCCGGCGCTGCGCAACCGCTGGGAGGACCTGGTGGCCACCGGGGACCTCACCCGGGCGCTGCTGCGGCGCTTCGACCTCCTGACGGAGACCCTGGAGCTGGACCGCGAGATCGCGACGGCCTGGACGCTCGCCCGGGTGCTGCAGAACGCGGCCTGGGCCGCCGAGGAGGGCGAGACCGTACTGGACCCGGCCCAACGGGCCATCGCCGAACTGCTGTTGGGGCGTTGAAGAGCGCTGTCAACGCTCCTGTGGCGGCGCGAACCGCAGCGGCGCGAATCGCACCGGGGTCCCCGGCCGGGCCTGCGCGGCGGCCGCGAGATCGGCGGTCGGGACGACGCCGATCACCGGGTATCCGCCGGTGGTCGGATGGTCGGCCAGGAAGACCACCGGCTGCCCGTCCGGCGGGATCTGCACCGCACCCAGCACCATGCCCTCGCTGGGCAGTTCGCCGTCCCGGGCCCGGGTGACCGCCGGGCCCTCGGTGCGCAGCCCGACCCGGTTGCTCGTCGAGGAGACCCGGTAGTCGTCGCGGCCCAGCCGGGCCACCGCGTCCGCCGTGAACCAGTCCGCGCGCGGGCCGAGCCGCAGCCGCAGCACCAGTTCGGCCGGGGGAGCGGGCAGCGGCACCAGCTCGGGCCGGGCCCGGTACGGCGGCGGAGTGCCGACCGGCAGCCGGTCGTCGGTGGCCAGTGGGGCCGGCCCGAGGCCGGAGAGCAGGTCCGCCGAGCGGCTGCCGAGCACCGGGGGGACGGCGATCCCGCCGGCCACCGCCAGGTAGCCGCGCACCCTGTCCGTCGCCGGGCCCACCTCGACCACGGACCCGTCCGGCACCACGACCGGCGCGGCCCACGCCGCCGCCCGGCCGTCCACCCGTACCGGCGCGGGCGCACCGGTGACCGCGACCAGCACCGTCCCGACAGCCCGCAGCGCGACCCCGCCGAGCGTGGTTTCCAGCCCGGCGGCCCCCGGCTCGTTGCCCACCAGTCGGTTCGCCGCCCGCAGCGCCGGCTCGTCCAGCGCCCCGGCCCTGGGCACCCCGAGGTGCGCGACCCCGCGCCGCCCCAGGTCCTGAACCGTGGTCAGCGGCCCGGGCCGCACCACCACCAGTTCGCTCATCGCCGCTGCCTCCTGACGCCCTGCCGACCGCCTGCCCGTCTGCTTGCCTTGCCGACCGCTTGCCCTGCCGACCGCCTGCCCCGCCGACCGGCCCTATTTGCTGAAGTCGCCCAGGTTGACCAGGCTCACCCGGTTGTCCCAGGCGTCCCACCGCGCGCACTTCCGCGGGGCCGAGTAGTGGTGCCAGTAGGCCATGGGCCCGCCGCCGGGCTCGTCGTCGGTGTCGACCCGGTCGGGTGTGCCGAACGCGGTGCGGAACTCCTCGTACGAGGTCAGCGCGGCGAAGTGCGCCAGGTGCGGGCCGTAGACCGCGAAGCCGACGACCGTCCCGGAGCGGATCCGGTAGGTGAGCGTGTCCGCGGCGTACAGGAAGCCCTGGGAGCGGACGGCGTCGTCGACGACCTCGTCCAGGGTCAGCCGCCGCCCGTTGCCGTCCTCGTACGCGGACTCCATGTCGGTCCCGCTCGTGCGGCGGGCGACGACGGGCGCGGTCGCGTCGACGATCCGCCGGCGCGGGACGTCGGAGGCCGGGGCTCCGAACGCCACACCGCCCAAGGTCAGGGTGGTCGGGTCGAGGTGGCGCCAGGTCAGCAGATCAAGGTTGTCGAGGAGCTCGATCATCCTCGAAGTCTAGTGAGCGCACTGCGCGGAGGGCCGGGTCGGGCCCCGCGCCACTCATGCCCGCTGCGCCGTGAACCGGACCCGGACGCCCGGGGCCAGCAGGGCCGGGGGCTCCCGGTCGGTGTCCCAGAGGGGGAGCGCCGTACGGCCGATGAGCTGCCAGCCGCCGGGGGAGGGGTGCGGGTACACGCCGGTGTACGGGCCGGCCAGGGCGACCGAGCCGGCCGGGACGGAGCTGCGCGGGGTGGCCCGGCGCGGGACCTCGTACCGCGTGGACAGGCCGGTGAGGTAGCCGAAGCCGGGGGCGAAGCCGCAGAAGGCGACCACGTACTCGGGCTCGGTGTGGATCCGGACGGCCGCCTCCTCGGACACCTCCCACAGGGTGGCGACCTCGGCCAGGTCGGCGCCGTCGTACACGGTCGGGACCTCCAGCAGCGGTCCGCGTGCCGTCTCGGCCGCCGTCGGACGGACGGTGCGGAGCAGCCGGGCCACCGCGTCGACGTCCGCGACGCCGTCCAGCAGCACCGTGCGGGCGGCCGGTACCAGCTCCTCGACCTCGCCGAGCGCGCCCGCGTCCCGCTGTTCGCGGAGCCATCCGTACAGCGCCGTGACCTCGGCCGTCCCGGGCAGCTCGACCAGCAGCGCCCGCTCGCCGACCCGCTGTACCGAGCCGGCCCGCTGTACGGAGCCGGCCGGTCGCACCGAGCCGACCCGCTGTGCGGAACCGACCGGCCGCACCGGGCCGCCCGGCGGTGGCTCGGCGCCGGCCGTCACGTGAACGCCTCCACCCGGACCCCGGCCGAGGCCAGGGCGCCGCGCACCCGCCAGGCGAGCTGGGCGGCGCCGGGGGTGTCGCCGTGGACACAGAGCGAGCGGGCCTCGACGGTGATCCGATCGCCGCCGACGGCCTCCACCGCGCCGTCCCGGGCGATGCCGACCGCGCGGGTGATCACCGCTTCGGGGTCGTGCACCACGGCGCCGGGTTCGCGGCGTGGGACGAGGGTGCCGGAGCGGGTGTACGCCCGGTCGGCGAAGGCCTCGGCGACCACCGGCAGTCCGACGCCCTCGGCGACCTCGAGCAACCGGGAGTCGGGCAGGCCGAGGACGGGCAGCGGCCCGTCGCAGACCGCGCCGGCCCGCAGGACGCCGGCCACGACGGCCTCGGCCTGCTCGGAGTCGGCAACCACCCGGTTGTAGAGGGCGCCGTGCGGTTTGACGTAGGAGACCTTCGAGCCGGCGGCGCGGGCGAAGACCTGGAGGGCGCCGATCTGGTACGCGATCTCGTCGGCGAGTTCCTCCGGGGGGACGTCCATCGCGCGGCGGCCGAAGCCGGCCAGGTCGCGGTAGGAGACCTGGGCGCCGATCCGGACGCCGCGCTCGGCGGCCAGTGCGCAGACCCGGCGCATCGTCGAGGGGTCGCCGGCGTGGAAGCCGCAGGCGACGTTGGCGCTGGTCACCACGGACAGCAGCGCCTCGTCGTCGGTCAGCGTCCAGCGTCCGAACCCCTCGCCGAGGTCCGCATTGAGATCGATCACCGCATCGGCCACGCCCGTCCGCCTCCCAGCAGCTCTTGAGCCAGATGGTAGGGCCTGTGGGTGAAGGCCGTTGTCCGTGACCCCGGGCCCTGCCGGGCCTGCGGCATGCGACCGGGCCCGCACGCCCCGGGGCGGCGCCATGCGGGGCGTGCGGGCCGTCTCGGCTCAGCGCGCGGGCACCGGTTCCGGGAAGGAACGTTCCAGCGGGCGCAGGGCCCGCAGCACGATCAGCAGGGGGATGACACCGAAGACGCCGAACGACATGTCGATGAACCGCCACACCAGCGGGATGCCCCGCAGCGGCCCGCAGATCAGGGCCAGCGGGATGACGGCCCCGCAGGCGAGCGCGGCCCAGCGGATCACCCAGATGTTGCGGACCGGATCCTTGAGCGGCCCCCAGAAGGCGGCGCCGATCACCAGGTGGGCGAAGGCCAGCCAGTCGGTGCCGTAGGCCAGGAAGGGGTAGCGCTCGTTGGTCTCGGCGATGCCCGTGTGGACCCGCTCGAACCAGGCCGTCACGGCGGGGAAGTGGTCGGTCAGCGGGGCGGCCGGGCCGGTCGCGAACTCGGCCAGCAGGCGGGTCTCGGTCTCCAGCGGGAAGGCGGTCAGGCCGCTGAGCACCAGGCAGACCAGGAAGAACCACAGCCAGCGCCGGACCTTGCGAAGGGTGACCGCGGGGTCGCCGTCCATGTCGTGCACCTCCATGCCGAAGGGCAGGCGGGGCCTTGTCCCGACTGCGCGGAACCGACTCTAGACCTTCCTTTTGAACGCGTTCAACTTGCCCCTTCGGGGTAGCCGAACGCAGGCCCGGAAGCGCGTCGGGTCCGCAAGCGCGTCCGCGCCAGGAAACGCGTCAAGTCCGAAAACGCGTCAAGTCCGGAAACGCGTCCGCGCCAGGAAACGCGTCGGTGCCCGGGCGCCGAGGCACCCGGGCACCGACAGTGAGCGCTACGCGGTGTAGGTGTACGTGACCGGCGCGCTGGTCCCGCCCGCCGTCGTCACGGTGAGGCCGACCGCGCCGGAGTGCGAGGCCGCCGGCGCGTACGCCGTGCAGAACTTCGGGCCGCAGGAGACGTGGTCGGCGGGCACCCCGCCGAACCGCACCGACCCGTACGTCAGGTCGGTGCCCGCGATGGAGACCTGGGTGCCGCCGGCGACCGGTCCGCTGGTCGGGTACAGGTAGGTGACCACCGGCGCGGGCGGCGCCGGCGGCGCGGCGCCGGTGTAGTCGAAGGTGGCGGGGGCGGCGGCCGTGCCGCCGGGCGTCACCACGCTGACCGGGGCGCTGCCCGAGCCTCCTGGCGTGGTCGCCGTGCACGCGGTGTCGGTGCAGTTCCCGGCCGCGGGGACGCCGCCGACCAGCACCATGCCGTGGGTGAGGTTGCTGCCGCTGACCGTCACCGCGGTGCCGCCCGTACCCGGGCCGGTGGTGGTGTCGAGGCCGGTGACGGCGGGCGCGGGCGGGGTGGCCGGCGTCGGCGTGCTGCCGTTCAGTGCCGCGAGGGCCACGTGGCCGGTCGGGTCGGTGTCGTTCGGGTTGCCGACCGTCGCGACGATCTGGCCGTCCGGCTGCTGGTTGGGGTTGCCGTAGAGCTTCATCTTCATGAACTCGTAGTGGCCGGGCCGCCGGGTGCCGACCAGGACGGCGTCCAGGTGGCGGCCGTCGGGGGAGACGGTCTCGGTGAAGGTGTAGTCGTACGGGGTGGAGTAGAACATCGCGCCGTCGGTGGTGAGGCCCGGGGGCAGGTCGACGGTGATGTGGGTCGGCCCGGTGAGGTCGGCCGTCCCGGCGGACGTCCAGCCGATCGAGAACTGGCCCGGCCCGGGCGGTGTGGTGCTCGGGAGGTAGCCGTTCAGGGATACGGTCACGTGCTGCGCGGAGGTCGATGCCGTGGCGGCCGGCGCGGCCGAGGCGGCGCCGGTGGTGAGGACGACACCGGTGGTGAGGGTGGTCACGGACAGCGCGGCGGCGAGGCCCGCCTTGGCCAGTCGGCTGATCATAGGTCGATCATCACCGAACCATTGCGCCGCCCTCACGGCTTTCTCGAATATCGGTTCGAGAATGGCGGAATACCGTCGAAACCGCGTTCTGAAAACGTCCCCCGGACGGCTCCCCACCTGCCGCTCCGTCCGTCCGCAAGGTCCGTTTCGGTCGATGTCGGTGCGAACCTCTAATCTTGTCCCCCGTGACCGCCATCGCAGACCCGCCCACCGAGCCCGGCCTCCGACCGTCCGCCGGCCCGGCCGTCGCGCGCCCCGCGCCCGGCCCCGCCGCCGACGAGGGACTGGCCCGCCGGCTCAAGGCGCTGGCCTGCACCGCCCCGCTGCACGACCTGGACAACCGCAAGGTCAACCTGGCCGGCGAGTACGGCGGCTACGCGATGGCCGAGGTCGGCCTCGCCGCGATCGACCTGGTCACCCTGAACATGGACTTCGACACCGGAGCCGACCGCGACATAGTCCTCGCCCGCCTGCTGCCCCGGGTCGCCGCCCAGGCCGCCGGCCGCCCCGCCGCCGAGCACGAGCGGGTCGCCCGCTGGGTGCTGGAGTCGCTGATCAACGTCGGCAGCGTGGACCGCGGCTTCCGCGCCGTCTACGGCACCTTCGGCGCGGACGGCGCGTACGTGCGCCGCGACTACGACTTCAAGCTCATCGAGGAGGTCCCCGGCCCCGACGGCGGCGTCTACCTGCGCACCACCGACGAGGCGGTCAACGTCCTGGTCGGCGCGCTCGACACCGACGTCACCTCGGCCCAGATCGCCGCCGAGGTCAAGCTGGAGGTGCTGATCCGCCGCGGCCGCCTGGCCGACGCCCAGCTCGCCGCCGAGCAGGCCCGCTACCGCACCGTCCAGTACGCCGAGACGCTGCGCCGCGCCCTCGACGCCACCCGCCGCAACGTCCGGGCCGTCGACTGGATGCGCGCCGTCCCGGACCTCATCGAGGAGGCACTGGACCACATCGCCGACCGCTACCGGCACGAGAACGCGATTCTCACCAACATCCGCAAGGCCCGCGACGAAGCCGAGCCGAACACTCCCGAAGGGGCCGAGCACAAGCGCCGCGCCGCCGAGCTGCTCGACATCGTCAAGGACTGCATCCGCCGCCACACGAAGCTGCAGACCCGCCTGCTGGAGGCCGGCCCGCTGTTCCGCGCCGAGCAGGACCGGCAGGCCTTCGCCACCCCCGGCGCCCGCAGCGGCATCGACCTGTACGGGCAACTGCTCGCCCCCGTGCTCCGGCTGCCGATAGAGCAGGCCGTCCGCCCCACCGGCGCCTTCTTCGCCCGCGGCGCCGGCCTGCGCACCCCGGCCTCGGTCCGGGTCACCGACCTGGTCGACCTGCTGCTCACCCCACCGGTCGAGCGCGAGCACCTCGGCGCCGAGCTGCCCGACCCGGACCTGGTCGCCACCCCCGACGACAGCCGGTTCTCCGAGGCCCAGCTGGAGGCCGCGCTGGTCCTGCTCGACCTGCCCCCGGACGCCCCCCGCCGGCTCTCCGGCCTGCTCGCCGACGCCCGCAAGCAGGACCCGGAGCTGCCGTACCTGGTCGCCCTGCTCGCCGTGCACGCCGCCAGCCCGCCGGTCGGCACCGCCTACCGCCAGGGCGAGGAGCGGCTGCTGTTCGCCGTGGACGACGGCACCCCGCTGCGCGACCTCGAGTTCGGCGGCGCCGACCTGATCGTCGGCAGCGCCCTGCTCGACGCGGTCGGCATGGCCGCCGACCGCAAGGACGCCGGCTGACCGGCCGTGCCGCACCACCAGAACACCCGTAACCGCGCCACCCCCGAGGAGCACCGCCCGTGACGACCCACCACGACACGTCCTGGGCGACCGAGACCGAACCGGCCGCCCCCGCGCCGATCACCCCGGCCGACGTCGCCGACGCCGCCCGGCTGGTCTCCTTCGGCCTCCAGGCCAAGCTGCTGCCCGCCCGGGACGTCGAGTACGCCGAGCTCGTGCGCCGCCACCGCGAGGACCCGCCGTTCGCCCGGCTCGCCGACGCCATCGCCACCGGCATGGGCCTGGTCGTCCTGGAGGTCTCGCCACGCGCCGGCATGGCCGTGGCCGCCGCCGAGGACTCGCTGTTCGCCGTCCGGATGGGCGACTACTCGCGCCGCGCCGCCTCCGAGTCCACCGACCGCTTCCTGCACGGCCTGGCCCACCTGGCCGTCGCCGCGATGGCCTTCCCCCGCCCCGAGGACCTCGCCGACGACACCTACCTCGGCCGGATCACCGTCAACGGCGTCGACTCCTTCGTCCGCCAGGCCTGTCGCCGCCTGGAGGAGCAGGCCGACGCCGAGGGCGCCAACACCGACCCGCAGTCCGACGCCCCCGGCCTGGAGGCCGCCTGGCGGGTCTGGGCCCGGCGCACCGCCACCGGCGCCACCAAGGACGCCCGCCGGCTCTCCGGCTCCACCATCGGCATCGTCGCCAAGGCCGTGCTGTTCCTGGTCGACTCCGGCTTCCTGCAGAAGGTCTCCGACGACTCCGGCGGCACCTACCGCACCACCGCCCGCTACCAGCTCCAGGTCCGCGACCTGGCCGGCAGCGCGGCCATGGCCGAACTGATCGACCTGGGCGTCGTCCCGGTCTCCGACGGCACCGCCAGCCTGCTGCCGCCGGACACCTCCGACGAACTGGTCGCCGACGCCGGCCTGCCGTTCCACTCGCTCTGATCGCTCTGACAACCCCATAGACGCACGGAGAACCGCCGCACATGTACGAGCTCAACCGGGTCCGCCTCTACTCGATCGGACCGGCCGGCGCCCGCTACGCCGACACGGTGCTCGACCTGCGCGGCGTCGGCGAGCCCGTCGCCGACCCGGCCCCGCAGCAGATCGGTCTGTTCGGCGAGGAGACCGACGGCCCGGTCCGCCGCCCCGCCCCGGCCGGCGTGCTCTTCCTGGAGAACGGCGGCGGCAAGTCCGTCCTGCTCAAGCTGATCTTCTCGGTCATGCTCCCCGGCCACCGCAACACCCTCGGCGGCGCCAGCTCCGGCGTGCTGCGCAAGTTCCTGCTCGCCGACGACTGCGGCCACGTCGCCCTGGAGTGGCAGCACACCGTCACCGGCGAGCTGATCGTGGTCGGCAAGGTCAGCGAGTGGCGCGGCCGCCAGGTCTCCTCCGACCCGCGCAAGTTCGCCGAGACCTGGTACTCCTTCCGCCCGGGCCCCGGCCTCACCCTCGACTCCCTGCCGGTCGCCGAGCGGCTCAGCCTGGCCGGCGACCAGAAGGCCCGCGGCCGCCGCCGCACCATGAAGGGCTTCCGCGACGCCCTCACCGAGGCCGGCAAGGGACACCCCCACCTCGACCTGGTCTTCGAGGACGGCCACGACCGCTGGACCGAGCACCTCGGCGAACTCGGCCTCGACCCCGAACTCTTCCGCTACCAGCGCGAGATGAACGCCGACGAAGGCGAGGCGGCCGGCCTCTTCGCGGTCAAGCACGACAGCGACTTCACCGACCTCCTGCTGCGCGCCGTCACCGACACCCGGGACACCGACGGCCTCGCCGACCTCGTCCACGGCTTCGCCGCCAAACTCGGCCGCCGTGCCGAACTCACCGCCGAACGCGACTTCACCGCCGGCTCCCTGGACCTGCTCGAGCGCATCGCCGAATCCACCACCGCCCGCGAGACCGTCCGCGAGGCCCACCGCACCGCCGAGCGCCGCACCCGCCGCCTCGCCCACGCCCTCGCCTCCCGGGCCACCGCCGAACGCGACCGTGCCCAGGACCTCGCCATCGAGGTCGCCGCCGCCGCGAGCGCCGTCACCGCCGCCGAGTCCGACCGCACCCGGCACACCCTCATCACCGACGAACTCACCTACCGGCACGCCACCCTGAGCCTCGCCGCGGCCACCGCCGAAGCCGCCGCACTGCGCCGCGAGCTGATCGACGCCCGCACCCTGCACGCCGCCTGGCAGGCCGCCGAGGTGGTGCTGCGCCAGCGCGCCGCCGCCGACCGGGTCACCCGGGTCGCCGCCGCCATCCGCGAGGCCGAGCTGGACGCCGCCCCCGCGCTCGCCGCCCGCGCCCGCGCCGCGACCGCCCTCGCCCGCGCCCTGGAGACCGCCGCCGCGGCCGCCGAGACCCGCGCCGACACCGAGGAACAGCGCGCCGGCGAACTCCAGGCGGACGGCGCCAAGGCACAGTCCGACGCCACCGAGGCCGCCACCGCCGCGCAGAAGGCCCGCAGCGAGGCCGAGCACCTGCGCCAGCGCCTCACCGAGGTCGAGCAGGAGACCGAAGCCGCCGTCGAGGCCGGCTTCATCGACGCCGACGGCGACGTGGACCCGGCCCGCGCCGCCCTGCACGCCGCCGACGTCGAGAAGGCCGCCGCCGCCGCCCTCGCCCAGGCCCGTACGGCCGCCGAGGCCTGCGCTGCCCGGCTGCGCGAGGCCGCCGCCGCCACCTCGCGCGCCGAACTCGCAGCCGAACGCGCCGGCGACGCCCGCAAGGCCGCCGCCCAGGCCCTGGCCGGCGAACAGCGCACCGCGGCCCTGCTCGCCACCGAGCAGCGCCTCGCCGACCTGCTCTCCCTCACCCCGTACCAAGAGGGCGGCGAGGAGGACGCCGGCTTCCTCACCCCCGCCGTCCTCGACCGCAACGCCGAGTACCTGCGCGAACTCCTCGACGAGGGCATCGCCACCGCCGAACGCACCCTGTTCGACCTGCGGACGGCCGCCGCCGACGACTCCCGCATCCTCGCCGCCCTCGGCGACGGCGGCCTGCTGCCGCCCGGCCCGGACGTCCTCGCCACCGTCGAGTACCTCGCCGAGCACGGCATCCCGGCCCTGCCCGGCTGGCGCTACCTCGCCCAGTCGGTCGACCCGGCCGACCACGACGCGATCCTCGCCGCCCGCCCCGAACTGGTCGACGGCGTCGTCGTCACCGACCCCTCCTCGCTGGAGCGCGCCCGCGAGGCCCTCCAGTCCGCCGCCCTGCTCCCGCGCTCCACCGTGGCCGTCGGCGCCGCCGCCTCGCTGATCGCCCCGATCACCGACGAGCCCGCCTTCTTCCTCGTGCCGCCGAACCCGGCCATGCACGACGAGTCCGCCGCCGACGGCGAGCGCCGCGACCTGCGCGCCCGGGCGAGCGCCCGCGAGGAACACATCCGCGAACTCGCCGCCCGCCTCGGCGCCGACCGCGCCCTAGCCGCCCGCCTCGCCTCCTGGCACGCCAGCTGCCCGCCCGGCACCCTCGCCGAGCTCGCCGCCGCCGCCGAGACCGCCCGCGAACACGCCGAGCAGGCCGCCGCCGCCCTGGCCACCCTGCGCGCCGACCACGACGAGGCCGAGACCGACCACGCCACCGCCGTCTCCGCCCACGAGGAACACCGCGAGACCGCCCAGCGCGCCCGCCGCCGCGCCGACGCCCTCTCCGGCCTCGCCTTCCGCCTGCGCGAGCGCGCCAACTGGGCCCGCCGCCAGCGCGAACTCGCCGAGGACGCCGCCGAGTGCGACCGCCGCCAGACGCTGTGCGCCGAACGCGCCCGCACCTGCGACGAGGACCGCCGCGCCGCCCAGCGCGCCGCCGACGACGCCCGCCGTACGACCCGCGCACTGCGCGCCGAACGCGCCGAGATCCCCGCCGCCGAGCAGACCGACGAGCCCGCCGCCACCGCCCCCGCCGCGCTGCCCGCCCTGCGCGAGGCCTACCGCGCCGCCTCCCAGCTCTACGAGAAGGTCGGCGTCGGCGCCGACCTGCGCGCCGAACAGGCCCGCGCCGAAGGCGACGAGGCCGCCGCCGCGACCGAACTCGACCGCCTCACCAACAAGGTGCGCACCCGCGCCGAAGAACTCCTCGGCAGCCCCGACGGAGCCGACGGCCCGGCCCGCCAGGCCGCCGCCGCCCGCGCCGAGGAACTGGTCGCCACCATCGAGGCCCGCTCCGCCGCCGCCAGCGAACACCTCGGCCGCCTGCGCGGCGACGCCGAGCGCTCCGCCCCCACCGACGGCGAAGCGCACACCGAGCTGCCCGAGGACCTCGTCCCCACCGACCCGGAGCACGCCCAGGCCCTGCTGCGCACCGCCACCAGCCGCCTCGCCGAACGCCGCGAGGCCCTCGACGCCGCCCGCACCGCCCACGCCGACCTGCAGCGCACCTTCGACACCGCCCAGTCCGCAGCCGCCGACTTCGACGAACTGGCCGGCCAACTGCGCGACGGCCTGCGCGACCACCAGGAGGACCCGGACGACCCGATCGAGCCGTACCTCGGCTCCCTCGCCGAGGCCCGCACCGGTGCCACCGAGGCCCGCCGGGCCCTGCGCACCGCCGCCGGCGAACTGTCCAGCGCCGAACTCGCCGTCCGCGACACCGCCGACGCCCTCGTCCGGCACGCCAACGCCGCCCGCTACGAGGCCGTCCGCACCCCAGCCCGCCAGCAGATCCGCGAACTGCCCGCCTCCGCGCTGCCCGAGCACGCCGCCGCCTGGGCCGCCGCCTTCGCACCGCGACTGCGCGTGCTCACCGACGAACTCGCCCAGCTGGAGAAGAACCGCGGCTCGATCGTGGACCGCCTGCGCGGCCTGGTCGAGTCCTCGCTCACCACCCTGCGCGCCGCCCAGCGACTCTCCCGGCTGCCCGAAGGCCTGGGGGAGTGGTCCGGCCAGGAGTTCCTCCGGATCCGCTTCGAGGACCCGGACCACGCCACCCTGGTCGAACGCCTCGGCGAGGTCATCGACGAAGCTACCCGCGCCGCCGTCAAGAAGAACAGCGACCTGCGTCGCGACGGCATGTCCCTGCTGCTGCGCGGCGTCGCCGCCGCGATCGGCCCCAAGGGCGTCAGCGTCGAGATCCTCAAGCCCGACGCGGTGCTGCGCGCCGAGCGGGTCGGCGTCGGCCAGATGTCCGACGTCTTCTCCGGCGGCCAGCTGCTCACCGCCGCCATCGCGCTCTACTGCACGATGGCCGCGCTGCGCGCCAACGACCGCGGCCAGTCCCAACTGCGGCACGCCGGCACGCTGTTCCTCGACAACCCGATCGGCCGCGCCAACGCCACCTACCTGCTGGAGCTCCAGCGCGCCGTCGCCGACGCGCTCGGCGTCCAGCTCATCTACACCACCGGCCTGTTCGACACCACCGCGCTCGCCGAGTTCCCGCTGGTGATCCGCCTGCGCAACGACGCCGACCTGCGGGCCGGCCTCAAGTACATCTCGGTCGAGGAGCACCTGCGCCCCGGCCTGCCCGCCGCCCCGGACCCGGACGGCCCGACCATCCACGGCGAGATCACGGCCACCCGGATGTTCAAGCGCCCCGCGGAGGTTCCCGCCCAGCCGTGAGCGGACGTCCCTGCGCGGCCGTGAACGCGGGTCCCGCGCGGCTGTGAAGGGAGTTCCCACGCAGCCGTGAACTGACTAGCGTGATCGGCATGCTGACGATCGCGCACCTCAGTGACATCCACCTCGGCCAGGTCCACCGCCGGGACGGCGGCAAGCGCGCCCGGCGGCGGACCGAGCAGGTGATGGCGTACCTCGACGCCCTGCCCGGCCCGCTGGACGGGGTGCTGGTCACCGGCGACCTCGCCGACCACGGCCTGGCCGAGGAGTACCGGCAGGTGGCCAAGGCGCTCACCTCCCGGCACCCGGTGCTCACTTGCCCCGGCAACCACGACTCCCGGGTGCCGTACCGGGAGGTGCTGCTCGGCGAGCCGGCCGGGGAGGGGCCGATCAACCGTCTGCACCAGCTGCCCGGCGCCGACGTGCTGATGCTCGACTCGTCCATACCCGGAAAGGACGACGGCCTGCTCGACGAGGAGACGCTGGACTGGCTGGACACCCGGCTCGCCGCCGGGCGCACCGAGCTGCCCGCCCTGGTGGCCTTCCACCACCCGCCGGTCGAGCTGCACCTGCCGATGGTCGACGGGATCCGCCAGTTCGGCGAGGCGGACCTCGCCGCGGTGCTGCGCCGCCACCCCCGGGTGGCCGCCCTGCTCTGCGGTCACTCCCACACCCCCGCCGCGACCACCTTCGCGGGCCTGCCGCTGCTGGTCGCGCCCGGCGTGGTCTCCACCGTCACCCTGCCCTGCGAGGGCGGGCGCGGCATCTCCTTCGACCACCCGCCGATGCTCGCCTTCCACGTCCTGGACGGGGACGCCCGGATCACCACCCACTACCGGGTCGTCCCGGTCGACTAGCCCGCCCGCCGGCCTTCCTTCAACCGGCGCAGGACCGCCATGAGTTCGGCGGGCGGGGCGATGGCGAAGGAACGCTCCGCCCCGTCGAACGCGGTCGGCTCGGTGATCGCGCTGACGCTCGGCCCCGGTGTCACGGCGGCGTGGTCGACACCCGCGGCTGGTGCGGCGGGTGCTGCGGCCACGGGTAGAGCGGCTGATCCGGCTGCTGATCCGGCTCTTGGTACACCGACTGGTACGACTGTTGGTACGGCTGTTGGTACGCCTGTTGGTGCACTGACGAGCCGGGCCGGGGGAACGGCCGGGCCGCCAGCGGTTCGGAGGGCGCCCGGCCGCCCGCCATCGGGTGGGTGGAGACCGGCGCCCGCATCCGCTGCGCGGCGACCTGGCGGGAGATCAGGATCTCCAGCAGGCACCACATGGTGCCGAACACCCCGAGCCCCATGGCCATCAGTGCGGGCGTCAGCATCGAACTGCCCGCGTACGAGGACAGCGTCGCGACGACCACACCCACCAGGGTGAAGGCCAGGGAGAGCACGGCCCGGACTGCGGCGGCGCGCACTTCGTCGGGAAGGCGGCGACGGCGGCGTGGCACGGACATCGGGCGACCCCCAGGCGCGGATTCGGCGCCGGACACGGAACAACTGGTTACGGAACAACTGGTTACGGAACGGGCGCACACGAAACGCGACCCCAGGCTCACTCTGCCCCGCCGAACCAGGACTATGCGTCCGAATCCACCGAACAGCCACCAAACCGTGTCATCCGGGCAGAGGTCACCGGGAGGTCAGCCCAACTGCTGGTTGAGCTCCTCCAGGGCGCCCGTGACGATCGTCCGCATCGCCTGCTCGGCCTCGTCGGCGTGCCCCGAGCAGATCGCGTCGGCGACCTCGCGGTGCAACCGGATCGCGTACGGCTCCGGCTGATGGGGCATCAGATGGTACTCGGTCCGCCCGGTGAGCACCGCCCCCACGGTGTCCCCGAGGTGGGCGAACATCTCGTTGCCGGAGGCGCGCAGCACCAGGGCGTGGAAGGCGATGTCGTGGCCGAGGAAGGTGGTCAGGTCGGCCTCGCGCGCGGAGACCGTCAACTCGACGGCCAGTGAGCTCAGTTCGCGTCGGTCGTCATCGGTGGCGTGGACCGCGGCGAGCGCCGCCGCGGCCGGCTCGACGGCCATCCGCAGCGAGCCGAGGGAGCGCAGCTGGGCGGGCCGGTCGGCCCCGGCGAGGCGCCAGCGGATCACCATCGGGTCGAAGACGTCCCAGAGCGATTTCGGCAGCACGGTGATCCCGACCCGTCGCCGGGATGCCACCATGCGCATCCCCTCGAGGATCCGCACCGCCTCCCGGACCACCGTCCGGGACACCCCGAACCGTTCTTCCAGGTCCTCCCCGCGCAGGACCGCGCCCTCGGGGATCTCCCCGGACGCGATCGTCGGCCCGAGCTCGTCAAGCAGCCGCCCGGGCAGCCCCTGGATCTCCATCCGCCCAGGGTAGACGTCCGGCCCGTGAGCGTTCGCATCGCCCTGCGATCCAGCCCACACCTCAAAAGTATGACGATTTGGTTTCCACTACTTGAATACGTCATATCTTTGAGGCGATAGTGGCGGCCAGGCAACGAAGGAGCACCACCCATGGCTCTCAGCGTCGAGAACCACGACCTCCCGCAGGCCCCCCTCACCATCGTGGTGATGGGCGTCTCGGGAGTCGGCAAGACCACTCTGGCCCGCCTGCTGGCGGACCGCCTCGACCTCCCCTTCGCCGAGGCGGACGACTTCCATCCGGCGGCCAACATCGCCAAGATGTCGGCCGGCGTCCCGCTGGACGACGAGGACCGCGCCCCCTGGCTGCGCGCCATCGGCGCGTGGCTCAAGGAGCGGACCGAGGACGGCACCGGCGGTGTGGTCACCTGCTCGGCGCTGAAGCACCGCTACCGCGACGCCCTGCGCGCGGCCTGCCCGGGCGCCTTCTTCCTGCACCTCAGCGGTGGCCACGAGCTGGTCGAGGACCGGCTCAGCCACCGCACCGGCCACTTCATGCCGTCGTCGCTGCTCGACTCGCAGTACGCCGCCCTGGAACCCCTGGAGGCGGACGAGCACGGCGCCGTCCTGGACGTGGGCCCGTCCCCCGAAGAACTCGTCGAGATGGCCGCGGCACTGCTGCGGCCCGTCAATGGAGACCTCACGTGAGCGAGCGAAGCGAGCGAGCCGTCAGAAGGCGCGTAAGGGCGAATGCCCCGACCGAGCGAAGCGAGGCGGGCGCATGAGCTTGTCCGCCACTCTCCTCTCTGCCGCCCCACCGGCCCTGCCGCACACCGGCAGCGACTCCCAGCTGCTGATCGCGGTGCTGCTCAGCATCGGTGCGATCGTCGTACTCATCACCAAGCTGAAGCTGCACCCGTTCCTCGCCCTCACGCTCGGCTCCGGCCTGCTGGCCGCCGTCGCGGGCGCTCCCTTCGACAAGCTGCTCAGCAGCTTCTCGACGGGTTTCGGCTCCACCGTGGCCAGTGTCGGCCTGCTGATCGGCCTCGGCGCGATGCTCGGCAAGCTGCTCGCCGACTCCGGCGGCGCGAACATCATCGCGGACACCGTGCTCTCCCGTACGGGCAACAGGGCGCTGCCCTGGGCGATGGCGCTGATCGCCGCCGTGCTCGGCCTGCCGCTGTTCTTCGAGGTCGGCGTCGTCCTGCTGATCCCGATCGTGCTGCTGGTCGCCCGCCGGGGCAACGTTCCACTGATGCGGGTCGGCATCCCGGCCCTGGCCGGCCTGTCGGTGCTGCACGGTCTGGTGCCCCCGCACCCGGGCCCGCTGGTCGCCGTCGACGCGCTGAAGGCCGACCTCGGCATCACCCTGGCGCTCGGCCTGCTGATCGCCGTCCCGACCCTGATCATCGCCGGTCCGCTGTTCGCGCGGGTCGCCGAGCGCTGGGTCGGTCCGCTGGAGCTCCCGGCGGCCACCGCCCCCGCGGAGTCGGCCGAGCGCGACCGCACCCCGTCCTTCGGCGCGGTGCTGGCGACGATCCTGCTGCCGGTCGTGCTGATGCTCGGCAAGGCGCTGGCCGACGTGGTGATCGACGACCCGAAGGCGATCGGCCAGCGGGTGTTCGACTTCGTCGGCTCCCCGCTGATCGCCCTGCTCGCCGCGACCCTGCTCGGCATGCTGACCCTCGGCAGGGCGGCGGGCTTCGACAAGGCCCGGATCTCCGACACCGTCGGCAAGTCGCTCGGCCCGATCGCGGGCATCGTCTTCATCGTCGGCGCGGGCGGCGGTTTCAAGCAGACCCTGATCGACGTGGGCGTCGGCAACGCGGTGAGCGAGTGGTCCGGCAAGTGGCACATCTCGGCGCTGCTGCTGGGCTGGCTGATCGCCGTGCTGATCCGGCTGGCCACCGGCTCGGCGACGGTCGCCACGATCACGGCGGCGGGCATCGTCTCCCCGCTCGCCGCGAACATGTCCTCGACCCACGCGGCCCTGCTGGTGCTCGCGATCGGCGCCGGCTCGCTGTTCTTCTCGCACGTCAACGACGCCGGGTTCTGGCTGGTGAAGGAGTACTTCGGGATGAGCGTCGGGCAGACGCTGAAGTCCTGGTCGGTGATGGAGACGGTGATCTCGGTCGTCGCGATCGCCCTGATCCTGCCGCTGAGCCTGATCATCTAGAAGTTCGGTGAAAAGCCTTCAGGTCCCGGCCCCGGCGCGTGAGCGGTGGGGCCGGACTCGTCAGCTGCCGAGTACCCGATCCCGGACCGGGACGGCGCCCGGACGGCGCTGAGCCGGTCGGCACCAGTGGGGTCGCGCTGCGGCACCAGCCAGCCGCAACGGGCCGACCGCAACGGGCCGTTCGTGGCGGCAGGGCCTGAACGGTGCGCCCTTCTCGGACAGCGGGATGCCGAGGAGAGCGATTCTCGCCGCACGGCCCCGGTCACGTCGATTCAGATCGACAGAACGTCAGGAACGTGCCAGCAGGTGCACGGTCGGCACCGTCCGTCGCAGGAAGGGCCCAGGCGGGCTGCCGGCCCATCGAGGATCCACGTGGGACGCGAGCCCTCGGTTCAGCCTGATTGCCCCAGCAGCCCCGACAGCACCGCCGCCGTCGCCTCCAGCAGCTGCTCCGCGAGCGCGCCGCCCGCCGCCGTACGGGCCAGCAACCCCTCCCGCGCGGAGAGGATCACCGTCGCGGCCTGCCCGGCGCTCGCGCCCTCGGGTACCAGTTCCGGCAGTGCCCGCTCCAGGACGTCGGCCAGCGCCCGCGCGACCGTCCGGTCGTGCGCGGCGACCTGCTCGGCCAGCGCCTGCGTCCGGGCGGCGACCAGCCGGAACTCCAGGAACAGCAGGATCCACCCGGTCTCCGCGGGCTCGACCCGCAGCAGCGCCTCGACCAGCAGCCGGGCCCGATCCCGCGGCGCGAGCGCCTCGCAGGCGGCGGCGAGCTGCTCCAGCTCGGCCATCCGCTGCGCCGCCTGGTCGTCGAAGAGCGCCAGCAGCAGGTCCTCCTTGCTGCCGAAGTTCGAGTAGAAGGCGCCGCGGGTGTAGCCGGCGGCGGCACAGACGTCCTCGATGCTCGTCCGCGCGAAGCCGACGGTGAGGAACAGTTCGCCCGCCGCGGCCAGTAGCCGGGCCCGGGTGTGGACACGACGGCGAGGCGGTCGGGCAGCGGCGGCATCGGCCGGGGGTGGGTTCACAGGGGAACGATACATGGTGTATTCAGTACGAGTCGTATTCAATACGGGCCGTACTGAACTGCCGGTGCGAGCCGTACCGAACCGCCGGTGCCAGCCGCACCGAACCCGAGGGGGACCACCACCATGAGCCGACTGCTGATCACCAACGCCCACCTGCTCCACCCCGAGCACGGCACCCGCACCGACCGCGGCTGGCTGGAGACCGCCGACGGCCGGATCGCCGCCACCGGCACCGGCCGCCCGCCCGCCGCGAGCGACGGCGTCCGGGTGGTCGACGCCGCCGGCGGCACCGTCCTGCCCGGCCTGATCGACGCCCACGTCCACCTGCTGGTCACCACGCTCGACCTGCACGACGTCGCCGACTGGACCCCCGGTTACGCGACCGTCCGCGCCCTCGCCGAGGCCGGACGCATGCTGCGCCGCGGCTTCACCACCGTCCGCGACGTCGGCGGCGCCGACCACGGCATGGCCCGCGCCCTGGCCGAGGGCCTGGTGCCCGGCCCCCGACTGCTGCACGGCGGCAAGGCGCTGTCCCAGACCGGCGGCCACGGCGACCTGCGCCCGCTCGGCGACGACGCCCTGCCCTGCTGCGAGTCCCGGCCGAACTTCGGCCGGATCGCCGACGGCGTGGACGCGGTACGGGCCGCCGCACGGGACGAGTTCCGCAAGGGCGCGCGCCACCTCAAGGTGCTGCTCTCCGGTGGCGTCGCCTCCCCGCACGACGAGATCGCCGCCGTCCAGTACAGCGAGGAGGAGATCCGCGCGGCGGTCGAGGAGGCGGAGAACCACAACCGCTACGTCACCGTGCACGCCTACCACCCGCGGGCGATCGACCGCGCCCTGCGGGCCGGGGTGCGCTGCGTCGAACACGGCAACCTGCTGGACGACGGCACGATCGCCCTGCTGCTGGAGAAGGACGCCTTCCTGGTCCCGACCCTGGTCGCCTACGAGCAGACCGCCAAGCTCGGCGCCGCCTCCGGCCTGCCGCCCGCCTCCGTCGGCAAGCTCGCCGAGGTCCGCGACCGGGGCCTCGACGCCCTGGAGCGGGCCCACCGGGCGGGCGTCAACCTCGTCTACGGCAGCGACCTGCTCGGCCCGCTGCACCCGGCCCAGCTGGAGGAGTTCACCCTGCGCGCCCAGGTCCAGCCGGTCGCGGACGTGCTCCGCTCGGCGACCACCACGGCGGCCCGACTGCTCGGCATGGCGGGGGAGATCGGCACCCTCGCCCCGGGCGCCCACGCCGACCTGCTCGTCGTCGACGGCGACCCGCTGGCCGACCTCACCGTCCTCACCCGCCCGGAGCGGCACCTCAAGCACGTGGTCAAGGCCGGCGCGGTCGTGTGAACACCCTGATCTGACAAAGCGAAGGACGGGCGCCCGGGAAACCCCGAACGCCCGCCCGCCGTACAGCTGTTGTTACTTGCCGACCCGCTTCGCGAGGCTGTGCTTACTTGGTCCCACGCTTCGCGAGGCTGTGCTTACTTGGTCCCACGCTTCGCGAGGAAGGCCTCGACCTCGGCCTGGATCTCCGGCGTGTCCAGCCCGCGCACCGTCATCGTGGTGCGGCGGCGCAGCACGTCGTCCGCCGTGTACGCCCACTCGTTGTCCGCCGCGTACGCGACCTGCGCCCAGACGTCGGGCCCGTCCTCGTGGATCGGCCGGCCGAGCTCCGGGTTCTCGTCGATCATGCGGGCGATCTCGAAGGAGAGCGTGCCGTAGTGGCTGGCCAGGTGCTTGGCGACCAGCGGCTCCATCCGCGAGCCCGGCTCACGGTCGATCAGCAGGCGGTGCGCCACCGCGTTCGGCGCGCCGACGCCCGGCAGCGGGACGGTCGGGGCGATCGGGGACATGTCCTCGCCGAGGCTGGTGCCGGGCACGTGGGCCAGCTTCTCCAGCACGGCGCGGCCGATGTGCCGGTAGGTGGTCCACTTGCCGCCGGAGACCGACAGCATGCCGCCGCGGCCCTCGGTGACGACGGTCTCGCGCTTGGCGGCGGCGGTGTCGCCGGGGCCGCCGGGCAGCACGCGCAGGCCTGCGAAGGAGTAGGTGACCAGGTCGCGGTCGAGGTGCTCGTCGCGGATCGCGTGCGCGGCCTCGCCCATGATCTGGTCGATGTCCGCGTCGGTGGCCCGGACGTCCTTGGGGTCGCCGGTGTACTCCTCGTCGGTGGTGCCGAGGAGGACGTGGTCCTCCCACGGGATGGCGAAGGAGACGCGGTACTTGTCGATCGGGATGGTCAGCGCGGCGCGCCACGGCGAGCGGCGCTTGACCACGACGTGGGCGCCCTTGGAGAGGCGGATCGACGGCGCGGCGCCGGCGTCCTCCATCGTGCGCAGGTGGTCGACCCACGGGCCGGTGGCGTTGAGCACCAGGCGGGCGTTGATGCCGAACTCGCTGCCGTCCAGGCGGTCGCGGAGCTCGGCACCGGTGACCCGGCGGCCGGTGAAGCGCAGCCCGGTGACCTCGGCGTGGTTGAGCACCACGGCGCCGGCGTCGACCGCGGCGCGCACGGTCATCACGGCGACGCGCGAGTCGTTCATCTGGTGGTCGCCGTAGACGGCCACCGAGCGCAGGCCCTCGGTGCGCAGCGCGGGCACCTGCTGGGCGGCGTGCGCGGCGGTGGAGACCCGGCCCATGCCGTCGCGGAAGGCGGACAGCGCAGAGTAGAGGAAGACGCCGGCGCCGAGCTTGGCGGCGCCGTGCGGGCCGCCCTTGTAGACCGGCACGAAGAAGGTCAGCGGGTTGACCAGGTGCGGGGCGACGTCGGTGGAGAGCGCGCGGCGCTCCTTGTGGTTCTCCGCGACCAGCTTGACCGCGCCGGTCTGCAGGTAGCGCAGACCGCCGTGGACGAGCTTGGAGGAGGCGCTGGAGGTGGCACCGGCGAAGTCGCCGGCATCGACCATGGCGACCTTCAGGCCGGCCTGGGACGCGGTCCAGGCGACGGCCGTGCCGAGGATGCCGCCCCCGATCACCAGCAGGTCGTAGGTGGCCTTGCCGAGCAGTTCGCGGGTCTCGGCGCGGGAGGCGGTGCGGCCGGCGGTGCGCTCGGCGCCCAGGGTCGGGATGGTTGCCATGGTGGTTGTGTACGGCGCGCGGGTCGGGCGGCGCCGTTACTCCTCTCGTGTGCGGTGCGGCCTCTGCGGGAGAGGCCGGTCGGCCCGGTGCGGCGGGCCGGTGAAACACGGTGACGCCCGTTGCCGGAACAGCGGGCGGCCGGCCGGGGCACGGGGCCCCGACCGGCTGGTCGGTCAGTTGTTCTCTTCCTCCTCCACCCAGCCCATGGTGCGCTCCACGGCCTTGAGCCACTTCTTGTACTCACGCTCCCGGGTGGCCTCGTCCATGCGCGGGGTCCACTCGGCGGCGCGGTGCCAGTTGGCCCGCAGGGTGTCGAGGTCGTTCCAGAAGCCGACGGCGAGACCGGCCGCGTAGGCGGCGCCGAGGGCGGTGGTCTCGGCCACGTACGGGCGCTCGACCGGGGCGTCCAGGACGTCGGCGATGTTCTGCATGAGCAGGTTGTTGCTGGTCATGCCGCCGTCGACCTTGAGGGCGGTGAGCTCGACCCCGGAGTCCTTCTGCATGGCGTCGACGACCTCGCGGGTCTGCCAGGCGGTGGCCTCCAGGACGGCCCGGGCCAGGTGGCCCTTGGTGACGTACCGGGTCAGGCCGGCGATCACACCGCGGGCGTCGGAGCGCCAGTACGGGGCGAACAGGCCGGAGAAGGCCGGGACGAAGTAGGCGCCGCCGTTGTCCTCGACCGTGTTGGCGAGGGTCTCGATCTCGGCGGCGGTGGAGATGATGCCGAGCTGGTCGCGCAGCCACTGGACGAGCGAGCCGGTGACGGCGATCGAGCCTTCCAGGGCGTACACCGGGGCCTGGTCGCCGATCCGGTAGCCGACGGTGGTCAGCAGGCCGTGGTACGAGTTGACGATCTTCTCGCCGGTGTTGAGCAGCAGGAAGGTGCCGGTGCCGTAGGTGGACTTGGCCTCGCCCTCGTTGAAGCAGGTCTGGCCGAACAGCGCGGCCTGCTGGTCGCCGAGCGCGGAGGCGACCGGGACGCCGGCCAGGTCGCCGACGGCCTCGCCGTACACCTCGGCGGAGGAGCGGATCTCCGGGAGGACGGCCATCGGCACGCCCATCGACTCGGCGATGCTCTCGTCCCAGGCGAGCGTCTTCAGGTTCATCAGCATGGTGCGGCTGGCGTTGGTCACGTCGGTGACGTGCTTGCCGCCGTCGACACCGCCGGTGAGGTTCCAGATCACCCAGGTGTCCATGGTGCCGAACAGGATGTCGCCGGCCTCGGCGCGCTCGCGCAGGCCCTCGACGTTGTCCAGCAGCCAGCGGATCTTCGGGCCGGCGAAGTAGCTGGCCAGCGGGAGGCCGGTCTCGCGGCGGAAGCGGTCCTGGCCGACGTTGCGGCCCAGCTCGCGGCAGAGCCCCTCGGTGCGGGTGTCCTGCCACACCAGCGCGTTGTGCACCGGCTCACCGGTGTTCTTGTCCCACAGGACGGTGGTCTCGCGCTGGTTGGTGATGCCGATGGCGCGGATGTCGTCCTTGGTCAGTCCGGCCTTCTCCAGGGCACCGCGGACGACCGACTGCACCCGGGTCCAGATCTCGCTGGCGTCGTGCTCGACGTAGCCGGGCTGGGGGAAGATCTGCCGGTGCTCCTGCTGGTCGACGGAGACGATCCGGCCGTCGGCGCCGAAGATGATGCAGCGGCTGGAGGTGGTGCCCTGGTCGATCGCGGCGATGTAGTTACCGGTGGAGGTCATGGGAGGGTCCTCGGCTCGGGTTCGGGGGGTACGGGGTGGGTGGGCCTGACGCGCTTCTCGGTCAGTCCCCGTGTTCGGCGGGGTCGACACCGCTCTTGTGAAGAGGGGTCTTTAGAAGAGGGCGTTGTACAGGCCGCCGGCCGCGAGGCCGCCGATGATCGGTCCGACGACCGGGACCCAGGCGTACGACCAGTCCGAGCCGCCCTTGTTGGGGATCGGCAGCAGGGTGTGGGCGATGCGCGGGCCGAGGTCACGGGCCGGGTTGATCGCGTAGCCGGTCGGGCCGCCCAGCGAGAGGCCGATGCCGACGACGGTGAAGGCGACCATCAGGGTGCCGGTGCCGGACTGGGAGAGGCCGGAGTTGGTGCCGATGGTGAGGATCGCGAAGCAGAGCACGAAGGTGCCGATGACCTCGGTGAGCACGTTCTGGATCGGGTTCCGGATCTCGGGCCCGGTCGAGAAGATGCCGAGGGTGGGCTCCTCGTTGGCGTTGAACTGTCCGAGGTAGGTCGCCCAGACCAGCACGGCGCCGATGATCGCGCCGAGCAGCTGCGAGCCGAGGTAGAGCGGCACCTGGCTCCATTCGCCGCTCTTCACCGCGAGCGCGATGGTGACGGCCGGATTGAGGTGCGCGCCGGACTTCGGAGCCGACATGTAGGCGGCGATGAGGACCGCGAATCCCCAGCCGAAGGTGATCGCCAGCCAGCCGGCGTTGACGGCCTTCGACTTCTTGAGGGTCACGGCGGCGCAAACGCCACCGCCGAGGAGTATCAGGGCGGCGGTGCCGAGGGTTTCGCCGACGAATACGTCGCCGTTGGAGAACGCGGACACAAAGACTCCCTTGTCCATATGGCCCGGAGGTGTGGGTGGGGGTGGGCGGCCGGTCGATCGCTGTGTGGGTGAGCGCACTGGGGGAGTGATCTCCCCGGCCATCGTTCGACAATGTCGACCGTCATGCGGAAGCTTCCTCCCCAGGTCGCCCCCACGTCAAGGCGGGGTTACGCAGCTGTGACCCTTGCCTCGGCCCGCTCCCCGAAGTTACCGAGCGGAGCGCCCCGAAACAGGACAAAACGCCAAGGCGCGGACAGGCCTACCGCCCGTCCGCGCCTCAGCGTGACGATGTGAACGCTTTTTCAGAACCGCCCGGCACCCAGATCGCGCGAGATCGCGCGCGCCGCGCTGCGTACCGAGGCCACCAGCGAGGGCCTCACGAAGCCGTCCTCGCAGACCCGCTCCACCGGCCCGCTGATGCACACCGCGCCCACCGGGTTGCGCCGCCGGTCCTGGATCAGCGCGCCGATCGAGGCCACGCCCTCCCAGGTCTCCTCGACCGCGTCGGCCCAGCCGCGCTCGCGGATCAGCGCGCACTCGGCGTCCACGTCGGCGGCCTCGGTGAGCGTGCGCATGGTGTACGACTCGTACGGACCGTCGCCCAACTCCCCACGTGCGACCGGGTCGTAGGCCAGCAGCATCTTGCCGAGCGCGGTGCTGTGCAGCGGCTGCATCGAGCCGACCTCCAGCACCTGGCGGGTGTCGTCCGGCCGGAACACGTGGTGCACGATCAGCACGCCCTGCTGGTGCAGCACCCCCAGGTAGACCGTTTCCCCGGCCGCCCGGGCCAGGTCGTCCGCCCACACCAGGGCCCGCGCCCGCAGCTCGTGCACGTCCAGATAGCTCTGCCCCAGCCGCAGCAGCTCCGCGCCCAGCTGGTACTTGCCGCTCTCCGGGTCCTGCTCGACGAACCCCTCCTGCTGCAGCGTGCGCAGGATGCCGTGCGCGGTGCCCTTGGCGAGGCCCAGCGCCGTCGAGACCTCGGACAGGCCGAGGCGGCGCTCGCCGCCGGCCAGCAGGCGCATGATCGCGGCGGCCCGGGAAAGCGACTGGATCGGGCCGGGCATGGATACCTCCGCGCTGACAGGCGGTCGACAATGTCGACCGCAGTGGTGACGGGACGAGTCTGCCAGGCCGTACTGGCTCCGTGCACCTTCCCCCTCGGTAACCGGTCCCCGGCCGGGTGCCAGGGGCCGGAATCTCGGGCCCCTGCGGTGCTCCGGCTCCCGCGATTCTCCGGCCTCACTCCGGCCGGGTCTCAGCCTTCCAGGTCGTTCGACGGACCCCGGCGCACCGCCACCTCCGCCGCGAGCGCCGCGATCCCGTCCGGCCCGACCCGGCAGCAGCCGCCCACCAGCCGGGCCCCGTCCGCGAGCCAGCCGCCCACCCGGGCCGAGCGGAAGGTCGCCTCCCCGTGCCAGCCACGGCGCCCGGCGTCCCACTCCTCCCCACTGTTCGGGTAGACCACCACCGGCTTCCCGGTCACCTCGGCGGCCAGCGCCACCGCCCGGTCCGCGTCCTGTGGCGTACAGCAGTTGACGCCCACCGCCAGCACCTCGTCCACCTCCGCCGCGAGCGCGAACGCCTCCGCGAGCGGCTGCCCGGCCCGGGTCCGGTCCCCCTCGACGCTGTACGACAGCCAGGCCGGCACCCCCAGCCCGCGCACCAGCTCCAGCAGCGCCCGGGCCTCGTCCGCGTCCGGCACCGTCTCCAACGCCAGCACGTCCGGCCGGGCCGCCGCCAGCACCTCCAGCCGCGGCCGGTGGAAGGCCACCAGCTCCGCGACGCCCAGCCCGTACCGGCCCCGGTACTCCGAACCGTCCGCCAGCACCGCCCCGTACGGGCCCACCGACGCCGCCACCCAGCGCCGCCGCCTGCCGGGCTCGGCCCGCGCCGCCTCCCGGGCCAGCTCCACGCTGCTCGCCAGCAGCCGCGCGGCCTGCGCCCGACCGACGCCGCGACGGGCGAAGCCCTCGAAGCTCGCCTGGTAGCTCGCCGTGATGGCGACGTCCGCGCCGGCCTCGAAGTACGCCCGGTGCGCCGCCACCACCGCCCCCGGGTCGTCCGCCAGCAGCCGCGCCGACCACAGCTCGTCCGACAGGTCGTGCCCCGCCGCCGCCAACTGGTTCGACATCCCACCGTCCAGCACCAGCGGACCGGCGGCCAGCGCCGTGGCGAAGTCCGGCGGGGGAGCAGTGGGCATGTCGGCCTCCTCTGACGCGGTCGTTGCTGGTCACAGCCTAGAAGGCCGGCGCCCCGGCCGACCGGGAAAAGCATTTGCCGCCGGGGAACCCGGATCGCTACGTTGTGCTCAGCCCGAGAACGACAGCACCTGAACAGCAGCACCTGACAACACTGAAGACAAGAGCGAGCACCGCGAGCACGGAGAGGAACCGGCGATGGCGGCGGACGACCGGCCCGGCACCGGGCCCGAGGCCGAGCAGGAGTGGCTCGCCGCGTACGACCCGCGCGCCTACGCCCCGATCGCCGTCACGGTCGACGTGGTGGCCCTGACCCTGCGCCACGGCAGCCTGCACGTCCTGCTCGTCGAGCGCGGAGCCCCGCCCTACCAGGGCTGCTGGGCGCTGCCCGGCGGCTTCCTTCGGGCCGGCGAGGAGAGCCTGGACGAGGCCGCCGCCCGCGAACTCGCCGAGGAGACGGGCCTGCAGGGTGCCGCCGACGCCGAGGCCAAGCTCTGCCGCTTCCACCTCGAGCAGCTCGGCACCTACGGCGCCCCCGACCGGGATCCGCGGATGCACGTCGTCTCCGTCGCCTACCTCGCCTTCGCACCGGACCTTCCCGACCCCCAGGCCGGGACGGACGCCGCGGCCGCCGCCTGGCACCCCGTCCGCGACCTGGACCTCCGGCCCAGCGGCCGGTCCCGAGCCGCCGGTGCGCCCGCCGACACCCACGGGGGTGGCGTCGACGGGCGCACCGGCCCCACTGCGCTCACGCTGGCCTTCGACCACGCCCGGATCCTCGCCGACGGGCTCGACCGGGTGCGTGCCAAGCTCGAGTACAGCCCGCTGGCCACCGCCTTCCTGCCCCACGACTTCACCATCCCGGACCTGCGCGCCGTCTACGAGGCGGTCTGGGACGAGAAGCTCCACCCCGGCAACTTCCACCGCAAGGTCCTCTCCGTCCCCGGCTTCGTCGAGAGCACCGGCACCACCACCGAGCGCGGCGGCGCCCGCGGCGGCCCCCGCGCCCGCACCTACCACGCCGGCGGCGCAGGCCTGCTGCACCCCGCCCTGCTCCGTCCCACCCGCGAGGACCCGCCCGGCGACGCCGGGCCGCACTGATCACCCGCTCGCCTGATCACCTGCTGGCCCGCCGGTCTGATCACCGAAGACCCGGGGACCCGGTCACGCCACCGGGGCTACCATCCGGCCATGACCACTGACGAAGCGACCCAGGCCGTCCACCGGCCGTTCTCCCACTGCCACTTCTGCGGTACGCCCTACCCGGCCGGCACCCGGGCCTGGCCCCGCACCTGCCCGGGCTGCACCGAGATCAGCTACCGCAACCCGCTGCCCGTCGCGGTCACCGTCCTCCCCGTCACCCGGCCCGACGCCGACCCCGCCCTGGTCGTCATCCGCCGCACCATCGAACCCGGCTACGGCGAACTCGCCTTCCCCGGCGGCTACATGGACTACGGCGAGAGCTGGCAGCAGGCCTGCGTCCGCGAACTGCAGGAGGAGACCGGCATCGCGGCCGACCCCACCGAGGTCACCCTGATCCACACCGCCTCCGACCCCTACGGCCGCTTCGTGATGCTCTGCGGCCTGCTCCCCGCCCGCCCGCTCGCCGAGCTCCCGCCCTCGCACCCCACCGACGAGACCGACGGCTGGCTGCTCGCCACCGCCGACACCGCGCTCGTCTGGGACTTCCACAACGGGGTCCTGAGCCGCTGGTTCAGCGGCGAGTTCGCCCCCCGCTGACCTCCCCGCCGCTCGGCGGCCGACCCTGGCGCGACGGCCGCGCACATGGCATGGTCTGCACCGACAGCCCAACCGGACGGGTCTGCCACAAGCTCTCCCGTCCCCACCACCGGCCGGGAGACCACCACCGTGAGCACCCCACCCCAGGACCAGCCGCTCTGGCGCCCCAACCCCGCTCGCGCCGCCGCCACCAGCCTGGTGGCCTTCCAGGCCTGGGCCGCCGAACACCACGGCGCCCCGGCCGCCGCGCTCGCCCCGGCCGCCGACGACCAGCAGGCCGCCCAGCGCTACGCCGACCTGCATACCTGGTCCACCGAGGACCTCGACCGGTTCTGGACCGCGGTCACCCAGTGGTTCGACGTCCGCTTCACCCAGGCCCCCGAGGCCGTCCTCGCCGACCCGGCCATGCCGGGCGCCCGCTGGTTCCCCGGCGCCCGCCTCAACTACGCCGAGCACGCCCTGCGCGCGGCCGAGCCCGGCCCCGACGGTGAGAAGAGCGCCAACGCCGACCGCCCCGCGATCCTCCACCTCGACGAGACCACCGAGCAGCCCGTCGCCCTCACCTGGTCCGAACTCCGCCGCCAGGTCGGCTCCCTCGCCGCCGCCCTGCGCGCCCAGGGCATCGGCCCCGGCGACCGCGTCAGCGCCTACCTGCCCAACATCCCGCAGGCCGCCGTCGCCCTCCTCGCCACCGCCGCCGTCGGCGCGATCTGGACCAGCTGCGCCCCCGACTTCGGCGCCCGCAGCGTCCTCGACCGCCTCCAGCAGATCGAACCCGCCGTCCTCTTCGCCATCGACGGCTACCACTACGGCGGCAAGGACCACGACCGCACCGAGGTCGTCGCCGAGCTGCGCCGCGAGCTCCCCAGCCTGCGCACTGTCGTCCACATCCCGCTGCTCGGCGCCCCCGCCCCCGAGGGTGCCCTGACCTGGGACGACCTGGTCTCCGACGACGTCGAGCCGGTCTTCGAGCCGGTCCCCTTCGACCACCCGCTCTGGGTCCTCTACTCCTCCGGCACCACTGGCCTGCCCAAGGCCATCATCCAGAGCCAGGGCGGCATCCTGCTCGAACACCTCAAGCAGGCCGGCCTCCACCTCGACCTCGGCCCCCAGGACCGCTTCCTCTGGTACACCTCCACCGGCTGGATGATGTGGAACTTCCTGCTGGCCGGCCTCCTCGTCGGGTCCACGATCGTCACCTACGACGGCAGCCCCGGCCACCCCGACACCGGCGCCCTCTGGTCCGTCGCCGCCCGCACCGGCGCCACCGTCCTCGGAACCTCCGCCGCCTACGTGATCGCCAGCCGCAAGGCCGAGCTCCACCCCGGCCGCGACCTCGACCTCTCCGCCGTGCGCTGCATCGGCACCACCGGCTCCCCGCTGCCCCCCGACGGCTTCCGCTGGATCTACGACGAGGTCAAGGAGGACGTCTGGCTCGCCTCCGTCAGCGGCGGCACCGACGTCTGCTCCTGCTTCGTCGGCGGCGTCCCCACCCTCCCGGTGTACCTCGGCGAAATCCAGGCCCCCTGCCTCGGCGCCGCCGTCGAGTCCTGGGACGTCCAGGGCAAGCCGCTCACCGACGCGGTCGGCGAACTCGTCGTCACCAAGCCCATCCCGTCCATGCCCACCGGCTTCTGGAACGACCCCGAGGGCACCCGGTACCACGACAGCTACTTCGACATGTACCCCGGCATCTGGCGCCACGGCGACTGGATCACCGTCACCTCCCGGGGCACCGTCGTCATCCACGGCCGCTCCGACTCCACCCTCAACCGTCAGGGCGTCCGGATGGGCTCCTCGGACATCTACGAGGTGGTCGAGCGCCTCCCCGAGATCGCCGAGTCCCTGGTCATCGGCCTGGAGGAACCCGACGGCGGCTACTGGATGCCGCTGTTCGTCGTCCTCGCCCCCGGCGCCGAACTGAACGACGACCTCATCGGCCGCATCCGCACCTCGCTGCGCACCGAACTCTCCCCGCGCCACGTCCCCGACGAGGTCATCGCCGTCCGCGGCCTCCCGCACACCCTCACCGGCAAGCGGATCGAGGTCCCGGTCAAGCGCATCCTCTCCGGCACCCCGCTGGAGCAGGCCGTCAACCCCGGCTCCGTCGACAACATCGAGCACCTGCGCTTCTTCGAGCGGCTCCGCATCGACCGCCGGGCCTGACCTCCCCGACGCACACGAAAGGGGCGCCCCCACCGCGATGGTGAGGGCGCCCCTTCTCGTGTTCTCGCCTTCAGCGCTGTTATTCGGCCCTTACTCGCCGGACAGCACCTGCTGCGCCGCGACCCGCGCCTCCTCGGCGCTGTCCGCGGCCCGGGCCGCCTCGGCCGCCCGGCGACACTGCGCCAGCGTGTACTTGGCCAGCGCGGTCCGCACGTACGGGATCGACGCGGAGCCCATCGAGAGGCTGGTGACGCCCAGACCGGTCAGCACCACGGCCAGCAGCGGGTCGGAGGCCGCCTCGCCGCAGACGCCGCAGCTCTTGCCGCTCGCCCGCGCGGCGTCGGCCGCCGCGGCGATCAGGTCCAGCAGCGCCGGCTGCCACGGGTCCTGCAGCCGAGCCAGCGCACCGACCTGGCGGTCGGCCGCGAAGGTGTACTGCGCCAGGTCGTTGGTCCCCAGAGACAGGAACTCGACCTCCTGAAGGATCGACCTGGCCCGCAGCGCGGCCGAGGGGATCTCCACCATCGCACCGAACTTGGCGTCCAGCCCGGCCTCGCGGCACGCGGTCGCGAAGTCCTTGGCGTCCTGGCGGTCGGCCACCATCGGCGCCATCACCTCCAGGTGCACCGGCAGACCCGCGGCCGCCGTGGCCAGCGCCCGCAGCTGGGTGCGCAGCACCTCGGGGTGCTCCAGCAGGGTACGGAGACCGCGTACGCCGAGCGCCGGGTTCGGCTCGTCGGCCGGAGTCAGGAAGTCCAGCGGCTTGTCCGCGCCCGCGTCGAGCACCCGGACCACGACCCGGCCCTCGGGGAAGGCCTCCAGCACCTTGCGGTACGCCTCGACCTGCTTCTCCTCGCCGGGAGCCTTCGCCGAGTCGTCCAGGAACAGGAACTCGGTACGGAACAGGCCGACGCCCTCGGCGCCGTTCTCCAGCGCGGCCGGCACGTCCGCCGGGCCACCCACGTTGGCGAGCAGCGGGACGCGGTGCCCGTCCGAGGTCTGCCCCGGACCGGAGGAAGCGGCCAGCGCGGCCTTGCGCTCGGCGGCGATCGCCCGCAGCTCGTCCTGCCTCTCCTGCGACGGCTCCAGCAGCACATCGCCCGAGCTGCCGTCCACCGCGACGACGGTGCCCTCGGCGACATCGGTCGCACCGGGCAGCGCCACGACGGCCGGCACGCCCATCGCCCGCGCCAGGATGGCGCTGTGGCTGGTCGGCCCGCCCTCCTCGGTCACGAAGCCGAGCACCAGCGTCGGGTCCAGCAGCGCGGTGTCGGCCGGCGCCAGGTCCCGCGCGAACAGCACGTACGGCTCGTCGCTGTCCGGCACACCCGGCATCGGCACTCCGAGCAGCCGGGCCACGATCCGGTTCCGCACGTCGTCCAGGTCGGCGACCCGCCCGGCCAGGTACTCCCCGGCGGAGGCGAGCAGCGCGCGGTAGGCGGCGAAGGCGTCGTACACACCGCGCTCGGCACTGCTGCCGACGGCGATCCGGCGGGACACGTCGGCCATCAGCTCGGGGTCCTGCGCCATCAGCGCCTGGGCCTCGAGGACGGCCTGCGCCTCGCCGCCCGCCAGGTTGCCGCGCGCGGTCAGGTCGGCGGCGACCGCCTCCACGGCGGCCTGGGCGCGTGCCTGCTCCCGCGGGGCGTCCTCGGTCGGGATCTGGGTGGCCGGGGGCTCCAGAACCGCCGTCCCCATGTGCCGCACCTGGCCGATCGCGACCCCGTGGCTGACACCCACGCCGCGCAGTGTCTTCTCCATCTACCTGTCTCCGCTGAGAGGAGCGGCCCCGCCGGGAACCGCTGAGTGCCGGGCCGCCCCGTCACTTCCTGCGGGGCGGGTGTGTATCGGTGGCCGAGAGGGTCAGCTCCAGCTGAACAGCGGCTCGCCGGAGACGGCCTCGCCGTCCTCCCGCAGGTCGCCGAGCGAGTCCGGGGTGGCCTCCAGCGCGACGATCGGCGAGATCGGCGACTTGCCGGCGGCCTCGACGGCGGACGGGTCCCACTTGATGACGGCCTGGCCGCGGGTCACCGTGTCGCCCTTGGTGACGAGCAGCTCGAAGCCCTCGCCGTTGAGCTGGACGGTGTCGATCCCGAGGTGGGTCAGCACACCGTGGCCCTCGGCGTCCACGACGACGAAGGCGTGCGGGTGCATGGAGACGACGACGCCGTCCACCGGAGAGAGCGCCTCGGTGGGCCGACGAACCGGGTCGATCGCGGTACCGGGGCCGACCATCGCGCCCGAGAACACCGGGTCCGGCACGCCGGCGAGCCCGACGACCTTGCCGGTCAGCGGCGACGTCACAGTGGTCATGGTGGTGCCTCCCAAGGGCGCAGTACAGCGAGCGGCCGCGAGGAGCGGCACGACGATCAGCTGAAGCCTAAATCATGTCAACTTCGGACATCTGTCAACATTCCCGGGCGAAAACCCCGCCCCCGCCCGCCTGTCGGCGAGCGTCTCGCCAGCCCGCGAGTGGTCTAGTCCTCTCGGCCGATGTGCCGAACTCTACAGGCATCTTGGCGAATCGGGACCATTGCTGTATATGCTCGCGAGAGCAACAAATCATGCCGCCGACCGGGTGACACCGAGCGCGCCTCGATTCGCACTCCGGTCACCGACCCGCTATGGTTGGTCGAGTCGCCACAACTTGGCGGTTAACACCAGATTTCAGATGCGAAAAGCCCCGGTAAACGGAGCGGAAAACATCTGGTAAACTGGGAACACGAAAGAACGAAGCCCGGAGGGTCCGCTGGAAGGCGGTCCGAAGGAAGCGTCCGTTCCTTGAGAACTCAACAGCGTGCCAAAAGTC